>NZ_JBFAPP010000001.1:0-560690 GCF_040676775.1 Micromonospora sp. NPDC049523 | reverse complement strand
AAAAGTTCGTTGTAGGTCGTTCGGTGTTGCTGTGACCTGATCGGTTGTTCGCTTAGGGCCGATCAGTGCAGCCACCATAACCTGTTTAGTCAGCGCGAAGCTAGCCGAAAGTACGATGTATATAAGTGATGAATCGGCGATAAATGGACCATTTGCCAATCATGACGACCGGAGGGGAGCCGTCGTGGCCGGTTGCGGTGCCATCGTGAGCGTGGTCGACGTGCGGGCGGCCCGGTCCACTGGGTTGGTGGACCGGGCCGCCCGCACGGATCAGTGGTGCGGCGACTCCTGGTGCAGGGTGTCGTCGTACGCGTAGTAGCTCGTGCCGAGCTTGGGCCCCCACTCCACGGTGAGTACGGGTGCCGGCTCGTCGTCCGGCTCGCGCAGTGGCAGACCGGCGTTGAGTAGCGGCTGCCACTCGACGGTCAGGAACGGGCCGGCGGCCGTCATGACCAGGCCTGCTCGGCCACCAGCGGATCGTTCGACAGTTCCGGCGGCACGACCTCTTCCGAGGGCGACAGCCCCCGGCTGCGCTGCGCCTCGAAGGTCGGATCCGGCGGCGCCGCTCGGTGGTACGAGGGGTATCGGTCCTGGTAGTCGATCGCGGCCTGGACCAGGGTCGGTTCGGAGAACCGTGGACCCCAGAAGGCGGCGTTGATCGGAAGTCCGTCGGTGCTGTCGTACCCGATCGGGAACGAGACCATCGGCCAGGTCAGCGCATTCGGGAGTTGGTAGAAGGTGCGGTAGTTCGACAACTGGGTCCCGCCGGAGCGTGGCCCGATCTTCGCTCCGATCGGCAGCACCAGCATGAAGTCGACCCCGGCATCGTCCAGCGCACGCTGGTAGTTGGCCTGAAGGACGCGGCGGCGGCGCTCGCCCTCGTCGCGTACGGATGCGGGGATCGCGCCGGCCGTGGCAGCCGCTGCGGCGAAGTCGCCGAACTGGCGCCGCAGCGCCTCCGCGTTCGCCGGATGCGAGTCGGCGAATGCCTGCACCGCCTGCCAGTAGCGGATCTCGTAGCGGTTCGGGCTGAGCACCGCGGTCGCCGGTGACACCGGGTTGCCCACCGGCACCGGCAACCGGTCCGACGTACGGAAATAGGGGTCGTTCTCCGGCACTGTGACGTCCAGGCCGGGGAACTCCTTGACCCGGGCCCCGAGCCTGACCAGGTCCTTCTTGAACCGCTCGAACGCCGTGCGGTAGTCGGCGTCGTAGGTTTCGGCCGGGGCGGTGCCGGTTCCACCGCGGGTCATCCAGTCGGTCTGCGGGATGCCGATGGTCACGCCGGCCAGCGGAGTCCTGCCCTTGCGCGCGGCGACCGGTAGCGCCGGAAACGGGTTCGGGGCGGACAGCGTGAGCGGGTCCGGTGCCGGGTCGGGGCCGAGGATCGCGGCCAGGACCAGGGAGGCGTCCCGGACGGAGCGGGCGATCGGTCCGAGCACGTCGTAGCCGGGGGACAGGGGCATCACCCCGGCGGTCGAGACGAGGCCGAGCGACGGTTTGATGGCGCTGGCGCCGTTCGCCGAGGCCGGCATCATGATCGAACCACCGGTTTCCTCGCCGATGGTTGCCGCCGCCAACCGGGCGGCGGTGGCGACGCCGGAGCCCTGGCTCGACCCGCCCGGGATGAAGCGCGGATTCCAGGCGTTGCCGGCGAAGGTGCCGGAGATCGAGCCCGAGAACGCCGAGGCGATCGTGTGGCCGATGATCACCGCGCCTTGCGCTCGCAACCTGGCCACGACCGTGGAGTCCCGGTACGCCACGTTGCCGTCGTACGCGTGCGTGCCGTTCTTGGCCTCCAGCCCGCGTACGCCGACCGAGTCCTTGATGCCGAACGGGATGCCGCACAGCGGCGGCGCCGAGTGCGAACCCTTGCGTAGCAACTTGTCCGCGGCGGCGGCCTGGGCGAGTGCGCCGACCCGGTCGATCCGTACGAACGCGTTGTAGCCGCCGTTGTCGCCGTAGACCTCGAACGGGCCGTTGAGCCGGTCGATGCGCTCCAGGTACGCCCTGGTCAGCTCGACCGAGGTGAGCCGGTTGGCGCGGAGCAGGACGATCAGTTCGGCGATCTCGTAGTCGACGATCCGGGCGCGGCGTGGGATGTCGCGTACCGACGGCAGCGAGTCGAGTAGTTCGTCGTGTTCGTTCCCGGTGGCTGCCGCGGGCTCCGCGACGGCGAGCGTGGTCACCGTCGCACCGGCCACCGCCGCGCCACTTCCGAGGAACATCCGGCGGCTGAACCCGGTTCGGTGCTCGTTGTTCGGTTCGGCGGCCTTTGTGGAGGCGTCCAACTTGTCGAGCATGTGCTGATGGGCTCCTGTCTTGTGCCAGGAATGGGCACCGCGCTGAGGTGCCCGCTGGGCGCCGGCTGGCGGCCCGCCAAGATCATCGCAACGCCGTGGCTGCCGCGAGTTTTCGATCTCTTTTCGGCTCCGTAAACCGAGCCGCGCCGAGCGGCCCCGTTTCCCCGTGTACGTGCGCCCGTCCGGCGGCGTGGAAGGCGACCGGGATGAGCACGGATCTGATCGATTACGGGTTGACGGACAGGGCGGACCGGCGGGTCACGCTGCGACCGGTCGACGACGAGAACTGGCGTGCCGTCGCCGACGTCGTGCCGCTCGACGAGCAGCGTGACTTCGTCGCGCCGTCGGCAGCCCGCTACCTGCTGCTCAGCATGCGCGAGGGGGTGTGGCGATCGCTCGCCGTCTACGCGGACGACGAGGTGGTCGGGCACGTGATGTGGGGGTACGACAGCGACGACCTGACCTACTGGGTCGGCGGCATGCTCGTCGACGCGGGGCAACAGGCCCGAGGGCTGGGACGAGCCAGTGTGCTGAGCCTGGTGCGTTGGCTGATGGAGCGGCCCGACTGTTCCGCCGTTCGGCTCTCCGTCGACGACTCGAACGTCACGGCCCGCCGGCTCTACGCGTCGGTCGGATTCGTCGAGCTGGAGCCGGACGGGGACGGGGATATCGTCGCCGAGATCACCCGGGACCGGGCCGGCCTCCCGAGTGATCCCGTCTAGCGACGGGCGAAACTCGACCGGGGTCAGCCGGCCAGCCCCGCGTGGTGCAGCAGGTACGCGGTCAGCGGCGCGTAGAGGCCGGGATCGAGGTTGTCGTCCAGCGGTACGCACACCCGTACCCGGCCTTCCGCCTCGCCGACGAACAGGGCCGGGTCGTTGCAGTCGGCGAAGCCGACCGTGGCTATCCCGGCCTGTGCGGCGGCACCCGCCCACCCGTGGTCGCCGATTACCAGCTCGGGCAGCGGCTCACCAGCGCTCTCCAGCGCGTTCAGGATGGCCACCATCGGCAGCGGGGAATGGGTGTGCTTCGGTCGACCGGAGGAGTCGGTGAGCACGGCGACGTCGTCGAGGAACCGGATCGACCGGTGCGGGCTGCGGTAGGACGGCTCGTCGGGATGCTGCCAGCCCGCAGCCGCCGAGAGCAGCGGACATCCCGCCGTACGCAGCGCCTGCGCCAGCGCGCGGTGGATGGACATCACCCCGTGTGGATGTCCGGTCGCGAGCAACACCCGTTGCTGCTGCCGGGCGGCGTCGCGTACGAGCGCCGCCATCGCCTCCAGGCGCTCGACCGTGCGCTCGGGGTCGATCGTGTCGTCGCCGCGTACGTGTCGGACGTCGGGGGAGACTCCGCAGCGGTCCACCATGAGCGCCAGTACCTCGGCCGGGGTCCAGGGGCCTGTCGGTCGGAGCCCGAACAGGTAGAGCGGCTGGCGTTTGCTCATCCGCCGGAAATGGTCCAGGTTGTTCTCGCGCGGGGTGGCGACCCGACCGGCGATCCGGCTTGTGACCAGGTAGTCGAGCAGAGCGTTCCGACTCGGTGTGTCGGTCATGGCGCCTCCCTCTGCATCCGTTGCCGCTGGGGATGGCCGGGTGCCGGCCGTGGCTGACTGAGTGCTGGCTGGGCCGTTGCCGCTTTCGCCGGGCCGGGTGGTGGGTCAGTCGTCGCCGCTCGGCGCCGCGAGCCAGCCGCGTATCCCGGCGAAGGTGTCCGGTCCGTAGTCGGCGGTGACGTCGCGGGCCAGGTCGGCGATTGTCACGGCGCGTAGGGCCGCCCGCCAGGCGCTGTCGGCCACGGTCATGGCCCGCGAGATCGCGCACGGCGTGGTGCAGGCCTCCGGTAGGGTCGCCAGTGGGCCTCGTTGCCGGATCTCGGTGCAGACAAAGGCTGGTCGGGCGCCGTCCACGGCCTCGACGACATCGAGCACGGTGATCAGTTCCGGTGCCCGGGTGAGCGCGTAGCCGCCGGAGTGTCCCTGCACGGATCGCACCAGTCCGGCCCGGGACAGACTCTGTAGCTGCTTGGCCAGGTAGCTGCCCGAGACGTCATGCAGCTCGGCCAGCCTGGCGGCGGGTACGGGCGACTCGGCGGCCGTCAGCACGACGCAGCAGTGCAGCGCCCACTCCACCCCGCCAGACATCTTCACCGGCTCATCCTACTCGACTTGACTCGGACAGGATCTGTCCGAGTAGTATCCCGGATATAAGATGTCCGAGTTGAAAGAGAGGTCGATCATGAAGATCGTGGTCATCGGCGGTACCGGGCTTATCGGTGCAAACCTCGTGAACAGGCTTCGGGCCGGCGGACACGACGTGGTTGCCGCGTCGCCCTCGTCGGGCGTCAACACCATCACCGGCGAGGGACTGGCCGACGCGGTGGCCGGCGCCGAAGCGGTCGTCGACGTCGCGAACTCGCCCTCCTTCGAGGATGCGGCGGTGCTGGAGTTCTTCACCACGTCGGGTCGCAACCTCCTCGCCGCGGAGGTGGACGCCGGGGTCGGTCACCACATCGCGCTGTCGGTCGTCGGTGCCGACCGCCTGGCCGACGCCGGCTACATGCGCGCGAAGATCGCCCAGGAGGACCTGATCAAGGAATCGGGACTGCCCTACACGATCCTCCGCGCGACGCAGTTCTTCGAGTTCGCCGGCGGCATCGCCCAGACGTCGACCGACGGGGACACGGTCCGGCTGCCACCCGCGCTCGTGCAGCCCGTCGCGTCCGACGACGTCGCCGCCACGCTCGCCGACATCGTGCCCGACCCGCCGCGCAACGGCACCATCGAGCTGGCCGGACCGGAGAAGATCGGCCTCGACGAGTTCGTGCGCCGGTTCCTGGCCGTGGACGGGGCACACCACGACGTACGAGAGGTGACCACCGACGTCCACGCGCGTTACTTCGGCTACGAGCTGGACGACTCGACGATCACGCCGGGCGACTCCCCGCGCATCGGCAAGGTCCGGTTCGCTGACTGGTTGGGGCAGCTCGCCAACCGGGGGTGACGGTCCGGCCCATCCCGTCGCGTGGCCAGCGTGGTACGGGGAGGGCTTGTCGCGGCACGGCGTACGGCTTCGGTTAGCGTAGGGCCACTGCCGAGCGGACGGACGAGGTCGATGCTGGACTGGCTCAACTCACCGGCGGTCACGGTGTTCGGGGCATCGACCTCGTGGGCGGAACTGCTCGGGTTCGCCACCGGGATGCTGTGCGTGCTGCTCGTCGTACGGCAGCACGTCGCGAACTGGCCGGTCGGCATCCTGAACGTACTGCTGTTGATGGTGGTCTTCTGGTCCGTCGGGCTCTACGCGGACGCCGGGTTGCAGATCGTCTACGTGGTGCTCGGCGGGTACGGCTGGTGGCAGTGGACCCGAGGCACCGGACGGGACGGCACCACCGGGGTACGGACCACCACCGGGGTGGAGTGGATCGGCCTCGCGATCGCGGGTGTGCTGCTCACCGGCCTGCTCTGGTTCTTCCTCGACCGTTTCACCGGTTCGACGGTGCCGCTGCCGGACGCGTTCACCACTGCACTGTCCCTGCTCGCCACGTACGGCCAGGCGCGCAAGCTGGTGGAGAGCTGGTGGTTGTGGGCGAGCGTCGACCTGGTCTACATCCCGCTGTACGGATACAAGGGTCTGTGGTTGACCGCGATCCTGTACGTCGCGTTCCTCGGGCTGTGCGGGCTCGGCTGGCGGGCGTGGTCGGCTGACCTGCGCGAACGGTCGGCCCGACCCGACCAGGTGGGCACGACGGTGACCGCTTGAGCGCGCCGTCGCAGCGGGCCGACGGTGTGCGCAGGTTCGGGCACGGTCTGGTGGTGGGCAAGTTCTACCCGCCGCACGCCGGCCACCACCACCTTATCGCCAGTGCGGCGGCGGCCTGTGAGCGGCTGACCGTGGTGGTGGCACCATCCAGTGTGGAATCGGTTCCGTTGGAGCTGCGGCTGACGTGGCTGCGCGAGGTGCACGCCATCACGCCGTGGGTACGGTTCGTCGGCGTCGTGGACGATCATCCGGTCGACTACGCCGACCCGCTGGCCTGGGACGCGCACTGCGCGGTCTTCCGGTCCGCGCTCGACGCCCCGGTCGACGCCGTGTTCAGTTCGGAGCCGTACGGGGACGAACTGGCCCGGCGGTTCTCCGCCACCCACGTCTGCGTGGACCAGGCCCGCAGCACGGTCGCGGTTTCCGGGACCGAGGTACGGGCGGACCCGGTGTCGCACTGGTGGCAACTGGCGCCGCCGGTGCGGGCCTGGTTCACCCGCAGGGTGGTGGTCGTCGGCGCGGAGTCGACGGGCACCACCACGCTGGCTCGCGCATTGGCGGAGGCGTTGCGCGGCGACGGCGGCGTGTGGGCGCGGACCCGCTGGGTGCCGGAGTTCGGCCGCGAGCTGACCGAGCGGAAGCTCACCGCGCTGCGGCGTACCGATCCGGGGGCCAGCGTGTTCGACGTGACCTGGTCACGGGAGGACTTCGTCGAGGTCGCCGAGACCCAGAACCGGGCCGAGGACGACGCGGCCCGTTCCGGTGGGCCGATCCTGGTGTGTGACACCGACGCCCGCGCCACCGCGGTCTGGGAGGAGCGCTACCTGGGCTCCCCGTCCCCGGCGACGCTCGCCGCCGCCCGGCGCCCCGATCTCTACCTGCTCACCGACCACGAGGGGGTGCCGTTCGAGGACGACGGCCTGCGTGACGGCGAGCACCTGCGTGCGTGGATGACCGGACGGTTCCGGCAGGTGCTGCACGACGGTGGGGTGCCCGTACGCGAACTGACCGGGCCGCCCGAGGTGCGTCTCGCCGCCGCCCGGGCAGCCTGCGCCGAACTGCTGGCGGCTGGCTGGGGACTGGCGGCTCCGCTGGCCGAATCGAATGCCGACCGCAGCCGCTGAGCGGCTGCCCGCCTTGCCCTGGAGGGTGAAGACCTGGCTCAGTCCCCGGTCTTGCTGAAGTGCTGGTAGTCCGGCGCGGACGACCATTCGCCGCCCCACTGCCAACCGGCCGAGGCGAACGCCTCCACCAGTGTTCCGTCGGGCACCGCCAGGCCGGGCCCGTCGACCGTCGTACGGTCGGCGTACGGCGCTCCGGCGGGCGGCAGCACCTTGCCGTCGACGAGGTACGGGTTCTCCACCGGGTTGACGTCGATCGCCTGCCCGTACGCGTGCGCGGACCACTTCGCGGGCCCGCCGGCCACCGCCTCCCGGCAGTTGAAGCCGGAGCTGTTGTCGTCGGCCATCGACCGGTCGTCGCTGCCGCCGTAGCCGCTCACCGGACTGAGTCGGCGGATCGGGAACCGTTCGCGGTACAGGGTGGCGAACACGCCGACGACCTCGTCCGCCACCGTACGGTGCACGACGATCGTGCCGAGGTGGGACTGGTCGTCGAAGCCCCAGTAGCTCAGCTTCAGCGCCCTGAGATCGGCCGGGCCGACCGGGCAACCGGCTCGCCAGCTCGCGCCGAGTTCGGCGGCGGTCACCGGGGTGATCTCGGAGCTGAAGGCGGGTGGTGCGAGGCTGCTCGCCGGTGCGGACGGTGACGTCGAGCCCGCGCCGGCACCTGAGTCGGGCCGGGGTGCCGACGCGCCGCAGCCGCCGACCGCGAGGGCCAGCAGCAGCATCGGGATCAGCCCGTGGGGACGGCGTCGCACCGCCGAAAGGGTACGCGGCCAACCGCGGGAGGGCCGGTCCGGAACAGGGGATTCGGCCGCTTCTGCGCCCTCAGCCGCCAACTGCACCATTTTTGCTGGTGGGGTCGCCGGGACGGGCCCGCTGCTCCCGCCAGATTTCGACCACCTCGTCGGGGTCGAACGTGTCGAGCAGCACGGGTGGCCCGTCGACCAGTCCCTGCCGGGCCCGCCGGATCCGCTCGTTGAGTTCCGCGACGCTCTCCCGGACCGCCTGCTCCGACGGCTTCCCGGTCAGCGTGCGTACCAGGTCTTCGGCTTCCTTGCGGATCCGCAGCGAGGTCGGCGCCAGCCCGGTCAGGTTCTCCCGCCGGATCCAGGCCTTGATCCACCAGTCCTCGTCGTAGGCGGTGCCGCGATCGGGGAGGGGTTTGCCGGCACCGGGGAGGTTGTCGAACTCGCCCCGTTCCTGCGCCTCGCGGATCTGGCGGTCGATCCGGGACTCGTACCAGCTGGACATCGGACTCACCTGCCTGCGTAGAACCGTCCCCGCCGAGTTTAGCCCGACCTTTTTCCTGGTCACGGCTACCAGACGGCGGCATCAGGTCAGCAGCATGCCGCTCAGTCGGCGGTTGGCCAGCCACACCCCGCCGACCCCCATCACCAGCAGGTACGCGGTCGCGCCGACCATGCCGAGCCCGAGCTGACCCGTGGTGAGTCCCCGCAGCAGCTCGATGCTCTGGTAGAGCGGCAGCGCCGCGACGACCGGCTGCACCCCGGTCGGGTAGACCGACAGCGGGTAGAACGTCGTCGCGAACAGGAACATCGGCAGCATGCACAGTTGCAGGTACTGGTGGTGGTGCGGGTCGCGGATGTACGTCGCGGCGGCGAGCCCGGCGGCCGAGAACGCGAAGGCGATCAGCACCGCCGCCGGTACGGCCAGCACCGCCCACCACGAGTGCACCATGCCGAGCGCGACGATGACGAGGAAGAAGCAGGTGGCCGAGAGCGTGCTGCGCAGCACCGAGGCGGCGATCTCGCCGACCGCGATGTCGGCGATCCGCATCGGGGTGGTCACGATCGCGTCGTAGAGCTTGTCGAAACGTACCCGCCACCACGCGTTGTTGGTGGTCTCGTTCACGGCACTGTTCATCGCCGAGGTGGCGAGCAGGGCCGGGGCGACGAAGGCCGCGTACCGGCTGGCCGCCCCGCCGGTCGCGCCGTCGTCGACGAGTTGGCCGATGCCGATGCCGACCGAGAGCAGGTAGAGGAACGGTTCGAAGATGCCGTTGACGACGAGGTTCCACGGCCGCCCGTGGCGCAGCACCCACAGGTGGCGCAGGACGATCAGGTGTGCGGACGACACGGTCGGCTCCCTAGGCGTGCAGGTGACGTCGGTAGTTGCGGCGGGCGACGAGGTAACCGACGCAGGTCAGGGCGGCCAGGTAGGCGATGTGCACCAGGCTGGTCGGCCAGGTGGCTGTACCGAGGCTCAACGTGCGGCAGAGGTCGACGCCGTGCCACAGCGGGGTGACGTAGACGACCGGTCGCAGCACCTCCGGTAGCTGCTCGACCGCGAAGAAGGTGCCGGAGAAGAGGTAGAGCGGCATGACGACCCACTTGAAGATGCTGCCGACCGGACCGACGTCGGTCAGCGTCACCGCCCAGGCGGCCGACGGGAGGGCGAACGCCATCCCGGTCAGCGTTGCCGCCGGCAGGGCCAGCGCGACCAGTGGCGACATCGCGGCCCCGAACGCGACCATCACCAGCAGGAACGCCGCGGCGCTCGTCAGCACCCGCAGGGTCATGAACAGCAGGTGGCCGTGGAGGATGTCCTCCGGCTCCAGCGGTGTTCCGGCCGCGACCGGGTAGGCGCCGCCCGGCCGGCGGCTCCAGGCGACCGGGAAGGCGGCCTCGATGATCCCGTTCTGCATCGACGCCGCGGCGAGCATGCCGGGCGCGAAGAAGGCGAGGTAACCGACGCCGCCGAGGACGGCCGTGTCGGGGCCGATCAACCGGCCCAGTCCCAGCCCCATCGCGACCAGGAACAGCAGTGGATTGGCGACGCTGATGACGATGGTGCCGCGCCAGGTCCGCCGGTAACGCAACGTCCAGTACCGGTAGGCGCGCAACGCCATGCCGGTGTTCGTGGTCGGGTCGCCGAGCGGCGGGGCGAGGGTTTCGGTGGCCATCTCAGTCCACCAGCGTCCGGCCGGTCAGGGCGAGGAAGACGTCCTCCAGGCTCGCCCGTCGCACCATGGCCGTGACCGGTCGCAAACCCAACCGGTGTACGGAGGCCAGCGCGGCATCGCCCTCGTCGGTGTACCAGAGCAGCCGGTCGGGCAGTGCCTCCAACCGGTCGCGGACGCCCTCGTCGCGCAGCTTCTCCAGCGCGGTGCCCTGCTCGCCGGTGCCGAACCGCAGTTCGAGGACCTCCCGGGTCGAGTGGGCGGCGATCAGCTCGGCGGGTGATCCCTCGGCCACGATCCGGCCCTTGTCCATCACCACGAGCCGGTCGCAGAGCTGCTCGGCTTCGTCCATGTAGTGGGTGGTGAGGATCAGGCTCACTCCCTGTTGTTTGAGCCGGAACAGGCGGTCCCAGAGGATGTGCCGGGCCTGCGGGTCCAGCCCGGTGGTGGGCTCGTCGAGCAGCAGGATCTCGGGTTCGTTGACGAGGGACCGGGCGATGGTGAGCCGTCGGCGCATGCCGCCGGAGAGCGCCTCCACCCGTTCCGCCCCGCGCTGGTCGAGTTGGGCGAACTCCAGCAGCCGCTCGGTGCGTTCGGCGATGACCTGTTTCGGCAGTCCGAAGTAGCGGCCGTAGATGAGCAGGTTCTCCCGTACGGTCAGCTCCCGGTCCAGGGCGTCGTCCTGGGGTACGACGCCCAGCCGGGCCCGGATCCGGCGCCCGTCCGTACGCGGGTCCATCCCGAGTACGCGCAACGTGCCGGCCGTCGGCGGGGAGACGCACGCGATCATCCGCATGGTGGACGACTTGCCGGCGCCGTTCGGACCGAGGAAGCCGAACGCCTGGCCCCGGTGCAGGGTGAAGTCGATGCCGTCCACCGCGGTGAAGCTCGCGGATCGACGGTCGCGGGGCGGGTAGCGCTTGACGAGGCCGGCAGCCTCCACGAGGACAGCAGTCACGCCGCCGAGCGTAGAAAATCTCACAACGGTACGCAAATAATTAGCAGAACCATGCAAAAAGTCGAGTGCTGTTCCTTGGTTGTTGTCGGGCGTAGGAGCGGTCACGCACCGCGCCGGAAACTCCCGCGCGGTACGCGTACGGCTCGGGTAGCGTGCCGGTCCATGTCCCCAGCCCGGATCCGTCCCCCGTTCGTGGCCGACGAGCGGACCCAGCTTGTCGGCTGGTACGACATGCAGCGCGCGATCATCCACTACAAGTGCGAGGGACTGTCCGAGGTGGACGCCCACCGGTCCGTCCTGCCGACCTCGCCCCTGATGACGGTGGCGGGTGTGGTCTCCCACCTGCGCTGGGTCGAGCAGACCTGGTTCGAGGTCCTCTTCCTGGGGCGGCCGGCCGAAGGCCCCCAGTTCCAGGAGGAACCCGAGGACGCCGACATGATGGTCGACGGCATCCCGCTGAGCCAGCTCCTGGCCGACTACGAGCGGCAGTGCGCCATCTCCAACGAGATCATCGCGGCCCACTCGCTGGACGAGGTGGGCCGCCACCCGGATTTCCGGTCAGCCGAGGCGTCCCTGCGGTGGATGGTGATCCACATGGTGGAGGAAACCGCTCGCCACGCGGGTCACCTCGACACCATCCGTGAGTTGCTCGACGGGGAGACGGGCTACTACTGAGCCCAGGCCGGGTCGACGTCGAGCTTCCGGTTCGCCGGCCGTCTCGGCGAGCCGGCCGGCGAGGAAGGCGCGCTCGGCGGAGTTGTCGACCAGCGCGATGGCGCGTTCGTACTCGGCGGCGGCCTCGGTGTTCCGGCCCAGCCGACGCAGCAGGTCGGCCCTGATCGCCGGCAGGTAGTGGTAGCGGGCCAGCGCCTCGCTGTCTTCGAGGGCTTCGACCTCGGCCAGCGCGACCGCCGGTCCACGGACCATCGCCACCGGCACGGCCCGGTTGAGCGCCACCACCGGCGACGGCCACACCCGCAGCAACTCGTCGTAGAGCACCAGGATCTGACCCCAGTCCGTGCTGTCGTACGTCGCCGCGGCGGCGTGCAGGGCGGCGATGGCTGCCTGCAGGACGAACCGGCCCGGGTTCCCGCCGTCGAGTGCTTCCAGCACCAGTTCGTGTGCTTCGGCGATACTCTGCCGGTCCCAGGCCGACCGGTCCTGTTCCTCCAGCAGCAGCAGGCGCCCGTCCGCCCCGGTACGGGTGGCCCGCCGGGCATGGTTGGCCAGCAGCAACGCGAGCAGCCCCTTGACCTCGCGCTCCTGCGGCATCAGGTCGCGTAGCAGCCGGGCCAGGTCGAGCGCGCGCTCGGCGATGTCGTCCCTGGTCAGCGTGGGCCCGCTCGGTGCCGTGTGGCCGGTGGTGAAGAGCAGGTGGATCGTGGTGAGGACGCCGTCCAGGCGCTGTGACAGCTCGTCCGGTGCGGGCATCCGGAAGGGGATCCGGGCCGTGGTGATCTTCTTCTTCGCCCGGGTGATCCGGGCTGCCATGGTCGTCTCGGAGACCAGGAAGGCTCGCGCGATGTCCGGGGTCACCACGCCGCAGACCAGCCGCAGGGTGAGCGCGACCTGGGCCTCGGTCGCCAGCGCGGGGTGACAGCAGAGGAAGAGCAGGCGCAGCGGGTCCTCGTGGGCCACCGGGTCGGCGAGTTCCGGCTCGGCCTCCACCGGCTCCACCAGCAGGTGCAACTTCGACCGGAGCGTGCTGGCCCGGCGCAGCGCGTCGAGCGCCTTGTGCTTTGCCGTGGTCGTCAGCCAGGCTCCCGGACTGTTCGGTACGCCCGTGCGTGTCCATGTGTCGAGCGCGGCGACGTACGCGTCCTGCACGCACTCCTCGGCCAGGTCGAGATCACGGGTGAGGCGAACCGTCGCGGCGAGCACGTTGGCCCAGTCGCGGCGGTGCGCTTCGTCGACCGCCCGTTGGACCGAGGTCACCGCGCGAGCACTGGACGCACCTCGGCGGTGCCGTCCATGGTCGGTGTTGCGTACTGCGGCATGGTTCGTCCTGTCCTACGGGGTTTACAGCATTCCGCTGCTGGTCAGCTGGCCACGGCGCGCAGCGTGCGTACGCCTGCGCGGTCGAGTCGGTCGAGTGCGGCGGTCGTCGCCGCGTCGGCGGGAAGGTACACGATCAGCCGCTGGTTGTCGTCCACGGGAAGTTCGAGCGTCTCGTAGGCCAGCCGCAGCTCACCGGCTTCGGGGTGGACCAGCCGCACGATCCCGCTGGACCTCGGTAGCCCGGGTACGGTGCCCGCGCGGCGGGTGAACGACTCGCCCGCGGTGATGGTCAACTCGTCCGCGAGTTCCGCCACGGCCTGGTCCAACCGGAACGGCCCCTGCTTGAGCGCGGCGACGTGTTCGTCGGCGACGTGGTCCCAGTCGGGGTACGCGGCGCGGGCCCGGTCGTCGGTGAAGACGAACCGGGCGAGGTTCGGTGGTGTTCCGTCCAGCAGGCCGATTGGTCCCGCCAACCGCCGATACCCGGCCGTGCAGGCGAGCACCTCGCTCACGTGGTTGAGCAGTACGGCGGGCGCGGGCTCGAGGTGGTCGATCAGGCCCTGCACGGTGGGCCGTACGGTGCGCACCGGCGCCGCGTCGCCCCGGCAGGTGAAACCGCCCTCGACCCCCTTGGCGAGGCGGTGCAGGTGGACTCGTTCCCGTCCGGTCAGCGCAAGCGCGTCGGCCAGGGCCGACAGCACCTGCGCGGAGGGCCGCCGGTCGTGCCCCTGCTCGAGCCGGGTCACGTACTCCACGCTGACGCCGGCCAGCACCGCGACCTCCGAGCGGCGGAGCCCCGGCGTACGGCGACGGCTTCCGGCGGGCAGTCCCACCTGGGCCGGCGTGACGGTCTCACGGCGGATACGCAGGAACATACCCAGCTCGTTGTCGCTCACCTTCCGAACCTAACAGCCGCCGGGCGTCGGACCGTATCCCTGCCGCTACCACCCTCGGCTCGGTCTGGCTGGTCGTCGCGGGCGTCGCCAGGGTGAGGGCGTGGCCTTCCCGGGCCACCTAGTGACTCGTCCCGGAGGTGTGCTGTGGTTCCAACAGTGGTCGTGGTGGGCGGCGGGTACGGCGGCATCACGGTGGCGAAGGCGCTGGACGACGTCGCCGACGTGGTCCTGGTCGAGCCCCGCGACACGTTCGTACACACCGTCGCCGCGTTGCGCGCGGCAGTGGACCCGGACTGGGCGGACCGGATCTTCCTCCCGTACGACCGGCTGCTGACCCGTGGACGGGTGCGCCACGATCGAGCGGTACGGGTGTCCGCGAACGCGGTCGAACTCGGCTCCGGAGAGGTGGTCGGGGCTGACTACGTCGTGCTCGCGACGGGGACGGCCTATCCGTACCCCGCCAAGATCGATGTCGAGGACAGTGCCGGGGCCAGGTCGAAGCTCGGGGCCACCCACCACGCGTTGGGCCAGGCCCGACGGGTGCTGCTGCTCGGCGCCGGACCGGTGGGACTGGAGTTCGCGGGCGAGATCAAATCGATGTGGCCGGAGAAGACCGTCACGGTCGTGGACCCCGGCACGGATCTCGTCTCCGGACGGTTCCCGGACGAGTTCCGGTCGATCCTGCGCACCCAGCTCGACCAACTCGGCGTCGAGGTCCTGCTCGGTACGTCGTTGCGCGAACTGCCCCGATCGGAGCCGGGTCGGGCGGCCACCGTCACCGTGACGACCGAATCCGGGGTGGAGATCACCGCGGACATCTGGTTCCCCTGCCACGGGGTGCGCGTCGACAGCGGCTACCTCGCCGACGAACTGCGCGTGGCCCAGCGGCCCGACAACCTGCTTGCCGTCACCTCGGAGTTGCGGCTGCACGGCCAGGACACCGTGTTCGCGGTCGGGGACATCACCGCGGTGCCCGAGCTGAAGATGGCCCGTGCCGCCCAGCGGCACGCCGAGGTGGTGGCCGCCAACATCCGTACCCTGATCGGAGGCGGCATCGACATGATCACCTACCGACCCGCGGCGGATGCCATCGTCCTCCCGCTCGGCCCCAAGGGCGGCGTCTCGTACGCACCCGAAGTCGGCGTTCTCGACGCCGGACCCACCTCGGACATCAAGGGCGACCTGTTCATCGACAACTACCTCGAACTTCTCGGCCTGGCCGCGACCCCGTGATCGAGCCGCCGACACTATGTTCGACCCATGCACTCGACGTACGTATCGCAGCATGTCAGGGCTCCGCGACCGGCCGTCTACCGGGCGTTGTTGGATGCGGACGCGATCGCGAGGTGGCGGGTTCCGGCCGGGATGAGCAGCCACGTGCACGAGTTCGAGGCCAGGGAGGGCGGCCGGTTTCGCGTCTCGCTCACCTACGACACGTCCGACGGCGTGGGCAAGTCGGCGGCGCACACCGACACGTACCACGGGCATTTCCTCCGGCTCGTGCCGGACGAGCAGGTGGTCGAGGTGTTCGAGTTCGAGACCGCCGACCCGGCGATGGGCGGCAGCATGACGATGACCACCACGCTGGTCGACGCCGACGGTGGCACCGAGGTGCGGATCACGCACGAGGGCATTCCGCAGGGCGTCTCGCCCGCCGACAACGAGACCGGTACGCGGATGGCCCTGGCGAACCTCGCCCGGCTCGTCGAGGCCGAAGAGCCGAACCCCTGAGGATCCCTGTCCTCGGGACCGTCGCCGAACGGCTACCGGGTCAGTGTCCTGCGGAACTTCCGCAGGTCGGCGACGAACAGTTCGGGCTGCTCCAGGGCGGCGAAGTGGCCGCCCCGGTCGTACTCGCTCCAGTGCACGATGTTCGGGAACGCCTGGTCGGCGAAGTGCCGTACGGGCTGGGCCAGGTCGCGCGGGAAGACCGCCACCCCGAGGCGTACCGGCAGTGGTGGTGGCGTCGGCGGTGGCGGCACGGCGGTCGGTAGCCGGTCGGCCATCTCGTAGTAGAACCCGGCGGAGGAGCCGGCGGTCGCCGTCAACCAGTAGATCATCACGTTGGTGAGCAGCCTGTCCCGGTCGACCGCGTCCTCGGGGGACTTGGCCGAGTCGGTCCACTCCCAGTACTTCTCGATGATCCAGGCGAGCTGCCCGACCGGTGAGTCGGTCAGGCCGTACGCCAGCGTCTGCGGCCGGGTGGCCTGGATCTGCATGTACCCGGAGAGGTCACCGAGGAAGACGGGGAGCAGGTCGAGCCGGGCGAGTTCCACCTCGGTCAGCCCCGCCAGCTCGGCCGGGTCCGCGGGCGGTGGCGTGATCAGGAAGTTCAGGTGCGTACCGAGGATGTGGTCGGGGTCCGACCCGGACAGGGCCAGCGTGATCCAGTTGCCGATGTCGCCGCCCTGCGGGATGTAGCGGTCGTAGCCGAGGCGGCGCATCAGCTCCGCCCACGCGGCGGCGATGCGGTCGATGCCCCAGCCGGGTCCGGCGGTCGGGCCGGAGAAACCGAAGCCCGGAATGGAGGGGATGACCACGTGGAAGGCTTCCGCCGGGTCGCCGCCGTGGGCCCGCGGGTCGGTCAGCGGGCCGACGACGTCGAGGAACTCCACCATGGATCCCGGCCACGCGTGGCTGATGATCAGCGGTACGGCGTCCGCCTCGGGCGAGCGGACGTGGACGAAGTGCACGTTGGTGCCGTCGATCTCGGTGACGAACTGCGGCAGCTCGTTCAGCCGCGCCTCGGCCGCCCGCCAGTCGTAGCTCGTCCGCCAGTACTCCGCCAGCTCCCTCAGGTAGTCCAGCGGCACCCCGCGCTCCCAGCTACCGGGCACCTGGTCCGGCCACCGGGTGGCCGCCAGCCGACGCCGCAGGTCGTCGAGGGCGTCCTGGGGAATCTCGATGCGGAACGGCTCCATCAGGCACTCCTCTGCTCCCAGGTACGCCGAAGAGTTCGCACGTCAGCGGCGCGAAACCACGCCTTTCGCACAGGCGCGTCTTGATCGCTCGTTCGCTTCACGGTAGCCAGCGCGTTTTGTGACCAGCACCTCCGAGGGTGCGCCGTGCCGGCGTTGCATGATGGGACGATGAAGACCGATGACGAGGTCGACGATCTGCTCCGTCGGCTGGCGCCGCAGGTTCTCGGCACGTTGGTCCGGCGTCACGGCGGCATCGACACGTGCGAGGACGCGGTCCAGGACGCGCTGCTCGCGGCGGCTCTTCAGTGGTCCGCGGACGGCGTGCCCGACAACCCCGCGGGCTGGTTGATCACGGTCGCCTCGCGTCGGCTCACCGACCAGTACCGCAGCGAGGTGGCCCGCCGTCGCCGTGAGGTGACGGACGCGGCATTGCAGCCGTCGGACCGGCAGTGGGTACCGGGACCGGACGCGGACCAACCGCCGAACTCCGACGACACTCTGATCCTGCTCTTCATGTGCTGCCACCCGTCGCTGTCACCCGCCTCCCAGGCCGCCCTGACGCTGCGCGCGGTCGGTGGCCTGTCCACCGAGCAGATCGCCCGCGCGTTCCTGACCGCCGAGCCCACCATGAAACAGCGCATCAGCCGGGCCAAACAGCGGATCAGGGCCAGCGGTGTCCCGTTCGAGCTGCCTCCCGAGCAGGAGCGGCCGGCCCGGCTGCGGGTTGTCCTGCACGTGCTTTACCTGATCTTCAACGAGGGGTACACCACCACCTCGGGCCCGCAGTTGCAGCGCGACGACCTGACCGGCGAGGCGATCCGGCTCACCCGCGAACTGCACCGGCTACAGCCGGACGACGGCGAGGTGGCCGGCCTGCTCGCGCTGATGCTGCTCACCGATGCCCGCCGCCCGGCGCGTACCCGGCCGGACGGCAGCCTGATCCCACTGGACGAACAGGACCGCAGCCGGTGGGACCAAGCGGCCGTACGGGAGGGAGTGGCGCTGGTGACCCGTACGCTGCCACGCGGGTCGGCCGGGCCGTTCCAGTTGCAGGCGGCGATCGCCGCCGTGCACGCCGAGGCGACGCGGGCGCAGGACACCGACTGGCCGCAGATCCTCGGCCTGTACGACCTGCTGCAACGGATGGCGCCCGGCCCGATGGTGGCACTCAACCGCGCGGTGGCGGTGGGGATGGTGCACGGGCCACGTGCGGCGCTCGGCCTGCTGCAGAGCCTGACCGCGGACGACCGGTTGGCCGGACACCATCGCCTGGAGGCGACCCGCGCGCACCTGCTGGAGATGGCGGGCGAGCAGGAGGCGGCGCGATCCGCCTATGCCCTGGCCGCCCGCCTCACGACAAACGTGCTGGAGCGGCGCTATCTGGAGGAACGCGCCACCAGGGTGGTCGTCGACACCGTCGGGGCGGCCGGCGGCTGAGCTGGTCGGCTCGCGGTCACTCCTCCGGCCAGAACGGCCGCAGCTCGATGGTGCCCTGCTTGGCTCCCGGGTGCTTCGACGCCACCTCGATCGCCTCCTTCAGGTCGGCGCACTCGATCACATCGAAGCCCGCCATCTGCTCCTTCGTCTCGGCGAACGGACCGTCGGAGATCAACAGGTCGCCGCCTCGCAATTGGATCGAGGTGGCATCACTGACCGGGCGCAGACGATCGCCCAGTACGCGTACACCACGGGCGTCCATTTCCCGGACCCAGGCGCCGACGGCCTCCATTTCGGCGGCGTCTTCCTCGGGGGTCAGCTCGATCGACTCGTCAACGCAGACCATCAGCAGGTACTTCAATGTCCGTCCCACCTCTTCGAGCACCGGTAACCGACAGGAATGTACCAGCCACCCACGCGGTCGGCGGGCGTCTGCGTCCGTAAGGGACTCACTGGGCGGACCGCGCAAGGTGGGACGAACACCCGGAGATCGCACGCTTGAAGGTGCCAGGTCACCGCTGGCATTGCAAGGCTCGGAGCAGGGAAAAACAGCCCGAGCAGGCCGCCTGAGCGACCAAGGAGCAGATTGCGTGGTCGGGTCGGGCGGTGGTGAGGTCGACACTCCATTGGCGGGATGATCCATTAGGTGGCGATCGACCCGGGACAGTGTCGTATCCCGAAAAATCGGCGGGTTGCCGGCCTCGCGGTCCCCCTCTCGGGCACCGATGCGTCCACAATCGTCAACTGGGCGCTCCGGCCGACCGGGACCCCGACAGAACGTACGTCGACCCGCGGCGTCGCCACGACCTTCGGAGGACACAATGACGCTGACCACCCAACCCCGATCCGACACGGACCTGCTGACCCGTGTCGCGGAGGCCGTACCCGTCCTCCGTACGCACGCACGTTGGACGGACGAGAACAGGCGCCTGCACGACGAGGTGCTGGAAGCGCTCGGCGCCGCCGGTGTCTACCGGATGCGGGTGCCGACCCGCTACGGCGGCTACGAGTCGAACGCGGCCACCATGTACCAGGTGGTCGCCCAGGTGGGACTCGGCGACGGATCCGCGTCCTGGAACAGCGCGGTCTGGTCGATGTGTGCCTGGCTGACCGGGCTGTTCCCGGACCAGGTGCAGGACGAGGTCTTCTCCACCCCGGACGCCCGGGTCTGCGGGGTGCTCAGCCCGACCGCGCTGGCGGTGCCGCGCGACGGCGGCTTCGTGGTCGACGGCCAGTGGCGCTTCATCAGCGGCGCTCGGCACAGCCAGTGGCAGCTCGTGATCGCCATGGCTCCCACCCCGGACGGGGCGGGCCAGTGGCCGGTGATGGCCGTCGTGCCGCTGTCGGACCTGGAGATCGTCGACGACTGGTTCACCGCGGGGCTGCGGGGGACCGGGAGCGTCACCACCGTCGCCCGGGACGTGTTCGTCCCCGCCGAGCGGGTCCTGCCCATGGCTTCGATCCTGCAGGGGCAGTACGCCTCGGCCGCCAACGCCGAGCTGCCGTTGTACCGGTCGCCGATGATCGCGACCGGGTGTGCCTCGTTCGCCGGCACCGCGGTCGGCCTCGCCCGTGCGGCCAGGGACAACTTCATGGAGCGGCTGCCCGGCAAGAAGATCACCTACACCGAGTACGCCAGCCAGCGGGAGGCACCGCTGACCCACTTCCAACTCGCCGAGGCGACGATGCTGATCGACGAGGCGGACTTCCACGCGACCCGGCTGGTGACCAGCCTCGACGCCAAGACGGTCAGCGCGCAGCCGTGGAGCCTGATCGAGCGAGCCAGCGCCCGCGCCGCGCTGGGCCGGGTGTTCAGCCTCGCCAAGCAGGCGGTCGACATCCTCAACACGGCCAGCGGCGGTTCGTCGGTTTACGCCGACGTGCCGATCCAACGCATCGAGCGGGACATCCAGACGCTCAACCTGCACGCGCTCATGCACCCGAACACCAACATGGAGGTGTACGGGCGGGTGTTGTGCGGGCTGGACCCCAACACGTCGTACATCTGATTTCGTCGGCCCGGGGCGCGACCGCGCGCGGCGCGCCCCGGGCCGCAGATCCACGGCAAAAAATTCAACCGCAGGCACGTCGCCAACCGGTCCTTCGCTCCGACCTATCTACGGAGCCTCCACCGGGAGGCACGTCGAGAAGGGGAACCGGTATGGGTGACATCCAAGTGGTATCGAGGGACGCCTGGTTGGCGGCCCGCAAACGGCTGCTCGCCAACGAGGAGCAGGCCGCGCGGGCGCTGGCCGAGGTCAGCGCGGAGCGGCAGGCGCTGCCGGTGGTCGAGGTCGACAAGGAGTACGTGTTCGAGGGGCCGGACGGCAAGGTGACCCTGCCGGCGCTCTTCGAGGGACGCGGCCAGTTGGTCGTGTACCACTTCATGTTCGACCCCGCCTGGGACGCCGGCTGCAAGTTCTGCTCGTACCTGGTGGACAGCATCGGCAACCTGACCCACCTGCACCGCAGGGACACCACGTTCGCGCTCGTCTCCCGTGCGCCGTACGCCAAGATCGAGCAGTTCAGGTCCCGGATGGGCTGGACGATGCCGTGGTACTCGTCGTTCGGCAGCGACTTCAACTACGACTTCCACGTCACCCAGGACGAGGACGTCGCCCCGGTCGAGTACAACTACCAGGACAAGGAGACCCTCGTCCGCAACGGCGAGGAGTGGGTGACCCAGGGTGAGCAGAGCGGCCTGAGTGTCTTCGTCCAGCAGAACGGCACGGTCTACCACACGTACTCCGGTTACAGCGACGGCCCGACCGTGCTGCACGGCACCGACACCCTGCTCGACTTCACCCCGCAGGGCAAGCCGCGGCTCGAGGAGATGAACGGGTGGCTGCGCCACCACGACAAGTACGCCCCCCACCTGATCGAGGAACAGCCGTGACCGATGCCCTGGAATGCAGCGTCATCGTCTCCACCTACAACCGGGAGGAGATGCTGCGCCACACCCTGGAGTCGCTCACCCGGCAGAACCTGCCGCTCGACCGGTTCGAGGTCCTGGTCATCGACGACGGGTCCAGTGACGGGACCAGGAGCCTGGTCGAGACCTTCTCCGACCGGCTCAACCTGCGCTACTTCTTCCAGCCCGACGAGGGCTGGCGGGTGGCGAAGGCGCGCAACGTCGGCATCCGCAACGCGCGCTCTGAGCGGTGCGTTTTCGTCGACGCCGGGGTGCTGCTGCACTCCGGCTGCGTGGCCGCGCACGTGGCGGCCCTGGACAGCGTCACCGGCCCGGTCGCGGTCACCGGTTACGTCTACTGCTTCGACGTGACCGACGAGGACGCCGAGCAGATGCGCAAGGACATCGACGTACGCGACCCGGACGCGACGATCGCCCGGTTCGCGGCGGAGCAGCGCTGGCTCGACCTGCGGGAGATCTTCTACGAGCAGCACACCGACGAGTTCAACGACCTGCCGGCGCCGTGGGTCATCTGGTGGACGTGCAACGTCTCCGCGCGTACGGCGGAACTGCGTGAGGTCGGCCTGTTCGACGAGGTGTTCCAGAGCTGGGGTGGCGAGGACATCGACCTCGCGTACCGCCTGCACCGGGCCGGTGCCCGGTTCGTCCTCGCCCGCGACGCCAGCGCCATCCACTACCCGCACCACAAGGACTTCGACAAGAACGAGGAGGCCGCGGCGGGCAACTACCAGTACATCGCCCGCAAGTACGGCACCCCGATCGCCGCGTTGATGCAGGGCAGCCCGGACATCCACCCATTCAACATCAACGACATCATCGTCGAACGCGGGCTGCCGAGCTGCGCGGACTACCTGGCGCAGGGCGTATCCAGGTGAGCGAAGCGCTGCCTCCGGAGACGTTGCGCGAGCTGGTCGCGGCCAGGATCGCCATCCTGCGGCTGTCCCGGCGGGCCGGTGCCGGGCTGGTCGGCGGCCTGGTGCTGGTCAACGTCGTGCTCGGCGCGCTGCCCGTCGCCTTCGTCATCGCGACGAGTGTCGTGCTCGGCCGGGTGCCGGCGGCCGTCGAGGGTGGGCTGTCCTCGTCGGCGTGGCGGTCGCTGGTCACGGTCTTCGTGCTCGGCGCCGCCGCGTTCGTCGGCCAGCAGATCCTCGCCCCGCTGGTGACCTCGCTGTCCGAGCTGGTCGCCCGCCGGATCGACGGGCAGATGTTCCGCGAGCTGATGTCGGCATCGCTGAGCAGCCCGGGGATCGCGCCGCTGGAGGACCAGCGGGTGCTGGGCGAGCTGCGGTTGGCCGCCACCGAGCTGCAGTTCGGGGTGCAGAGTCCGGGGCAGGCGTGCGCCGGCGCACTGGCACTGATCCCGAAGTATCTGCAACTCCTCGGCTACGCCGTGGTGATCGGGGTGGCCTTCTCCTGGCTCGCCGCCGCCGGGCTGACCGTCACCGTGCTGATGTTCCGCTACGGCCAACGCGGCGGCCTGCGCAGGTACGCGCGCAAGCGGATCACGCTCGACGCGTACGAGCGTGAGATCGAGTACCTGCGGCAGCTCGCCATCCAGCCGGCAGCCGGCAAGGAGATCCGCATCTTCGGCCTGGCCAACTGGCTGGGACAGCGGCTACGCCAGGTCACCATCGAGTTCCTGAAACCGATGTGGTCGGCACGCCGCCATGTCTACATGTGGCCGTTCGTCTGGTTCGCCACCTGGGGGCTGCTGGTCACCGTCGCCGTGTTCGCGGCGATCGGGTCCGCCTCGACGGAGACGTTCTCGCTGGTCACGTTCGCGCTGGTGGTGCAGTCGGCACTGGCGGCGTTGCGGTTGGGGGAGTACTACCCCGAGTCCGACCTGCAGACCACCATCGGCATGCTCGCCTACGACGCCGTGCAGCGCTTCGCCGGCAGCGTGCGCGGCTACCCCGCTGTCACACCCGGGCCGCAGGCCGGATCCGACGTCGGCCCGACCGGGCGTACGGTGCCGGAGCCACAGGGCACGATCCACTTCGACAACGTGACGTTCCGCTACCCCGGCCAGGACCGGCCGGTCTTCGAGGGGCTGGACTTGAGGATCCCGGTCGGGGCCTGCACCGCGATCGTCGGGCTCAACGGTGCCGGCAAGACCACGCTGGTCAAGTTGCTCGCCCGGCTGTACGAGCCGACGAGCGGCACCGTACGCGTTGACGGGGTGGACATCCGGTCGTACCCGATCGAGCAGTGGCGTACCCGGCTCGGCGTCATCTTCCAGCAGTTCGCCCGGTACGAGGCGAGCGCCGCCGACAACATCGCGTACGGCGCCGTCGGGCACCTCGACGACTCGCCCGGAATCCGGGCCGCCGCGGCCGACGTCGGCATCGTCGACGCCCTGGACCGGCTGCCCCGTGGACTGGACACCCCGCTGGCCCGCCACCTGTCCGGCGGGGCCGAACTCTCCGGCGGCCAGTGGCAGCGGGTCGCGCTGGCCCGCGCGCTGTTCGCGCTGCGGCACGGTGCGCGCGTACTGGTGCTCGACGAACCGACCGCGAGCCTCGACATCCGGGCCGAGGCGCACTTCTTCGACGAGTTCGCCCGGCTCACCGAGAGCGCGACCACGCTGCTGATCTCGCACCGGTTCTCCACCGTGCGCCACGCCGACCTGATCGTGGTGCTCGAACAGGGTCGAGTCCTGGAACAGGGCAGCCACGAGACGCTGCTGGCCGAGGACGGGCGCTACGCCGAACTGTTCCGACTGCAGGGCGACCGGTTCACCGACGCCCGCGCCGACAAGATCGAGGCGGTGGTGGAGTGAGAGACGTGCTCGCCGGGTCGTGGAACATGCTGACCACCGCCTGGCGGATGGACCGGCGCAAGACGATCATCTCGGTGCTGCTGATGGTCAGCGGTGCCGCGGCGGCACCGCTGCTCGCCGCGGCGCTCGGCCGGATGGCGGACGACATCTTCGCCGGTCGGGCCGCCGAGGCCGCGGTGGCCGGAAGCATCGTCGCGGTGCTCGCCATCATGAGCCTGACCTTCGCCCACTTCGCCCACATCGCCTACTTCGAGCTGTCCGAACTCGCCGAGCTCGACTTCGACGAGCAGCTCATCGCGGTTTCCAACGGCTCGCCCGGCATCGAACACCACGAGCGGCACGAACAGGCCGACGCGCTGACCGTACTGGCCCAGGAGAGCAGGCAGTACCAGGCCGGGCTGGAGGCACTGCTCAACAGCCTCGGCCTCGCGCTGGCGGTGGTGCTCACCGCGATCCTGCTCGCCACGGCGAACCCGTGGCTGCTCCTGCTGCCGCTCGCCGCCATACCACCGCTGGTCACGGGACGGATCGCCGAACGGATCCTGGACCGGACCAAGACGCGCACGGCCGAGCAGACCCGGGGCGCGCTGCACCTGTTCCAGCTCTCCACCTCCGCCCAGTTCGCCGGTGAGCTGCGGGTCTTCGGGCTGCGCGACGAGCTGCTGCGCCGCCACACCGAGCTGTGGCAGGGCGCCACCGACGGCCTGTGGCGCGGGCACGCGATGGCCACCTGGATCCGGGCGGCGGGTCAGGTCGTGTTCGCGCTGGCGTACGTCGGTGCGGTGCTGCTCGTCGTACGGGACACCATCGTCGGGCGGCGCGGGGTGGGCGACGTGGTGCTCGTACTGACCCTCGCGGTCCAGGTGAACCAGCAGGTGAGCGCGGCGGTGAGCCTGTTGCGCGACCTGCAGCGGATGTCCAGCGCGTACCGCCGGCTCGCCGGCCTGCGGGCCTCGGTCACCCCCGACGAGCCGCTGCCCGCGGACCAGGCTCCGCCCGCGCGACTGTCCACCGGGCTGACGTTGCAGGGGGTGAGCTTCGCCTACCCGGGGACGGACACCTACGCGCTGCGCGACGTCGACCTCACCCTGCCGGCCGGCGCCACGGTCGCCATCGTCGGCGAGAACGGGGCCGGGAAGACCAGCCTGGTCAAGCTGCTCTGCGGCTTCTACCAGCCGACGTCCGGCCAGGTCCTGCTGGACGGTACGGACCTGCGCCGGGTGCCGGTCGAGCAGTGGCGGGAGCGGATCGCCGCCGGTTTCCAGGACTTCGTCCGGTACGAGTTGACGGTGCAGCACGCGGTGGGCGTCGGCGACCTGCCCCGGGTGTCGTCGGAGGAGGCGGTACGCGACGCGCTGGACCGGGCGCACGCCACCGGCGTACTGGAGCAGCTCACCGACGGTGTGCGTACCCAACTCGGCAAGTCGTACGCCGACGGCGCGGAACTCTCCGGTGGGCAGTGGCAGAAGGTGGCGCTGGGCCGGGCACTCATGCGGCCGACCCCGCTGCTGCTCGTGCTCGACGAGCCGACCTCCGCACTCGACCCGGAGGCCGAGCACGCGCTGTTCGAGCGGTACGCCGAGCAGGCCCGGCTCGCCGCGGCGACGACGGGGACGATCACCCTCTTCGTCTCGCACCGGTTCTCCACCGTACGGATGGCCGACCTCATCGTGGTGGTCCGGGACGGTCGGGTGGTCGAGTCCGGTCCGCACGACGCGCTGATGGCCAACGGCGGGCTCTACGCCGAACTGTTCGGCATCCAGGCGGCCGCGTACCGGTGACGACGCGAACCCGTACCCGGTCGGAACCCCGGCTGGGTACGGGCCGCGCCCGGCCTCACCAGTCGCCGGCGTCGATCACGCGGCGGCCGATCCGGTGGGCCTCCGCGAGCAGGTCGGTGTTCCATTCGGTGCGCAGGCCGGACAGGCGTGAGGTGATCACGACGGTGTCCACCGACTGGTCCGGCAGCGGCGTCAGTAGCCCGACCGCGTGGTAGCCGGTGTGCCGCCCGTCGGCCAACGCCGCGTCGAGCAGTTCGCGGTCGAAGTCCAGCAGCACGGCCGGTGCGACCGTGGCGGGAACCGCTGCCCCGCAGCCGAACACCGCCACCCGCTCGCCGGGCTCGCTGTTCCGCAGGGCGTACGCGATCTCGCCGGAGACGTCCAGGCCGTGTGCCTTGCGGGTCCACTCCAGCAACTCGCCCTGACAGTCCGACCAGTCCAGTACGCGGAACTTGGCGACCAGCCGTACGCCGATCTCGATCTCCGGCTCGCGGTGTTTGTCGAGGAACCGTTCCATGTTGCGCAGGAACGACGCCTCCAGGATGTCCCAGTTGCGCTCGTGCGGCGTCTCGATCACCCAGGCGTCGCGGTCGAAGTGGAACGTCACACCGTTGCGGTGCAGCCGGTACGCGAGTTCGAGGTCCTCGGCGCCCCAACCGACGAACGTGTCGTCGAAGCCGTCGACCGCCCAGAAGTCGTCTGCCCTGATCGAGCAGTTGATGGTCCAGGTCAGGCTCCACGGCTGGGCCCTGCGGCCCAGGTCGAAGTCGCAGCGCAGCATCGAGTCGTGCCGCAGGTCCCGGAACGCCGGCAGGTCGCCGAGTTCCGCGACCGTCTGCTCCGGCGTCAGCCGGTCGAGCACCTCCCCGATGCCCTCCATCGGCTCGTCCGGGTTGTAGCCGTAGCAGTAGCCGATGGCCATCCGGTGCCGCTGCGGGAACTCGTGCAACCGCAGGTGGTGCTCCAGGAACCGGGGGCTGGCCAGTGCACCGGTGTCCAGGAACACCAGCACCGGCGCGGTCGCCAACCGGGCACCGGCGTTGCGGGCGGTGCCGGCGCGGAAGCCCAGGTCCTCCTGGTAGGAGTAGGCCAGCCGGAGCCGGTCACGGAACTGGTCGACCACCGCCCTGGTGTCGTCGGTGGAACCGTCGTCGGCGACGACAACCTCGAACTCGTCCGGTGGGAGGCTCTGCCGGGTGAGCTGGAGCAGCGTGTTGTGCAGCAGCTCGCGCCGGTTGTACGTCGGGATGACAACCGAAACCTTCGGGTCCCTTCCGTACGCTGTCATGGTCTTTCCTTCCGGCCGCGGATCGGGTTGTCAGAATCGCAGCAGCACCTTGCCGAGGTAAGCCCCTTCGAGCTGGGCCTGCACCGCGGGAATGAGCTGGTCGAGGCCGCCCTCGACGATCGTCTCGGCGAGGACCACGTCACCGTTCGCGACCAGCGCGGAGAACTCGCGATCGAACCGGGGGAACAGGTCCAGGTGGTCGTCGGTGGTGAAGCCCTGCAGGGTCAGCCGTTTCTCGATGGCGAGCTGCATGTTCCTGATGCCGTACGCCTGCCCGGTGTGCTGCTGCTCGGTCCCACCGCAGAGCACGATCCGCCCGTGTGGGTTCATCGCACCGATGGCCGCCTCCAACTGCCAGCTACCCACGGTGTCGTAGTAGACGTCGATGCCGCCGAGGTCGGGCCACCCGTCGTGGTAGTCGAAGGCCTCGTCGAAGCCGAGGGTCTTGGTGACGAACTCGACCTTCTCCGGGGATCCGACACTGCCGATGACCCGGCCGGCGCCCCAGACCCGGGCGAACTGGCCGGCCATGCTGCCGACCGCCCCGGCCGCGCTGGACACCAGCACGGTGTCGCCGGGCCGCAGCTCGATCTGGTGCAGCCCGACGTACGCCACCACGGCCGAGCTGAGGTGGTTCGACACCGACGGGTACAGGTCGCGGTCGAGCACCTGGAACTGCTCGGCGTCGGCGACCGCGTACTCCCGCCAGGCGAGGCGGTGCAGCACGAGGTCGCCGGGGCGCAGGCCGGGTGCGGCCGATTCGACCACCTCACCGATGGCGTGCCCCCACGGTGGTCCACCGAGGTCGAACTCGGGTTCCTCACCCTCGATCGATCGCATCCGCAGCAGCAGGCCGGGGTCGATGGCCATGAACAGGTTGCGGACCACGGCCTCACCGGGGCCGGGCGCCCGTACCGGCACCTCGACCATGGCCAGCTCGCCGGGGACCGGCAGGGTGCCCGGCGGGCGGGTGATCAGGTGGAGTTCTCGGCTGGTGGTCATGCGCGTGTCCTACCCCCGTCTGGAATGGCTGTCCGGTTTCCCCGGCCGCCGTCAACGATCCCGGCCGGCGTCAACGATCCCGGCCGGCGTCAACGGTCCCGGCCGGTGTCAACGATCCCGGCCGGCGGCGGCCGAGAGCGCCTGTGCCGGCGCCGGGGCGGTGATGCCCCGGATCAGGTCCGCCGCCCGTTCGGCGATCGCGATGACCGGTGCGTTCGTGTTGCCGCGTACCACCGTTGGCATCACCGACGCGTCCACCACCCGCAGCCCCTGCACCCCGCGTACGCGCAGGTCGGCGTCGACCACGGTGCCCATCGCGCAGGTGCCGGACGGGTGGAACAGCGTCTGGGTGTTGCGCCGGACGAACTCGCGTACGTCGTCGTCGGATTCCGACTCCGGTGCCCGTACGGGCTGCTCGGTGTAGAGGCCCAGCGCACCCTGACGGGCGATCTCCAACCCGGCCCGTACCCCCGCGACCATCACCGCGAGGTCGCTGTCTTCGCTGTAGTAGTCGTGCCGGATGCGGGGCTTCGCGGTCGGGGCCGGCGAGGCGAGGGTGACGCTCCCGCGACTGCGCGGGGTGAGCAGGCACGGCCCGAACGAGATCCCGTGCGCGGTCGGCGGTGCCATGCCGGCGTCCGTGATCATCAGCGGGCAGGCATGGAACTGCACGTCGGGCGCGGCCAGCGTGGCATCCGTACGGATGAAGCCGCCGGCCTCCGGCACGTTGGAGCTCAACGGCCCGGTGCGGTGCTCGTTGTACTCCCGCAGGTGTTCCGGCTCCCCGGCGGTCAGCAGGCTCACCGGCTGCGAGTGGGTGTAGACGAGGTTGACCTGCGGATGGTCCTGCAGGTTCCGGCCGACCTCCGGTTGGTCGAGCACCACCGGGATGCCGAGCGCGACGAGTTCGGCCGCGTCGCCGATCCCGGAGAGCATCAGCAGTTGCGGCGAGTTGTACCCGCCCGCGCAGAGGATCACCTCGCGTTCCGCGGCGACCTCCACGGACTCGTCCAGCAGCGTACCCACCACACCGGTGGCCCGGTCACCGGTGAAGGTGATCCGCTGCACCTGCACGTTGGTCAGCACCGTCAGGTTGGGCCGCGCCAGTACGGGACGCAGGTACGCGGCCGCGCTGCTGCACCGTTCGCCGTTGCGCTGGGTGAGCTGGTATCGGCCGAAACCGTCCTGGCTTTCCCCGTTGAAGTCGGAGTTGGCCGGGAACCCAGCCTCCCCGGCGGCCTCGACGAACGCGCTCGTGATCGGGTTGTTGGAGCGGCCGTCGGCAACCGCGAGCGGGCCACCGACCCCGTGGTACGCCGAGGCGCCTCGCTCGTTGTCCTCGGACCGCAGGAAGTACGGCAGCAGGTCCGCGAACGACCAGCCCGGCTGCTGCCAACCGTCGTAGTCCAGCGGGTTGCCCCGCATGTAGACCATCCCGTTCATCGCGCTGCTGCCGCCGAGCACCCGACCCCGGGGCAGGTACAGCCGGCGGCCGTGCAGGGCCGGTTCGTCGTGCGTGTCGTAGTCCCAGTCGAGGTGCGTACGCAGTAGCTGGCCACCGTAGAGCGGGATCCGGATGGTGTCGGCGGTGTCCATCGGGCCGGCCTCGACCAGGCAGACGCGTACCCGCGGGTTTTCGCTCAGCCGCGCGGCCAGCACACATCCGGCCGAGCCGCCGCCGACGATGACGTAGTCGCTGCGCTGCCTCATGCCGTGATCCGACCGTCGGGCAGCAGCCGGGAGATCACCTCGGTGAGGGCGGCACCGGCGCGGCGGAGCTGGTCGCGCTCGATCACCAGCGGTGGGGAGAGCACGATCGTCGGCCCGTACGCGCGGCAGATGACGCCGTGCTTGTGCTGCAACTCGGTGGTCACCGGGTCGCCCATCAGCGGCTCGCGGGTGGCGTGGTCGGTGACCAGTTCGATGCCGGCCGTCGCACCCACCACCCGTACGTCGCCGACCTGCGGCAGGCCGGTCAGGGGTGCGAGATCCTCGCGGAGCCAGTCCTCGATCACCCGGGCCCGCTCGACCAGGCCGTCCTTCTCGATCACGTCGAGGTTGGCCAGCGCGATGGCGCACGCGGTCGGGTGGGCCGAGTACGTGTGGCCGTGGCCGAACACGACGTCGTCACCGGCGACCGTACCGCCGACCTCCGCGCTCATCAGCACCGCGCCGAGCGGGGCGTAACCGCTGGTCAGGCCCTTGGCGGTGACGATGATGTCGGGCGCCATGCCACGGTCGGGCGAGTCGAACCACGATCCGGTCCGGCCGAACGCGGTCACCACCTCGTCGGCGATGAGCAGGATGCCGTACCGGCTGAGCAGTTCGCGTACCCGGGGCCAGTAGTCGGCCGGCGGCTCCAGGATGCCGCCGCCGCCGATCACCGGCTCGCCGATCATCGCCGCCACCCGGTCCGGGCCGATCTCCCGGATGGTGTCGTCGAGTTCGCGCAGCAGGAAGTCGGTGGGATCCTCGGTGGTGCCGTACATCTCGGCGGCGCGGTACAGGTACGGCGGCGAGACCTTGGCGACGTGCGGCAGGTTCGGTCCGACGCCCTCCTGCATGCCGGGGAAGCCGGTCAGCGTGCCGCTGCCGTAGGTGGCGCCGTGGTATCCCAGGTTGCGTGAGATGAACCAGGTCCGTTCCGGCTGGCCGCGATGGTGGTGGAACAGCCGGGACACCTTCATCGCGGTCTCGACGCCCTCGGAGCCGCCGGAGGTGAAGAAGACCCGTTCCATGTTGTCCGGAGCCAGTTCGATCAGCCGGGTCGCGAGCCGGACCGCCTTGTCGTTGGAGAAACCGAAGAAGCCCGAGAAGTACGCCAGCCGGCCGAGTTGCTCGGCGCCGGCCGTCACGAGTTCTTCCCGTCCGTGGCCGACCTGGCAGGCCCAGTTGCCGGAGCCGCAGATGTCCAGGTACTCCCGCCCGTGCACGTCCCAGACGCTGGAGCCGTCGCCCCGGACGATGACCAGCCGGTCGGGGTTGGCGCCGGACTGCTGCGGGTGCACGAGGTGGCGCCGGTCGAGATCCTCGAGTGCGTGGGCCGACGCCTGTTGCGCCGCGCTCAGTTCCGTTGTGGTCACGTCGAGCCCCATCCCCTTGTCGTCGGCTGTCGGGTGCCGCCGGGCCGTGTGTGACCACCGTAGGACTGGCCGTGAGGCTCGGGCGTCTTCTGCCGTGCGGTCCGAAATGCCCACCCCGCACCGTCGGAGATGCAGCGCCGTACGGCCGGTCGGGATGCTGGGGGAGATCGATTCGGCGTGCGTCGTCCACTGGTGTCGGACGGCCGGAGCGCGCGGACCAATGCCCGGACAAAGCCTGGAGGTAGCACCATGACCGAAGAACGACCGGCCGACGTGGTCGTCGTCGGCAACGGTGTTGTCGGCCTTTCCATCGCGTACGAACTGGCCCGCCGGGCCGGGCACCTGCGCATCGTGGTCTGCGGGCCGCGGCACCGCTCGGGCGCGGCGTCGGCGGCCGCCGGAGCCATGCTCAACACGTTCGGCGAGATCACCAAGTACACGCTGCTGTCGGCGGCGGGCGAGGCGAAGTTCCAACTCTGCCGCGACGCCCTGGACCGGTGGCCGGCCTGGATCGACGAGCTGAAGCTGGCCTCCGGCGACGTGGACATGGACCGCTCGCTCAGCCACGGCACCACGGTCGTCTACAACGCCGTCTCCGGCACCCTCGACGACCAGAACTTCGCCGCGCTCCAGGCGGCGCTGACCAAGTACGACGAGCCGTACGAGGAGATCGATCCGCGGGACGTGCCGTCGATGCGCCCGGTGCCACGGGCACGGCCGCTGCGGGCCCTACACATCCCCAGGGAGGGGGCGATCGACGCGCGCAGCGTGCTCTCCGCGCTGGAGTCGGCGACCGCGGCGCTCGGCGTACGCGCCGAGGACCGGGAGGTCACGAAGGTCCTGACCGAGGGTGGTCGGACCACCGGCGTACGGCTGGCCGACGGCGGAACCATCGCGGCCGGTACGGTCCTGGTGGCGGCCGGTTCGTTCAGCGGCAAGCTGCTCGACGTACTGCCGCTCGGTGCGGTTCCGCTGATGCTGGCCGGCAAGGGCATCGCGGCCCTGACCCGGCGTACCACCGACGGCGGCTTCACCGGCGTGGTCCGTACGCCGACCCGCTCCGGCGCCTGCGGCCTGCACGTGCTTCCGCTCGGCGACGGACTGGAGTACGTCGGCGCGACGAACGCCCTCTACGACGAGCCGCAGACCCAGGCCGACCTCGGCCAGAGCTCGTTCCTGCTGCAGTGCGTGTACGAGCAACTGGACCTGCGCATCTACAAGTCGGACATCGAGCGGTGGCTGGTCGGCAACCGACCCGCCACGGTCGACGGTTACCCGCTCATCGGCCGTACGTCGATCGAGGGGCTGCTGTTCGCGACCGGCACCTACCGCGACGGGTTCCACTGCTCACCGATGATCGCCCGGCTGGTCGCCGACGACCTGCTGGGGGAGGGGAGCCTCGCGGAGAGCCTGCCGCTGTTCAAGCCGGAGCGGGCGCCGATCCAGACGCTCTCGCCGGACGACGCGGCGGAGGAGTTCGCCTTGCAGGCGGTCTCGGGCGGTTTCGAGGACAACATGAGCCTGCCGCCCGGGTACGGCGACACGTCCATCCTCGACAACCACTACCGGCAGTTCGCCCGCCGGTACTACGAGCACCTCGACACCCCGGTCGGTCTCGGCATGGACGTACTGCTGACGGTCGTCTTCGACCCCGACCCGGCGCAGAACCGGATCACCCGTTACCTCAACGCGGCGCGGCGCTACCACGGGACGGCCGTGCCGGTCGGCTGACCCGCCGGCTCAGCTCCGGGCGGCGTGGGCGGTGAGTCCGTCGAAGTAGGGCTTCATCGCCGGGTAGTAGTCGTCGAAGACCGGGGTGGGCGATCCGTCGCGCGCGGCTGCGAGCATGTCCAGGTAGTACTCCCAGCCGGGGCCGACCTCGCCCACCCCTTCCACGCTCGTCAGGTGGTGTACGAGCTGGAGTTCGGTGCTGCCGTCGGCCTCGTCCAGCAGCAACTCCAGGCGCCACGAGCCGGCCTCGTCCACGGTCGACAGGGCCAGCCGGCGCGGCGGTTCGCACGCCTCGATCATCATCTCGGACCAGGGAGTGTCCTCCTCGTACGCCAGCTGCACCCGGATCGTGCGGCCCGGCGCCGGGTCGCCCTGCCACGGGCCGAACCACCCGGCCGTGCGCTCGGACTCGGTGAGACTGGCCCAGACGTCCTCGATCGGCGCGTGGAACGTCCGGCTGAGCACGAGATCGATGCCGGTGGCGGTGGGCGACAGGTGACCGTTGGGTGGGCGGGTCATGCCGGGGATTCCTCTCGTCGGTCCGCCGCGACGCGTGCGCGGCGGGTGCGGTGGACCCTCGTACCCTGTCACCGACCGCGGACGAGGGCGAGCATTTCGTCGACGGAGCCGGCCGGGTCGGTGATCGGGAACTGCGTCGCGCGGATGATCGAGTCGGGGTCGGCCAGCAGGGTGATGCGTTTGAAGCGGTCGACGCCGGCCGCCCGGAACGTCGGCAGCAGCAGCCCGGCCGCGAGCTTGCTGTCCTGGTCCGACAGGAGCGGGTACGGCAGCCGGGCATGCGCGACGAAGGCGGCCAACTCGTCCGGTCGCTGGGTGCTGATGCCCCGGACGGTGGCGCCGGCCGCCTCGAAGTCGCCGAAACGGGACGCGTAGGTGAGGGATTCCAGGGTGCAGCCGGCCGCACCGGGGATGTCGGCCCAACCGGGCGGGTAGCCCTGGGTGCCGGGAGCGAAGGCGCCGGGAAAGAAGTAGAGCACGCTCCAGTCGCCGCCCGGTTCCTGGAGGACGACCGGCTCCCCGTCGTGCCGCGCCAGCACGACGTCCGGCAGCTTCCGACCAACCAATTCGTGTACGCGGTGACTTTCGGCGGAACCGTCCGCGCTGGTCGCGGTCACCGTCCCGTCACCCATCACGTGTCTGGTGCCCCAGTCCTGCAAAGCGATCAGCGCCGGCAGCAGGCCCTCGCCCTTGGTGGTGAGCAGGTAGTCGTAGCGGGGCGGGTGGGCGGAGTAGGCCCGCTTCTCCAGCACCCCGTGCGCGACGAGGCTGGCCAGGCGCTCGGCCAGGGCGCGGCGGCTGACTCCCAACTCCCGCTGGAGGGCGTCGAAGCGGGTCGTGCCACCGGCGATGTCGCGTACGACGAGGAACGTCCACCAGTCGCCGATCACGCCGAGCGCCTGCGCGATGCCGCAGTCGGCGTCGGCCAGATCCGCGCGCTTCATGCCCTCGACTATAGTGCGTTTCATTCTGGAACTCACTCGGGGAGGGTGCGGGATGACGGTCGAGAGTGCCGGTGGCGGGGGTGTCTTCTGGCGGTGGTGGACGGCCGGGACCACCAGCGGGCTCGGTTCGGCGGTCGGCGCGGTGGCGTTGCCGCTGACGGCGTTGACGGTGCTCGACGCCTCCGCGTTCGAGATGGGTCTGATCGTCGCCGCGAGTTACGTCGCCTGGATCGTGATCGGGCTTCCCGCCGGGGTGATGGTGCAGCGACTGCCGATGCGCGGGACCCAGATCGCCGCCGACCTCGCCCGTGCGGTGGCGGTCGTCTCGATCCCGGTGGCCTGGTGGACGGACCGGCTGACGGTCACCCAACTGGTGGTGGTGGCCCTGGTGACCAGCTTCGCGAACGTCGTCTTCGACGTCGCCAACTCCACCTTCCTGCCGTCGATCGTGAGCCGGGAGCAGTTGCAGTCCCGCAACAGCCTGACCTCCGGCACCCACGCCAGCACGCAGCTCGGCGGACCGTCGGTCGGTGGTCTGATCGTCCAGGTGCTCGGCGCGGTGCCGACCCTCCTCGTCGATGCCGTGAGTTACCTGGTCTCGGCCCTGCTGCTGCGTACCCTGCCGGAACGACGGGTCGAGGCACCCGACCGTTGGCCGCCGGTGCGCGCGATGATCCGGGAGGGCTGGCGGTTCGTGGTGCACCACCCGGTGATGGGCCCGTGCATGTGGGTCGCCACCGCGGCGAACACCGTCTGCGGGGCGCAGCACGCGCTCTACGCGCTCTACCTCGTACGCGAGCTGCACGCCGAGCCCGGGCTGGTTGGCCTGCTGTTGGCGGCGGACGGCGTGGGCACGCTGATCGGCGCGGCTGCGACCAACCGGATAACGGCCCGGCTCGGGACCGCGCGTGCCCTGATCGTGGTCGGATTCGTCTCGGTCGCCGGAGCGGTCGTCGTCCCACTCGGCACCGGCTGGCTGGCCTTCGTGGCCTTCGCCGTCGGTAACGTGGTCTTCTCCGTCGGTGTGGTGGTGCTCAGCGTGGTGACCCGGACCTACCGACAGATCGCCAGCCCGCCGGAACTGCTGTCCCGGGTGATGGCCACGGTCCGTTTCGTCTCCTGGGGTGCGATCCCGATCGGTGGTCTGGTCGCCGGACTCGTCGCCGGGGTGGTCGGTGGGCGTACCACCCTGATGATCTTCGTGCTCGCGGCCGGGTGCATGCCACTGATCCTGCTGGCCTCACCAATCCGGCACCTGCGCGACCTCACCGATTTCGAGCCGGGCGACCTGCCCACGCGCCCGCTACCGGACGACGCCGTCGCGGCTCGTTGACACCGGCCCGGCCTCACGGTCGGGAGAAACCGGCCGCGACTCGGCACAGCCGTAAATCGCGTTGACGGCGAGTTGGAGCCGGTGCTACCACTGGCGGATCTGGGCGGTTGTGAGTATCGGGGGCGAGCGTGTTCGTACTGGGGGACCTGGTGAAGCTGCGGGCGATGGAGCCGTCGGACGGCGAGGCGCTGTGGCGGTGGAACCACGATCCGGAGGTCATGCGCTGGATGGACGACGGGTACGCCCAGACGCTGGCCCGGGTCACCACGTGGATGCAGGAACGCCCGCGCAACGAGTACGGCGACGTGCTGTTCGGGATCGAGGTCATCGCGGACGCCAAGCTCGTCGGCCTGGTCCGGCTGCACGGTGCCGAGCCGGAGACCGGCTGCGCGGACCTGGACATCTACCTCGGCGAGAAGGACTACTGGGGCAGGGGCTACGCCACCGACGCGATGCGTACGGTCTGTCGGTTCGGCTTCGACAATATGCGCCTGCACAAGATCACGTTGACCGTGGTGGCCGAGAACCACGCCGCCCACCACGTCTACCGCAAGGTGGGCTTCGTCGACGAGGGCAGGCTGCGCCAGACGTTCCGCCGGGACGGCACGTGGTACGACAAGTTCACCATGGGCCTGCTCGAAGGCGAGCTTCGCTGACGGTGCGTTGGCGCGACGGTAGAGACCGCCGCGCCAACGCACCGCCGGGTGTCAGCCCTTGAGCCCGGTGTGGGCCAACCCCTCGATGAACTGCCGCTGGGCGAGCACGAAGACCACCAGCACCGGTAGCGCGGTCATCGACGCCGCCGAGAGCTGTACGTCCCACATCGGGCCGCCGTACGCGTCGACGAACTGGGTCAGTGCCTGGGGCAGGGTGAACTTCTCCGGACTCGACAGGAAGACGATCGGCTCCAGGTAGAGGTTCCAGCTGTGCAGGAAGGTGAAGATCGCCACCGCGCCGAGCGCCGGCCGGGCCAGCGGCAGCGCGATCCGCCAGAAGGTGGCCAGCCGGCCGAGCCCGTCGACCCGGGCTGCCTCCTCCAACTCGGCCGGCAGGGTGATGAAGAACTGCCGCATGATGAAGGTCGCCAGCACGCTCGGCGCCCCGAGCATCGGCACCAGGATCAGCGGCCAGTGGGTGTCGACCAGGCCGACCGAGTTGAACAGCTGGAACAGCGGCACGATCGTCACCTCGCTGGGGATGAGCAGGCCGACCAGCACCACCAGGAACAGGAACTGCTGTCCACGGAAGCGGATCCGGGCGAACGCGTACCCGGCCAGGGCCGACACCGCGAGCGTGCCGACGGTGACCACCGCGGCGATGTACGCGCTGTTGAAGTACTGCCGGGCGAACGGCTGCAACTCGAACACCCGGCGGTACGCCGAGAAGCTCAGGTCGTCGGGGAACAGCGACGGCGGGAAGGCGAAGATGTCGGCGACCGGTTTGAACGACGAGGTGATCATCCACCAGGTCGGGAAGACGAACGGTACGGCCAGCAGGCAGATGACGCCGTAGAGCGCCACCCGGGCCCGCAGCGGCAGCCTACTGTTCATGGAAGACCCACCTTCTGCGCATCCGCCACTGCACGACGGTCAGCGTCAACACGATTGCGAACAGCAGCACGGACAGCGTGGAGCCGTACCCGAACTGGTGGAACTGGAACGCCTGCTGGTAGAGGTAGTAGACGAGCACCGTGGTCGAGGTGCCCGGCCCGCCCTGGGTCAGCACGGCGATCTGGGCGAAGACCTGCAACGCGCCGGCCACCGTGATGATCGAGGTCAGCAGGATGGTCGGGCTGATCAGCGGCACGGTGATCCGGCGGAACTGGGTCCACCGGCTCGCGCCCTCGACCCGGGCCGCCTCGTACAACTCGGCCGGGACGCCCTGCAACGCGGCCAGGAAGAGCACCATGTTCAGGCCGACGTTCTTGACCACCTGCACCACGATCACCGACAGCATGGCGGTCCACTCGCCGCGCAGCCAGTTGGGCCCGTCCGCGCCGACCATCCCGGCGACGCCGTTGACGCCGCCGTTGTCCTGCAACAGGAAACCCCACACGATGGTCCAGGCGACGAGCGAGACCACCACCGGGGAGAAGAACAGCGTACGGAAGACGACCGTGCCGCGCAGTTTCTGGTTGAGCAGGACGGCGAGCAGCAGGGCCAGGCCGAGGTTGAGCACGACCAGGCCGACGGAGAAGTACGCGGTGGAGCGCAACACCGAGGGCAGGTTCGGATCGTCGACGAGCTTGCGGTAGTTGTCCGTACCGACGAAGTCGAAGGTGTCGGCGAGCACGTTCCACTCGTGCAGGCTGTACCAGACCACCAGGCCCAGTGGCAGCAGCACGAACAGTGCCGTACCGACAAGTTGTGGGGTGACGAAGAGCAGGCCGGCGAGCTGGTCCCGCCGGCGCGACGTCCACCACGCGCGCCGCTGCGGCGGGTTCTCGCCCGGGGCGGGCCGGGTGTCGACCCGGCCCGCCGCGTCGTCCGTCAGGACCGGCATCGGTGATCCCCTACTTGCCCAGGAGCGGGTTGATCGCCGAGCAGACCCCGTCGAGTACGCCCTTGACGTCGGCGTCGGCCTTCCACAGCGGATCGAGCGCCGCCCGTACGGCCTGGCTCAGCTCGGCCTGCCCGCTGTGGCTCGGCTTGACCACCCCGTTGGCGATCCCGTCGATCACCACCTGCTGCAACTGCTCCGGCTTGAGCAGCGGGTTGGTCTTGGCCAGCGTCTCGGCGGTGAGCAGCGGCGTACGCGGCGGCGGGAAGAACTGCGCCAGCTTCGCCGAGTTCGTGGGGTTGGTCAGGTACGCCAGGAAGTCGGCCGCCGCGTCGGCGTGCTTGCCCTTCTTCAGCACCCCCATGCCGCCCTGCCCGATCACCGAGTAGTCGCCCTTCGGGCCGGCCGGCAGCGGCACCAGGTCCCAGCCGAACGTCTGCTTCTCCAGCAGCGACGCCCGGGAGATCTGGGTGATGGTCATGCCGGCCTCACCGGCGAAGAAGTCGGCGGCGGTGCCGGGGCCGGGCAGCGCCTTGGCGGTGAAGATGGCGTCGTGCAGGAACGTCATCGCCTCGACCATCTCGGGGGCGTCGAAACCGCAGGTCTTGCCGTCCGCGCTCCACGCCTGGGCACCCCAACCGGTCCACACCGTGGAGAGGTTGTCCCAGCCCTTGTAGTCGAAGTCGCGTACGACCAGACCGGCCTTGCCGGTCTTGGACGCCACGGTGGACGCGGTGGCGATGGCGTTGTCCCAGTTCCAGGTGCCGGCGGCGATCAGCTCGGCCGGGCTCTTCGCACCCGCGGCCTTGACCAGGTCGGTGTTGACGAAGATGCCGAACGGTGAGGTGGAGAACGGGTAGCCGTAGAGCTTGCCGTCGCGCTGCCAGAGCTTCGTCGCGGCCGGGGTCAGCTCGTCGAAGTTGTAGCCGTCGGTGCCCTTGAGGGTGCTGTCCAGCGGCACCAGCGCACCGGAGGAGACGAAGTCGGGAGCCGCGTTCTCCAGCACCCAGGCCAGGTCGGGCGGGTTACCGCCGGCGATCTGGGTGGTCAGGGTGGTGGTGTAGCTCTCGAACAGGATCGGGTCGAAGGTGATCGCGGTGACGTCCGGGTGGGTGGCGCGGTATTCGGCGGCGATCTCGTCGAACAGCTTCAGGTGGGCCTCGTTCGCCGACCAGGTGGTCATCCGCAGCGAGACCGGGCCGTCGGAGCCGCCGCTGTCGCCGCCTCCGCAGGCGCTCAGGCCGAGCAGCGCGGTGAGCGCGACGACGGCCGTCAACCGGGTTTTCATCAAGGTCCTCCCTCAGTAGCCGGCGACGTCGGGCCAGCGCAGCTCGACACCGTCCTCGGCGAGGCGGTTCTGGAAGTCGGCCAGCAGGCCGGGGGTGTAGCGCACCGCGCGGGGGGTGACCCGCCGGGCCAGGCAGAAGTCCGCGAGCAGGCCGGCGACCTCGCCGACGTTCCACTCCACGGGGTGCAGTCGGTACGAACCGTTGGTGATGTGGGTGGTGCCGATGTTCTTCCCGGCGGGCAGCAGGTTCTCCACCCGCCGGGGGATGAGGGCGCCGAGCGGGATCTCGAACGGGCACGAGGCCACGTCGACGTAGTTGTCCCCGCCGGTCGACGGGTGCAGGTCGATGCGGTACATGCCGACGCCGACCGAGTCCGCGTAACTGGCCGCGCCCTTGTCACCGCGTACGTCCAGGGAAAGGTCCTGTTCGACGACGGTGTACTCGGCCCGGATCCGCCGGGCCTCCCGGATGTACGGGGCCTGGGCGAGCCCGCCGTGCGACACGTCGCCGCCGTTGCTGATGCCGCCGTTGCCGGTGACGTCGCCGCGCAGCCGCAGCCCGGGGAAGCCGGTCCCGCCGTCCGCGCGGGGCGCCTCGGTCTGCAGCCAGTAGAGCACCGACAGGGAGAGTTCCCGAGCCGCCGCGATGTGCCGCTGCGGGTCCGGTACGTCGATCACCGGACTCTCGAAGTAGTCGATCATCGGCCAGTTGACCAGGCAGATGTCGCTGTCGTACGCGCCCGGCTGGAACGAGCGCCGGGCGGCGATCCGGCGGAACGTCCAGAGGTTGCCGTCACCGGCGTTGACCCGCTGGTCGGCCTGGACCAGCCACGGGTCGTCGTCCGGGTTGGGGGTGAAGCTCCGCTCGGAGATCTCCAGCGTGCGCGGGTTGGGGGAGCGGAACGACAGCATCCTGTCCCCCCAGAACGGCGGCTGGTACGCGCGCCAGAAGTCGTACCGGGCCGGCCGGTCGATGGTGTGGTCGCCGTCGACGTGGTCGATCGCGAAGCAGACCGAGACGGCCTGCATGTTGGTCGGCTGTGCCTCGTCCGGTGCGCTCGGCTCACCGGTCTCGGCCCGCGACTCGAAGCCGGTGACGTACTCGGTGCCGGTCAGTGGCAGCAACTCGCCGGTCTCGGTGGCGTCCAGCACGTACGGGGCGCTCACGTGCACCCGCTCGTCGCTGTCCCGGTGTGCCAGGGTCACCCCGGTCACCCGGTCGCCGTCGGTGTCGGCACCCACCGGCCGGTACGGCTGGAGCAGCCGCAACCGCCCCGCACCCAGGTACGGCGCGAGCATCGCCTCGATCACCGCGACCGCGACCCGGGGCTCGTGGCAGAGCCGGCTGACGTGCCCGGCGCCCGGGTTGAGCGCGACCGTACGCCGGGCCCGTTCGGTGAGCGGGTAGTAGCGGCGGTAGTAGTCCCGGATGCCGTCGCGCAGTGACCGGTAGCTCGCCGTCACGCCGAACTGCTCGACCCAGGAGTGCTCGTCCGGTGGCACGGCCTGGCTGGTGAGCTGGCCACCGAGCCAGTCGTACTCCTCGGTCAGCACCACGGATCGGCCGGCCCGCAGCGCGGCGAGTGCGGCGGCGACACCGCCGAGCCCACCGCCGACGATCAGTACCTCGGCCCGCATGTCTGACAAGATCTGTCCTTTCATCTCGGTGCCGCCGGGGACGCCAGGGTGGCGCCGTCGACCGGCTGGCAGGGCACCAGCAGTTGCGGCACGTCTTCCGGGCCGCCCTCGATCAGCCCGGTCAGCACCTCGACGGCCTGCCAGCCCATCTCGCGGCGGGGGATCCGGAAACCGGTGAAGTCGAGGTCGGTGGTGGCCGCCGGTCGGGTCGGGTCGCCGAGCGCCAGGATCGACAGGTCGCGCGGCACGTCCAGGCCGCGTTCGCGGGCCAGCTGGGCGATCGCCACGCCGTCGGCGTACTCCTCCACGACGGCGGCGGTGACGCCGGTGGCGAGCAGGGTGTCGAGCAGTTCGGCGGGGGAGCGGTCCGCGGTCGGCTCGTGTCGCGGGGGCAGGCCGGCGGCGTCGAGCGCGGCCCGGAAACCGGTCATCCGGTCCGCGTGCGATTCGGGGCCCGCGCCCTGCCCGAGGTAGGCCAGCGCGGTGTGGCCGGCGTCGAGGGCGCGACGTACGACCGCCGAGGTCGCCGCGGGATAGTCGGCACCGACGTACGGCACCGGACCTCCGGCGTCGTCGCGGCGGCCGACCGAGACGAAGGGTTGCCCCTCGGCGACCAGCCGGGCCAGTTCGTCCCGGTCGAGCGTGCGGCCGAGCAGGACGCAGCCGTCGGCGAGGCGCAGCCGGTTGTCGTCGTGGAAGATCCGCCGGTGGCCGTCGGCGACCGGGGCGCTGGTGAGCAGCAGCAGGTCGCAGCCGAGCCGCTCGGCGCACTCCTCGATGCCGACCAGGAACGGGTGGTAGAAGTCGCCGGTGCCGGCGGGGAAGACCGGTTCGTAGGTGAAGACGCCGAGGATGCGGTTGTGCCGGGCGGCGAGGCGCCGGGCGACCGGGTCGGCGACGTAACCGGTGGTGCGGATGGCGTGCAGCACCCGTTCGCGGGTTTCCGGCGCGATCCGTACGGTGCCGTCGTCGCGGCCGTTCAGCACCAGCGACACGGTGGCCTGGCTGACGCCGGTCATCCGGGCGATGTCCTGCTGGGTGACGCGCCTACGGGGTCCGGTCACTGTGCGTGTCCATTCGTTTCTGGGCTAATACGCATTAGCTACATCGAGGTGAAATCTTGCGGCCGACCAGCCGCTCACGTCAAGACCTCGCACAGGATTCGTTCGAGACAAAGTCGCGGTGATAATTCGTATTACCACCTTGACGGCCGCACCGGCCCGGCGCAGACTCATCGACCACACCCCACTGTCCTCGGCGGACGGCCTGCTCACCCAAGGTGACGTCAAACGGCCACCGCACGATCGACGAGCGTCCCCTCACGATCGGAGACACCCATGGTTCACCCGTACCCGAATCCGGCGCCGCAGCGGCCCGACGGCGGCCTCAGCCGGCGCGGACTGTTGCGCGGCGCGGCGCTGCTCGGCACCGCGACCGCGACCAGCGCCGGACTCGGCGGCCTGGTCGCGGCCGGTCCGGCGCTCGCCGGCCCGGCCGGCTTCCCGAGCTACCGGTACGTCCGCGACGCGTTCGACCGCCCGCTGGCCTACAACCCGACCGGAGAGACGATCTTCCCCTGCGTACGCGGGGTCTACGACAAGATCTCCGGCGCCCGCGGCCGTTACTACCTCTACTACGCCCCGCACGACGCGCCCGGCGGGATCTGCCTCGCCTACGCCGACCGGCTCGAAGGCCCCTACACCGAGCACCCCGGCAACCCGATCGTCGACCGGGTGCTGCCCACCACCACGGTCAGCCACGTCTCCTCACCACACGTCGTCTGGAACGCCTCCAGCAGGGAGTTCTTCCTCTACTTCCACGGCGAGAACACCACCACCCGGGTCGCCCGGTCCACCGACGGGATCACCTTCACCAACGAGACGCCGATCCTGAGCACCAACCTCGTCCCGAACACCACCGAGACCTCGTACGCCCGGGTGTTCGAACACCGGATCGCCGGCCGCGACAACAAGTACGTGATGCTCTTCATGGGCGTGCACACCGTACGGCCGGGCACCCGGAAGATCTTCTGGGGCTGGTCGCCGAACGGGTGGGACCAGTGGCAGTTCGCCCCGAACCCGTTGGTCTCGCCGGCCGGCGACGGGCTGGCCGACATCGCCGCACCGCACCTGCTCACCCGCAACGGCACCGCGTACGTGGTCTACCACGGGGGCGACGGGCGGATGCACCTGACCGAGGTTGGTCTGAACTTCGATCGCGAGGTGCATCTGGGGGTGTTCCACACGCCGATCGCCTCCGACAACGGGCGGGTGGCGTCGCCCAGTTTCGGGACCGATGGTGGGGTGTCCTACATGGTGTACGAGGCTGGGCCTCGGTTGGATGCTCGGATCTGCGTGGCTCGGGCTGTGTGAGAGGGGTCGGGCCGACCGTGCCCGGGGAGCGCCGTCGAGCTTGATCCGCTCGCCGGGCACGGTCGGCCCGACCGCGTCCACAGTGGGGGTTTTGCTGGGTTCTGCTCTGGGTATGGGTGGGGTCCCGTTCCTGGAGGTCGACGATGACCCGGACTGCTGCTGATCGGTTTCCTACCCGGCATCTGCCGGGGGTGAGTGTGCGGGATCTGCCAGAGCCGCCGGGGTCGGCGTGGCCGGTGATCGGGCCGGGGGTGATCGCGGCCGGGGTGGGGCTGGCGTCGGGCGAGTTCATCCTGTTCCCGTACATCGCGTCGCAGGTGGGGCTGGTTTTCCTGTGGGCAGCCGGGGTCGGGATCGTGACCCAGTGGTTCCTCAACATGGAGATCGAGCGATACACGCTTGCCACCGGTGAGACGGCGCTGACCGGGTTTTCCCGGTTCTGGCGTCACTGGGGACTGGTGTTCGCGGTGATGGTGTACTTCGCGAACCTCTGGCCGGGCTGGGCGTCGAGTTCGGCGACCATGGTGACGTACCTGTTCGGTGGGGACGCCACCTGGATCGCGGTCGGCATGCTGGTGATCATCGGGCTGACGCTCACGCTGGCGCCGGTCATCTACACGGCGCTGGAGCGGGTGGAGTTCGTCAAGGTCGGCCTGGTCGTGGTCTTCCTGGTGGTGGCGGTGGTGTTCGCGGTCGGCGCGGACGCGTGGCGGGAACTGCCGCGTACGGTCACCGCGCCGGAGTTCCCGACCGAGCTGGGCTTCGCGCTGATCCTCTCCGCGCTGGTCTTCGCCGGCGCGGGAGGCGGGCAGAACCTGGTTCAGTCGAACTGGATCAGGGACAAGGGCTTCGGCATGGGCCGGTACGTTCCCCGGCTGGTCAGCCCGGTCACCGGTCGGCCGGAGGCGGCACCGGACACGGCCGGGTTCGTGTTCGAGCCGACCGAGGAGAACCTGGGCCGGTGGCGGCGCTGGTGGCGGTTGGCGAACCGGGAGCAGCTCGTCACGTTCGTGCTGATCTCGTTCGTCACCATCGTGCTGATGTCCATGCTCGCGTTCTCGACCGTGCACGGCGTACCGGGGCTCGCCAACAGCGTCTCGTTCCTCCAGGTGGAGGGCGACCGGCTCGGTGAGCTGGTCGGGCCCTGGTTCGGCACCCTGTTCTGGGTGATCGGCGCGATCTCCCTGTTCGCGGCGGCGATGGGCATCGTCGACTACACCAGCCGGCTCGCCGCGGACGTGATCAAGACGTCGTACCTGCCTAGTCGGTCCGAGAGCACGATCTACTTCGTACTGGTCTGGGGACTGGTCGGGCTGGGATGCGCGATCCTGCTCGCCGGCTTCGACCAGCCGCTGGTGCTGCTGGTCATCTCCGCCTGCGTCGGCGGGCTGATGATGTTCATCTACTCGATCCTGCTGTTGGTGCTCAACCGGCGGGTGCTGCCGCCGCAGATCCGGCCTCGGACCTACCGGGTGATCGCGCTGGTCTGGGCGGTGCTGCTGTTCGGGGTCTTCTCCGCGCTGACCATCTGGCAGCAGGGCGACCGGCTGCTCGACTGGCTGCGCTGATCCGCCGACCGGGTGGGCGCGACCCGCTGGCGGCACCGACCGGGTGGGATCGATGACAAGCTGTATGTCCAATATTTCACCAATGGTCGGTTATCGTCGGCTTGGGCGAGCGGCTTCCACACGCGGATCCGAGCCGGGAGGAGTACGGGCAGATGACGCACGGGCGCATCGGCGACGCGGCCATCGGTGCGGTCGGTGACGCCGCCGGAGCCGTCATGGATCCGGTGCAGGGTGCTCATCGGCTCAAGGCCGCTGTGAGCGTCCCGGCGCTGGTCGCGGCCGTGGCGGCCCTCGCTGTGGGCTACCTGATCGGTCGCCGGTCCCGGCGCTGACCCGGCACCGACCGCAGCCGGCTGTGACGCCCGCCGGGTGACCGCCACCGCGGCTCCGGGACACAGACGGGGGAGCACTGATGCAGGAAATCGTCGGAGAGGCCCTGGCCAAACGCTTGGTCGACTGGGGGGTCGACACCGTGTTCGGGCTGCCGGGTGACGGCATCAACGGCCTGATGGAGGGCTTCCGCCGACAACGGGAGCGGCTGCGGTTCGTGCTGGTGCAGCACGAGGAGGCGGCCGCGTTCATGGCCACCGGGTACGCCAAGGCGACCGGCCGGTTGGGGGTGTGCGCCGCGACGTCCGGCCCCGGCGCGATCCACCTGCTCAACGGCCTGTACGACGCGAAGATGGACCACATGCCGGTGCTGGCCATCACCGGCATGCAGGAAACCTCGGTGCTCGGTACGCAGTACCAGCAGGAGGTGCAGACGACCCAGCTCTACCAGGACGTCGCCGGTGCCTACAACCTGATGGTGACCAACCCGCAGCAGGTGCCGGGCGTGGTGGACATCGCCATCCGACACGCCCTGGCCAAGCGGACCGTGGTGCACCTGAGCTTCCCGAACGACATCCAGGTGGCGGAGACCACCAGTGACCCGTACCGGCATGTCAGTCCGGGGGCGCCGCCGAAGAGCAGCCCGGTGCTCTCCCGCCCACCGGTGCCCGCGGCGCACGAGGAACTCGAACGGGCGGTCCAGGTGCTGGACGCGGGGAAGAAGGTGGCGATGCTGGTCGGGGCCGGTGCCCGCGACGCCGGCCAGGAGGTGATCGCCGTCGCCGACGCCCTCGGCGCCCCGATCGTGAAGACACTGCCGGGCAAGCAGGTAGTGCCCGACGAACACCCGCTCACCACCGGAGGCCTCGGCCTGCTCGGCACCAAGCCGAGCGAGGAACTGATGGAGCAGTGCGACACGCTGCTGATGGTCGGCACCTCGTTCCCGTACGCCAGTTATCTGCCGTCGCCGGGGCAGGCCCGGGTGGTGCAGATCGACCACGACGCCAGCCAGATCGGCGTACGGCTGCCGGTGGAGGTGGCGATCAGCGCCGACGCCCGGCTCACGCTCAAGCAACTGTTGCCACTGCTGCGCCGCCGCGACGACCGGTCGTTCCTCGGCAAGTACCAGGGCATGCGCGACACCTGGCGGGAGGAGATGCGGGCGTTGCAGGACGGCACCCGCCACCCGATCGCACCGCAGTACCTGATCGGCTGCGTCGACGAACTCGCCGCCGACGACGCGATCCTCACCTGCGATTCGGGCACCATCGCCACCTGGGCCGCCCGGCACTGGACGATCCGTGGCGGGCGGGAGTTCTACCTCTCCGGCAACCTCGCCTCGATGGCACCGGGGCTGCCGTACGCGATCGGGATGCAGTTCGCCCACCCGGGGCGGCAGGTGATCGCGTACGTGGGTGACGGCGGGTTCGCGATGCTGATGGCCGAGTTCCTCACCGCGGCCCGCTACGAACTGCCGATCAAGGTCGTGGTCAACAACAACAACGCGTACGGGCAGATCCTCTGGGAGCAGATCATCCTCGGCTTCCCCGAGTACGCCGTACGCCACCAGCAGCCGGAGGCGGACTTCGCCGCCTGGGCGACGAGCTGCGGCGGCTACGGCTGCAAGGTCACCGAGCCGGGGCAGGTGTCGTCGGCGATCCGGGAGGCGTTGGCGTACCCGGGGCCGGCGCTGGTCGACTGCCGGGTCAACCCGGACGAGCCGCCGATGCCCGGCAAGGTCCGGTACGAGCAGGCAAAGGAGTTCACCGAGGCGTTCCTGCGGGGTGAGCCGCACAAGATGTCGACCCTGGCCACGGTCGCCCGCGACAAGTTCAACGAGCTGCGTTCGTGAGCCCGATTGCGTTCGTGAGCCCGGTTGCGTTCGTGAGCCCGGTTGCGTTCGTGAGCCCGGGACATGCGTCGCACTGACGGCGCCGGATGGTGAACCGCCGTCGAGGGCTGCTCGGGCAGTTGCGCCGCGCCGGCCCGGGGACCAGGGCGAACAGCCTGGAGGTCTTCTTCGACCTGGTCTTCGTCTTCGTGTTCTTCAGCATCGCCCGGGTCACCAGCGAGAACCTGACCCCGGTCGGCCTCTACCACGGGCTGCTGATCCTGGCCCTGCTCTGGTGGTGCTGGTGCTCGCACATGGTGGTGGCCAACTGGCTCCGGCTCGGCGAGGGGATCGGCCCGCTCGTGGTCTTCCCCGTCATGATCGCCACGTTCACCATCGCCCTGATCATCCCGCAGGCGTTCGTCGGCGACACCAGCGGATTCGACGCCCCGCTGGTGCTGGCCGTCTGCTACCTGGTCGTGCGGGCGTTGCACCTGGTGTTGCACTGGTACTCGGCCCGGGACGATCCGGTGCTGCGCCGGCAGATCCTGCACTACGCGCTGCCGCTGGTCAGCGCCACCACCGTGCTGTTCATCGCCGGCCTGATTCCGTCGGAGTTCCATGGCCTCGACGAGGTGACCTTCCGTACGCTGCTCTGGACCATCGTGGTCGTGATCGAGTACGCCGCCGGCCGGTTCCTCAGCGTCTCCCACTGGGGGCTCGCCTCGGCCGGGCACTGGGTGGAACGGTTCGAGCTGATCATCATCGTCGGGCTCGGCGAGACGATCATCTCGGTCGGGCTCGGCACCAGCCTGACCGACCGTACCGAGACCTGGCCGATGTTCATCGGGACCGCGCTCGGCATCGGCATCACGGCGTCCCTCTGGTGGGCGTACTTCGACATCGTCGCCCCGGCGGCGCACAAGGCCATGCACGGCACCCACGACCTACCCCGGATCCGGTTGGCCCGGGACGCGTACGTCTACCTGCACCTACCCATGATCGCCGCGCTGATCCTGCTGTCCCTCGGCGACAAGGAGCTGATCCACCAGCTCAGCAGCGAACACCTCCCGCTGGACGAACCCCAGCAGGGTCCCGGGGTGTACCTCGCCTACGGCGGAGTCATCCTGTTCCTCCTCGGACACATGGCCTTCCAGGCCCGCATCCTCGGTACGCTCAGCTGGACCCGGGTGGGCGCGGTCGTCCTCCTCGGTGCCCTGATACCGCTGGCCGTCGTGCTCCCCGCGCTGGCGGCGCTCGGGCTGCTCGCGCTGGTGTGTTTCGCCGTCGTGATCAGTGAGGTGGTCATCTTCGCCGACTCGCGGCACGAGCTGCGGGAGTCGGCACTGCAGGAGGCGAAGGTGCACGAGGACCGCGAATCAGAGTGGCGCCGCGACCGCTACGAATAGGCGGCCGACGGCGATGGCGATCGTCCCACTCCGCGGTCTCCAGACATCGGGTCTCTCCGTGCCCCCATGCCCGGCACATGTCCGAAATCTCCAGCTCACACAGGTTGATCCACAGTGGAAGACAAAGATCACGCGACTCTTTGATAGGAGGGGTTGACTCCCCTGAAACCGGCCGGCAAAGTCCGAGCGATATCGAACGGCTCGGCGGCCCTTCGGTGACCCTTCAGGTGCGGCGGCGCGCTCCTCTTACTCCCGACCTCCGGAAGGAGCACCCATGCGCCGACGCATCATCGCGTCCGCCGCCAGTGCTGCCCTTGTCCTGACCTCACTGGTCACCCTCACCCCGCCCGCCACCGCCGCGCCAGCCGCGCCCGCCGCCGCGGAGATCCTGCAGGAGGTGACCCTCGCCAAGGGGCCGGTCGCGATGGGCGAACCGATGGCCTTGACCGTCCTGCCGGACCGTACGGTGCTGCACACCTCGCGCGACGGGCGGATCTTCTCCACCGACGCGCTCGGCAACACGAAGCTCGCCGCGACCATCCCGGTCTACACCCATGACGAGGACGGGTTGCAGGGCATCGCCGCCGACCCCGACTTCGCCACCAACCGGTGGGTGTACGTCTACTACGCCCCGGTGCTCGCCTCCACGCCGGCCGGCGACGCCCCGTCGAACGGCACCGACGCCGACTTCGCCCGCTGGCAGGGGCACAACCAGTTGTCCCGGCTGACCGTACGGGCCGACGGGACGATCGACCTGGCCAGTGAGAAGAAGCTGCTCCAGGTCCCCGTCGACCGGGGGATGTGCTGCCACGTCGGCGGCGACCTCGACTTCGACGCCCAGGGCAACCTCTACCTGACCACGGGAGACGACACCCAGCCGTGGTCGTCCAGCGGGTACACCCCGATCGACGAGCGCGACGGCTTCACCTGGGCCTTCGACGCGCAGCGTACCTCCGGCAACACCAATGACCTGCGCGGCAAGCTGCTGCGCATCCACCCCGAGGACGACGGCAGCTACACCGTGCCGGCCGGCAACCTGTTCGCGCCAGGCACCGTGAAGACCCGCCCCGAGATCTACGCGATGGGCTTTCGCAACCCGTTCCGGATGTCCGTGGACAAGGCCACCGGCGTGGTCTACGTCGGCACGTACGCCGCCGACGCGGAGGTCGCCGACCCGAACCGGGGCGACGGCGGGCACCAGGAGTTCGAGCGGATCACCGGCCCCGGTAACTTCGGCTGGCCGTACTGCCAGGGCTACAACTCGCCCTACAACGACTTCGACTTCGCCACCAACACGTCGGGGCCGAAGTTCGACTGTGCCGCCCCGGTGAACGAGTCACCGCACAACACCGGCCTGACCGAGCTGCCGCCGGCCCAGCCGGCCTGGATCGCGTACGACGGTGGCCTGTCCTCGCCGCTGGGCAACGGCGGCGGCCCGATGGCCGGACCCGTCTACCACTTCGACCCGGCGCTCGACTCGCCGACGAAGCTGCCGGCCAGCTTCGACAACAGGTTCTTCGCCGGGGAGTTCACCCAGGACTGGATCAAGACGATCACCGCCGACGGCGACGGCAGCGCCGGCACGATCACCGACTTCCCGTGGAACCACACCCACATCATGGACCTGGCGATGGGCCCGGAGGGCGCCCTCTACGTGCTGGACTACGGCGCCGGCTGGTTCAACGGCGACGAGAACTCCGCGCTCTACCGGATCGAGACCGCCCCGAACGGCAACCGGGCACCGACCGCGGTCGCCGCGGCCGACAAGACCTCCGGACCCGGACCGCTCACCGTCGCGTTCAGCTCCGCCGGATCGAGCGATCCGGAGGGCGACGCGCTGAGCTACTCGTGGACCTTCGGCGACGGTGGCACCTCGACCTCCGCGAACCCGACCCACACGTACGCGGCCAACGGCACCTACCCGGCGAAGCTGACCGTGCAGGACCCGGCCGGTAACTTCGGCAGCTCGACGGTGAACATCACGGTCGGCAACACCGCACCGACGATCACCATCACCGGACCGGCCGAGGGCTCGGTGTTCAACTTCGGTGACGCGGTGCCGTACCAGGTCACGGTCACCGACCCGGAGGACGGCACGATCGACTGCACCAAGGTCGCGGTCAACTTCGTCCTCGGGCACGACCAGCACGGCCACCCGATGACCAGCGCCACCGGCTGCACCGGGGTGCTCCAGACCACCGCCAACAGCGAGCACGGCCCGGGCGACAACCTGTTCGGTGTGATCGACGCCGCCTACACCGACCGTTCCGGCCTGGCCGGACACGCCCAGGTGGTGCTGCAACCCCGGCACCGCCAGGCGGAGCATTTCGCCGACTCCAGCGGCAACGTGACCATCTACCAGAGCCCGGCGACCGAGGGCGGCTACGTCGGGGCGATCAACAACGGCGAGTGGGTGTCGTTCACCCCGTACAACCTGGTCGGGGTCACCGGGTTCACCGCCCGCGTCTCTTCGGCCAACGCCGGGGGAGTGCTCGAACTGCGTACCGGCTCGGCGACCGGCTCGGTGGTCGCCTCGGCCACCGTGCCCGGCACCGGCGGTTGGGAGAACTTCGTCGACGTGACCGGTACGGTCACCGCCCCGGCCGGCACCGACACGCTGTTCCTGACCTTCGCCGGGGACCCCACCGAGGGCCTGTTCAACGTGGACAGCTTCACCTTCACCGGTGGCGGCAGCGCCAACAGCGACCTGGCCCGGCACCGGCCGGTGACGGCGTCGTCGACCTACGAGGCGTACCGGGTGCCGGGGCTGGCGGTCGACGGTGACGCCAGCACCCGCTGGTCCAGCGAATACACCGACCCGCAGTGGATCAGCGTGGACCTGGGCGCGTCCCACGAGCTGGCGCGGGTCCGGCTGAACTGGGAAACCGCGGCCGCCAAGGCGTACGAGATCCAGATCTCCGAGGACGGCGACACCTGGACCACCGTGCACAGCGCCACGAACGGCAACGGTGGTGTCGACGACATCCAGATCAGCGGCACCGGTCGGTACGTCCGGATGTACGGCACCCAGCGCACCACCGCCTGGGGCTACTCGCTGTTCGACTTCAACGTCTACGGGCCGTCCGAGGAGGAGAACCCGCCGGAGACGTACCAGGTGATGGTCTTCTCCAAGACGGCCGGGTACCGCCACGACTCGGTCGGCGCCGGCATCTCCGCGATCGAACAGCTCGGCCGGGAGAACGGGTTCCGGGTCGACGCCACCGAGGACGCCGGTGCGTTCACCGCCGCCAACCTGGCCCAGTACGAGGCAGTCGTCTTCCTCTCCACCACCGGTGACGCGTTGGACGGCGAGCAGCAGGCGGCGTTCGAAACGTACATCCGGGGTGGCGGTGGCTTCGTCGGCGTGCACGCCGCGGCCGACACCGAGTACGACTGGCCCTGGTACGGCGGCCTCGTCGGAGGCTGGTTCGACTCGCACCCGGCGACCCAGCCGGCCACGGTCCGGTTCGAGGACCGGGCCAACCCGTCGACCTCGCACTTCGCGCCGACCTGGAACCACACCGACGAGTGGTACAACTACCGCACCAACCCGCGCGCCAACGTGAAGGTGCTCGCCACCGTGGACGAGTCGACCTACAGCGGTGGCGGGATGGGCGCGGACCACCCGATCACCTGGTGCCAGGAGTACGACGGCGGCCGGGCCTGGTACACCGGAATGGGCCACACCGTGGAGTCCTTCGCCGAGGAGAACTACACGAAGATGCTGCTCGGCGGCATCCAGTTGGCAGCCGAGCAGGCGGACGCCGACTGCCGGCCGGAGACCGGCTACACCGCCCTGTTCGACGGCACCCAGGCCAGCCTGGACCAGTGGGAGCAGGCCGGTCCGGGCGGTTTCACCCTGGCCGACGGCACGCTCAGCTCGTTCGGCGGCATGGGCCTGCTCTGGTACCCGCAGCGCACGTACGCCAACTACTCGCTGAAGGTCGACTGGATGATGCCGGGCGACGACAACGGCGGGGTGTTCATCGGGTTCCCGGACCCGCAGGGTGACCCGTGGAAGCCGGTCGACGCCGGGCACGAGATCCAGATCGACGCGACCGACAACGACCCGACCCGTACCACCGGCAGTGTCTACAGCTTCAAGGCCCCGGACACCGCGCTGCGCGAAGCCAACCTCAACCCGCCAGGCTCCTGGAACACGTACGACGTTCGGGTGCACGGGCAGCACGTGGAGATCTTCCTCAACGGGGTGAAGATCACCGATTACACCTCCAGCCGCAACATCGCCGACGGGCACTTCGGGGTGCAGAACGACGGCGCCGGACTGGAAATCAACTACCGCAACATCCGGATTCGCACCGACGACTCCCCGACCGGGGAGGACCTGGCCCGGGATCGTCCGGTGACCGCGTCGTCGGTGGAGCCGAACTCGTCGCACCTGCCCGGCAACGCGGTCGACGGCAACCCCTCCACCCGGTGGGCGAGCGAGCACCTGGTCGACCCGCAGTGGCTCAGCGTCGACCTCGGCGCCGAGTACGACTTGAACCGGGTACGCCTCGCCTGGGAGGCGGCGTACGCCGGCGCGTACGAGGTGCAGACCTCGACCGACGGCACCACCTGGACCCGGATCCACGCCACCACCAGCGGTGACGGCGGGGTCGACGACCTCGCGGTCACCGGCACCGGCCGCTACCTGCGGGTGTACGGCACCGCGCGGGCCACCGAATGGGGTTACTCGCTCTACGACGTCAACGTCTACGGCACCCCGGCCGTTGGCGACACCACTGCCCCGACGACCACGGCCGAGGTCGCCGGACCGGGCAGCGCAGGCTGGTACACCGGCACCGCCACTGTCACCCTGACCTCGACCGACGGGGCCGGCGGCAGCGGGGTCGGATCCACCGAATACCAGCTCGACGGCGATCCCGCGTGGACCGTCTACACCACGCCGGTCCCGGTTTCCGGCGACGGCGAGCACGTGCTGCGCTACCGCTCCACCGACCGGGCCGGCAACCTGTCCGCACCCGGCCAGGTCGAGGTGAAGGTCGACGCCACCGCACCGGTCAGCGCCGCGACCTTCGCCCCGGCCAACGACAACGGCTGGCACGCCGGGACCATCCCGGTCACGCTCGCCGCCACCGACGCAGGATCGGGCGCCCAGGGGATCGAATGGTCCCTCGACGGTGGGCCGTGGACGGCGTACTCGACGCCGGTCGACGTGACCGGCGACGGGCAGCACGAGTTGCTCTACCGGGCGAAGGACACGGCCGGGAACGCCGAGACCCTCAAATCCGCGCTGGTGCGGATCGACGGGACGAAGCCGACCGTGATCGTCTCCGGGCTCGCCGACGGCCAGCTCTACGGCGACAGCGGCGAGGTCCGGATCACGTTCCAGGCGGTCGACCCGACCTCCGGCGTCGCCGCCACGGTCGGCGAACTCGACGGTACGCCGTACGCCAGCAACACCCTGCAAGCCCTGTACGACCTCAGCCTGGGCCTGCACGAGCTGACCGTCACCGCCACCGACAAGGCCGGCAACAGCACCACCAGCTCCGTACGGTTCTTCGTCACCACCTCGTTCCGGGACATCCAGCACCTGCTGGACCGGTTCGAGGCGACCAGCCGGCTGTCCGCCAAGGCACACCGCCAGCTCACCAACAAGCTGACCGCGGCCCGTGACTCAGAGGCGGCCGGTAACGACAAGCGGGCGGTTCAGCAGCTCGCCGCCTTCGTCGAGTTGGCCACGGACCCGGCCCTGGTGCCGGACGCCGACGTACGCGGCGTGCTGGTACGCGACACCGACGCGATGATCGTGTCGCTCGGTGGCGTCGCCAGCACCGCCGGAGTGGCCGCGAACGACGGCCGGCAACTGGGCGGCACCGGCCGCCCCGACGGTGACACCAGCAGGATCACCAAGGACGGCAAGCTGTAGTCGATCGTCAGGTGGGGGAGGGGCGCCGGCCCCGGCGGCCTTCCCCCACCGTGTCGTGACCCGTCCGGACGGCCAACCATCGAGGCTCGACGATGCTATGTTCGATTGTCGTCGACTTCGCTTTGTGTGCCGCGCGCTTCGACAGCCAGCATCGACAACCTGCCGACGGGGGAGATCATGAGGAGCCGCAACCGAACACGCCGTACGTTCTGGTCACGCATCATTCCCGCGACCATCGCGGTCGGCTCGTTGGTCGCGTCCACGGCGACCTTCCCAGCAGCCTCCGCCGCGGCCGCGAGCCCCGGCACCGGCCCCAATCCGGTGGTCACCTGGGACGTCAATGCCCAGACGGCGATCTGGGACGTCGCCGCCCAGCAACCGAACGAGCAGGTGCGCAGCTTCGCGATGGTGAGCGGAGCCGTCTACGACGCGGTCAACGCGATCGCCGATACCCCGTACCAGCCCTACCTCGCCGCACCGCGGTCGAGCGGGACCGAGTCGGCGGCCGCTGCCGTGGCGGCCGCCGCCCACGGCGTACTCGCGGCCCTCTTTCCCGATCAGCAGGAGCGGCTTCGGGCACAGTACGACGAGGCTCTCGCCGCGATTCCCGACGGGCGGTCGAAGCAGGGCGGAATCACGATCGGGGCGCGAGCCGCGGCCGCGATGGTCGCCGCACGGCAGGACGACGGCGCGTTCGGGGACCAGCAGTGGCGCAACGGGACAAGACCCGGCCAGTGGCGACCCACGCCGCCGCTGTTCCTGTCCGACGGCGCATGGACCGGACACATGCGGCCGTTCCTCATCCCCAGTGCGTCGAGGTTCCGCACACCCGAGCCGCCCCGACTGACCAGCAGCGCGTACGCCCGCGACTTCGACGAGGTCAAGGAAGTCGGCTCGGCGACGAGCACGGTACGCACCCAGGACCAGACGGAGGCGGCGATCTGGTGGCACGACCGGCGTTCCGCCTCCTGGGAGATCAAGCGACAGCTCGCCACCAGCCAGCGGTTGAACGCCCTGCAAACCGCGCGCTTCTTCGCGATGACCGACCTCATCGTGGCCGACTCCGGAGTGGCGTGCTTCAGCCAGAAGGACTTCTGGAGCTACTGGCGCCCCGTCACGGCGATCCAACTGGCCGACACGGACGGTAACCCGAGGACGGCCGCCGACCCAGGCTGGCAGTCGTTGCTCGTCACGCCCCCGTTCCCCGAGTACCCCTCCGGCCACGCCTGCGGCACCGGTGCGCGGATGTCGCTGTACCGGTACTTCTTCGGCCGAGACGACATCACGTTCAGCGGGTCCAGCGTCGACTCGGGCACCACCAGGCGATTCACCAGCTTCTCGCAAGCGCTCGACGAGCTCATCGGCGCCCGCATCTGGGGCGGCGTCCACTTCCGCACCGCTGACGTCGAGGGGGCGAAACTCGGTGAGGAGGTCTACCGCTACGCGGTCCGGCACCACTTCCGCCCCCTGAGGTGACCGGCTGGCAGAAACTCGTCGTACTATTCGCGGAATTCGTCCTCGGTGCGGCCGTGGTGGGACTGGAACTTCTCGCCCACGGTGTCTGACCGCGCCGGGGCGTCGGCGTCGGCGTACTGCACGCCTGAGCGGGGGTTCTGCGCGAGCCGTCCGAGCATCTCGTTGACATCGAGGGCGTACCACTCGGTGTACCCGCATGCAGCGCATATCCAGACCTCGAAGCGGCCCGCCTCGATGCGCTTTCGCATCTCCCCACCAATCGCCGATCCCGAGGCCAGTCGGGTGACTCCTGGTAGAAGCTTGACGACGTTGCCGCTGTCGGTGTCGGGGATCAGGAACGGGTCGACCTGCCACAGGCGCGGGCACTGACATTTGACGCAACGACGACTCGTACGCATGAGCGCAGGGTAGACGCCGGTCCCGCCGGCGCCCCGTCCGGCCAGTCCGGGTCCTGCCGCTCCAGGAACGCCGAACCCGGGGCGGGTCTGGCGCGGCAAATAGCGCGTGCATCGCGACAGGTGCGGATGGTCGCTCCAGTAGCGATGCGGCCAAGGCGGGCTGCGAGAGCCGTCAGTCGTACGCCGCGGTAACTCGATTGCGCGGCGCTGCTTCGCCGGGCAGCATGGCCGGTCGACCTGACGAGAGGCGACCATGACGCGGACGTTCCTGCGGTCGGATGAGTTACACGACTTGGTGGCGGAGCAGTTCGGCTCCCACAGCCGGCTTACTGGGCTGGACCGGCTGACCGGCGGCAGCAAAAAGGGCGTCTACAGGCTTGGACTCGACGACCAGACAACCGTGATTTTGTACGTGTGGGCAGCGGGCGAGAATTACTGGCCACCGTCGCCGACGGTCCCGGATGACCCGTTCACCGACGCGTCGGGCGCCGAACTGTTCGCCGCCAGCCACGCGGCACTCGCCGCTGCCGGGGTGCGCATCCCGCGTCTGATCATGCTCGACCGCGACGGCCGTTACCTCGACGCCGACATCGCGCTGCTCGAGGACGCCGGCACACTACGGCTGGAGGCGTTACTGGAACGCGATCCCGCCGCAGCCGCCGCGCCGCTGTCTACGCTCGGTGACGCGTTGCGCCGCATGCACACCACCCTCGACCCGCAGTACGGCAAGCTCGCGGCCATCACCCGGGGCCAGGCCTCCCAGACTCGACGCACCGAGGACATCATCGTGGACCGGGCGCTCGGCCACCTTGACGCAGTAGCGGCCCGCGATGCGCGGCTGGCTGATGCGCATCACCGGATCGCCGCCCATGTGTATCACCTCCGTGGCAGGGTGGCGCCACGACAGACATACGCACTGGTGCACGGAGAGCTTGGACCGGATCACGTACTCGTCACGCCGGCCGGCGAACCAGTCATGATCGACTTCGAGGGTTTGACCTACTTCGACGTCGAATGGGAGCACGCCTGGCTGCAGATGCGCTTCGGCGAGGCGTATCCGGCGCTGCGTCCGGTCGATCTCGATCCCCACCGGCTGGAGCTCTACCGGTACGCGCAAGTGCTGTCGCTGATCGAGGGTCCGCTGCGTATCGCGGACACCGACTTCCCCGATCGACGATGGATGCTCGACCTAGCCGAGTGGAACATCATCAAGGCACTCGCCGCAATCTGATGCCTGAGCGACTTGGAGGCATCAGCGATGGCGGTGAACACCCTGTCCTGGCGCGCGTCTCACACGGCTTGACGCTGACCTCGGGAAAGACTGCACTGTGACATCCGGCGGCACGGGCCCCGGCTAGGACTGGAGGCGATCATGGTCGAGATTCGGTTGCGCGATGTGCCCGAGCAGCACGTGGTGACGGAGACGGGCATGGTTGACCAGGCCGGTTTGGAGGCCTGGCTGCCGGGCGCGATGGCACTGGTCGCGGAGCGGGCACGGGCAGCCGGTGGCCTGCTCGGCACCGCGGACTGGCCGTTCCTGGAGCGGTCCGGCCGTCCGGACGAGCCGGTGTTCATCACCATCTACGAGGGCAATCCCAACGAAGGGCCGACGCCGGTCGAGGTCTGCGCGACGGTTGCGACCGGAGGTGATCGCAGCATCCCGGCACACCGCGAGGCGTACGCCCGGATAACGAAATCCCACGTCACCAGCGGAGCGCTCGGCGGGGTGTACGAGGCGATCGAAAAGTGGATCGCGGCCAATGGCCTTGCCGTCGCCCGCGCGCCCCGCGAGACCTACTGGACCGACTTCCCGTCCGCCGCAGCCGACGACGAGGTCTTCGACATCGCCTTTCCGGTGACATGAGGCCAAGGAGCCCGGTCCGCTGACATCGGCGGCTACCTTCGCCCACCAAGTGTCATCAACGCCCTGCCCACCGAACCGGGAGTGGCGAGCCAACCCGCGCGTTGTCTGTGAGCAGATTCGAATGCCATCTGCTGCCGGCGCTGAGCCGCCTCTGGACGCTCGACGAAGCCAGGCGGTGGGGTGCTGGGGTCCGAGGATCCACTGCCTTCGGGAGCTCGGCGGGCGGGTGAGCCGGCTGCCGCCCGCCGAGCGGTTGCCTAGCGGTGGCTTCCGGTCGTGGACCTGAGTGCGTCGAGGGTGGACTGGTGCGGCTGGTCGATGACGGCCTTCGACTCGTCGACGAGGCTGGTCAGGCGGGCTACCTCGGCGTCGGTCAGGTTCTTGGCGACTTCGGTGGCGGCGATGTTGGCGCGTAGGTGGTCGGGGTTGCTCGTGCCGGGGATGACGACCATGGCGGGGGAACGGCGCAGCAGCCAGGCCAGCGCGACCTGGGCTGGCGTGGCGCCGAGGCGCTCCGCGGGGTTGGTCAGCTCGTCATAGCCGGTTAGGCGTCCGGATGCGAGGGGGTAGTAGGGGACGAACATGATGCCCTGCGCCTCGCAGTCGGCGAGGACCTGGACGCCGCTGCGATCGAGCAGGTTGAAGCGGTTCTGCACGGCTGCGATCGGTGTCAGCTTCTGTGCGCGGGCCAGCATCTCCGGTGACGCGCCGGACAGCCCGATGCGGCGGATGAGCCCCTGGTCACGTAGCTCGACGAGCACGCCGAGTGAGTCCTCCAACGGCACCTCGCTCCGCATGGCCGCATAGTCGCCGGCGAGCCGCAGGTACGTCAGCTCGCTCGTCTCCGTGCCCAGGTCTTCGAGGGCCTCGTGGACCTGCTGGCGGATTGTGTCCGGGTGGTCGGTGATGATCCACGACCCAGCCGGTCCACGTCCGGCGCCGACTTTGTTGCCGACGATCGTCCCATCGGGGAATGGCTGCAGGGCTTCCCCGATCAGCCGGTTCACCGTACGCGGACCGTACGCGTTCGCGGTGTCGAAGAACGTGACTCCCAGCTCGACCGCCAGGCGCAGCGTCCGCCGCGCTGATTCCGGGTCGTCCGGCGGCCCCCATACGTTCGGCCCGGCGAGCTGCATGGCGCCATATCCGACACGATTCACTGGCTTCTCCCCGGTGTATCACTGCCACGCCTGTATGCGTAGCACTGTTCGTTCCATTGATACGCCGAATGTCGTAGCATTGCAACCGTGGACGACGCGAAGACCCGTACTCGGCGGCAGATCATCGAGGTGACGGCCGGCATCCTGGAACGGGAGGGCGCTCAGGCGGTCTCCACCCGCTCGGTCGCCGCAGCGGCCGGCATCCGCGCCGCCTCCCTCTACCAGCTCTTCGGTGACAAGGACGGCCTCCTCGCAGCCCTGGCCGTCCACGCCTTCGACCTGTACCTGGCCGAGAAACACACTCTGGTGCAGACCGACGACCCGGTCGACGACATGCGCCGCGGCTGGGACGCACACGTCGACTTCGGCCTGCGCCACCCCGCCTTCTACTTGCTGATGTTCGGCCCTGACCGCCCCGGCCGCCGGCCGCCCGCCGTCGAGCAGGCCCACGAACTCCTGCTGAAGTTCCTCGATCGCATCGCCTCGGCCGGCCGTCTCCGGGTCCCGCCCGACCTCGCCGCCCACCTCTCCGTGGCGGCCGTCACCGGTATCACCCTGTCGCTGATCGGCACGCCTGCGGAGAAGCGCGACCCGGAGATCTCGACGAGAATGCGCGACACCCTCGTCGGCTCCCTGACCAGCGACCCGCCCTCGGCGACGGACCCCGGCCTCGCCTCCCGCGCCCTCGCCCTCGATGCCGCCCTCACCAACGCAGACGAGGCCACCCTCCCGCTCCGTCCGACCGAGACCGCCCTCCTACACGACTGGCTCCGCCAGCTTGCCCGCTGACCCGGACGCTCGTACGGGCACATCCAGCGCGGCCTCGCACTCCTCGCAGGGTGGTGGCAACGCCGGCTTTCAAGGCCGGGCCGGTCGACGAGTGCCGGCTGTTCATCCTGCCCATCGCCCTCGGCGGGGCGAGCCAGGGCTGCCGACCGACATACGCGTTGATCTCCGGCTCGTAGATGAGCGCCGATTCCGAAACGGCGTCGTACAACTCCGCTACCGCACTCTCGGGCACTGAACGACAACCCTTGTCCGTCGCTGCTGGCCGCTGGCGGCTGCCGCGCCGGGGTGGTCGAAGGCAAGGGTATGCCGATCCGCCTCCGACACCCGCTCGACGGGAAGAAGGGCGGAAGGGGAGCACATGCGGGAGTGCTCCCCTTCCGCTGTACGGGCGGATCGTGTTACCGGCTGCGCCGACCAACCAAGTGGGTCGCGTACGCGCTGGTGGTGAAGAACGTCGGCAGGGTTTCGCCGAGCGCTGTGCGTACGAAAATCTCCTCGGCCTCGGCCCACCGGTGCCCGGCGGCGTCGGTGCCGTCCCGGACCGCCGTGACCTCCTCGGCGAGCAGCTTGCGGACCAGTTCCTCGTCCACCGTCCGGCCGTCGGTCAGCCGGGTGCCGGTGTGGATCCACTGCCAGACCTGGCAGCGGGCGATCTCGGCGGTGGCCGCGTCCTCCATCAGGTCGAAGATCGCCACCGCGCCGTTGCCGCCCAGCCAGGCGTCCAGGTAGCGCAGCGCGACGGCGATGTTGTTGCGCAGCCCGGACTCGGTGACGGTGCCGCCGGTGGCGGCGATGTCGAGCAGGTCGGCCGGGCTCACCCGGACCTCGTCGCGGAGCCGGTCGAGCTGGTGTTCCCGCTCGCCGAGCGTCCGGTCGAAGACGTCCCGGCAGATCGGCACCAGCCCCGGATGCGCCACCCACGAGCCGTCGAAACCGTCCGCGGCCTCCCGTTCCTTGTCCTGGCGCACCTTCCCCATCGCGCGGGTGTTGGCATCGGCGTCCCGGCTCGGGATGGAGGCGGCCATCCCGCCGATCGCGTACGCGCCTCGGCGGTGACAGGTCGACACCAGCAGTTCGGTGTACGCGCGCATGAACGGCACGGTCATGCTCACCTGGGCCCGGTCCGGCAGGACGAACTCCGGCCGGGTGCCGAACGTCTTGACCAGGCTGAAGATGTAGTCCCAGCGGCCGGCGTTCAGCCCCGCGCAGTGGTCGCGCAGCTCGTACAGGATCTCGTCCATCTCGAACGCGGCCGTGATCGTCTCGATCAGTACGGTGGCCCGGATCGTCCCGTGCGGCATCCCGAGCAGCCCCTGCGCGCGTACGAACACGTCGTTCCAGAGCCGGGCTTCCAGGTGGCTCTCCAGCTTCGGCAGGTAGAAGTAGGGGCCGCTGCCGCGGTCGAGCTGCCGCTGCCCGCAGTGGAACAGGTAGAGCCCGAAGTCGACCAGGCTCGCCGACACCGGGCGCCCGTCCACGATCACGTGTTTGTCCACCAGGTGCCAGCCGCGCGGCCGGACGACGATCGTCGCCGGGTCCGGCCCGACCCGGTACCGCTTGCCCGTTTCCGCGGTGAAGTCGAGCCGCCCGTCGATCGCATCGCGGAGGTTGAGCTGCCCGCCGACCAGGTTGGACCAGGTGGGTGACAGGGCGTCCTCGAAGTCGGCCAGCCAGACCCGGGCACCGGAGTTGAGCGCGTTGACCGTCATCCGCCGGTCCGGCGGCCCGGTGATCTCGACCCGCCGGTCGGTCAGGCCCGGTGCGGCACCCGCGACCCGCCAACTCCGGTCGGCGCGGATCGACTCGGTCTGCGCCAACCAGCCCAGCGACTCCTCGCCCCGGGCCAGCCGCTCCCGGCGCTGTGCCCTCGCCACCAGCAGCTCGGCCCGCCGACCGGCGAACTCCGCGTCGAGGCGGGCGACGAAGTCCAGCGCCTCCGGGGTGAGGATCTCGTCGTACCGGTCACCGTCCGGCCCGGTGACCGTGATCTGGGAACGCATGGTGGTGGGCATCAGGACACCGCCCCGGTGAACTGTTCCTCCTCGGTCGACCCGCGCAGCGCGACCGTGTCGCTGGTCGGGTTGATCACGGTGCTGACCAGGTCGAAGTAGCCGGTGCCGACCTCACGCTGGTGCCGGGTGGCGGTGTAGCCGTCGGCCTCGGCCGCGAACTCGCGTTCCTGGAGGTCGACGTAGGCCGACATGCCACCGGCGGCGTAGCCGTGCGCCAGCGAGAACATCGAGTGGTTCAGCGCGTGGAAGCCGGCCAGCGTGATGAACTGGAACTTGTACCCCATGTGCCCCAGCTCGCGCTGGAACTTGGCGATCGTCGCGTCGTCGAGGTGCTTACGCCAGTTGAACGACGGCGAGCAGTTGTAGGCGAGCAACTGGTCCGGATACTCGGCCTTGATCGCCTCGGCGAACGTACGGGCCGCGTCCAGGTCCGGAGTGGACGTCTCCATCCAGAGCAGTTCGGCGTGCGGCGCGTACGCCAGACCGCGGGCGATGCACGGGGCCATGCCGGGCCGCACCCGGTAGAACCCCTCCGCCGAGCGCTCACCGGTGAGGAACTCCCGGTCGCGCTCGTCCACGTCGGTGGTGAGCAGGGTCGCCGCGTCGGCGTCCGTACGTGCCATGATCAGGGTCGGCACGTCGGCGACGTCCGCGGCCAGTCGGGCGGCGTTCAGCGTACGGATGTGCTGGCCGGTCGGGATCAGCACCTTGCCGCCCAGATGGCCGCACTTCTTCTCCGAGGCGAGCTGGTCCTCCCAGTGCACCGCCGCCGCGCCCGCCGTGATCATCGCGCTCATCAGCTCGTACGCGTTGAGCACCCCGCCGAAGCCGGCCTCGGCGTCGGCGACGATCGGCACCAACCAGTCAGCCGGCCCGGTCCCGCCGCCCTCGGCGTGCTGGATCCGGTCGGCCCGCAGCAGCGCGTTGTTGATCCGCCGCACCACCGCCGGCACCGAGTTCGCGGGGTAGAGGCTCTGGTCCGGGTAGGTCTGCCCGGCGAGGTTGGCGTCGGCGGCGACCTGCCAGCCGGAGAGGTAGATCGCCTTGAGTCCGGCGGCCACCTGCTGCACGGCCTGGTTGCCGGTCAACGCCCCCAGCGCGGGGACGAAGTCCTCGCTGTGCAGCGACTCCCACAGCCGACGCGCGCCGCGCCGGGCCAGTGTCTGCTCCTCCACCACGCTGCCCCGCAACCGCACCACGTCGTCGGCCGTGTACGTCCGCCGGATGTCCCGCCAGCGCGGGTCCTGTGCCCATCGCCGGGTCAGCTCGGCGGCCGAGGCGGTCCCCGCCGCGCGTGGCTCGTCGCCTGCGTGACCGGCCGCTACGCCGTTGGCCGTACCCGACGTCTTCGTTCCCGTGAACTCGTCCATGCCAACGTCCTTCCATCCCGATTTGCTTGACTCGGCACTGCCTATGGATCGACCGTGACATAGGTGAACGCGCTGGTCGATGGCCCCAATCAGCCAACAGTTGCCAATCTTCGGTGCGGTATTGCAAAGGTTGCGAAGGTACTGTTGGCAAACTGGCAGCCCGGCACGGGGACTGGTAGCCCAGCACGGGACTGGTTCGCCCAGCGCGGGACCGGTAGCCCAGCGTGGGAGAGTCGCAGCGCAACCGGGGGAGGGAGGCCGTCGATGCAGAAGGACGTTGCCGGCGCGCGGCTGCGCAGGCTGCGTGAGGAACGCCGGATGACCCAGGCCGCCTTCGCCCGCCTGCTCGGCATCTCGCCGAGTTACCTCAACCAGATCGAGCACGGCTCCCGACCGCTGACCGTGCCGGTGCTGTTGAGCATCAGCGAGTCGCTCGGCGTCGACGCCGGCTTCTTCGCCACCCACGACACCGCCCGGCTCACCGCCGAGATCCGGGAGGTCTCCTCCGACGACACGCTGCGCATCGACATTCCCACCGAGGAGGCGGCCGAACTCGCCCAGCGAATGCCGCACACCGCGCATGCGCTGGTCACCGTGCACCGCCGTTACCGGCAGCTCGCCGAACAACTGGCCGCGCTGACCGGGGATCGCGAACACGAGATGGGGGAGTTGGGGTCCGGGCCGCACGAGGAGATCCGGGACTACTTCTACCAGCGGCACAACTACATCGCCGAGCTGGACGAGGCGGCCGAGCGGCTCGCCGGGGTGATCGGCATCCGTCCCGGCGACATGCGTCCGGTGCTGGCGCAGCGGTTGGGCATGCACGGCATCCGGGTCCGCGTCGGTGAGCCGGGTTCCGGCGAGAACGACGAACTGCACCGGTACGACCCGAGGACCCAACTGCTGCATCTGTCGGGTTACCTGCGTCCGGGAGCGTTGGCGATCCGGATGGCGACCCAGCTCGCCTTCGCCGAGGTGGGGGAGATCCTCGACGACCTGGTCGACGCGGCCTCGTTGAGCAGCCCGGACTCGGAGACGCTGGCCCGGATCGGGTTGGCCAAGTACTTCGCCGCCGCGCTGATCCTGCCGTACACGGAATTCCATGCCAACGCGGAGGAGTTCCGGTACGACCTGGACCGGCTGGCCACCCACTACGGCATCGGGTACGAGACCGTCTGTCACCGGGTCAGCACGCTGCAACGACCGAGGGCGCGTGGGGTGGCGTTCTCGTTCATCCGGGTCGACCGCGCCGGCAACATGTCCAAACGCCAGTCGGCGACCGGTTTCCACTTTTCCCGTACGGGTGGGACCTGCCCGTTGTGGAACGTCTACGAGGCGTTCGCCGCGCCGGGCCGGATCCTGACCCAGATCGCGGCGATGCCCGACGGCCGGCGTTACTTCTGGATCGCCCGGACCGTCACCCGAGCCCCCGGTCGGTACGGCCGTCCCGGCAAGTCCTTCGCCATCGGTCTCGGCTGCGACCTGCGCCAGGCCGGCCGTCTCGTCTACTCGACCGGGCTGGACCTGGACGACGCCGATGCCGCCGTGCCGATCGGCATCGGCTGCAAGGTCTGCGAGCGCAGCGGTTGTCCGCAGCGGGCGTTCCCACAGATCGGGCGAGGATTGTCGATCGACGAGAACCACAGCACCTTCGCGCCGTACCCGGTGGCCGAACCGGATCGGTGAATCGTCGCTGTTTACCTTTCCGAGATCAATGTCTACCTATGTTGTTCATGATCGCTCTGCCAGGCTGTGACCCCGATCACCAAAGCTTCGGCAGAGGAGAAGTTCGATGCGTAAACGTTTGCTGTCCGCCGTTGGTGCCGTACTGCTGCTGGTGGGGGCGGTGCTTTTGCCCGCCGCGCCGGCCATGGCCGCGCCCAGTTTCAAGGTTCCATTCCCTTGTGGACAGTCGTGGTCCGGGCAGACCCGGAGCGACCACAGCCCGGCGCCCGCGATCGACTTCAACCGTACGAACGACGACGGCGACCCGGTGGTGGCGAGCGCGCCGGGCACCGTGGACGTCCGGACGGATCTCGGCAACACCAGTTACGGCCGCTACATCCGGATCAACCACGGCAGCGGCTACACCACCTACTACGCGCACCTGAGCAGCTTCGCCAGCGGCATCGGCGTCGGTTCGAGCGTCGGCTACGGCACCGTGATCGGGTACGTCGGCACCACCGGCGGCTCGACCGGCCCGCACCTGCACTACGAACAGCGGCTCAACGGCTCGTACGCCCAGGTCCGCTTCAACGGCACCCTCGCCCTCTACTACGGCACCAAGACGTACACCAGCGACAACAACTGCGGTGGTGGCGGCAGCGCCACCGGCACGGTGAACACGTCGGGCATCGACCTCAACGTGCGCTCTGGCCCGGGGACCGGTTATGGCGTGGTGGGTTCGGTCGCCGACGGTGCCCGGGTGACCATCCAGTGCCAGACGACCGGCACCACGGTCACCGGCACGTACGGCACCAGCAACATCTGGGACCGGATCGGCGCCGGCCGGTTCATCTCGGACACGTACGTGCTCACCGGCTACGACGGTTACATCCCCGGCGTACCCCGCTGTTGACGACGGCCCGGTCGGCCCGGCGGGGTCGTGGCGGCGTCGCGACCCTCCTCCGGTCGCGGCGCCGCCGTACGCGGTACCGCGCGAAGCGGCTCACAGCCAGTCGCGGCGCTTGAACACGAGGTAGAGACAGGTGCAGACCAGGGCCATCAGGGCCAGCGCGAACGGGTAGCCGAAGCTCCAGTGCAGTTCCGGGATGTGGTCGAAGTTCATCCCGTAGATGGTGCCGATCAGGGTCGGTGCGAACAGGATCGCCGCCCACGCCGAGATCTTCTTGACCTCCTCGTTTTGCGTGTAGCTGGCCTCGGTCAAGCGCTTGACCTCCTCGTTCTGTGCCTGCGAGACCAGGGTGGCGTTGAGCGTACGGATGTCGGTGAGGATTTGGCGGAAGCCGTCGACCCGTTCGGCGGCGGTGGTGGCGTGGTCGGCCACGTCACCCAGGTAACGCCGCAGCTCCTCGTCGGTGCCGTGCTTGGCGAAACCGGCGGACAGCGCCCGCAGGATGTCCAGCAGTGGTCGGGAGGCCCGCTGGAACTCGATCACCTCGCGGGAGAGTTCGTAGATGCGGCGGGTCACCTTCGGGTCCCCGCCGAAGACCTCCGTCTCGATCTCGTCGATGTCGTGCTGGAGTCCGGCGACCACGGGGGCGTAGCCGTCCACCACCGCGTCGAGGATCGCGTACAGCACCGCCTCGGGACCGCGGCGCAGCAGTTCGGGGTCGTCCTCCATCCGGCGGCGTACCGCACCCATGTCCGGGGCTTCGCCGTGCCGGACGGTGAGGACGAAGTTCGGGCCGACGAACACGTGCAGTTCCCCGAAGTCGACCTCCTCGATGTCGTCGAGGTAGCGGGCGGCGCGCAGCACCACGAACAGGGTTTCGCCGTACCGTTCCAGTTTGGGGCGCTGGTGGGCGACCACGGCGTCCTCGACCGCCAGTTCGTGCAGGCTGAACTCCTCGGCCACCGCCATGAGCTGGGCCTCGGCCGGCCGGTACAGCCCGATCCAGGCCATCGTGCCGGGCTGGCGGCGCAGCAGTTCGCAGGTGCCGGTCACGCTCTGCGGTGCGTCGAGGCGGTGGCCGTCGCGGTAGATGCCGGAGGTGACGACGCTCGCCTCCACCGGTGCCGGTTGGGTGGCGGCCCGGGGGTCCATCGACAGTTCCGGCGGCGACGGCTGCGGGTACCGCTCGTGCGACCGGCGCCAGGCGCGCTTGGCCGGACGTTGGGCGCGGGACCGCCAATCGGACATGCCACGCCTCCGCCCCCGCTGGTCCGAACAAAGCTCGCCTTCCACATTCGCAGAGTTCGCCGACGGCCGGACGGACCCTGGCTTTCCCGAGGTCGGAACTTGATTCAGCGGCTCCTGAATACAGCGGATCGTGTACTATGCCGTTTCATGGAGGCACTGACGTACGGCCAGGTGCTGGCCCGGTTCGGCCATGCCCTGTCCGACCCCACCAGGGCTCGCCTGCTGCTCGCGCTGCGTGACGGACCTGGCTATCCGGCGGACCTGGCGGACCTGCTCGGCGCGACCCGGCAGAACCTCTCCAACCACCTCGCCTGCCTGCGCGGATGTGGCCTGGTCGTGGCCGTGCCGGAGGGCCGCCGGACTCGGTACGAGCTGGCCGATCCCCGCCTGGCCCACGCGCTGGGTGACCTGCTGGGCCTGGTGCTCGCGGTCGACCCGGCGGCCTGTGCGGAATCCGAGAGTCAGGACTGCTGCTGATGGCCACCGCGATCTCCCTCGGGCCGGGGCCGGAACGCGCGGCGGTGCTGACCCGGCGGGTCCGGCTGCTGGTCGCCGCGACCATCACCTACAACGTGATCGAGGCGGTGATCGGGATCGGCGCGGGCATCGCGGCGTCCTCGACCGCGCTGATCGGTTTCGGTCTGGACTCGGTGATCGAGGTGTCCTCCGCAGCGGCCGTGGCGTGGCAGTTCGCGGGTGCCGACCCGCACGCACGGGAGCGGACCGCGCTGCGGTTGATCGCGTGCTCCTTCTACGCCCTCGCCGCGTTCGTGACGGTGGAGGCGGTGCGCGCCCTCGTCGGTGCCGGGGAGGCGGAACACTCGTCGGTGGGGCTGGTGTTGGCGGCGGTTTCGTTGGCCGTGATGCCGTTCCTGTCGTACGCCCAGCGCCGCGCCGGGCGCGAACTCGGCTCGCGGTCGGCGGTCGCGGACTCGAAGCAGACCCTGCTCTGCACATACCTGTCCGCGGTGTTGCTGGTGGGGCTGGCGCTCAACAGCCTGTTCGGGTGGTCCTGGGCGGATCCGGTCGCGGCGCTGGTGATCGCGGCGGTGGCGGTCCGCGAGGGTCGGGCCGCCTGGCGCGGCGACACCTGCTGCACCCCGCTGCCGCCCGCCTCGGGCGGTGTGCGATCGGAGGGCGCGGCGGCAAGTTCGGGCTGCGCCGACGGGTGCTGCTCGTCCTGAAGCTCGTCGGGGCGACCCACCGAGGGCGCGTTCCGATCCCGGTCACCCAATGTAAGGACTCTTTACAGTACGTCGCATCGGTGCCTATCATTCGGCCAGCGTCATTCGCGTTGATCACTCAAGTCGCGCCGGTCGACCGTCACCGCACTGCGTCCACACCGAGCCGTGAGCCAGCGGTCGGTGGGCGCGGACGGGCGCCGCGCACCCCGAGCAGGGAGCGTGACATGCAGACGTCCGGCCGGTTGTTGGCAGGCACAGGGGACAGGCGCTCCACCCGGGTACGCAGACGCCGGCTCGGCGGCGCCGTACTCACTCTCGCGCTGGTGGTCCAGACGATGGTGCTCGCCGGCCCGTCGGCGACACCCGCACTGGCGGACACCGCGCCGACCGGCCCGGCCCAACTCGTACCGATCCCCGCAGACGTGGTGAAGGTGCCGGGGGAGTCGTTCGTGGTCGGACCGACGACCCGGATCGTGGTGGCCCCCGACGGCGCCGGGGCGCTGCCGGTGGCGGAGACCCTGGCAGGGATCATGCGCCCGTCGACCGGCTACCCGCTGCCGGTCACCACCGCCACGCCCCAGCCGGGCGACATCGGACTGCACCTCACCGGCACCACCGACCTCGGCGCCGAGGGCTACCGACTCGACGCCTCGACCGCCGGGGTACGGCTGGAGGCGGCCGAGCCGGCCGGGCTCTTCTACGCCGTACAGACGCTGCGTCAACTGCTCCCGCCGTGGATCGAGAGCCCGACCGTACGCCCCGGCCCGTGGACCGTCGACGGCGTACGGATCACCGACAGCCCCCGGTACGCCTACCGCGGCGTGATGCTCGACATCGCCCGGCACTTCCAGTCGCCCGAGGTGGCCAAGCGCCTGATCGACCAGGCGTCGGCGTACAAGCTGAACACGCTGCACCTGCACGTCAGCGACGACCAGGGTTTCCGGATCGCGATCAACGGCCGGCCCGAGCTCACCACCATCGGCGCCCAGTTCTCCATCAACAACGACCCCGGCGGCTACTGGACCCAGGCCGAGTACGTCGACGTCGTCAACTACGCCGCCGCGCACTTCATGACCGTCATCCCCGAGGTCGACTCACCCGGGCACACCAACGCGATCGTCATGTCGTACGCCGGCCCGCAGGCCGACCCGGTGCTGCCCGACGTCAACTGCACCACCCGTACCCCGCCGCAGTGGAACCTCACCGGCGCCGTCGGCTACAGCGCGATGTGCCCGGAGAGCCCCAACACGTGGGCGATCATCACGGACATCGTCAGTCAGCTCAGCGCGCTGACACCCGGCCCGTACTACCACCTCGGCGGTGACGAGGTGCCCGCGTCGACCCTGTCGAGCGAGCGCTACGTCGCCTTCGTCGACCGCGAGTCCCAGATCGTCAAGGCGCAGGACAAGGTCGTGATGGGCTGGGCGGAGATCTCCCAGGCGAACTTCGGCCAGCCCGGATCGCCGCAGTCGGTGGCCCAGTTCTGGAACAACGGGAACCCGACCGGCTCCGGCGGCGACTCGGCGCGGCGGGCGGTGCAGAAGGGCATGAAGGTCGTCATGTCACCGGCCAACCACACCTACCTCGACATGCAGCAGTTCGTCGGCAGCCCGCTCGGGTTGAGCTGGGCGGGGCGGCTGGACGTCTCGCAGTTCTACAACTGGTCCGGCACCAGCAGCGACCCGGGCAGTTACATTCCGGCGCGTACCACCGGCGGGGTCACCCTGCCCGCGGTGACCGACGCCGACATCATCGGCGTCGAGGCGCCGATCTGGTCCGAGACGCTGCGAACCCTGGCCGACATCGAGTTCCAGGTCTTCCCCCGGATGCCGGCGACGGCGGAGATCGGCTGGTCGCCGAACGTCCACCCCGAACGCAACCTCGCCTCCTTCGTCTCCCGGATCGCCAGCCACGGCGTACGGCGGCAGGTGCAGGGCCAGAACTTCTACGCCTCCCCGCAGGTGCCCTGGCGGGTCGACGTGGCGGCGCCGGACATCACCACCGACCGGCGGATCGTGTCCGGTGAGATCGCCTCGATCGCCACTCCGGGTGCGGCCCTCGACCAGGTGGCGGCGACGGTCGACTGGGGCGACGGGACCACCTCCACGGCGACCCTGAGCGGCACCGCCGGCACCAACAAGAGCATCAACGGCATCTACTCGGCCACCGCACAGCATGCGTACGCCCGCGACGGCGTCTACCAGGCGACGATCACCGCCACCCGGCCGGGCGGCAGCACGACCGCCCACTTCACCGTGGTCGTGAACACCTGCACCGCGACGGTCTCGGGCAACCACAACGGCCCACTGCTCGTCACCGCCGGGGTGACCTGCCTGGCCGGCGCCACCGTGTCCGGACCGGTGACGGTACGGCCGGGAGCATCACTGATCGCCACCGGCGCGTCGATCCGGGGACCGGTGACGGCGACCGGTGCGGCGGTGGTCGAACTGTTCGGCGGTTCGGTCAGCGGGCCGGTGAGCATCACCGGGGCCACCGGTGACGTGATCGTGGAACGGGTCGGGATCAGCGGGCCGCTCGTGCTGACCGGCACCGCCACCGTCCCGGCACCCGTGGTCGCCGGCAACACGGTCAACGGCCCGCTCGCCTGCACGGGCAACACACCCGCACCCGTCAACGACGGCCTACCCAACACCGTGCACGGCCCGGCCACCGGCCAGTGCCGGACCCTCTGACCCGTCGCCGCGCCCTGACCTGTACCCGCCCCTCACCGGAGGCGCGGGTCAGGCGGGCCGCCGGCTCTGCCCGACCTGACGGGGGCAGGCCAGGCGGGAGGCTTTGGCCGACACGACGGGCAGGCAGGAGGCTTTGGCCAAGGTGACGGGTCAGGCAGGTGGCTTGGCTTGGTCGAGGTGACGGGTCAGGCTGGCGGGCGGCGCAGGATCGTCACCGCGAAGTCGGCGTCGGCCCGCCACGGGCGCAGGTCCCAGGTGGCGAAGCGCTGCTCGACCAGCAGCCCGGCGGCGTCGGCGTGGGCGTCGAAGTCGGCCAGCGAGTAGCCACGGTCGGTGCCGAACCCGACCACCACCGGCCCGTCCGGGCGTACGTGCGCGGCGAGCCGGGTCAGCACGGCGGCCTCGGTGCCCGGTGCGACGTACGGCATCACGTTGCCGGCGACCACCACGGCGTCGAACGGATCCGGCTGCCCGGCGGCGGGCAGGTCCAGTTCGGCGAGGTCGGCGATCAGCAGGGTCAAACCGGGGTGATCGTTGCGGGCGGCCTCGATCAGCAGCGGATCGGCGTCCACGCCCACCACCCGGTGACCGCGTACGGACAGTGCGGCGGCCACCCGCCCGGTTCCGCAGCCGGCGTCGAGGATCCGGGCACCGGGCGCCACTATCGCGTCCACCAGCCGTGCCTCACCCGCCAGGTCCGCCCCCTCGGCGGCCAACCGCCGGAACCGGTCGACGTACCACTGCGAATGCCCCGGTGCGGTTTCGGTCGCCCACCGCGTCGCTTGCTGCATGAGCCCACCGTAACCATCCCCGCCCGCCCGGCCCCGCCCCGCCCGGGATCCGGGCTCGGAGATCGACGTCTTCGTCACCTCGACCACTTCGACCCGTCCGGGCGACACATGGCGAACCACGAACCCGGTGGTGGGGCTGTCCCTACCTCCCGGGTTCCGCCGACGGCGTCCGGGAAAGCGTGCCGGGCCACCAGAAGCGGCGGCCCAGGGTGATCGCGATCGACGGTACGAGCAGCGTACGCACCAGCAGGGTGTCGAGCAGCACGCCCAGCCCGACGATGACACCGATCTCGGTGAGCGTGACCAGCGGCAGCACCCCGAGTACGGCGAACACGGCGGCGAGCAGGATGCCGGCGCTGGTGATCACCCCGCCGGTCACCGCGAGCGCGGTGAGCATGCCCTGCCGGGTGCCTGCGGTCAGCGTCTCCTCCCGGGCCCTGGTCGCCAGGAAGATGTTGTAGTCCACGCCGAGCGCGACCAGGAAGAGGAAGGCCAGCAGCGGTACGGAGGTGTCCAGCGCGGCGTAGTCCAGGACCCGGGTGAACAGGAAGTTGCTGGCCCCGAGGGCGGCGAAGAAGGTGGCCACCACGGTGGCGACCAGCACCAGCGGGGCGATCAGGGAGCGCAGCAGCAGGACCAGCACGAGCAGGACCACGGCCAGGATCAGCGGTACGACCACCCTGAGGTCGCGTACGGCGGCCCGCCGGGTGTCCAGGTTCGCCGCTACCGTACCGCCGACCAGCGCTTCCGCCCCGGACACGGCGCCGACCCGGTCGCGCAGCCGCTCGACGGTCCGGTAGCTGTCGGCGCTGTCCGGCTCCGCGTCGAGTACGACGTCGATGGCGACCAGGTCTGCGGCGCGTTCGGTGACCCGGGCGCTGGACACCCCCGGTGTCGCCTCGATGGCCTCCAGGACGGCCCGTTCACCGGCCGACCGGGTGACGATCACGGTCGGGTCGGCCGAACCGGCCGGGAAGTGACGGCTCAGCGTTGCCAGGCCGTCGATCGATTCGGCCTGCACCCTGAACTGCTCGGTCTTGCTCAACCCGAGCCGGGCGTCCGCCAGCCCGGCGGCCAGCACCGCGAGTACCACCAGGGCGCCGGCCAGCACCGCCCGTGGGCGCCGGGCGACCAGGCCGCCGATCCGGGCCCAGACGCCGGTACGGGTCGGGTCGGCCTGGCCCTCGCGGGGAACGAACGGCCAGAACAGGCCACGCCCGCAGACCGACAGTGCGGCGGGGAGCACGATCAGCCCGAACAGTGCGGCGACCCCGATGCCCAGCGCTCCGGTGACGCCGATGGTCCGGTCGTTGTCGAGCACCGCGGTGAGCAGGGTGAGCAGGCTCAGGCACACGGTGGTGGCGCTGGCCGCGATCGCCGGTCCGGCCGAGGAGAGCGCGCGGCGCATGGCCAGGTGCCGGTCGGCGTTGCGGCGCAGTTCCTCGCGGTAGCGGGCGATCAGCAGCAGCGCGTAGTTGGTGCCGGCGCCGAAGACGAGTACGTCGACGATGCCGGTGGTGGAGCCGTCGATGTCCAGCGCGGCGGCCCGGCTGACCATCGCGATGACCGCGTTGGCGACGACGTCGGCCACACCGACCACGGCCAGTGGTACGAGCCAGAGCCAGGGGCTGCGGTAGGTGACGATCAGCAGCGACGCGACCACCGCGACGGTGACCAGCAGCAGCGTGACGTTCGCGCCGTCGAACGCGGAGGCGACGTCGGTGGTGAAGCCGGCACCTCCGGTGACCTGGGCGACGGTGCCCTCGGGCAGGCCGTCGCGGGCGGTGGCGCGTAGCCGGTCGACGATGCCGGCGAGTTCGTCGTTGGGCAGGTCGGCCGGCAGCGGTACGGCGACCAGGGCCGCCTGCCGGTCGGGGGAGAGAACCGGTGGGGAGACCCCCCCACCGGTCGCCTCGGTGGCGTACGCGCGGGCGTCGTCGGCGATGGCGCGTTCGTCCTCGGGCCGCAGCGGCTGACCGTCGCGGGAGTAGACGACCAGGGCCGGGTTGAGTTGCCCGCTGGGCAGTTGGCGCTGGAGGGCGGCGACGCGTACGGACTCGGCGGAGTCGGGCAGCGCCGAGGTGGGGTCGTTGTCGGTACGGGGTTCGCCGCCGAGGGCGATGACACCACCGGAGAGCACCGCGGCGATCAGCAACACCAGCCAGGCGCTCCATCGTCCGCTGACGGCGTGCGCGATCCTGGACCCGAACGCACCCATGCATAACTCCCGACCGTCGAGTATCTCGATGGCCGAGATTATCGACGGGTGAGATAAGGTGCAAGTTGGGCGGAGGGAATCGGCACAGTGGTGGACGGCATGTACCGACCGAGGGACACCCGACGGGCGGTCCTCTCCGGCGAGATCACCTCCGACCTGCGCAACTACACGGTCGACGCCCAGCACATCGGCCACGCGTTCGCCGCGCTGCACGGCCTGGGCGTGACCGACCTACAGGCGCTGATCGCGGTGATGCACGGCGAGCGCCGGGGTGAGCCGATCACGCCGGGCCGGCTGGGGGAGCAGCTCAACCTCTCCTCTGGTTCGGTAACCGCGCTCGTCGACCGGTTGGAGCGGACCGGCCACATCCGCCGGGACCGGGACACCGCCGACCGCCGCAAGGTCTTCCTCCGGTACGCCGACGAGGGCGCCCGGGTCGCGGTCGAGTTCTTCCGCCCGCTCGGTGCGCGTACGGACGTGGTGATGGAGCGGTTCACCGACGACGAACTCGAAGTCGTACACCGTTTCATGCGGATGATGGTCGAGTCGATGCGCGACCACCGCGACGCCGTACGCGCCGCCCGGAACCCGGCGGAGTAGCCGGGCGGCAGGTCAGGACGACTCGGGCGTGTGCGACCGGAGCACGTCCAGCGCCTCGTCGGTGCGGCCCTGCTTGGCGAGCAGGGCGAGCAGCAGACCGACCGAGCGCCAGTCGTCGTCCAGCCCGGCACGCAGCAGGCCGATCGCCTCCTCGACGCGTCCGTGCGCGACCAGGAGGTCGGCCAGTTCGGGCCGGGCGTTCGGCTCGCCCTGTGCGACCGCGAGCCGCCAGAAGTGCTCGGCCTCGTCGGTGTGGCCCTGGTCGAGGAGCAGTGCCGCGAGCCGGGCCGCCGCGTGCCCGTTGCCGCTCTCGGCGCGGATCCGCAGCTCCTCGGTGCGTCCCCGATCGGCCAACAGGTCCGCCAGCACCCGGCCCGCGCGCGACTCACCCGAGTCGGCCAGGTCACGCAGGTAGCCGGTCGGATCCGGTACGGGCGTCAGGCCGGACGCCTCCGCCCCGAAGAACCGACTGCCGCCGAACTCCTGGTGCAGGTGATCGTCGAGATCGTCCGCCAGCCTGATCATCGCCTGGATCGCCAGCAGCAGGTGGGTGGGCTGGAAGTCCTCTCCGAAGACCGGCACCGACGCCCAGATCGTGTCCCCGGTGCAGTAGACCCGGCCGATCACCATGCCGTTGGTCAGGTCGGAGAGCCGACGGTAGAGGGACTCGGTCGGCTGGACTCCGGTGAGCAGCGGCGAGAAGACGTCCACCAGCGGCGGATCCTCCTGCGCCCGTACGAAAATGATCGCCGAACCGGCGCGGATGCCGATGTCTCCGTCGGAGTCGACGCGCAACTGGTCGGCGGTGGTGCCGAGCAGTTGCGCCACCACCCACCTGACCTGGTCGGTGACCTTGTCCCCGGGCCCGGCGGACAGGTCGACCAGCCCGCGTGTCTGGGTGATGGGTCTGGCCGCGAGTGCGGCGGCCAGTCTGGTCCGGGTCGGTAGCGGCACGGAGGCGGTGGTGGTGGACGGCTGGGCCGCGAGGGCCCAGGCCAGCCGGCGCAGGAGTCCGTCAGGCGGCGTCATCGTCGCTTCCCCCCGGTTTGCTGTCCGGTGTGGACGGCCGGTCGAGCACCCGGATCTGGTCGAACATCTTGGCGATGACCAGGGGTGCCGCCACGCCGAAGGTGAACGTCGCGAAGGCGGTCGTGGCCAGTCCACCGGCGGAGGCGGCGGCCGCCAGCCCGGTGCCGGCGAGTGCTCGCAGCGCCACCGCGAACATCACGATCGGACGGTCCCGTTTGTCCCGCCACGGCCACTGCCAGCGTCCCTTCGATTCGGTTGTCGGGCGCATCATGGCGTAGAGGTTCAGCGCTTCGGAGACGGCGCTGCCGACAAGTCCCCAAGTCGCGGCGATCCATAGAGACACGCCCCTACTGTACTGATCGTGGTCGCTTGCCTACCTACCCGGCGTCGTGATCGTGTCGACGATCGTCGAGCCGCCGGTCATGTCTGAACGGTAGCCGCCTCGGACAAGCCGTCGGCGCTGCGGATTCGGGTACGGGGGCGACACGCACCACGGCGTCCGGGCGGGGTCGGCGAACCCCGGACAGGAGAAAGGCCGGGCATCCACGGGGGGAGATGACCGGCCGTTCTGCCAATAATGTAAGCACGATCACGCCGATAGCGCTACCCGTGCGGGTGCGACTGTCATATCGCTTCCCGTACCGGCCTCCCGTCGACCGGGAACGACGCGTCGTAGAGCCCCCGGAAGGTCCGCGAACCGAGCCACTGGAGCGCACCGGTGGCCACCCCGAGCGTGATGGTCACGTTGACGACGAAGTGCAGCCCGGCGAAGAAGACCAGGAAGGGTACGCCGTGCCGGCGGCGGACGAAGCCGTACATGCCGGCGTCGAGGGCGAGCGAGGTGACCAGCAGACCGGCCGGGAGCACCGCCGCCCACGGGCCGAACAGCAACGGCGCCACCAGCGCCGGCAGCACCGCGAACGCGGCCAGGCTGCCCCCGGCCCGCGAAGCCGTCTCGAAGCCCTTGCTGAAGCGGCGGGCGCGGGCGTACAGCGGGATGCGCAACCGTCCGCGGTGGAACAGCTTGCGCAGCAGCCCGCGCAACTCGTGGTCGTGGTCGTGCCGGCCGTGCACGTCGGAGGTGAGCACCATCCGGTAGCGCCGGGTCAGCCGGTAGCCGTAGTCGACCTCCTCGGTCTGGCGCAGCGCCGGGTTGAACGGGCCGATCTCGTCGAAGACGTCCCGCCGGATCACGCAGACCGCGGGGAACAGGAACGAGATGTCGCCCTCAGAGCTGATCGACCAGTAGTGGTACTGCAGCCCCCGGTAGCGGGCAACGGCGGTGTCGTGCAGCAGCGGCTCGGGGTCCTCGATGCCGCACACCGCACCGATGGTCGCGTCGTCGGCGAGCAGGCGTACCGCGTTGGCCACCGCGTCAGGCGCCATCACCAGGTCGGAGTCGACGTAACAGAGCAGGTCGCCGCTGGTGTTCGCGGCGCCGATGTTGCGGGCCTGACCGCAGCCGCCGTTCACCCCGGTGCTGATCACCCGTACGCCGAGCGTCTCGGCGACCGCGATCGACTGGTCCGTACTGCAGTCGTCGACGACCAGGATCTCGACGTTCGGGTAGGTCTGGTCGAGGATGGACCGCAGGCACAGGTCCAGCGACTCGGCGTAGTTGTAGTTCGGCACGATCACCGAGACGAGTGGTTGCGGGTTCATCGGGTAGCCGCCTCCGGTCGGTTGTAGAGCCGGCGGAACCGAGCCGACGCCAGCCAGGCGATCACCCCGGTCAGCGCGGCGGCCGCGATGACCAGGTTGAGGAAGAAGTGCATCGCCACGAAATAGATCAGGAACAGCGGATGGCGTTCCCGGAGCACGAACCGGTACATCGGCAGGTCCCCGGCGACGAAGGCGGCGAAGGTGACCAGCGGTACGAGCAGGAACGCCGGTCCGAGCAGCACCGGAAACGCCACCGTCAGTACGGTGAACAGCGCGGCGATGCTCACCCACGCCCGCGGCCCGCTGCTCAGACCACCGGGAAACTCGGGTTTGTGGGCGTACATGGGGATGTGCAGGGCGGTCCGGGTGAACACCTTGCGGACCAGCACCCGCAACTCGTGGTCGTGGTCGTGCACGCCGCGTACCCGTGGGGTCAGCCAGATCTGGTAGCGCTGGGCCAGCCGCAGGCCGTAGTCGGCGTTCTCGGTCTCGCGCAGCCGGGGGTTGAACGGCCCGATCTCGGCGAAGACCGCCGCCGGGATGGCGAGCAGGGCGGTGTAGAGCGTCATGATGCGGCCCTCGTCGGCGATCAGCCAGTAGGACTGCTGCAGGCAGCGGTACTCCTCGACCAGGCTGTCCCGGATCAGCGGCACCGGATCGTAGTTGCCGCAGACGGCCCCGATCTCCGGGTCGGAGGCGAGTACCTCCACCGCGTTGGCGACCGCGTCCGGCTTGGCCGCCACATCGGAGTCGATGAAGAACAGGATCTCGCCGGACGCGTTCGCCGCGCCGAGGTTGCGGGCCGCCGCCGGTCCCGAGTTCTCCGGCGTACGGAGCACGCGGGCGCCGTACGACCGCGCGACCTCGGCCGAGTCGTCGGTGCTGCAGTCGTCCACCACGATGATCTCGAGGTTCGGATAGGTCTGCGCCTTGAGCGAGGTGAGGCACAAACCGAGCGCGCGGGCGTAGTTGAAGTTCGGCACGATGACCGATACGAGCGGCTTGTTCATCTGTCCATCCATGTCAGCAGGTCCGGATAGCGGGCAGCGACCTCCGCCACGGCCAGCGCGGTGCCGATCAGGGCGGCGCTGGTCACGATCATGGGGTCCCGGAGCAGGGCCCGGATGGGGTCGCCGCCGAGCTGGAGCACCAGGACCGATTGAAGGTAGCGGAAGGCGGCGAGCAGTCCCAGTGGCACCACGACCAGCAGTACGCCCGGGCGGAGCGGGTCGATCGGTGCCTCCGTGTGGAGGTAGAGCAGGAAGGTGGCGGCGGCCAGCGAGGCGTTGAGCCCGAGCAGGTGATCGGCGAGCAGCACGTTGTAGCCGGCCAGCGCGGGCCGGTGCGACACCCCGGCGACGGCGATCTCGGCCCGCCGCTTGCCGAGGATCAATACCAGGCAACCGGTGAAGACGGCGGTCAGCAGCAGGCCGGACGCGGGCCCGCCGGTGGCCGCGTACCCCTGGAGCACGCGCAGCACGAACCCGGCGGCGACCACGCAGATGTCCAGCAGTGGCAGGTGCTTGAGCCGCCGGCTGTACGCGGCGCTGAGTGCGAGGTAGACCACCAGCGGCCACCAGGACATGGCCGGCCCGGCGAGCACCGTGGTCACCAGCAGTCCGGCCAGACCGGCGGCGAGCAGCCAGGCGAGCGGCACCGGCACCGCGCCGGAGGCGATCGGCCGGTGTTTCTTGGCCGGGTGCGCCCGGTCGAGCCGGCGGTCGGCGATGTCGTTGACGACGTAGATCAGTGACGAGGCGAGGGTGAACGCCACCACCGCCCAGCCGGTACGCAGCAGCGTCGGCCCGTTCCAGGCCGGTGCGTCGACCAGCGCCAGCGGTACGGCCAGGATGTTCTTGACCCAGTGGCCGGGCCGGGTCAGCGTGATGAGGTGCCGGGCCAGTGCGAGGACGTTGGTGGTTGCGCGGGGTGCGGCGGCGGGGACGGTCCGCTCGACCGTGGTCTCGACGGCGGTCACGATGGGGCCCTCCGGTCAGAAGAAGATCTTCGCGAAGGCCAGGGCGCCCTGCCGCCAGGGATCGCGGCTGGTCCGTCCGCGCTGCGCGGGCTCGGTCCGGTGTCGCTGCTCGCGCCACCACTCGTAGGTGCGCAGGATCGCGTCCTGGTTGGACAGCTTCGGCGCGAAGCCGAGTCGCTGCTGGGCCTTGTCGATGCTGACGTACGAGTCCCCCATCAGCTTGTGCAGCAGCCGGCCGTAGACCGGGGAGAGTCGGGTGCGCTCCAGCAGGTCGAGCGCGGCGAGCGCGGGTCGGGCCGGCAGGCCGACGACGCGTTTGCCGTGCCCGGCCGCGTCCAGTACGGCCTGGAAGTCGGCGCGCAGGGTGTCGAACCGCTCCGCGCCGAGGTTGTACGTGTCGTTGGCCGCGTCGTCGGGCGCGTTCAACACGGTGACGACCGCGTCCACCAGGTCGTCGACGGCGAACATCTGGATGCGTACGTCGCCGCGGCCGAGTACGGGGAAGTTGCGCCCCTCCTCGGCCCACTCGAACAGCATGGCGAACAGCCCCATCCGGCCCGGTCCGAGGAATGTCTTCGGCCGCAGGATCGACAGCTTGGTGCCGGCGGCCCGGTGCCGTTCGGCGACCTCCTCGGCGGCTGCCTTCGCCGCGCTGTACGTGTCGACCGGCGTACGCGGGTGCTCTTCCGGTGTGGGTACGAGCTTCGGCAGCCCGTACACGGCGGTGGACGAGACGTGTACGACGTGGCCTACCCGGGCCCGGTGTGCGGCGGCGAGCACGCTCTCGGTGCCGTCCACGATGATCGAGCGGATCTCGTTCGCCGGGTAGCTGGGCAGTGCCGCCGCACAGTGGATCAGGGTGGCGGCACCGGCGGTCGCGCGGTCCATCACCCGCGGGTCCCGGATGTCGCCGACCACGCTCACGCCGGGCCCGGACCGCAGGTCCACCCCCTGGATGTCGTGCCCGTCGGCGGCGAGCCGTTCGGCCAGTCGGGAACCGAGCATGCCGGCCGCCCCGGTAATGGTGATCACCACAGCGACGACCCCACCTTCTGCGCCACGAACCGGGTGACCAGCCGGGTCAGCCCCTGGCTCAGCACCTCGCCGAGGGCGTCGGTGGCGCGCTGTACGTCGGTCGGCTCGGTGACCAGGGAGGGACCGAGGATCAGCGGGTTGAGCCCGTTGAGCGTGTAGTAGGTGAAGATCTGGTGGTCCTGGTAGAGGGCGTTGATCACCGCGCAGGTGACCAGTTTCGCCTTGAACCTCGGGTCGCGGGCCATGCCGGCCGGGGCGACCTTGGCCACCAGGTCGAGGATCTTCGGCCCGCCGTCGATGTGTACGCCCCACAGCGCGCCGGCTCCGGCGACCCGACCGACCGCGTCCGGGAACTCCTTGGCCAGCCGGTTCAGGGCCGGCTCCAGTACGCGTTCCAACTCCCGGGCCCGCCCCGGATAGTCGTCCTCCACCACGATGTTGATGGCCTCGAGCGCCGTCACGCACTCCTCGCCCATGCCGTAGTAGGTGGTACTGGTGCTCTGCAACAGCGCGTCGGTCAGGTTGTCGTACGCCTTGCGGAAAATCGGCTCCCGAGCGACAAAGGCCGAAATGGAGGACTTCCCGCCGCCAAAGGACTTGCTCGTGGTGAGGACATCCGGCACCAGACCTGGATAGCGCATAAAATAGAACAAGCTGCCGGTCTTGCCCCACCCGGTGTAAATCTCATCGAAGATGAGCACTATGTCGTGCTGAGTGCAGAGCTCGCGGAGTCCACGAAGGAAATCTTCATCGCACCACTGGATGGTGGACGCGCTGAACGGCTCGACGATCAGCGCGTATACGTCATCCGGATGTGCGGCCAGCGCGGCACGGACCGACTCCAGGTCGCCGTAGGTAAAAGGAACAATGCCGGGAATCGTGGGGAAGGCGAACGACGGTTGGCCGGTGAGCCCACCCGATCCGAGCAGCTTCCCGTGGAATCCGCAGTCGGCCCGCAGGACCGTGCCGCGCCGCCCCCGGTGGTACTTGTAGGCCAGCTTCACCGCGCCCTCGACCGCCTCCGCGCCCGAGTTGGGCAGGAAGGACATCGAGAGGTCGCCGGGGAGGAGCTGGGCCAGGTTGTGGCCGAGCGCGGCCAGGTAGGGCGAGAAGTACGTCTTGTGCACCTCCATCCGCCGCTGGTCGGCGAACCGCTGCCGGGCCGCCACGATGCGGGGATGGTTGTGCCCGTGGTTGAGTACGCCCACGCCGCCGGTGAGGTCGAGGATGCGCCGCCCGTCGCGCAGCACCAGGTACGCACCCTCGGCGTGGTCGACCAATTCGCGGCCGAACCCGAACGAGGTCATGAGGCTGACCTGGCTGGCGTTGACGTATCGGCGATAGAGGTCATGCACCTCACGAACAGTGAGCCGGTCGCAATCGTCGAGGCTGACCAAATTGGACATACTGCGACGCTATAGTTCGGTCCGGAATCTTTTCTGGACCGGCCCTGGACGGAACCTTGACTACTCAAGGCAACGCTTGCCAGTCCGAATGCGGCTAGATAGCGTGGTCGCGGCACGATCGTTTTCGATGCGTCAATGTTCCGACCATTCGCCCCTGCGCTCCGGTGAGGTGTTGATCATGCGCCCGACGGTGTCGGTCATCATCCCCGTGTACAACAGCTCGAAAACCCTGCGGGCCTGCCTGGAAGCCGTCTACGCGCAGCGCCACCCGATCACCGAAGTTATCGTGGTCGACGACGCGAGCACCGACGACACCCGGGACATCGCCCGCGAGTTCCCTTGCCGACTGCTGGTCGCCGACCAGAATATGGGACCGGCGGCCGCTCGCAACCGGGGAATTCGGGCCAGTACCGGTGAGATGCTGTTCTTCCTCGACTCCGACTGCGCGCCCGAACCAGACGCGCTGGACAACGCCCTGGCGATTCTGCGCGACCAGCCCGACGTCGCCTGCGTACACGGCATCTACGCACTCCAGCCGATGTTCGACGACGGGCCGGTCGAGGCGTACCGGCTGCTGCACGGCCACTACTGGCGGTTACGGAACGTGGGGCGGGTCCGTACCACCCTGTTCGCGGTCTGCGTGACCCGCCGGGTCGCCTTCACCGAGGTCGGCCTCTTCGACGAGAAGCTGCGGGCCTCCGAGGACGTCGAGTTCGGCGACCGGCTGGCCGACCGGTACGCGACCGTACTCACCGACACGGTGGTCTGCCGGCACGACGACGACAGCCACCTCGGCAAGCTGCTGCGCAAGCAGTTCGGCCGCTCGCAGCTGCTGGTCCCGGTCGCCCTGGCCGAGCGGGGACCGGCCGGGATCCGCGCCAACGGGCCGGCCGGCCTGCTCACCGCACTGCTGGTGCCGCTGTCCGTACCGGTTGTCCTGCTCGGCCCGGTGTTCCTGCCGCTGCCGGCGTTTTTCTTCGGGCTGTTCGCCGCGGCCGACCCGGGGCTGCTGCGTTTCGTGCTGCGCCAGCGCGGCCCGGCGTTCGCCGTCTTCTTCTACGGCGTACACCTGCTGGTCCAGCTCACCATCGCCGCCGGAGCCGCCGTCGGCGGGCTGCGGCACCTGGCCGACCGGGACTTCGGACCGACCCGGATGGCACCCGTGGAGCCGAGGCGATGAACGGCGCCACGGACGAGAACGGGCGTGGACTGTCCTACCTGTCCGCGCAGGCGTTGCACTACCTCTTCTTCGCGATCAGGGGTCAGCAGTTCCTGCGTCGGCGCGCGAGCCTCGGCGGCAGCCACTGGCCGGCGTTCGGTGTGCCGGGTGCGGGCATCGCGTTGACCATCGACGACGGTCCGCACCCCGAGTGGACACCCCGGATGCTCGACCTGCTGGCACGCCACCAGGTACGGGCCACGTTCTTCCTGATCGGCGACCGGGTACGCGAGCAGCCGGAACTGGCCCGCCGGGTGCTGGCCGCCGGGCACACCATCGGCAACCACTCGATGTCGCACCCGCAGCCCTTCGCCGCGCTCTCCCGGCAGCGGATGCGGGCCGAGATCTCCGGTACCCAGGACGAGATCGCGGACGCGACCGGTGTACGTCCCCGGCTGTTCCGCGCACCCGGCGGCAACTGGTCCCGCGATGTCCTGCGTACCACGGCGGATCTCGGTTTGAGCGCCGTCGACTGGACGGTCAACCCGAGCGACTGGCGCAGTCCGGGCGTACACCGGATAACCCGGACGCTGTCGCGCGGTCGTGCCGGCCAGGTGTTGCTCTGCCACGACGGCGGCGGCGACCGCTCGCAGACCGTCGAAGCCCTGGAGACCGTGCTGCCCCGGCTGTTGGACCGGGGTCTGCGCTTCGTCACCCCCGACGGCGGCAGGTGATCGTGAACGTCTCGGGTCGGTCTCCACCGGAGCCACGGCCAGCACCGATGGGAAGCCGGGTGCCACGCCTGTCGACAGCTTGGGTGGGAGAGACCTATGCCGGACGATGACCTTTCTATCTCGCTGCTCGGACCGATCCGGACCGAACGCTGCGGGTACGCGCTCTACCTGGGTACGCCACGGCAGCGAGAGGTGTTGGCGGTGCTCGCGCTGCGCAGCGGCATGGTGATGTCGGTGGCCCAGATCGTCGACGCGATCTGGGTCGGGCGGCGGCCCAACTCGGTGGAGAACATGGTGCACACCTACATCGGGCGGCTGCGGCGGGTGCTGGAGCCGCCGGGGCGGCGACCCGCCCTGGCCCAGGTGCTGCGCTCCACCCGCCCCGGATACACGCTCGACATCCCGGACGGGTCGGTCGACATCACCCAGTTCGAATGGGACATCAAGCTGGCCCGCGCGGCGCGGGCCCAGTCCGACCTGCCGCAGGCACTGCAGATGTTCCAGCAGGCGCTGGGCCGGTGGTCCGGCCCGGCGCTCCAGGAGGCGACCGGCCCGCTCGCCGAGGCCGAGCGGATCCGGCTCACCGAACTGCGTCAGGACGTGGTGGAGGAGACCACCGGTGTACGACTGCTGCTCGGCGACGACGAGAACCTGATCTCCGAGCTGCGCTGGATGCTCGCCGAGCAGCCGATGCGGGAACGGCTCTGGGAACTGTTGCTGGTCGCCCTCGGCCAGACCTCGCGTCGGGCGGAGGCGCTCACCGCCTTCGAGGACGCCCGGATCACCCTGGCTGACCGGCTCGGGGTGGAACCGGGGCACCAACTGCAGGACCTGCACCGCAGGCTGCTGCGCAGCGAACCGGTGGCGGTACGCCCCTGGTGGGACCGCCGCGTCTCGGTCTGAGCAGACTCGACGTCGGGCCGTACGGGGGCGGCCCGCCCGCGACCGCGCGGTTTCGCGTCCCCGTCGCCGGCCTTCTGCCGGTTCAGGGCGCGACAGCGCTGCCGTTCACCCCGTCCGGCTGTGCGGACGGTTGTTCCGCCGGGGCGGCGAGCACGAAGAACGCCCCGACCGGCCCTTCGCCGAGCCGGGTCGGCACCTCCGCGACCACGGGTACGCCGCAGGTCCGGATCACCTCCACGAACTCCCCGGTCTGGGACACGTCGTAGACCTGCACCACGATCCGTCCGCGCGGCGTGAGCAGGGCGGGCAGCCGGCGCAGCAGGGCCGCGGACTCGGCACCGGACAGGTAGTAGATGACCTCGCGCAGCAGGATCGCGTCGTACCGCTGCGACGAATCGAAGGTACGGATGTCGCCGACGTCGAACGAGGTGTTCGGTCGACCCAGCGCCCGAGCCTGCGCGATCGCCTTCCGACTGATGTCCACCCCGTGGTAATGCCGGTACGACCCGGGCTTCAGCGGCAGATTGGCGCTGGTGCCGCAACCGAGGTCGAGAATGGTCGGCTGCGGAGCCCAGGTTTCGATCAGTGACAGCGGTACGGTGCCGTCGGACATGCCGTCGAGATAGCTCCACAGACCGAGCGCGTACTGGGTGTCCCACATCGCCGCGTTGATTCTGCGATTGGGGCGGACGAAAAGCCGTACCGGGATTCTGGTCAATCGCGACAGTGCCCGGAAGAGTCCGTTGGACATGAGATCACCGACATTCCTGGTCGCGTACGGATCGTGAGTGAAATGCGTCGTTCTCCGGTGAGTTCAACCTGCCAGGGCCGGGTCGGCTGTGCGGTCGACGACGGTCCGGCGGCGGTGCATGTACTGCGCGATCAGGAGCCCGCCCGCGCCGATCGCGACCTCGCTGAGCGCGCAGACGAGTCGGCTGGCGAGCACCACCGGGGTGGCGACCGACAACGGCATGACGGTGGCCAGACCGACCATGAGCACGGCCTCCCGTACCCCGAGGCCGTCCGGGGCGATCATGACGACCAGTCCCGCCACCGTGGCGGCGGCGAACCCGGCGACGCAGACGAGGTACGACTTCGCGGGCGGGGCGCCAGCGGTGACCGCGAGCAGCCAGAGGTGGTGCCCGGAGACCACCCAGGACAGCGACTGCGAGGTGATCGCCCGGCGCATACCGGCCGGTGACGCGCTCACCTCCGGTGGTTGGCGCCGCAGCAGCCGGGCCGCGGTCGCCAGCCCGCGGTTGAGCAGGTCCGGTCGGGCGAACAGGACCACCAGCGGCACGGTGGCCAGCAGCAGCCAGCCGGTGGTGCCGCCGAGCACGGCCGGTCCGGCGGCGAGTGCGACCGTCGCTCCGGTCAGCGCCACCACCACCCAGCTCAGCATGAAAACGCCGGCCAACCGGACCGGCCCGACGTTGATCTCCTTGCCCATCCGCAGCAGCACCGGCAGGGCGACGAACCTGCCGGGCACGAACTTGGCCAGGAAGCCGACGAAGAACAGCCGGTACGCGGTCCACCGGTTCACCGGCGCACCCAGGTCGACGAAGAGCGCGCGCCAGGACAGCATCCCGAGCAGCAGCCCGGACGCGTTGATCAGCAGTGCGGCGACCAGTGCGGCGCCGAGCCGGACCGGGTCCAGTTGGGCTGCCAGCGCCCGGACCGGTGCCCAGTCCTGGTCGCGTACGAACAGCACCAGGCCGACGGTCAGCCCCACCACGAACACCACGACCAGCGCCTGGTTGAGCAGGCGCCACCAGCTGACGCCGGTCCGAGCCGCCGGTGGTGGCGGTGTGTCGCCGGTCCCGGGCGTCATCGCCGTGCTCCCAACGCCGCCGGGCGGGTCTCGCCCGGCCGCAGCCGCCGGAGCAGGGACCGGCCGACCCCGATGGAGAGGCCGGCGAACTCGGTCAGGTGGGTGAGGAAACGCATCGCCGTGGCGTAGAGCAGGAAGGCCGGTCCCCGCTGGCGCAGCGCGAAGGCAAGCAGCTCCCGGTCGGCGACGAGGAATACCGTCAGCAGACCCAACGGCACCAGCAGCAGCCAGGGGGAGACGACGACCAGGGGCACGGTGGCGACCGCGAGCGCGCTGCCGAGCAGGCCGGCGACGGAGGCGCGGTCGACCCGGTGCGGTGCCCGGCCGTCCGGTGGGGCTTCGGGGACCGGCCGGGGCGCCCGGCGGGCCAGCACCACCGCGTCGGCGTACGTCAGCGCGCGGCGGAACAACTCGGACACGTACGGCCACAGCCGGTCCACGTCGTCGTGCCGACCCACCATCTGCGCACTCGTCCGGATCTCGTACGACGCCGGCAGTCGGGTGCCGAACTCGATGTCCTCGGCGTCGCGCAGCCGCTCGTCGAAGCCGCCGACCAGCTCGAACACGCTGCGCGGCACGGCGGTCAGGGCGAACATGGTGGACGTGGCCAGCCCGGCGTCGCGCCGCCGCCAGAAGTGCTCGAACAGCGTCTTGTAGGACTCGACCGGCCCGTCCGCGTACAGCGGGTGCAGGTCGTAGATGCCCTGCACCACCCCGCAGGCCGGGTGCTCGCGCAGGGTGCGCAACGCGACGGCCAGCGCGTCCGGTGCCAGCGCGATGTCGGAGTCGACGAAGAAGAGCACGTCGCCGCCGGCCCGTGCGGCACCGGCGTTGCGCGCCGCGGAGACTCCCCGGTTCACCGGGAACGCCACCAGCGTGCAGTCGAAATCGGCGACGATCTGCCGGGACCGGTCGGTACTGGCGTCGTCCACCACGACCACCTCGGCCGGGGTGTGGGTCTGCGCATAAACCGCTGTCAGGCAGGCCCGTATCGTCTTTTCCTTGTTGTGATTCGGAATGACCACCGACACTCGCACAATTCGAGGCTAGCGGCGGGCCGACAGAAAAACAATGGCCGTGAATATCTTTGTGGACGATCGGGTGGCGTTGAATGGGAGCTGTTCCGGTGCGCGCCGAATTCCGCGCCTCGAATCAGCGCGGAATCGCCCCGGCCGTTGCCATTCGGTGTTCCGGCCCGGCTATCCGGTCGAGATGACCAATTGCTGTGGGCGGTGGTCGGACAGACCGCGGGCGCTGTCGAACTCGTACGAGTGGACGCGCACGTCGGGCGAGACGAAGGCCCAGTCGAGTCGCCACCAGCGGGGCCAGTTGGACGACTCGGCCCAGCTCCGCGGGTAGATCGAATTCATCGCGTACGCGGCGTCGCGCAGGCCGTCGGGCAGCTTGCGTACATCGCCCATCGCCGGGCTGGTGTTGAGGTCACCGGCCAGCAGGACCAGGTTGTCGTTGACCGCGACGTCGCGGGCCAGCGCCCGGAACTGCGGTTCGCGCTGACCGTGCTGATCCTTGACGACCCGGTAGAAGTCCCCGTCCAGGGGCCCGTCCTCCGGGGACAACTGCACCGGCAGGTGCACGTTGTACGTCGACAGCACCCGTCCCCGCCCGAGATCCAGGTCGGTACGCAGCGACTTGTAGAGCCAGTGGTCGGTGCTGCCCGCCGTGGGTGGTGGCAGGTCCGGTGCGTCCAGCGGGAGCTGCCGCAGGATCGGGAACCGGGAGACGGTGATCAGTTCTCCGACGATCGCGATGTGGAAACCGGGGAACTCGGCCCGCAGGCGGGTCGCCGCCGGGTCGAGTGGTTCCGGTGTCTTCTCGTACCAGTACTCCTGCAACAGGTAGACGTCGGCGTCCGCCTCCCGCAGCATGCGGTAGAACGCCTCGGTGTCCTCGCCCTCGTCCCAGTAGCCGGTGTTCCAGGAGAAGACCCGGATCGCGTCGGCCGGAGCGGGACCGTCCCCGCCGCCGAACCGGTGGACGTTGATCCCCGACAGGGGTGCGGCGAGCAGCAGCGCGGCGGCGGCGAGCAGTGCCACCGGCCCGCGCGACCGCCGGCACGGGAACGCCCCGACGGCCAGCACCACCGGGACGACCAGGAAGAACATCGGGGGGATGGCGTCCACCGCGAGCCAGAGCCACCACTGCCCGCTGAGCACGAGATGCGCCACGACGAAGGCCAGCCAGGCCGCCCCGGCCGCGACCAGCGCCGAGTAGAGCCACCAGCGCCAGCCCCGCCGCGCGGCGGGACGGGTCAGCTCCCGGACCGGCGCCTCCGGCGCGATCACCGTCATGACATCGACCGTACCGATCCGCATGTAACCCCTTCTGAACCGGCCCTGGATCCAACCTTGACTACGGTCGGCGACCGCGGCGCAGATAAAACGGCAGGTAGCCGAGTGCGGCCAGCCCGATCAGCACGTACAGGTTGCTGTAGAGCAGGCCCAGACCCTGGAAGTGCAGGTCCCGGCCCTGAATTCCGACGAGTACCCAGGCCGTGGTCGCCACCAGGACGAGCCAGACCGCCCCGGCGACGGCGAGGACTGTCCGGTTGCCGGTGGGTCGGGCCCGGTCCACCAGCAGCACCAGCGCCGGCACCACCCAGACCCAGTGGTGGTGCCAGGAGACCGGGGAGACCAGCAGCCCGGTCGCCGCGCAGGCCAGCACGCCGAGCAGGTGCTCGCCTCGGCGTACGCACCAGGCCGCGAGGACGATGCCCGCCGCCGCGACCAGGGCGGCCACCGGCAGCCAGACCGTGGACACGTCGGCCGAGTCGGCCAGCCGGGCCAGCGCGCCGTGCAGCGACTGGTTCAGGATCGTACGGGGGTCGCCCGTCACCCGGGACGAGTCGAGCAGCGTGCCGCCCCAGAACTGCGCCGAGTCCGCCGGCCGCCAGGCGAAGCCGACGGCCACGGTGGCGAGGAATCCGGCCACCGCCGTGGCGGCCGCGCGGATCCGCCCGGTGGCGAGCAGGAACAGCACGAAGATCAGCGGGGTGAGCTTGAAACCGGCGGCGACACCGACGCCGAGCCCGTACCACCAGCGCCGGGGGTCGCCGGTCAGGTCCACGAGCACGATCAGCACGAGGAACAGGCCGACCTGACCGGCCTGCAGGTGACCCGACACCGCGAACATCGGCAGCGCGACCACCGTGGCCACCAGCGCCGGCAGGGTGCGGCGGTCGGCCGTGGGGGCAGCCGACCGCCGGGTCACCTGGACAACGGCGACCAGCGCAAGGACCGAGGCGAACGTCCAGACCGCGATGGCAAGATCCGGTCCGACGTACGCGAGTGGCTGGAACAGCAGTGCCGCGAACGGCGGGTACGTGAAGCCGAGCTCGATGCCGTCCGTGCCCCGGACGGCCACGTCGTACAGGGTGCCGTCGCCACCCGCGGCGGCCGACGCGCCCGTACGGTAGGCGGCGAGGTCCCACCAGAACTGCCCGGTGGCCCGGTGTACGGCGACCGCGGCGGCGGCGATCAGCACCGCGAGCGCCGTCGGTGCGAGCGCCGTGAGCCTCGGACGGGTCCGTGGGCGACTCGGCGCCTGCGTGGTCAGAGAAGGCATCAGCACCGCGTCTCCCTCCGTCGCCGGGCGAGGAAACGGTAGCGAGCGGCGCTCTACCCTTCCTGGAACCGACCTGGATTACCCAGCGTCGACCGTCACCGGGCAGGCGGGCGGGTCAGAGCGGGTCGGGGCACTGCGCCGTGGAGAATTCCAGGTAGCGGCTGGTGACGCCGAACGAGTCGGTGGTGCCGTCACAGAAGATGGTCCGGCCCCCGACGATCGTCTCGTGGTCGGCGGAGCTGTAGTAGAAGTAGCTGCACTGGTATCCGGCCCGGCAGTGCGGGATGGCCTGCGCGGGTGCGGCGGGACCGAAGATGATCGCCGTGGCGGCGCCGGCGGTGGCCGCCAGCATGGCGAGCGATCGGCGGAGGGTGACGTTGCGACGGGACATGTTTCCTCCCAGCGTCTGTCCACATCGGATGGTGGACACCGTCACCACATTCTGCGGCGGTGACCCCCCGAGTGCAATGGGTAGCCGGCCCCCCGCATCAGGCAAGATCGGCAGGACTAGCCTGGTAGACCCCGCCCGAGGAGCACCGATGACCGCCGCCACATCCGACCGTCCCGCCAGCGACCTGGTGCGGTACGGGCAGCCGGCCGGTCGCTGGGTGCTCTTCGCCACCGTGCTCGGCTCCGGCCTCGCCTTCATCGACGCGACCGTGGTCAACATCGCCCTGCCCCGGATCGGCGACGAGTTCGACGCGGGTGCGGCGGCGTTGCAGTGGACCGTCAACGGCTACACGCTGAGCCTCGCCGCGCTGATCCTGCTCGGTGGTTCGCTCGGGGACCGGTTCGGCCGGCGCCGGGTCTTCGTACTCGGCATCGTCTGGTTCGCGGCGGCGTCGCTGCTCTGCGGGGTGGCGCCGAACGTGGAGGTCCTGGTCGGGGCCCGGGTGCTCCAGGGCATCGGCGGTGCCCTGCTCACGCCGGGTGCGCTGGCCATCCTCGGTGCGTCGTTCCATCCCGACGACCGGGCCAGGGCGATCGGCGCCTGGTCGGGGCTCGGTGGCATCGCGGGAGCGCTCGGGCCGTTCCTCGGCGGGTGGCTGGTCGAGTCCGCGAGCTGGCGACTGGTCTTCCTGATCAACGTACCGCTGGCCGCGATCGTGGCGCTGGTCGCGCTCCGGCACGTACCGGAGTCGCGTGACCCGGACGCCCCGGACCACCTCGACGTTGTCGGGGTGCTCACCGGCGCGGCCGGTCTCGCCGGTCTGACGTACGGCTTCACCGCGTGGCCGGCGACCGGACCTACCTCGCCGACAGTGCTCGGTGCGCTGGCCCTCGGTGTCGCCGGCCTGGTCGGTTTTGTACTCAACGAACGGCGCTCGCCGCACCCGATGCTGCCGCTGGAGGTGTTCTCGGTCCGGGCGTTCAGCGCGGTGAACCTGGTGACGTTCGCCGTGTACGCCGCACTCGGCGGGGTGTTCTTCCTGGTGGTGCTCAACCTCCAGGTGGTGGTGGGCTTCAGTCCGCTGGCGGCCGGGACCGCGATGCTGCCGGTGACCGTGCTGATGCTGCTGCTCTCGGCACGGGCCGGCGCGCTCGGCCAACGCATAGGTCCACGGATCCCGATGACGGTCGGCCCGATCGTCTGCGCGGTGGCGCTGGTGCTGCTGGCCGGCATCGGGCCCGGCACGACGTACCTCACCGGGGTGCTGCCGGCGGTGCTGCTGCTCGGCCTGGGGCTGTCGCTGACCGTCGCGCCGCTGACCGCCACCGCGCTCGGCTCGGTCGACGAACGGCACGCCGGCATCGCCAGCGGGGTGAACAACGCGGTCGCCCGTGCGGCCGGCCTGCTCGCGGTCGCGGTGCTGCCGCTGGCCGCCGGCATCGGCAGCGGGAGCCTGACGAACGCGGCCGAACTCCACCCGGTCTACCGGGTCTCGATGCTGATCTGTGCGGGGCTGCTGCTGCTCGGGGCGGCGATCAGCCTGGTCGGCATCCCGTCCCGGCTGGCCTCCCGGGGACGACCGCCCACGACCGGCGCCGGGCCCGACCCCGAGCCGGTCCCCAGCCCGGTACGGGTCCACTGCGCCATCGCCGGCCCACCGCTGCACCCGCGGCCCGGCACCACGGTGTCGAAGACCTGACCGGGGAGCACCTCACCCGCTGCCCCGGCCGACCCCGACGGCGACCGGTGCGGCGCGTCGGCGCAGGCCCGGGCCGGGGCGGGGCACCACGTCCCGGGGTGCGGTGACCTGGTGACCGTCGGCACAGCGCAGTTCGACGCGTACCGGGGCTTCGCAGTCGCGGTGCACGGCGAGCAGGGGAGAGCCTTCCGGGTCGGCGAGGTAACGGTCGCCCCAGGCCAGCAGTGCCACCAGCATCGGCCAGAGGTCCAGGCCCTTGTCGGTGAGCCGGTACTCGTGCCGCTGTCGGGCACCCGGCTCCCGGTAGGGCTCGCGGCGCAGCAGTCCCTCATCGACGAGCCGGGCCAGGCGGTTGGTCAACACCTGCCGGGGTATCCCGGTCCGCTCGCGCATGTCGTCGAAGCGCCGTACGCCGGTGAAGACCTCGCGGAGCACCACCACGGTCCAGCGTTCACCGAGGATCGCCATCGCCCGCGCGATGGTGCAGTTGTCCAGTTCCCAGTCCAGTGCCGTCGGTGTCACCCCGCCAGGCTAAGTCTCGTTGACAGACGCAGCAACGCCTGCGACGCTGCGTCTGTGACTCAGACCCAGCCCCGAAGCCGTACCTTCACCTGGTCCGACCCCTCGATCAACGCGGCCAGCCTGGGCCGGCGCAGCGGCCTGGAACTGCTGACCTCCATGATCGCCGGTGAGCTGCCGCCACCTCCGGTGATGCACCTGATCGACATGAGTCGGATGACCGCCGAAGAGGGCCGGGTGGTGGTCGAGATGGAGGTCCAGGAGTTCCACTACAACCCGCTCGGCAGCGTGCACGGGGGAGTGCTCTCCACCCTGCTCGACACCGCCGCCGGCTGTTCCGTGCACAGCACCCTGCCGGCCGGGGTCGGCTACACCTCGCTCGACCTGAACGTGAAGTTCCTCCGCCCGGCCACCGTCCGCTCCGGCGTACTGCGCTGCGAGGGCAACGTGCTGCAACGCGGTCGGCGTACGGCACTGGCCGAGGCGAAGGTGCTGGACAGCGCCGGCCGCCTGATCGCCCACGCCACCTCCACCTGCCTGCTGTTCGACCTCGAACCACCGGCCGTCTAGGTCCGGTGCCGGCTATTTCAGCTCGGACAGGGCGCCGACCAGGCGGGACATGCTCCGGTGCAGGTCCGGGTCGGGCAGGTGGCCGAAGCCCAGCACCAGCGCGGGCGGCGTCACCCGACCGGAGAAGTGGTACGGCGAAAGCGTCGACACCCGTACGCCGTGCTGGCGTACCCGGTCGGCGACCTGCTGGGCGTCGGACCGCTCCGGCAGGTACAGCACCTCGGTGTTGACCGCGTGCGGGGCGCCGAGCCTGATCCGGCGCAGCGGAGCGAGCGCGGACTCGACGATCCGGCGCCGGGCGGCGTAACGACGGCCGAGCCGGTGCATCAGCCGGACGATCACCCCGTCACGCAGCAGCGACGCCAGCGCGAGCTGGGTCAGGTACGGCGGCGCCGCCGCGTACTCGCCGAACTGCCGGCCGACGGAGGCGGTGAGTTCGCGTGGGACGAGCGCGTACCCGAGGTTCAGCGCCGGGGTGAGCAACTCGCAGAAGCCGCCGACCAGGATCGACCGGGCACCGGCGGTGCCGTACAGCCGGGGTAGCTGGCTCACCGCGGGCCGGAAGACCGGGTCGCAGGCGATCTCGACGACGTGGCCGCCGGAACTCGCCGCCCACGCCACCGCGGCCCGGCGTCGTTCGGCGGAGAGCACGTGACCGAGCGGCACCTGGGCGTCGGCGCTGACCACGACGGCCCGGCAGTTCGGCCCGACCGCGTCCAGCCGGGCGCCCTCGACGTCGACCGGCAGCGCGGCCGGCCGCTCCGCGTCCCCGGCGGCGGCCCGGTGCAGGGCCGGCGGCACCGGCTCCTCGATCGCCACCTGGCGTCCGTGCAGGCCCAACGCGTCCAGCACCAACCGGAGTCCATGCGCGGTACCGCCGGTGATCACGACGTCCCGGCCGGCCAGCGGCACCCCACGGCTGGCGGCCAGGTGTTCGGCGACGGCCCGGCGCAACTCCGGCAGGCCGAGTGGTGGAAGGGGTTGTGCCGGTGGCCGGTTGAAGCTCGCCCGCCGCCAGGCCGCCCGCCAGGCCGGCAGTGGGCAGGCCTCGATGTCGACCTGCCCCGGCCGCAGGTCGATGACCGCTGGCCGGTCGGTCGGCGCCGGGGGACGGGTAGCGGCGGCGCGATCGGGCAGGTTCCGCGGCCGCCGTCCGGTGGCACCCGCCCCGGTTCGTCCCGGTCTGCCCGGCTCCGGCCGGGCCGTCGGTCGACCGGCTACGTACGTCCCCGAGCCCGGCTGGCTCTCCAGGTAGCCGCGGGTGAACAGCAACTCGTACGCGGCGGTCGCCACGCCCCGCGAGACGCCGAGCAGTGTGGCGAGGGTACGGGTCGACGGCAACTGCGTACGGTGTGCCAGCAGCCCGTGCTCCACGGCCGTGCCGACCTGGCTGGCGATCTGTTCGTGCAGCGGCTGCCGGGCCTGCCGGGTCACGGTGAGCGGGATGGTGAGGATTGCCTGGTGACGCATTACCTCTGTGTACGGAACCCGGGCTGCGGGGCGGTTGTGCGTCGGTTGTGGAGCCGGCAACCGTCCGACGGCGGATCTCCGACGATTGCTATCCATCGATCATCGGAGACCACTATGCTGCCTGGATAGACGACTCGTGACGCGTGTCCGGCACGCGGAAGGGGGGCCGTGGGGCGTATGTCGGCGGTCCCTGACCCCAACGTCCCGGCTCCGGCACAGGCCCGGTTGGACCGGGCGACCCCGGCGCGACAGCAGATCCGCCTGCTCGGGCCGGTGGAGGTGCTCGGTCCGGCCGGTCCCGCACTGCTCGTCGGAGCCCGTCAGCGTGCCGTGGTGGGACTGCTCGCGCTCAAGGCCGACACGGTGGTGCCGCAGTGGCGGCTGGTCGACGCGCTCTGGGGGCAGCGCCCACCCCGTACGGCGATCAAGTCGTTGCACAGCCACGTCGCCCGCGTACGCCAGGCGCTGACCCTCTGCGGCCTGCCGGACGTGCTGGTCACCAGGGAATCCGGATACACCCTGCGGCTGGATCCCGAGGCCGTCGACGCCGTCCGTTTCCAGGAGTACGCCCGCCGGGGCAGGGAGGAACTCGCCGCCGGAGCACCGGCTCGGGCCGCTGCCCACCTGCGCGAGGGCCTGGACCTGTGGCGGCACGACGTGGCCCTCGCCGACGCCGAGCCGACCGGTTGGGGCGCGGCCGAGGTGGACCGCCTCTCCGAGGTGCGGCTCGCCGCGATCGAGGACCGGTGGGACGCCGAACTCCGGCTGGGGCGGCACGTCGCCGCCGTCGGCGAACTGGAACGGCTGCTGGTCGAGTACCCGGCCCGGGAACGCCTGGTCGGGCTGTTCATGATCGCGCTGTACCGCGCCGGGCGGCAGACCGACGCGCTCGACGCCTACCAGCGGCTCCGAGCCGGTCTGGCGGACGAGTTCGGCGTGGACCCCGGCCCGGACCTGGCCCGGCTGCACACCCGGATCCTGCGCCGCGACCCGAGCCTCGACCCCGAGCCGGACACCTCCGCCGAGGCGACCGCTGCCACCGCGGCTCCCGGGACCGCCGCGCGGCTCGACACCGGGGCGGCGCCGCTGATGCCGACGCCGATGCAACTGCCCGCACCGGTCGGCTTCTTCACCGGGCGCAGCGCCGAGCTGTCCATCCTGGACAAGCTGCTCGACGACCCCGACGGCGACCTTCCGCTGGCGCTCATCTCCGGGCCGGCCGGCATCGGCAAGACCGCTCTGGTGGTGCAGTGGGCGCGGCGGGTCGCGAACCGGTTCCCGGACGGTCAGCTCTTCGTCGACCTGCGCGGGCACGAGCGGGAGTCGACCCTCTCACCGGAGCAGGCGCTGTCGCACATGCTGCGCAGCCTCGGCGTACCGGCGGACCGGATCCCGGCCGAGCTGACCGAGCAGGCCAGCCTCTACCGCTCCCTGCTGCACGGCCGCCGGATCCTGATCGTGTTGGACAACGCCGGCACCGCCGACGACGTACTGCCGCTGGTCCCGGGCAGCGCCGGCACCATGCTCGCGGTGACCAGCCGCAGCGCGATGGCGGCCCTGAACACCCACCACGCGGTCTGCCCGGTCAACCTCGACGTGCTGCCCGATGCCGAGGCGTTGGCGGTGCTGCGGCGGCTGCTCGGCGCCGGGGCGGTGGAGTCCGAACCGGCGGAGGCGGCCGAGCTGGTCCGGCTCTGCGACCGGATGCCGCTGGCACTGCGGATCGCGGCGGCGAAACTGGCGAGCCGGCCCAACCGTACGATCGGGACGCTGGTGACCGAGCTGGCCGGGGCGAACCGGCTCGACGCGCTCAGCGTGGACGGCGACTCGCGCAGCGTACGGACGGTCTTCGCGAGTGCGTACCGGGCGCTGAGCCCTCCGGCCGCACGGCTGTTCCGCCTGCTCGGGCTCCATCCCGGCCCGACCTTCCACGCCCTGCTCGCCGCCGCCGTGGCCGACCTGGACCCGGCCGAGGCGCGCCGGATCGTCGACGAGCTGGTCGTGGCGCACCTCGCGATCGAGACCGGTGTGGACCACTACCGGTTCCACGACCTGATCGCGCTCTTCGCCCAGCAGTGCGCGACCGTGGACGAGAACCCGCAGGACCGGGACCAGGCAACGGTACGGATAGCCGACTGGTACGTCGCCGTCGCCCACGCCGCGAACCGGGTGCTCGATCCTGGGCGGGACCGGGTGACCCCGGTGCTGCGGTATCCGCCGCCCGAGCCGCCGTTCCCGGCCGAGCACCACGCGGCGCTCGCCTTCCTCGACGCCGAGCGCGGCAACCTGCTGCCGATCACCCGGTACGCGGCCGAGCACGGGCTGCCGACAACCGCCTGGCAGCTCACGTACCTGCTGATCGGTTTCTACGACTCGCGGGGGCACTGGCCCGAGCGGGTGGAGATGTGCCGGTGGGGGGTGACCGCGGCCCGGCAGGTCGGCGACCCGGCCACCGAGGGGCTGATGCTCAGTGGACTCGGGGTCGCGCACATCATGGCCCGGCGTTTCGACGCGGCGCTGGACAGCCTGCACGAGGCGCTGCCACTGATGCTCGCCAGCGGCGACCAGCGGGGCGCGGGACACGTGTACAACAACATCGCGGCGGCGTACAGCGGGCTGCGCCGGTTCGACGAGGCGGTCACCGCGTTCCGGCACGCGTTGGCGATCCACTCCGCCAGCGGCTACCGCCTGGGCATCGCGCTGGCACTCAACAACACCGGCCACACCTACGTACGGATGGGCCGGCCGGAGCTGAGTTCGCCCGACCTCGCGCAGGCGCTCACCATCAGCCGGGAGGTCGGCAACCCGAGACTGGAGGCCGCGGTGCTGCACAGTCTCGGCGAGGCCGATCTCGGCCGGGGTGCCCTCGACGACGCACTCGACCACCTCGGCCAGGCGCTGCTGGTCTACCAGGCGATCGGCGATCGCCGCTACGAGGCGGAGACGATGAACGGGCTCGGGCTGGCGCTGCTGCGCCGGGGCGACCCGGCCGCCGCGATCAATCCGTTGCGCCGGGCGCTGCTGCTCACCCGCGACCTCGCCGACCAGCACCTGGAGGCGATCACCCGGCACAACATGGGGCAGGTGCACCTGGACGCGGGGGACCTCGCCGAGGCCGGCGACCAACTTCGGCACGCGCTCGCCCTGCGCGCCCGGATACCCGACCCGTACGAGGAGGCGCGGGTTCGACGGCATCTCGGCGACCTGGACCGTCGGCTCGGTGACCGGGCCGGCACCGAGCACCACTGGCGGCTGGCGGTGGCGCTGTACCGGCGGGCCAACGCCACCGCCGAGGCGGAGGAACTGGCCGCGCGTCTCGATCGGGACGCACGACCAGTCGTCGCGCCCCGTTCCTACTGACCGCCGCCCTTCGGTGGCGCGCCGTCCTTGATGACCACCGTGGCCCGTCCCTGGCCGATCACGCCGGACGACGGGTCGGAGATGTTCACGGTGAACCATTCGTCCGGTTCCCGCAGGGTGTCGGCCCGGATGTCCACCGGCACCTCGACAGCGCGGGCGCCGGCCGGAATCGTCACCCGGCGCTGCGGGATCGCGGTGTAGTCCGCCGGTGCGACAGCGGTGCCGTCGATGGTACGGAACAGCACGGTCAGCGGCGCCTTGACCGGTTCCGACAGGGTCACCGTGACGATGGCCTGGCTGCCCTGCTCGTACGTGACCGGGGGGCCGTCGATCGGGGGCTGCTCCCAGCAGATGGTCCCGTTGATCGAGACCACCACCCGATCGTCTTCCGGGTCACAGCAGGCGTGGCTGGCCGCCGGGGTCAAGCCCAGCAGCGCCGTGGGAACTACGACGGTGGCGGCAAGACTGCCGACTCGCCAGCGCAGACGTGTCATCGGATCCTCTCCTTCGGTCGCCGGTGTCAACTCCCATTAAGCCCTTCTGCGGTTGTGGCGCGGTTGTGACGCACATCGATGGCTCGGATGTCCAGGGCCACTGCCGACCGGAACTGGACCATGCACCGGTCCTGTCCGGTGTGACCAGGCTCGACCGATCCTGATCGCAGGCGGTACCGAGGGGGCATCCGCCGCACCGGAGGTCGGAGGGGGGTGAGCATGGTGGCCGAGCTTCACCTGCATGCCCCGGAGCCGGAGTCCGGGGGAGGCGAACGGGTGGAGGGGACCGCGATGTTCTCGTGGCTGGGCACCCCGACCTCCGGTGGGCCGGACTGGCCGCCGCCGGACCGTCGTCACGACCACCGTTTTGCCCGACGTCGGGTCTCCGTCTGGTCCCTGCTGGCCCTCGGGTCGCACCCGGCGTCGGAGTTGCCGCTCCGGCCGACGGTCGGCCTTCACTGGCGGTACGGCACCGGAGTCCTCGGCACCCGGCGGCGGTTGTCGCGACTGCTCGCCCGGCGCTCGGCGCGACCCCGGTCGGAGTTCCCGATGATGCCGGCCGTCGGGCGGCAGGTCCGATGGTGACGGTGTCCACCAACCGGTGGGGGGAGAGTGTGGGCGGTCCGGAAGCGGCGTTCCGGTAACCGCCCCGCTCTGCCGTACCGGGGTCGCGGAGGTGATGCGGCCACCGCGGGACCCTTGACGAGGGCGATGTTATCGCTAACATGATCGCTGCCGGCATGGTATCGGCTGTGGTGGAAGGAGAGCGGGCCCCGACGCGTCCTCCGTGTTACGGCATGACGCACCGTGTCGACCGGCGCCGCCGTCGGGTTCCGTACCCGACCGATCGGTAGCTGGCCGATCGGTTCGCCGCGGATACCCGCGCGTGGGTGGGTGAATCCGTCGGGCATGGCCGACGATAATCAGATTCCCAAGCGGCGCTCGGTGCAGACGCGGCGATATGTGAGCTTTCCCCGAGTGAGGTAGTGAAAGTGGATAACAGGATGATGCGCAATCCCGCGATGACCGATGTCGCGCGTCTTGCCGGGGTGTCCCACCAGACGGTGTCCCGGGTGCTCAACGATCATCCGAACGTCCGCGAGCAGACCCGCAGCCGGGTTCGCGCCGCCATCGCCGAGCTGGGTTACCGACCGAACCGGGCCGCCCGGACCCTGGTCACCGGTCGATCGCAGTCGATCGGCGTCGTCACGCAGAACTCCACCCTGTACGGCCCGGCGTCGTTGCTCGCCGCCTTCGAGCAGGCCGCGGCGGAAGCCGGCTTCGCCGTCAGCGTGGGCAGCGTCAGCGTGCTCGACCGTCGATCCATCGCCGAGGCGGTCGCCCGTCACCTCGACCACCGGGTTGCCGGGATCATGGTCATCGCGCCGGTGACGTCGGCGAACGAGGCCCTCGACGACCTGCCCGCCGACGTGCCGCTGGTGGCGATCGACGGTGACCCGCGGCGGTCGGCCGCACTGGTCACGGTCGACCAGGTGACCGGGGCACGGGACGCCACCCGGCACCTGCTCGACGCCGGTCACCAGACGGTATGGCACGTTTCCGGCCCGGCCGAGTGGTTCGACAGCGCCGGCCGGATCGAGGGTTGGCGGGAGGCGCTGCGGGCCGCCGGTGCCGAACTGCCGCCGCTGATGCCCGCCGACTGGACCGCCGCCTCGGGTTACCGGGCCGGGCAGATGCTGGCCCGGATGCCGGAGGTCACCGCGATCTTCGCCGCCAACGACCACCTGGCGCTCGGCATCCTGCGGGCGATGAGCGAACGGGGTCGCCGGGTGCCGGAGGAGGTCAGCATCGTCGGCTTCGACGACGTGCCGGAGGCGGCGTACTTCATCCCTCCACTGACGACCATCCGGCCGGACTTCGGTGCCGTGGCGCGGGCGAGCCTTGCCCTGCTGCTGGAGCAGATCGAGTCCGGGCTGCCGACGACCAGCCGACAGACCGTCGCGCCGACCCTGGTGTCCCGGGCGAGCGTCGCGCCTCCGCCGCGCTGACCCGCGCCCCGACCTGACCCCCTGTCCGCGACCAGGGCCACCTGACGCCGGCCCGATCCGGCGCCGGTCCGCGCCCCGGCCCGACCTGACGCCGGTACTCCACGACCCCGGCCCGCGTCGACGCGGGCCCGGGCGGTGAGTGCTCCGATGCGCGACTTGGATGCCTAGCGGGCGGCGAGCGGGTAACGGAATGTAGCCGCTTGTGTGGCAAAACACCCCTGGTCGTTACTGAAATGTTACGACCCCCGGTTGACCGCGCGAATGTTAGCGATAACACTCGTGGTCCGGAGCCCGCGCCTACAGGCTCCCGACCTCGTCCGTCCACCCCCCGAAGGTGCCAGACATGCCGATCGATCCGTCAGAAGCGCTCGTAGTCGGAGTCGACTACGGGACGCTGTCCGGCCGTGCCGTCGTGGTCCGGGCGGTGGACGGCACCGAACTCGGGTCCGCGGTCTTCGAATACCCGCACGCCGTGCTCACCGACGCGCTGCCGGGTGGCACCGTCCCGCTCGGTGCCGACTGGGCACTCCAGGTGCCCGGCGACTACGTCGACGTGCTGCGGTACGCCGTACCGGCCGCACTGGCCGATGCCGGTGCGAACCCGGCGGCGGTGGTCGGAATCGGCACCGACTTCACCGCCTGCACCATGGTTCCGACGCTGGCCGACGGCACCCCGCTCAGCGAACTGCCCCGTTTCGCCGACCGTCCGCACGCCTTCGTGAAGCTCTGGCGGCACCACGCCGCCCAGCCGCAGGCCGACCGGATCAACGAGCTGGCCGCGGAGCGCAACGAATCGTGGCTTCCTCGTTACGGTGGGCTGATCTCGTCGGAGTGGGAGTTCGCCAAGGCACTCCAGCTACTGGAGGAGGACCCCGAGGTCTACGCGGCCATGGAACGCTGGGTCGAGGCGGCGGACTGGATCGTCTGGCAGCTCACCGGCAACTACGTCCGCAACGCCTGCAGCGCGGGGTACAAGGGCATCCTCCAGGACGGCCAATATCCGAGCCCGGAGTTCCTGGCCGCGCTCAACCCCGCCTTCGCGGACTTCGTCGCAACCAAGCTCGACCAGCCGATCGGCGCGCTCGGCTCCGCCGCCGGCACGCTCAGCGCGCAGGCGGCGGCCTGGACCGGGCTGCCGGTCGGCATCCCGGTGGCGGTCGGCAACGTCGACGCGCACGTCACGGCCGCGGCCGGCAACGCCCTGGAACCCGGCCAGATGGTCGCCATCATGGGCACCTCCACCTGCCACGTGATGAACGGCCGCGAACTGCGGGACGTACCGGGCATGTGCGGCGTGGTCGACGGCGGGATCGTCGCCGGTAGCTGGGGCTACGAGGCCGGCCAGAGCGGCGTCGGCGACATCTTCGCCCACTTCGTCTCGACCCAGGTGCCGGCCGGTTACACCGAACGGGCCCAGGCCGAGGGTCTGACCACGCACGATTACCTCACCCGGCTGGCCGCGGAGCAGCAGGTCGGTCAACACGGACTCGTCGCCCTGGACTGGCACAGCGGAAACCGCTCCGTCCTGGTCGACCACGAACTGTCCGGGCTGCTCGTGGGGGAGACGCTGGCGACCCGTCCGGAGGACATCTACCGGGCGCTGCTCGAAGCGACCGCCTTCGGCACCCGGACCATCATCGAGACCTTCGCCGGTGCCGGCGTACCGGTCTCCGAACTGGTCGTGGTCGGCGGGCTGACCAAGAACAAGCTGCTGATGCAGATCTACAGCGACGTGACCCGGCTGCCGCTGTCGCTGATCACCTCCGCCCAGGGACCGGCCCTCGGCTCGGCCATCCACGCCGCCGTCGCGGCCGGGGTCTACCCCGACGTACGCGCCGCGGCGGCTCGGATGGGTCGGGTCGAGCGCGCCGTCTACGTACCGGACGAGGCGGCGGCGGCCCGCTACGACGAGCTGTTCGACGAGTACCGCCAACTTCACGACCACTTCGGCCGGGGAGGCAACGGCGTGATGCGCAGACTCCGGGCGATCCGCCGACAGGCCCTCGCGAACGCCACCGCTGCGCCGACCGAGGCACCGACGGCCCAGACGGTGACCAAGTGACCGTCACCGAATCCGTCGCCGGGACCATCCGTACGCTGCGCGCCCAGGTCGCCGCGCTGCACGCCGAACTGCCGCGCAACGAATTGGTGGTCTGGACCGCCGGCAACGTCTCCGCCCGGGTCCCCGGCGCGGACCTGCTGGTCATCAAGCCGTCCGGGGTCAGCTACGACGAGATCACCGCCGACAACATGGTGGTGACCGACCTCGACGCCAATCTCGTCGACGGTGAGCTGGCGCCGTCCTCCGACACCGCCGCCCACGCCTACGTCTACAAGCACATGCCGCACGTCGGCGGCGTGGTGCACACCCACTCGACGTACGCGACCGCCTGGTCGGCGAGGGCCGAGCCGATCCCGTGCGTGCTCACGATGATCGCGGACGAGTTCGGTGGCGAGATCCCGGTCGGCCCGTTCGCACTGATCGGGGACGACTCGATCGGCCAGGGCATCGTCGCCACCCTCACCGGGCACCGGTCGCCGGCGGTGCTGATGCGCAACCACGGCGTGTTCACCATCGGGGCCAGCGCCCGAGCCGCGGTCAAGGCGGCAGTGATGTGCGAGGACGTGGCGCGGACCGTACACATCTCCCGCCAGCTCGGCACCCCGCTGCCGCTCGCGGCCGACGACATCGACTCGCTCTACGCCCGCTACCAGAACGTGTACGGGCAGGCCTGAGTCATGCCCGGAACAGGAGGATCCGCCATCACACCGGACACCAAACCCCAGATCTGGTTCCTCACCGGCAGCCAGCACCTCTACGGCCCGGAGACGCTTCAGCAGGTGGCCGAGCAGTCGCAGGAGATCCAGCGGACGCTGACCGGCGCCGGTCGGATCGCCGCGGAACTGGTGTGGCAACCGGTCCTCACCGACGCGGGCGCGATCCGGCAGGTGATGCTCGCGGCGAACGCCGACCCGGACTGCATCGGGGTCATCGCCTGGATGCACACGTTCTCCCCGGCGAAGATGTGGATCAGCGGGCTCGACGTCCTGCGTAAGCCGCTGCTGCACCTGCACACCCAGCTCAACGTCGCGCTGCCGTGGGCGTCCATCGACATGGACTTCATGAACCTCAACCAGGCAGCGCACGGTGACCGGGAGTTCGGGTTCATCCAGACCCGGCTCGGCGTGGCCCGCAAGACCGTCGCCGGACACGCCTCCGACCCGGCCCTGGTGGCCCGGATCGACGGCTGGGCCCGTGCCGCCGCCGGCTACAGCCATCTCCGTACGCTGCGCCTGGCCCGCTTCGGCGACAACATGCGCGACGTCGCGGTCACCGAGGGCGACAAGGTCGAGGCCGAGCTGCGCTTCGGCGTCTCGGTGAACACGTACGGCGTCAACGACCTCGTCGAGCTGGTCGACCAGGTGGCCGACGACGCGATCGACAAGCTGGTCGTGGAGTACGCCGACCAGTACCGGCTCGCCCCGGAACTCGCCTCGTCCGGCCAGCGCCACCCGGAACTGCGGTACGCCGCCCGGATCGAACTCGGCCTGCGCCAGTTCCTCACCACTGGCGGCTTCGGTGCGTTCACCACCAACTTCCAGGACCTCGGCGGGCTGCGCCAGCTTCCCGGCATCGCGGTCCAGCGGTTGATGGCCGACGGCTACGGCTTCGGTGGCGAGGGCGACTGGAAGACCTCCGCACTGCTCGCCGCCGTCAAGGCGATGGGGGTCGGCACCGGGCGCGGCACCTCCTTCATGGAGGACTACACCTACCACTTCGGGCCGGGCGAGCCGAAGATCCTCGGCGCGCACATGCTGGAGGTCTGCCCGACCATCGCCGGTGGGCAGCCGTCCTGCGAGATCCACCCGCTCGGCATCGGCGGCCGGGAGGACCCGGTCCGGCTCGTCTTCGACGCCGTCTCCGGGCCCGGCGTGGTGATCGGGCTGGCCGACCTCGGCGACCGGTTCCGCTTCGTGGCCAACGAGATCGAGGTTGTCCCGCCGGACGAGCCGCTGCCGAACCTGCCGGTGGCGCGGGCGGTGTGGAAGCCGGCCCCGTCGCTGTCCACCTCGGCCGAGTCCTGGCTGACCGCCGGGGGACCGCACCACACGGTGCTGACCCAGGCCGTCGGGGTGGAGACCTTGACGGACTTCGCGAACATGCTCCGCACCGAACTGCTGGTGATCGACCAGCACACCACCGCCACCGGCTTCACCGACCGGCTGCGCTGGAACCAGGCCTACTACCGGCTTGCCCAAGGGCTGCCGGGCAGGGGGTGAGGGAGATTCCGTCCCTCATCCGCACGATCACGTCGACCGGCCCGAGGTCGGTCGACACCCCCAGGAATGAATCGCGGCGACCTTCGCAGCCGGATCAACTGATCACGGTCGGCCCCCGCGCTCTGTACTCAAAGGAGAGAACATGAGGTTCGTACGGCTCGCGTCGGTGGCAGGAGCCATCACGCTCGCCGCCGCCCTGACGGCCTGCGGCTCGAGCACCAAGACCGTCGACCAGGGCGCGGAGGGCGGGAACAACGCCGGCGCCCTGATCGGCGTCACCATGCCGACCAGGTCCTCCGAGCGTTGGATCCACGACGGTGACAACGTCAAGAGCGCGCTGGAGAAGCTGGGCTACAAGGTCGACCTGCAGTACGCCGAGAACGACATCCCGACGCAGGTCAACCAGATCGAGAACCAGATCACGAGGGGCGCCAAGCTGCTCATCGTGGCCTCGATCGACGGCACCGCGCTGACCACGCAGTTGCAGGAGGCCGGGGACAAGAAGATCCCGGTCATCTCCTACGACCGCCTGATCCGCAACAGCCCGAACGTGGACTACTACGCCACCTTCGACAACTTCAAGGTCGGCGTCGAGCAGGCCACCTCGCTGCTGGTCGGCCTGGGTCTGAAGAAGGCCGACGGCACCGACGGCGAGGCCAAGGGCCCGTTCAACATCGAGCTGTTCGCCGGCTCGCCGGACGACAACAACGCCACCTTCTTCTTCAACGGCGCGATGTCGGTCCTGCAGCCGTACCTGGACAAGGGCACGCTGGTGGTGAAGAGCGGTCAGAAGGACTTCAAGACCGTCGCCATCCTGCGCTGGGACCCGGCCACCGCGCAGAAGCGGATGGAGGACCTGCTGTCGAAGACCTACAGCGGCGGCACCAAGGTCAACGGCGTGCTGTCCCCGTACGACGGGCTGTCGATCGGCATCCTGTCCGCGCTCAAGAGCAACGGCTACGGCACCGCCGGCCAGCCGTACCCGCCGGTCACCGGTCAGGACGCCGAGCTGGCATCGGTGAAGTCGATCATCGCGGGTGAGCAGTACTCGACCGTCTACAAGGACACCCGGCAGCTCGCCGACGTGACGGTCAAGATGGCGGACGCCGTACTCAAGGGCGACAAGCCCGAGGTGAACAACACGACCGACTACGACAACGGCAACAAGGTCGTCCCGTCGTTCCTGCTGCAGCCGGTCGTGGTGGACAAGTCGAACTACCAGAAGGCCGTGGTCGACTCCGGTTTCTACACCGCCGACCAGCTGAAGTAATTCGATCGCGCGGTCCTGCCGCCGGATCCGGGAACACCGGGCCGGCGGCAGGACCGGCGGGGTGACGCGGCTCAACGGCGATCAGCACAGCCCGGAGGGACACCAGGCATGACCGACGACAACATCCTGCGGATGCGCGGGATCACCAAGACGTTCCCCGGGGTGAAGGCGCTCCAGGACGTCAACCTGTCCGTACGCCGGGGCGAGATCCACGCGATCTGCGGCGAGAACGGCGCGGGCAAGTCGACTTTGATGAAGGTGCTCTCGGGCGTCTACCCGTACGGGTCGTACGAGGGCGAGATCTACGTCGACGGCGAGCTGTCCAAGTTCGGCGACATCCGGGCCAGCGAGCAGCGCGGCATCGCGATCATCCACCAGGAGCTGGCGCTCGCCCAGCAGCTTTCCATCGCGGAGAACATCTTCCTCGGCAACGAGTTGTCGAACCGCGGGCTGATCGACTGGAACCGGACCAACCACGAGGCGGCCGAGTTGCTGCGTCGGGTGGGGTTGACGGAGAACCCGGTGACGCCGGTGCTCGACCTGGGCGTGGGCAAGCAGCAGCTGGTCGAGATCGCCAAGGCGCTCTCCAAGCGGGTGCGACTGCTGATCCTCGACGAGCCGACCGCCGCGTTGAACGACGACGACTCCGCCCACCTGCTCGACCTGCTGCGCGGGCTGCGCAGCCAGGGCATCACGTCCGTGATCATCTCGCACAAGCTCAACGAGGTCCGGGAGATCGCCGACCGGATCACGATCCTGCGCGACGGGCGCTCGATCGAGACCCTCGATCCGGCGGTCGAGGAGGTCACCGAGGACCGCATCATCTCCGGGATGGTCGGCCGGGCCCTGGAGAACCGCTTCCCGCCGCACGAGTCGCGGATCGGCGAGGAGGTCCTGCGGATCGAGGACTGGACCGTACACAGCCCGACCCAGCGCGGCCGGGTGGTGGTCTCGAAGGCCAACCTGAGCCTGCGTCGGGGCGAGATCGTAGGGCTGGCCGGTCTGATGGGCGCCGGTCGTACGGAGCTTGCGATGAGTGTCTTCGGCCGCTCGTACGGGACGAACATCTCCGGCCGGATCTTCAAGGACGGTCACCAGATCGAGCTGCGCTCGGTCCGGGACGCCATCCGGCACGGCATCGCGTACGTGACCGAGGACCGCAAGCGGTACGGGCTCAACCTGATCGACGACATCAAGCGCAACATCTCCGCTGCCGGGCTGCGCAAGCTCGCCCGTCGGGGCTGGGTGAACGAGAACGAGGAGTACCGGGTCGCGAACGACTTCCGGACCAGCATGAACATCAAGGCGCCGACCGTCGCGAGCATCACCGGCAAGCTCAGCGGTGGTAACCAGCAGAAGGTCGTGCTGTCGAAGTGGATCTTCACGGATCCGGACGTACTGATCCTCGACGAGCCGACCCGTGGCATCGACGTCGGCGCGAAGTACGAGATCTACTCGATCATCAACCGGCTCGCCGACGAGGGCAAGGCCGTGCTGGTCATCTCGTCGGAACTGCCCGAACTACTGGGCCTCTGTGACCGCGTCTACGCCCTGTCGGCGGGCCGGGTGACCGGCGAGGTCGACCGCAAGGACGCCACCCAGGAACGACTCATGCAGTACATGACCAAGGAACAGGAGTAGACCCGATGAGCAGCATCGCACCCGCGAGCGCCGATGCCGGTGCCGTGGTCGGCGTCGGCGACTCGCGGCCACCGGACGGCAAGCCGCAGCGACGACTCTCGCTGAACCTTCGGCAGAGCGGCATCTACGTCGCGTTCGCCCTGATCATCGTGTTGTTCTCGGTGTTGACCGGCGGCGACCTGCTACAGCCGCAGAACATCTCAAACATCATCGTGCAGAACTCGTACATCCTGATCCTCGCGATCGGGATGATCCTGATCATCATCGCCGGCCACATCGACCTGTCGGTGGGATCGGTGGTGGCGGTCAGCGGTGCGATCTCCGCGGTGCTGATGGTCAACCACGATGTTCCCTGGCCCCTCGCACTGCTGATCACGTTGGTGGTCGGTGGGCTGATCGGTGCCTGGCAGGGCTACTGGATCGCGTACTTCGGCATCCCGGCGTTCATCGTCACGCTGGCCGGCATGCTGCTCTTCCGCGCGCTGACCCTCACCGTCCTGGGTAACCAGGGCATCGGCCCGTTCCCGGAGGAGATCCGTACCCTTTCCAACGGGTTCACCAGCGGTTACTTCGGCAACATCGGCCTCGGGCCACTGGGTGGCGCGGACCTGTTCAGCCTCCTGGTGGGTGTGGTCGCGGTGGTCGGCATCGCCGGTACCCAGTGGCGTACGCGCAAGGCGCGGCTCGGCTACCAGCAGGTCGTGGACCCGCTGCCGCTGTTCCTGCTGAAGATCGTCGCGGCTGCCGTGGTGGTCCTGGCGGTGGTGGTGCAGCTCGCCCGGTTCAAGAACCTGCCCTGGGTGCTGGTGCTGCTGGCGGTGCTGGTGCTCGGCTACTCGCTGCTCACCAACCGGGTGGTGTTCGGCCGCCAGATCTACGCGGTCGGTGGCAACGTACAGGCTGCGACGCTCTCCGGTGTCAAGGTCAAGTCGGTGATCTTCTGGATCTTCGTCAACATGGGCGTGCTCGCCGCACTCGCCGGGGTCATCTTCGCCGGCCGGCTCAACCAGGCCGGCCCGACCGCGGGTAACTCCTTCGAACTCGACGCGATCGCGGCCGCGTTCATCGGCGGCGCGGCAGTCCAGGGCGGCGTCGGCAAGGTGGTCGGCGCCATCACCGGTGGTCTGATCATGGGCGTGATCAACAATGGCATGTCCCTGATCGGTGCCCCCAGCGAGCGGGTGATGCTGGTCAAGGGCATCGTGCTGCTCGCGGCCGTGGCGTTCGACGTCTGGACCAAGCGGCGCGCCGGGCTGGCCAGCCGCTGATCGCAGGGTCCCGCCGGTAACGGCGGTCGGTGCCGAACCGGCACCGACCGCCGTCGGCGTTCCTCAGGTGACCGCCCCGGGGCTCCGGCCTGCAGCGCGGCACCGGGCCCGGGACGACCTGTCCGTACGTTCAGCGCCGCAGCATCGACAGCGCGTGCATGGCCGACCGTGCGGCCATCACCCGACCCATGCCCTTGGAGGCGTACCGCAGCCCGCCGGACGCCTGTCGCATCGCCCCCGGTACGTGCCGCATCGCGCCCGACGCCTGCTGCATCGCGCCGGGTACGTGCCGCATCGCCGTCGAGGCGTACCGGGACGCGTGCGACTGGCGGCGCCGCATGCTCTTGGCCCGTTGCAGCATTCCCTTGGCCACCTGGCCCGGCTTCTGCTGCTCACCGGCGAGCGCGGTGATTACGATCAGCGCGCCGGTGAGGGCGGGAATCGCCCACTGGAGCACCCGGAGCTGGCGCTGGCTCGACGCGATGTCCTTCGGGGTGGCGTGGTTCGGTTCGGTGGTCCCGTCGACTGGCGGACCACCGGCCTTCTGCAGTCTCATGCCGAGCATCCGGCTGTAGCCGGTCACCGCCAGTGCCGCGACGGTGAGCCCGGTCTTGACCAGGCTCATCCTGGCGACCCCGGCCTGGGCGATCACCCGTGGGCTCTCGGTCACCAACTCGCCCGCGGCACCGGCCATGTGGGCACCGATCGCGGCGGCGTTGACCGGCGTCCACCGGGCCCAGCCGGCCGAGGCCACGCCGAGCCGTTCCTTCGAGTTGTCGACCCGTGTCGCCGCGCTGTTGACGCCGACCGCCCCCATCAGCGAGCCGCCGAACCAGGCCGCCAATCCCAGATCGTGCATCGAGCGCAACACCGTGTGTCGTTCGGACATCTGATCCCTCCCACCTGGTGAGGACCGGCGCTTACCCGTCGATTGCCGGCCTAATCCCGCTGGCGCGTCGACACCTGCGGCGGGGTGGAACCGACGCCGGTCCCACCGTGATCAGCGGCGGGGGTCGACGTGCACCTTGGGGCCCGGTCCGGCGTCGTCGGGCAGCCGCCCGGCCAGCACCTCGCCGACCTGTTCGAGGCCGACGGTGGCGGCGACCAGCGGCCGGGGGTCGACGGCCGCGGCGGCGTACCGCTCGATCGTGCCGGCGAGCCCGGTCGAGGCGCCGAGGATCCCCACCGCGGTCACGTCCTTGAGCACCAGGGTCCGGGTGTCGAGCCGGCTCGGGGTCCCGGCCAGGCCGATGTAGACCACCCGACCGCCGGGTTCCACCAGGTCGAGCGCGAGCGCCGGTACGGCCGGGTCGTTGGAGGCGTCGACAACCGCGTCCCAGGGCAGCGCCGGGATGCTGTCGTCGCCCCACACACCGGCAAAACCCAGGGTGCGGGCGAATTCCAGGGACCGGGGCGCCTTCCCCACCACGTGCACCTCGGCGCCCTCGGCGCGGGCGAACTCGGCCACCAGCAGCCCGATGGTTCCCGGGCCGAGCACGAGCACCCGGTCACCCGGAGCGGGTGCGGCGGCCCGTACGGACCGGAGCGCGTTGCCGCCCGGTTCCACCAGCGCGCCGGCCGTGTCGTCCACCGTGTCCGGTAGGGCGTGCAGGGCGCTCACCGGTACGGCCAGCTGCTCGGCCAGCGCACCGGCGAACCCGCCCCGGATGCCGATCTCGCTGCGGTCCGCGCAGACGTGACCGAGCCCGCCCAGGCACCGCCGGCAGTGGCCGCAGCCGAGCATCGTGTCCCCGGTGACCCGCCGGCCGAGCCAGCGCGGATCGACTCCGCGGCCCACCTCGGCCACCGTGCCGCACCACTCGTGACCCAGTCGCATCGGGTACCGCGCGTGCCCCTGGTGCAGGTACGCCATCTCGCCGGTGAAGAATTCGACGTCGGTGCCGCAGACCCCGACCCGGGACACGTCGACCACGACCTGGCCCGGTCCCGCCTTGGGCGGTTCCACCTCCTGCACGCCGGACCGGTGCGGTCCGGTGACCACGAAGGCCCTCATACCGGCCGCCCTCCCCGTTCGACGATGGCGCGGATGGCCGGCAGGTCCTCGACCAGGTCCCGCAGCGTGGTCCGGTACGTCAGCGCGCTGATGCTGACCGCACCGCTGGGCGTGGTCGGCGAGGAGAGGAAGAGCGGCAGGGCCAGGCAGCTCACGCCGGGCTCGTTCTCCTGGTCCTCGACGCCGTACCCGCGTTGCCTGGTCAGGGCCAGTTCGGCGCAGAGGTCGGCCACCGCCGTCCGGGTCCGCTCCGTACGGGCTTCGAGGCGCGTGGTGGCGGCCCAGGCGCGTACGGCGTTGTCGTCGGGGAGGTGGTGGGCCAGGAGCAGCTTGCCCAGTGCGGTGCTGTGGGCGGGATTGCGCCCGCCGACGGTGGAGGTGAGCCTGACCGCGCCGCTCGGCGGATCGATCTTCGACCGGTACACCACCGACCGCCCGTCGAGTACGGCGTAGTGCGCGGTCTCGCCGTGCCGGGCGGACAGCTCGCGCAGAATGGGGACGACCCGGAGGTGGTCCAGTCGGGCTTCGTGGTTGGCGAAGGCGAGGCGGATGAATTCGTCGCCCAGCACGTACTGCCGGCGCTCGTCCTGGGTGGCGAAACCGGCTCGACGTAGCGCGGCCAGTGCCCGGTGCACGGTGGGTTTGGGGCTGGCCACGGTGCGGGCGAGGTCCTCCAGCGCGATGCCGTCCGGGTGCCGGGCCAGCTCGGTGAGGACGGCGAGCACCCGGTCGGAGCCGACCAGCGGGCTCGCGGCGGGCTGTTCCGCCGTACCAGATCTTGCGGTAGCCTCGGCCACGTTCCGAATCGTAGACTGAGGTTCCAATAATTGGAAGGCGCTCACATGTCGGGGCAGCGCAGCGCGCAGTGGTACGGCGGAACCGACCGCAACGCCTACATCCACCGCGCCTGGATGCGCCGGGGCCTGCCCGCGCACGCCTTCGACGGCCGCCCGCACATCGCGATCGCCAACACCGCCTCGGACCTCACCCCGTGCAACAGCCACCTCGACGAGGTAGCCGAGAGCGTCAAGCAGGGCGTGTACGAGGCCGGCGGCATACCGCTGAACCTGCCCGTGGTGTCGCTCGGCGAGACGCAGGTACGCCCGACCGCGATGCTGTGGCGCAACATGGCGGCGATGGCGACCGAGGAGATGCTGCGGGCCAACCCGATCGACGGCGTGGTGCTGCTCGGCGGCTGCGACAAGACCATTCCGGCGCTGCTGATGGCCGCCGCTTCGGTCGACCTGCCGGCGGTGGTGGTTCCCGGCGGCCCGATGCTGACCGGCACCTTCCGGGGTGTGCCGCTGGGCTGCGGCACCGACGTGTGGAAGCTGTCCGAGGAGGTCCGCGCGGGCACCCTGTCCGAGGAGCAGTTCCTCAGGTCCGAGTCGTCGATGATCCGCAGTCGGGGGCACTGCAACACGATGGGCACCGCGTCCACGATGGCGCTGGTCGCGGAGGCCCTCGGCACCACCATTCCCGGTTTCGCCGGCACCCCGGCACCCGACAGCCGCCTGCTCGAACGCGCCCACGACACGGGTCGGCTCGCCGTGGAACTGGTCGCCGAGCAGCGCCGCCCGAGTCACCTGCTCACCCGGGGCTCTTTCCTGAACGCGATCGTCGCGCTGGCCGCCATCGGCGGATCGACCAACGCGGTCGTGCACCTGCTCGCCATCGCCGGCCGGCTCGGGATCGAGCTGACCCAGGACGACTTCGACCGTACCGGTGGGGGTGTGCCGTTGCTGGTCGACCTCCAGCCGGCGGGCCGCTTCCTGATGGACGACCTGTACCGGGCCGGCGGGCTGCTCGCCGTGCTGCGTGAGGTCCGCGACCTGCTCGACCCGGACGCGCTCACGGTGACCGGCCGCCCGCTGGTCGACTACCTCGACGAGGCCCAGATCTGGGACCACGAGGTGATCCGGGTACGCGACCAGCCGCTGCTGCCGCACGCCGGGATCGCGGTGCTCCACGGCAACCTGGCCCCGTCCGGCGCAATCATCAAACCGGCGGCGGCGTCACCGCACCTGCTGCGCCACCGCGGCCGGGCGATGGTCTTCGACTCCGTCGAGGATCTGCACGCCCGGATCGACGACCCGGATCTCGACGTCGACGCGGACTCGGTGCTGGTCCTGCGCGGCTGTGGACCGCGCGGCTATCCGGGCATGCCCGAGGTGGCCAACCTGCCCCTGCCGGCCAAGCTGCTGCGGGCCGGGGTCCGCGACATGGTACGGATCTGCGACGGCCGGATGAGCGGCACCGCGTACGGCACGGTGGTGTTGCACGTCGCCCCGGAGGCGGCGGTCGGTGGTCCGCTGGCGCGGCTGCGTACCGGTGACGTGATCGTGCTCGACGTCGAGGCCCGGCGCCTGGACGTCGACCTGCCCGAGGGGGAGTGGGAGTCGCGCCCGCCGGACGCGGCGACCGTACGGGCGTACGCCGCACCGAAGCGCGGCTGGGAACGGCTCTACGTCGACACCGTCCAGCAGGCCGACACCGGCGCCGACCTCGACTTCCTGATCGGGTCCAGCGGCGACGAGGTGGCTCGCGAGTCGCACTGAACTCCTGTCGACCCGATTCGCCACCGGCAATTCAGGTGATGGTCCGACAATTCAGAATCGTATTCACGTAATTGTTCTCCGGTCGCCTGCAGCTTTCATCTCGCGTACAGGTTTCTTGAAGGTTTCTCCCGGTCAGGGGTGCTGCAATGGATGTGCTGCCGGGAGTAGGCCCGCCGGCGGTTTGCTCGGACTCGGACCGAAGGAGCACCTGATGCGCTGGCTGTCCCGGCGGCGGACGTCCGCCGACGATCACACGCCCACGAAGCTCGACCGGGAGGGAACCTCCGCCGACCTCGCGGCGCTGTCCGCGTTCATCGACGACCGGCGCGGGGTCGAGTTGTACCTCGAACCGGAGACGACGGCCACGGACACGACCGTTGTCGCCATCGCCGACGACGGCGAGTGGATCCGCCGCCGGACCGGCTCGCCCAGCGTCGCCCAGCGGCTGGCGCACCGGCACTCGGTGCCGATCTACGAGGCGGCGCGGGTCGGCTACCCGGAACGGATGCGGGCCTGGAACCGCCAGCACCCCGAGCGCCGGATGCGCTGACCGTGAAGATCACGTCCCCCGGGTCTGGTCGCTGCTGGGGGGAACTCCCGGGTATCGACGTAGAAACATTCGTGAATCCGATCTGATCTCCGGCAGAAATGATCTGCTGGTTGGCTGACGCCCAGTATTCGCTGGTAAGGAGCGAAGGGGTGGTTATGGCCGTACCTCCAGCGCCCACGGATCAGGAACTTGACGTCTACATCAGAACCCGCTACGCCCTGCTGGGCATCGACATCTCGGTATTGCCGGAAGACGATCCGGCCGCGCCGATGGACCAGGCGCGGGTGTTCTCCTCGGCCCGCAGCGTGATCCGCCAGGACGCCGTGATCAACGCGTACCCGACCGATCAGCAGGCGGACGTGCCGACCCTCTACCCCGTCCAACTCGCCCAGTGGACGGGAGCGCTCGATGACTGAGCGGCTGGTGCCGTACCGGGCCGACCGGGTCACCGACGGCGGCGTGCAACCGCAGGACCTCACCGTCGACCGTCGCTGGTTCATGTCCCGGATGGCCGGGCTCTGGGCCGCTGCGGCGTCCGCCGGAGCGGCCGGCGGCACGCTCTTCGCGGCCACACCGGGCAGCGCGGCCCCGGTCCCGACCGCCGCCGGTCGCTCCGGCCCGGGTACGCCGAAAGATTGGTGGGACGGCGCGCTCGCCCGGACGATCCGCCCCGAGGCGCTGGCCGACCCGACCGAGCTGACCATCAGCGAGGCGGCTGCCGCGTTCCGGCGCAGGCTGCTCAAGCCGGTGGACCTGATGGCCGCCTACCTCGACCGGATCAACCGGTACGAGGCCAGGTACCAGGCGTTCCTCTGGCGCCGCCCGGACGCCGAACTGCTCGACCTGGCCCGCCGTACGAAAATCCACAGTGGATCGACGGCGCTGGCCGGCATCACCACCGCGGAGAAGGACAACTACTACACCGCCGGCATCCCCACCACCGCCATGTCCCCGGTCTACCAGGGATTCGTCCCGGCGTACGACTCGACGGTGCACGCCCGGCTCAGGACCGACGGCGCGATCATGATCGGCAAGGCGGCGATGGGTCCGCTCGCCTCCGGCCGGGCCCGGCTGCCCGACGGCACCGCCACCACCTACAACGCCTGGACGCCCGACGACATCCGGTACAGCCCGAGCGGATCGTCGGGCGGAACCGCCACCGCGGTCGCCGGCCGGCTCGCCACCTCCGGCACCGGCACCCAGACCGGCGGGTCGATCACCTCGCCCTCGAACGCGCAGAACCTGACCGGCCTCAAGCCGACCTTCGGCCGGACCTCCCTGTACGGCATCGTGCCGCTGACCATCACCCACGACCATCCGGGACCGCTGGCCCGGGACGCCATGGACGCCGCGATCATGCTCCAGTCGGTGGCCGGGCCGGACCCCAACGACCCCCGTACGCTCGGCCTGCCCGAGGTGCCGAACTACATCCGGGCGGCCGAGGTCTACTACTGGAAGAAGCGGATCCGGGTTCGCTGGGAAACCACCCTCGGCTACCCGCCGGACTACCTCACCGGCGCCAACGAGGAGACCAGACCACTGCGCGAGGCCATGCTGGCCGCGATGCAGACGGTCGGGGTGACCGTACGCGAAGTGCCGTACCCGCAGGGCTGGAACGAGCTGACCGGCACGGTGACCAGCACCTCCGGCGAGGGGACGAACCTCTTCCTGCCGGTCCTGCAACGCGACGTACGGCTGTTCGCCGACCGCCTCACCGGTTTCCTCAACGGCCAGTTCCGCAGCGCGGACAGTTACCTCAAGGCGATGGAGGCGCGCTACATCCTGCTCAAGCGCACCCTCGACCAGTTCTTCGGCCAGTGTGACGTACTGCTGATCGGGACCGCGGTCGACCGGATCGGGCTGCCGATGATGGCGTTCCCGTACGGCCTGGGGGTCGACCAGACGACCGGGCTGACCGTGCCGAGGGGCACGACCATCGCGGCGCCGCCGTTCGGGGAGGAGCGGCTGCTTGCCGTCGTGGCGGCGTACCAGGCGGTCACCGACCACCACCTGCGGCGGCCACCGGACCCGTCCGGACCGGTCGCCGCCGGGGCGCGGGTCGCCGCGCCGTACAAGGTGCCCGCCGACTACGACGCCACCGAGGAAAGCTGATCGATCCTTCGGTGTTCCTCCTCGTCCGATCGATCGCAATCTGAGGCGCCGTGCTGTGGTGCCCGTGACGTTCGGGGACCAGGCCCCGAAGCGCCTTCCCGTCCATCCGCTCGTGCAGGGCGATGGCTTCCTTACCCTCGCCGAGTTCGACGGCGGCCAGCACGCGGTGCAGCTCGACAGCGGTCGGACCAAACCCGGTGTGGTACTCGTTGCGGTCGACGTCGAGCAATGTCGCCGCGTCCTGCGCACCGGCTATCAGCTCCCGAACGGTGTGGGCGTCGCCCAACCGGGCAGCGGCCATCGCGGCCCGGAGGAGCAGGATGCCGTACACGGACAGCCGTACCGCTTGGGTGACTGGCCGTCAGGCCCGGTCGACAACAGTGCGTGACGGGTGACCATCCAACACGCTTCCTTCGCCATCCGGTTCTGCCGATGAGCGGACGTCTCTAGCGGGTGGTTCCCGTCTGCTGGCGGACGTCGCTGAGCGGTTCCGACCGCGCTTCTGCCGTCCCTGCTGGCCTCAGTGCTCGGCGCCGCTCGGTGTCTGTCGGATGCGTCAGCCGCGTGGTGTCAGGTAGCCCCGGTAGAACGCGGTGGCGACGGCGGCCGCACGGTCGTTGACGCCGAGTTTCGCGTACACGTGCAGCAGGTGTGTCTTGACGGTCGCCTCGCTGATGAACAGCTGTCTGGCGGCCTCCCGGTTGGTCGACCCGCGGGCGATGAGTTCCAGGACCTCCAGCTCACGTTGCGACAGCGGCTCCGAGGCCGGCTGCCGCATCTGACCCATGAGCCTGGTCGCGACCGCGGGGGAGAGGACCGCCTGCCCCTGCGCGGCCGACTCCACCGCCCGGAACAGCTCTTCCCTCGGCGCGTCCTTCAGCAGATATCCGGTGGCGCCGGCCTCGATGGCGGGCAGGACATCGCGGTCCGTGTCGTACGTGGTGAGCACGAGCACACGGGCCGGAACTCCGCGTTTGGCCAGCTCCCTGATGGCCGTGACGCCGTCGGCCCGCGGCATCCGCAGATCCATGAGGATCACGTCGGGTCGGAGCTTCTCCCCGACCGCGACGGCCTCCGCGCCGTCACCGGCCTCGCCAACCACCTCGAAGCGCGGATCGGCACCGAACATGCCCCGCAAGCCGTCCCGGACCACCGGGTGGTCGTCGACGATCAGAATTGAGATCATTGCCCGCCTCCGGCCGGAATCGCAGGCACGGAAGCTGAGATCGCGGTGCCGCCGCCCGGTTCCGACTCGATGTCGAGCCGGCCCGCGAGGCGCTGCACCCGCTGTCGCATGCCGGCGAGCCCGAATCCGCCGTTCGTGGAACCGTTGGCACGCTTGGTGTTGGGCGCGAAACCCACCCCGTCGTCCCGTACGTCCAGCGTCACCAGATCCTCCATGTACGACAGGGTCAGGCCGACCCGGCTGGCCTTCGCGTGCTTGGCCACGTTGGCGAGCGCCTCCTGGGCGGCTCGCAGCAGCGTCACCTCGACGTCGGTATGCATCGGTCGGGGGTCGCCGGTGGTGGTCAGCACCGCGTCGATGTGGTTCACCTCCGACCAGCGCCGGGTCACGTCGCTGATCGCGTCCGGGAGCCGGGCCTCGGCGAGCACCTCCGGCTCCACCGCGTGGACCGTCCGGCGGGCCTCGGTCAGGCTCTCCCGGGCCAGGTTCATCGCGTTCGTCATGTGCCGGCGCAATGTCGGAGGCTCGTCCAGCGTCTGCTCGGCGGCTTGAAGTTGGGTGAGGATGCCGGCGAGGCCCTGGGCCAGGGTGTCGTGGATCTCGCGCGCCATCCGTTGCCGCTCGTCCAGCACCCCGGCCTCGCGGGCCTGAACCAGCAGTTGGGCGTGCAGGCTGGCGTTCTCCTCCAGCGCCGCCTCGAGCTTCACGTTCGTCTCGTGCAACTCGGCGAGCGCCTGCTTCTGTTTGTGGTTGCGCTGGTCGGCCTCTTCGACGAAGTAGGAGAACGCCCAGGCCAGCACCGTGCTGATCAGGCTGATGGCGACCCACGCCCACCAGAGGCCGGCGGTGATGGTGTCCACCCCGCCCAGGTACGACACCGCCATGATCGTGGATGTGGCGGCCGCGCCGACGTACCGCCAGGGGCCTCTCAGGTACCGGAACGCCTGGGGGTAGCCGACGAACGTGAAGAGGCCGTACCAGGGTGCGGTCGCCACCAGGCCGGCGGCCAGCACCATCAGCCCCGCGTAGTACAGGCCCATCAGTGGGCCGTTCCGCTGCCGTTCCGGACGGAGCGTGTGGAAACAGAGCAGCCAGATCGTGGTCGCGATCGAGAGCCCGAGCACCACCGGGAGGTGCAGCGAAACGCCCCAGAGCGGCAGCAGGAGCGCGATAAGGGTGCAGACCGCGAGGAGGAAGTACGGGAGAACCTGGAAGAGTGTGTTCTCCTTGCGCTCCCAGCGATCGAACTCCGCACGCAGCTCGGCCTCGATGCTCACGACCTACTCCCAGCGGAAGTGCCGCGCGGCCAGCCCACCGGCCACGATCGTCCACCCCAGCATGACGGCCACGTGCAGCAGTTGCGGCCAGTGACCAGCGGCGGCGTCCTGCAATGATTGCACGCCGGCGCCGAGCGGGGTGAAATCGCTGATCGTCCGCAGCACGTCGTTCATGCTGTCGCGGGGTACCCACAGGCCGGCGAAGAACACGACCGGAAAGAACAGCAGGGTCCCGATCGCGCCGGCGCTCTTGCCGGTCGGCGCGAGCGAGGCGACGAGCAGACCGATCGCGAACATCGCCAGTGCGGCCAGCACGTAGCCCAGCAGGTAGGCCGGCAGCTGCCGGGGCAGCCGCACGTCGAACGCCAGTCGGCCGACGGCGAGCACGACCAGCATCGTCGCCACGGACAGGATCGTGGCCATCAGCAGTTGCGCGCCGAGCATGACCCTCGGCTTGACCGGGGTGGTCCGCATGCGTCGCAGCACGCCCTTCTCCCGGTAGGTGGCGAACAGCTGGCACAGGGCGTTGAGCGCGAACAGGGCGACGCCCATGGCGACGATGATCGGCGCGTACAGGTCGATGGCCCGCAGACCGCCGAGGGTCTCGTCGGGCTCCCGGAACGCCGGGATCGTACCGAGGATGACGAGCAGGATCGGCGGGAACCCGAGCGCGAAGAACACGATCATCGGCTCGCGGAAGAAGAGCTTGGTCTCGGTGGCGGTGAGCCGGGCCAGTGCGGACACGATGGTCTCCTCAGGCGTCGATGGGGCGGCCGGTGAGCGCGACGAACGCGTCGTCCAGCGAGGTCTGCTCGACCCGCAGGTCGGCTGCGGTGACCTGGTTGCGGGCGAGCACGGTGGTCACGGCGAGCAGCAGGTTTCCCGTGCCGGTCACCACGAGCTGGCTGCCGGCCCGCTCGACCGAGGTGACCTCGGGCAACGCGGCCAGTACGGCGTGGTCCAGCGGTGCGGACGGCCGGAACCGGATCCGCTGCCGGTCGTCGACCCTCGCGACCAGCCCGGCCGGGGAGTCGAGCGCGACGAGGCGGCCGGCGTCGATCACCGCGAGCCGGTCGCAGAGCCGTTCCGCCTCCTCCATGAAGTGCGTGACCAGCACGATCGTGACGCCCCGGTCGCGGATGCCCTCGATGAGGTCCCACGCGTCGCGCCGCGCCTGCGGGTCGAGTCCGGTGGTGAGCTCGTCGAGCACCGCCACCCTCGGGTTGCCCACCAGCGCGAGCGCGATCGACAACCGCTGCTTCTGCCCGCCGGACAGCCGGCGGAACTGGGTGTCGAGCTTGTCGGTGAGGTTCAGGGTGTCGACCAGCTCCCGCCAGTCGGCCGGCTTGCGGTAGAAGGAGCTGTACAGCTCCATCGCCTCGCCGACCTTGAGCTTGTCGGGCAACTCGCTCTCCTGGAGCTGCGCGCCGAGCAGCTGCCGCAGCTCCCCGGTGTCGCGTCGCGGGTCGATGCCGCAGACCCGGATGGCCCCGCCGTCCGGGGTGCGCAACCCCTCGACGCACTCGACGGTCGTGGTCTTGCCGGCCCCGTTGGGACCCAGGATGCCGAAGATCTCGCCCGGTTCGACGGCGAAGCTGACCCCGTTCACCGCGGTGTGGTCGCCGTAGCGCTTGACGAGGCTGTCCACCTCGATGATTGCCATATCGGAAGCGTGCCGTTCGCAGTCCGCCGCCGAATCGACCACGCGGCCGCGGCTGGCAGGGGATGCCACGGATCCGCCGATCAACCGATCGGTGGATGCCGGGGTCAGCCCGGCCGCACTCCGGGCCGGGTGCCGACCGTACCCACCTCGTGCGGGCCCCGCTGCCAGGCCTCACGCCCGGCACTCAGATGAAGGGGGCGAACGCGTCCCCGTTCGCATCGCCCCTGCGCCGGCATTCTCCCCAGCGCTCGTCGGCCTGGCCAACCCACTCTCGCTTGATCGCATGCGCACAACTGCCGCCGACCGGGCGCGCCGAGCCCGGAGCGGCCCATCACTTGGTGATCGTCAGCAGCGGTACGGCTGTGAGGACGTCCGGTCGTGCCGACGAGCGAGCGTGGCACACGGTGGGCAGCGGGTGCGGATCGACGTCCGGCCGCGCCGACAAGGACCCCACGTACCCGGCCCAGCCAGGATCGGCCCCACGATACGGTTCGAGCGTGACGCCCGACCTGACCCACCGCCCCATGATCTTCCTCGATGTAGACGGACCACTGATCCCGTTCAAAGCCCGGCCCTCTGGCCGGAGCGGCTCCTTGAGCAGTGCCGTCACGCAGCCGCCGGACAGGACCGGCAACCCTTTGCTCGATCGGCTCGACCCGAACGACGGTCGCAGGCTGCTGGCCCTGAGATGCGAGCTGGTCTGGGCAACGACGTGGATGGCGGATGCGAACGAGGTCGTCTCGCCACGGCTCGGGCTTCCGGACCTGCCGGTGGTCGATTGGCCGGACGGCGACCAGGATCCGGGACGCGGCCTGCACTGGAAGACCGTGTTCCTGACCCAGTGGGCAGCAGGACGATCATTCGTCTGGCTTGACGACGAGACGACCGATGCCGACCGGCAATGGGTCGCGGCCCACCACCCGGCGCGGGCGCTACTGCACCGCGTCGACCCGTACACCGGCCTGACCGAAGCGGACTTCTCAGCCATCCGTCAATGGCTGGCGCAAGACGCCGACACAGCTTGACCACCTACACATCCCTGTCGCAGGTCGTACGCACCGGTGCCGGCGCTTCTGTCGCCTTCGGTAGCCGTCCACCTCAACGTGGCCAGCTGCGATGACGTCCGGACATGTCGAGATGGGTGCGCTGTTCGGGACGTTGCGATAGCGGGGTTGCCCCGGCGATGCAGTGGCCGTTCGTGCTCCCTCCGGCCACCGGAGAGCGCTCGTGTGGCTTGTTCGGGTCTGCCGGTCGCGGGGCGTGGCTCGGGACTGCAAGCGGGCGATGTAAGCGCCCCGGCCGGCGCGGCACCAGTGCCGTTGCACCATAGTCAGATAATCTTTATATTGGCGGCCATGTCGAAGGCCATGCGAGAACCGACGTTCTGGATCCTGACCGCGCTGGTCGATCAACCACGGCACGGGTACGGCGTGATGCAGGCGGCCGAGTTACTTTCCGAAGGCCAGGTCAGGTTGCAGGCCGGCACCCTCTACGCGGCGCTGGACCGGTTAGCCGCCCAAGGACTGGTCGCGATCGACAGAGAGGAGACCGTTGAAGGGCGTCCTCGGCGCTACTACCGCCTCACCGGCGGCGGCGCGGCGGCACTCGCTGAGGAGACAGCGCGACTGGCCCGCAACGCGAGCACCGCATCGCGACTGCTGAACGCCTCGCGGCCTGGCCCGGCGTTCGCATGAGCCGCCGCCTCGCCACCCCATATCGCCTGCTGCTGCGCGTCTACCCGAAGGGCTCACGTCGCGGAGAACTGGCAGACACGCTGCTCATGGCTGCCGAGGCCGGACACGTCCGGCCCGGCCCTATTGAGACGCTCAACCTGCTTCGGCAAGGCATGCGGGCCCGACTCGGTCGCCCACTCAGCAAGGGCGTGGTCGTGCTGGCTATCTTCGCCTCAGTCTTCTCCGGCTTTCTGAGCGCGTCGCTGGCGAACCGTATTGGTTGGGAGGCGGCGCCGGCGCTACCAAGCGGCGCGGCGTGGACTCAGCTCGCCGAGATGCTCACCCCAGGCTTATCGGCACGATGGTACGGAAGGTCGGACGGCCCCTTTCGTACCATCGGTGGTGAGACCGATGCGGCGTGGGTCAGCTACAGCACCGATCGAACGCTTGCGACCGAGGACGTCGACGGGTATCTAGCCGGCCTGCAGCAACGCCTGGAGGCGGCCGGCTGGACCGTCACCGACACCTACTCGACCAGCCCGACCGACATCGAAACCGGCGCCCGGCAAAACAACTCGCAGGCATTGACCGCACGCAACGACGCACTCGTGCTGTCGTTCGAGGACTACTTCGACCCAGCGCACGCGGAAGGCGGGCTTAGGGTCTCGATCTACCGGGCAGAACTACGCTGGCTCACCGGTTCGACGCTCGCCGTCGGCCTGCTCGGCACGCTGGCTGGATGGCTGCTAGCCGGCTGGGCCAGCCGCCGTCTCGAGCACCGTCCGTTGGCAGCTTTTCTCGCGGCCACCACCGCCATCGGCGGTCTCGTCTTGCTGATCCCCGCCTGGCTGCTCGGCAGTCTGCAATACCTGGGCACACTGTCCGGTACGGCCGTGCCTGACTCGCCGTTCTGGCGTGGCCTGGTGCCCACCGACGAGTTTGGCGCCATGGCCTACCCCGCCGGGGCGGCGATAACAGCAGCGATCGCCGTGGCCGTGCTCTGCCCGCCCCGGCCTGCACCCGCCACCGACCCCGGGCCAGCAGGCACGGCCAAGGCATGACAGACGTAGCTGCCATCGGACTGTCCCGACACCGCTCCAAAACCCGTCCTCGGACCATCGCAATAGTCCACCTTCGGCCAGGTCGCCGACGTGATAGGCCGGACTCCAACTCCGGCAGCACAGACGTGGCGCATCGATTCACCGCACAGTAGACCTGACGCCGACCCCGCCCGGTCTGTTACAAAAACAGCGCTGTCACCGCATTCGCAATCTGACCCACGAGGCCAACCTCGATCCAGATCAGGGCGTACTGATCAGCCGCCGACCGGGTGCACAGGAGACACCGATCGTTCGTGGCACGATCAAGGCGTGACAGACCCAGCTCGCGAACTCGCCGATCTCCGCGCATGGCTAACTGTGGCGCTTCGGCTGGCGCAGCGGGAGCCCGGTCCCGGTGGCCTCGCGATTCTCAGTGCGCCCTCCGACCGCGAGTTGATCGATGAGGTCAGAAGGCTGCGACGGCTGGCCGATCAAGCGATCCCAGCGACGCCGCCCGCCGAGTGATATCCGCTCATGCCGCCGGCCGTGCGCAGCGGCGCACAGGTAACGGGTGGACGTAGCATGGTTCGGCAACACAGACTGAGCCGTGACCTCTCGGGACATTCCGCTGCCGCTAGGCAAGGTCGATTGGCTGTTCCCCGCCCTCGCAGATCGGACGGAACACGACCGTGTTCGTCAGCTTCTGCAGTCCGCCGACGAAACCCTCTTCCGGGTCGGGCAGCAGCTGGGTGCACGATCCGACGCCCAGCTCTGGGGCGTCCCCCTGAACCGCTTCCGCTACCAGCGGCTCGGGCCCGAACCGGAGTTCCCGGTCACGATACTGGCGGGCGAAGGGGGATCGAATCAGATCTGGGTGGACGTCCTGTGCGCCCCAGCGGGCAGCATGCCGTACCACCGCCCCGGACCGCCATGGCAGGTGCACACCACGATCTCCCTCAGCTGTGACTCCGACCCCACCGGCTGCGGCGGCCACCAGGTCGACGCCCACACCAGTACACCGATCGAGACCCCGCTCAATGCCGCTACCGAGGTGCACGCCGCAACCGAATGGCTGCTACAACGACTCGCCAACGAAAGCGAGGGCTCCCTCCGAAAACACGACCCGAACCGCGGTCACCCACCCGCACCCCGACGCCGCGACTGACACGAACCGCGCATCATCCCACCGGCCTGCCGAAGGCGGCCCAGCGAATGCGGCGGCCCCGTAGGGCAAAGCCGGTGGTCATCGGGCGCGACGCCACTCACCCCGCCGTCCGGATCTGCCGCTTTAGGTGGGCTGGTGTTCATCGCCGATGGTGACGCACGGTGATGTATGACCACCTCTCCTGCTTCCGCTTCCCCTGTCCTGCTGGCCGATCAACTCGTTGTGCGCGCTGCGGTGTCGGCCTTCCTGGGCCGTTACCGCGGACAGACTCGCGTGCACACCGATTCCGACCTACGCGTTTTCCTGCGCTGGTGCGCCGACCACGACCTAAACCCGCTGGCTGCGGTGCGGGTGGATATCGAGCGGTACGTGCGATGGCTGCAAGACATCCGCCGGTACCAGCCCTCGACCGTCTCCCGCCGGCTGTCGGTCGTGGTGGGCTTCTACCGGGTCTGCGTTATCGACTCGATCCTGGAGCACTCGCCGGCCGACTACGTCCGCCGGCCCACCGTGTCGGCCGAGTCGCCGACCCTCGGATTGGGGCACCTGCAGTTCGAGGCGCTGATTACGACCGCCCGGAAGTCCTCGAACCCGAACGACTTCGCCCTGGTCGCGCTCTTGGGCCTGCTCGGGCTGCGGATATTCGAGGCCTGCGGGTCGAACATCGCCGACCTGGGCGAGGAACACGGCCACCGGGTCCTACGCGTGCGCGGCAAGGGCGGCAAGGTCGTCCTCGTCCCACTGCCACCTGCAGTGGCCCGAGCTATCGACCGGGCCGTCGACGACCGCACCGCCGGGCCGATCCTGCGCAACACCCACGGTCGGCGGATGGACCGACACGCCGCCACCCGCCGACCCAAGCACCTCGCCCACACAGCGGGCATCCGGATGCCGAGAATTCACCCCCACATGCTGCGCCACACCTTCGTGACGACCATGCTCGACGCCGGCGTCAGCCTCCGCGACGTGCAGATCGCCGCCCGCCACGCCGACCCGAGAACCACCATGCGCTACGACCGCGCCCGCAAGAACCTCGACCGCCACCTCAACTACATCCTCGCCGCCTACATGGCCTCCGGAACATGATCAGCCGCTCACGGCTTTGCCGGGTTGTGCGGAGTTTGGCGCCCTACTGCCTCACGACTGCCTCACGCGGCCCCTCGGCGGCCACCGCCCAGGAGCCGATCCGACGCCCTGGCTTGCTTGACAAGTGAACGGCTAGAACGTAAGTTCGCTACTGTAACTTACAGTAAGTTACTGTAAACGATCGAAAGGGGGCAGATGAAGGTAGGTGGCCGGGACTTCGACCTCACGAAGCAGGAGGTGGAGGCCCGCATGATGGGTGAGGATCCTGAACTGATTCAGAAGCACATGGTCGAGGTCAACGGGCAGATGTTCCCGCCCAAGCAGGTCCTCGGGCACGTCACTGGATGGGAGCGCACAACGTTCACAACCATGGAAGCGCAACGCGTACTGACCCGGATCGGGTTCGTGTGTACGGAGGCGCGTGCAGGGCGGATTCGGAAAGCAGGCCAGTTCGTCATGGACGCCGTCCGCGACTCAGTTCAAGAGACGATGAGCGACCACGGTGACGAAGGATTCCAGCGCGGGTTTAGTGCGGCCGCCGGCATCGCTCTGCGGCAAATCCAGAAGAGACTCGATGACTTGAGGGAGCAGATGAAGGGCAAAGGCCTCAGCCAGGCTGAGCAAGCCTTCTACGCCCATCTTGACGAGCTCAAGTCCGAGCTCGAAGCCGATTGCGACCGCTTCTGGCGAGGTAGCCGCGTGGACTGGCGACCACCCAAACTCGTAGCTAAGCCTGTCATCCGGCGCACCGACGAGACGGGGTGATAGGTCCGAGGCGCCAGACTCGTGAGCGATATGGCCCGTCGGGAACGACCGAACGTAGCTTCCCGTGCCTGCGAACGCGGCGGCCCTAATCAATCTCTCCTCGCGCCTCTACGCTGCCGAGAAACGTACCTCCTGGCATCCGTATCTGCCGCGATCCGCGCCGAACCTAATCGAGCAGGCCATGCTCATGGGTGACCTTCAAGCGGACCAGCACGCTAGAACGGTGGGTCGTCCCAAGAATCGCGGTACGACGCTGGTTCCGGCCACGGGTCTTCCTCTGGCTCCGGCCAGTACGCTTCCACGTCCCGCTCTCCGTCGCTAAGGCCCTCCGCATCCGTGAGCATGAACGACCCTTCAGCCCCCTCGATCAGGTCTGCGAACGTCATGACCTCGATGCGAGACAAGTGGCTGTTGTAAGTTCGGATCGTCTCGTTAATGACGTCCTGCGGGATCCTGGCATCAACGAACATTGGGTGGCCGATAACTACTGTTGCCGACGCCCGGCGTGGGTCGACCTTGAAGCGGTTGAGGATAAAGTCACGTTGCTCATCCAGGCTCCGCAGGTAGTTGGCCGCCTGCGAGACCGCCTCATGGACTTCGTTGCCGACTCGGTAGTGGCTACGGTGCTCCCTGACTAGCTTGGGGATGTTCGCCTGCTTAATTTCGACTACGTGCAGAGATCCATCCGACCGGACCAAAAGTAGGTCCAGCTCATCTCCCGGCACAAGTTGCCGGCGGACGTCCGACTTGATGTAGCGGCCCCCGAAAACCCACCATTCCTTGTCCAACACCTTCTGAATGTCGGGCTCGGTACTTGCGGGGTCTTCCACGACCTCGCGCCATCTGCGGAGGCCCTGGAGTTGGCGGTTGCGTTCGATGACGTCTGCTAGAACACCCGCTTCATCCATCCGCGCGAGCGCTTCCGCCAAGTCGGGAGCGTTGCAGATCGCCGTGACGACACGATGGACGGCATCTGCATCGACACGGCCCTCATCTAGCTCCGCAATCAGTTGCTGCACGGCCGAGTCGTGCGCCGGGAACTGGTATACACCTGAGGCGGGGAATGCATCATTCAGCAGCTCTCTGACGGCATCTATCTCTCTATCGTCGCAGTACCACCGATGTTCCGGCTTGTCCTCGAAACTGAAGCCAGGACCATTGAGGCTTCGACCGTAGGTCTGCACAATCATCTGGCGTCGTCGGATCTGGCCTGTGTCTTCGTCGAAAACCGTCAAGACGGTTGCCGACTTGAAGACCTTTCTTCCGATCTTGACATCAACCGTCTTGAACTCCAGAACGTTGGGAGGCTTGCGCCGCGTCTTGGTACGGACTCGGAACGCTTGGGCCGCCGCCTCCTGGCTCATGCCCGCACTGTAGCGATGGATGCACCGCACGTCGATGGAACGTCCGTACGAAGCAACACGGATATCCGCTGACGAACACCAATGGGGGCAGTCACCCAGCTCTCACACGCTTAGCCAGGGCCCGTTGGCCGTAAGACATGCGCAGCCCACGTTACGGGCCACCCGCTGGCGGGGCGCCAAGGCTGCTACATAGCACGCGGATCACTCATCTGCCGCGATTCGCACAGCGCCCAACGGCGCGGCTGTCAGCGCCCGTACGACGAGTCGGGCAGGAGCAGCTCGAAGGCCGGCCCCGGGCGGGAGGGCTGCCAACCGGCAGCCAGGGCCCGGCGGACACTTACAGCCACCGTGCCGGGCAACACCGGCTGGCTCGGTAATCCGAGCCAGTTGCCGGGGTGAGCGCAAGGCAGCGATGTCACCATCAGGGCTCCTGGCTGCTCCGCACGCTCGACAGCGAAGGTCAGCGGTGACCAGCCGAGGGCTTGACAGTAGGTTGGTCTGCGCCGAACCGACCAGCGGTAGATCGCGCCGTCCACCGTGATCTTCCGAGAACCCTTGATTGCCAGCGTCATTCGCACCCCCGTCGGTCTCGGCCTTCTCGCGGCGAGCACCGTAGCGAGAACCCGATGGCGCCGCTATCGATATGGCGTAGCTCGGTGCTCAAAGTATCCGGATCTGCCGCCGACCGAGCGTTCAGGTAGAGGCAAACCGTCACGTACGGTGTTCGGCGTCCAGTGGTGCCCGGCATCGGGAACCGCCGAGGATCGATCGTGGCACGCCCCCGAATACCTACGCGGTGTACCCGCCGATGCTGCCCCGGCGGACGTGAGGGCCTGGTGTGGCCAGCCCTCGACCTGTGCGGTCGGGTCGGTAGTCGGTCTCGTGGCGGCTGCCGATCCCAGGCAAAACTCACCCGCGCAGCGGGGACCGGAGCCCGCGCGCCGACATTTGCGATAGGTACCTTGCTGTGACAAGGTAGTGGCATGCAGACCGATCCGAAGCTCGTTGCGTTGCGGCGCGGCCTGCTCGAACCACTCGTACTAGCTGCCGTCGAGTCCCAGCAGCGGTACGCGGCAGAGATCCTCGCCGCGCTAAAGGAGGCAGGCTTCCCCGCCCAGGAGGGCACGCTGTATCCCCTGCTGAGCAAGCTCCGGCGGGACGGGCTTGTACATCACGAGTGGCGTGAGTCGCCGTCAGGACCGCCCCGGAAGTACTTCTCCCTCACGGATACCGGCAGAGGTCAGCTCGCCGCGTTCCGCGATTACTGGAACGAGCTGACCCACATGATCAACGCGATTGGACGATGACCCGATGGACGAGCCGATATCCATCCGCCTCACCGGGCATGTCGCGGCCATCCCAGCCACCCGCGAAGCACGCGACGCCCTGCGGGAGTATCTCGATGATGCGCGACGCGCGCTGCGCTCCGACCCGGACGCCGACGAGATCGTCCGAGATCTCGAATCCGCGATCGGCGACCGGTTGAGCACCCTTACGCGCTCGGACGACGACTCGGTGACCGGTGCCCAGATGGCAGCGATCCTGGCTGAGCTCGGGCCGGTGAGCCCAGCACGCCCCTCGCCGCCTTCCGCCGATCGGGGATCACGTGGCCGGTTCTGGTGCCGGATCAACGAGGGCAAATGGTTCGGCGGCGTCTGCCTCGGCATCGCGGCGTACGGCGGGTTCCGCGTCGACTGGGTACGAACCGTCGTGCTCCTGCTGACCCTGCTCACCGGTGGACTGCTCGCCGTGGTGTATCTGGTCCTACTGCTCATGCTCCCTGTCGTCCCGACGGTCACCGACTATGAGCGCCAACGGGATGCACTGCGACACACCTGAACCGAAAGCGCGCGGCGAACAGGGACTCCGCAGCGCCCCTGTTGTCGATCAGCAAGCCACCTTGTGCCGATGTTCGCGTACCCCATCACGACGGCGATGGCGACAACGGCGTGTGCTGGCCGTGGGCCGCCCGGCCGCCCGATCGCCGGGCTCGCCGTATCGTCGGTGCGTTCGTGGCACCATGCTGATCCATGGATTATCAGGGGCAGTTTCGTGGTGCGGCGCTCGCGTTGGGCGTCCCGGACGACGAGATCAGCGGGTTCGGCAAGTACCTCCGGTTGTCGATCCGGTTGAGCGGTGGCTCCGGCGGTGTCCTGGTCGGACAGTTCGGTGGGCTGCCCCGGCTGCCGGTGGACGAGGACTGGCCGTCGGGTCGGGCCGGCCAGTTGCCGTTCATCTTCTCCGTCGACTGTGCGGCGCTGCCGAGGGTCGACGGCTCCGGCCTGCCGGCGGACGGCGCGCTGCTGTTCTTCTTGGACCACGAGAACGACTACCTGGCCGGTGGCACCGGGGACCAGGGGTACGCGCGAGTCGTGTACGTACCGGCCGGCACCGACACCGCGGTCGCAGAACCCCTCAACCCCGAGTTCATCGGTCAGCAGTGGGACGTGAGCGCCTCGCTTCTCGCGGAGTTCCCCGACTGGTTCGCGACGAACCACGACGAGGACGAGGACGACCTGTCGCCCTTCCAGCAGCAACTCGCCCGTGACCTGGAGCGTGACGTGCCGCACCTGGACGATCTCCGCGCGCTGGCCCACGATCTGTGGCCCCCTGACGAAGGGCTCGCCAGCGCCTACCTCGGCGGGTATGTCGACGACGAGGTGATCACGAGCATTGCGGAGCAGACCCTCGCGGGGCGCGAGAAGGCCGGCGAGATCGCCATCCCGGTGGCGAAATGGTATTCCCATGTGGAGGAGGAAAAGCACCGGCTGACGAGTGAGTGGGTGTCGCTCGCCCGCTTTCCCGTGGACGACGAGTTCTATTACGGGAGTTTTGTGATCCGCCACGAGGATCTGGCCAGCGGCCGACTGGACAAGGCGTATTCCGTGATCGAGCTCAGCGAGTAGAAAACCCGGGATCCGTGCGGGGCGACCACTCGTCTCAGAGGCTGACTTGCCGACGGGCGGCCACCGTGCTGACCGCAATGTTCATCGCAAGAGCCACGAGGATAGCTCCGAGGAACAGTGGGCGCGGTGCCGGGTACGAATCGTACAGCGTCTGAGTCGACAGATGATATGCCAGCATCGGCAGGATCAGCGCCGAGAGGACCACGCTGGCCGCGATCGATATCCGCACATCGAGTGCCGCTCCCACGAGAGCCGCCACCAACCCGACCGCCAGGATGACCGGCAGGGTGAGATGGTCGTCCCAGCCATTGAACGGATTGGGTGCCATGACAGCAATCGTCACTGCCGCACCGACAAGCCAGGTCCATGGCCGTGTCACCCGTGCGTGGCGCTCTCGAAGCAGTGGCACCATCGTCAGGACGGCCAGCAGGCACGTCCACGTAGACAGTTGCGAGGCGAGCAGCATGCCTGTCCGAAGCCCTGGCACCGCGTCGAACCCCGTCCAATACTCTGCCGAGTACCACACACTGTCCGATCCGAAGTGCCAGACCTCAGCGCCCAAGGCGTACAGGGTTATGACGAGTGCGAGACGGTAGCGAGCCCATGCCGCAGTGACCAACGCGAGGAGCAACCATGCGGGCGTGAACAGGCTGCTCCGCCCATACTCGAGGCCGGATGAATTTCCCGGCAGCAGCAGCCATAAGCGCCACATGAGGGGCAGGGCCGTAAGGGCAACACCGCACACGAGCAGGGACAGTGCGGTCAGTCGCAGCGCGGAGGATCGCAGGGCTTCCCGTGAGCCGAGCCGGGCTACGCCGGAGCGGACCCGGAGACCTCCGACCACGAGTGCCAGGCACTCCCGAAGGTCGGGGTGCCTCCGGTCCGTCTCGCTTGTGCCCAGCAGCGTTTCCATCATCTCGTCGGCGCGGTACCGCCGATAGGCCCGAGGATAGGCGCGTAGTAACCACCGGTAGCGGCGTTCCGCGCCGGTCATGCCGGCACCGTCCGAATCGTCGCAGCCGTCGACCGTACGCCACGGTCCCGAACCACCCGCGCCGCGGCAACCATCCGGGCTGCCTCCTCGTGTAGCGCGGACAACCCGCGCCCGGTCAGCTCGTACGTACGGCGGGCGCGGCCGTTGACCACCGTCTCCTTGGCCACCTGCACCATCTCCTCACCGGTGAGCCGGTCCAGCGCGGCGTACAGCGTGCCGGTCGTCAACCGCACCCGCCCGTCGGACAGCTCCTGCGCGCGCTTGACGATGGCGTAGCCGTGCAGCGGTTCGTCCTGCAACGCGGCGAGGATGAAGTACGTGGGTTCGCGCATCGACGCGGAGGGTTTACTCATGTCATCAACATAAGCAGATGATCGGCCTATCGGTCAAGGTGGATCTCCCACTCGATGCACAGGGCGTCACGGCCCGTGGCTCAGCCGGTGCCCTCCTGCACTGCGTAGTGGATGACGACCGCACCGCCGGTGGCGTAGTTGGCGACATCGGCGGCCACCTGCCGGCCTTCCGGAGACGACCTCGACGCGGTCATTGCCGCAGCGTCAGCGAACTCGGCTTCGAAGACCGCGAAGTACGGCGCCTGTCCCTGCGTCGCTGCCACGTCGAAGCTGTAGCGCCATGCGAGCAGGCCGGGCATGAGTCTGACCAGCGGGAGGTGGTGGGTCACGTAGTAGTCGCGGAAGTGGTCGGGATCGGCGGGCTCGGGATACAGGACCACCAACTTGTGCATGTTCGGTTCCTTTGCTTACGGTGCGTGCTATCCAACTAAACATTTGCGTACGGTCGTTGCCGTGTCGAGCGGAGAGTCGGCGACGCGTGCGTGGGAGTGCGCAACCGCCTCAGGCGACGGGCTTGCCGACTCGGCGTAGCTGGCTGTGGAGTTCTTGTTCGGCTTGCCTCTCTTGCGGTGCTCGGATCGACTTGACTGACGCTGGTTCGGTGCCCTGGTTGATCTCGGGCTGGCGGTGGCGGGCGAGCGTCAGGCTGGTCACCGCCGTGATTGCCATCGCGGCGATGCCGATCAGTGCTGCCGTGGTGTAGGCGCCGTCGTTGGGGAAAAGCTGGCCGCTATCGGTGCCGGCGGCCAGGATCAGGCCGCCTAGAGCGCTGCCTAGGGAGTACCCGACGCTGCGGACGACGTAGTTGAAGCTCATGGCGCTTGATGTTTCGCTCTTAGGGGTGACGGCCAGGATGACGCCGGGCATGGCAGCCGAGAAGCTGCCGACGCCGAAGCCGAGCACGCCCATGGCCGTGAGTAGTTCGGCTAGGTTCGACCGTTCGACCGCGAACAGGACGAACCCGCCGCCGACGACGACAGCGCTGCCGGCCAGGAGCAGGGGGGCGTCGACCCGTTGGCGGACTCGGGGCGTGAGCTTGCCGGCGATGAAGCCCAGCACGGAGAACGGGACGAGGACCAGCCCGGCGGCAAAGGTGGTCAGCCCGAATCCGTAGCCGACGCTGTTCGGTGTCTGCGCGTACCGGGTAATGAGGGTGAGCAGCAGGTACATGCCGCCCCCGCCGACGAACATGGCGACATTCGCCCCGGCGACTGCTGGGTGCCGTACGGCCCGGACATCGACCAGCGGCGTCTTGCTGCGCAACTCGGAGGCGACCCAGATGCAGAGCAAGAGCAGAGCGCCGATGGCGAGGACCACTGTCACGCGGAGGTGATGGCTCCACAGGCTCCTCTGGCTTGCCAGGAACAGGACGAGGAACAGTCCCCCCGCTAGGACGATCGCGGCCGCAACATTCACGTGAGCGGAGCGGCCTTCGGGAGCTTTGGGGATAGAGCGCCACGCGGCCAGGAATGCGGCAGCGGTGACGAACAGGCCGAGGCTGTAGGCCGCTCGTACACCGCCGAGTTCGGCGAGCAGCCCGGCGAGCGGGTAACCTACGCCAGCCCCGATGATCGAGACCACCGAGATCAGGGCGATCGCAGCCGCGCTGCGCCCCTCGGGAAGATGGTCACGTGCTACGCCCATCATCAGCGCCGTCAATCCGAGCCCGACGCCCTGGGCGGCCCTGCCGGCAAGCAGCCAGGCGAATGGCAGCGGCAGCACGGTGAGCGTGCTGCCGGCAACCACGACCGCCAGCGTGGCGAGAATCGTGGTCCGCCGGTGTGGTCCGGCGCCGAGCCGGCCGAGGACAGGCGTAGCGACGGCGCCGCTCAGCAGCGCGATGGTCAACGTCCACTGCGCACTGTCGAGCGAGACGTGCAACGTGGTGGCCACGCTGGTGATGAGCGGCGTTCCCAGACTGCCGACCGCCGCGACGACCAGTGCTATGAACATCAGGGAGGGGACCAGTAGGCGCGCCTTGGAATGCTCTGAGAGGGTCACTGCTTTGCCCCTTCGCGATCCTGGTCTTCGAGCTCGGCCAGATGCAGCAGCGCTGGGAGGGCCGCCTTCAAGGCTTTGACTTCTTCCCTGGTGAGTTCGTCGATCAATTGCGCGAACGCGTCGACGCCCGCCTGGCGGCGCGCCCGAACATAGGACGCGCCCGCCTCGGTCAGACACACCAGCGTGACCCGCTTGTCGGACGGGTCGCCTCTCCGCTCGACCAGCCCGGACTCCTCCATCACCCGAACCAGGACAGTCATCGCGGGCTGGGTGACACCTTCGATCACGGCGAGGTCGGTGATCCGTCGCGGGCCGGTCCGATCCAGGGTGGCCAGGGTGGCCGCGGATGTGATGCTCATGTCACGTGGAAGACGTCTCACGGCCCTGGTGGCCAACCCGTAGAGGGCTGACCCGATCTCAGTGGAAGTGCCACGACCGGCGTCTTGACGGCTCATGGCCGAAGCATAGCACTTTTATATGAATCCTTTATGCATCTCGTCCCGGCTCGAACCCGGCCCGATCCTCGTCCTCTCGGCCACCGTCGTCAGGCGCCTGCATGCCGGCCTTGACGAGCACGCGCCGACCCCGTAACCCACGGCCTCGCCGCCGCCGCCGCCACTCGCGAAGCGAGCAGCAGGCACTCGGTCTCGGCGACGAATCAAAGCATGTGGCCACCTACCTGTGAAGGAAAGCTCCAACGCTGACAGGCAAGGTCGGTTGGCACTGCGCCAGCTCCAGCCCATGCCAGAAATCGGCCCGGCCGAGTCGAACGCAGGCTGCATCGGACATCCGGATCTGCCGCCGACCGTGCGCGCCGCCCGCACAGCCGAAGCAGTCACGCTTGGTGACCACGCTTCCCAGGCGGTGGATGTCCGGAACTGTCGATGGCAGTCGGTCTCACAGCATGAGGCGGCTCAGTCGAAGGCGATTCGCATCAGCCTGCTGCCGGCCCAGTCGTCTAGTCGGGTCGGCCTGATGGTGCCGGGGTCGTGGGGTTGGTTGAGGTCGTCGACGATGGCTGCGATCACTGCAGCCCGTTCGGTCGGATCGGTGACCTTTGTTGCGTGTGCCGGCAGGTCTGCTCTAGTGCCGTTCTTGAGGTGGAAGGTGAAAGCGGGATTCGCTCGTAAGTTTGCGTACCAGCCGGTCGCGCCGCCGCCCGCTCCGCTGCAAAGATAGGTCGCGCCGTTGGCGCGATAGAAGAAGATCTCAATGCGCCGGGGTCGTCCGGTACGCCGCCCAGTGGTGGTGATGTCCACGATTCGTTCGCGGGTTCCGGCCGCGGGTGTGATCTCGATGGCGCGCCTGATCTCGTGCGGCAGGTGCGCCAGCGGGTCAAGCGCGCGGCGCTCACCATGCTGGTCTGCGGGGTTCATGCGGCTTCCTTCTGCAAGGCGGGGCCGAGAAGCAGTCCCCCGTCGATGACATACTCGGCGCCGGTGATGAAGGCCGCGTGCGGCGAGGTGAGGAACAGCAGCAGCGCAGTGATGTCGGCGGGCTGCCCGAGTCGCGGGACGGCGAACGGCTCGGGCGAGTAGAAGTCGGCGATCGGGGCGTCGCTGCCAGCCGCTGGCTCGGTGATGAACGGGGTGGCGACAACGCCGGGGTGGATGACATTGACGCGGATGTTGTCACGACCCAACTCGAGGGCAGCGGTTTGAGTGAGCCCTCGAATCGCCCACTTGCTGGCGACATAGGGCGCGTAGAAGGCAGTACCGCCGAGGCTCATGGTGGAGGCGATGTTGACGATTACCCCTCCACCTGCCCGCCGCAGCGCCGGTGCGGCCGCCTTGATGCCGAGGAAGGCGCCGGTGAGATTGATGTCGAGGATGCGACCCCACGTAGCCCGGTCGGTGGACTCGATGAGGGCCGGCGGGTTCTGCACCCCGGCGTTGTTGACCAGGACCGTGAGCGCACCGAAGGTCGTCTCGGTTTCGGCGATGGCGGCGGCCCACGACTCCTCCCGGGAGACGTCGAGGCCGACGTAATGTGCCCCGTCTCCCAGCTCAGCAGCGAGGCCGGCGCCACGCTCGGCATTGATGTCCCCGATGACGACGTTGGCGCCTTCGGCATGCAGGGCGCGAACGTGGCTGGCTCCCTGCCCGCCGGTGCCGCCGGTCACGAGAACGGTCTGGTTGGCGAAGCGGGACATTCGATCCTCCGAGTGCGAGAGGCGACAACCCGTAGAACCGGGTGGTGAGTCGCGCGACTCACCACACCGAAGGTACGCCGCCCGGCGTGGTGAGTCAACCCACTCACCTCGCTATCATGGGTGCATGACCCCAGCGCCGTCGGCCTATCACCAGCGCGTGGCGGAGGAGAAGCGCGCGCTCATCGTGCAAGCCGCTACTGAGCTTTTCCTCGAGTTGGGCTACGACCGGGCATCGCTGGCGCGTGTTGCCGACAGCGCTGGTGTCTCGAAAGCGACGCTGTTCAAGCAGTTTCCGACAAAGGCAGCATTATTCGACGCCATCGTCATCGACTCGTGGGCCAAGAACGACGTCGCCGACGTCCCGCCCGCTGGCGATCTGACGGCCGGCCTGACGGTTCTCGGACGGCGCTACGCGGCGCTGTTGAGCCAGCCGGAGATGACTGACCTGTTCCGTATCGTCATCGCCGAACTGCCACGCTTTCCCGAACTGGCCAAGGCACATTTCTCACAAGGCAAACTGCCGTACTTCGAGTCCGTCCGGATCTACCTTTCAACCGAGCGCGACTCGGGAGCCGCAGACATCGCTGATCCGGAGATGGCCGCAACGCAGTTCCTCGGGATGATCTCCAACTACCTATTCTGGCCGAGTCTGGTGCTTCCCGACTGGACGGTGACCCCTGCCCGCATGACCGCGGTTGTGGACGAAGCCGTCCGCACCATGGTTGCGCGGTACGGCGCCGATGTTGACCGCCCGGGCTTGTGAAGTCCTTGCCGCATCTGCCGAGGACGATGCACAACTCGGGTCGGTTGGCGCAGGCTGTCGAGCGTGTACAGCACTGCGGGTCGACGTCGATGCTTGACCGAGTCGACCCGTACGGAACTCTGGAACTCTCCTCGGGGGAGATGCCGCAGTTCCTGGGCGAGTTGGACCAGCTGTTTACCGCAGCTGTCGACGACCTGGAACCTCTACCTGCTCGACCGGGGCGTCGTCGGCTGGTAGGCGCGTCAACGCGCTGTCGAGGATGCGAACGGCCTGTCCGACGCTTCCCGTGGGGATCGGCCTGCCGATGCTGACCCGGCCATGGCGAGAGCCGTCGGGTTGGCCCGGGCGATCCCCGGAAAGTGCACGACCGCCACAACCACCACCGTCAGCCCGCCCGCTCATTCGCCCTGCACCGGCGGATCGTCGAGCGGACGGCGTCGACCTCGACCGGTGCCGTCCGCCGAAACGGTCGGTGACGCTACAACATCTCCAGCGGTTGCGGGCCGACCGGCGGCGGGAACGCCGTGTCGAGTGCCGCAACGTCCTCTTCGGTCAGATGCAGATTGCGCGCGTCCGCGTTCTCCCGGGTGTGTTCAGGCTTGGACGATCGGGGGATGGCCGCGACCATCTCCTGCCCCAGCAGCCAGGCCAGTGCCACCTGAGCGGGCGTGGCCCGGTGCCGGGCGGCGACCTCCGCGACCTGGGGGTGGCCGAGCAGTCGACCCTGCTCGATCGGCGAGTACGCCATCACCGGAATTCGGTGTTCCCGTAGCCACGGCAGTAGGTCGTACTCCGGACCACGGCGGGTGAGGTTGTAGAGGATCTGATTGGTCGCGCAGGAGTTCCCGCCCGCCTCGAGTAGCTCCGTCATGTCGGAAAGGTCGAAGTTGCTGACGCCCCACTGCCCGATGTCACCGGCGTCGACGAGTTCGGCGAACGCCTCGATCGTCTCCGTGAGTGGATGCGTGCCGCGCCAGTGCAGCAGGTAGAGGTCGATGTGGTCGACGCCGAGTCGTTGCAGGCTGCGGCGGCAGGACTGCACTGTTCCCCGTCGGCTGGCGTTGGACGGCAGCACCTTGTCGACCAGAAAGACGTCGGTGCGTCGTCCGATGATCGCCTCGCCGACGAGTTCCTCGGAAGCGCCGTCACCGTACATCTCCGCAGTGTCGACCATGGTCATGCCCAGGTCGAGCCCGGCGCGTAGGGCCGCTATTTCGTCGCGCCGCCCCGCGGGGCGCTCGCCCAGGTACCAGGTTCCCTGGCCGAGTGCGGGCATCGTCTGGTCGGACGGCAGCTCGATCGCGGCAGCGCGGGTCATGTCGATCTCTCCGGAACCTGGGTACCAGTGTGTTGCCTGCCTTACCCGCTGCGACAGGCAACACACCCTCGTAGCGGGACCTTTCCCCGGGGCTGTCCCGCGCTGCGCGGGCCGGAGTGGCTGAGCTGGTCGGCGCGGGCTGCTCGGGGATCTAACAGTCGATCGAGCGGGCTACGGCCGCGTCGCCTGTTCCCGATCGCTGCCGACGCCGCTGGCATCGAGCATCGGGTCGTGACGTGGGAATGGCTGAGCAGCGTCGAGTTTTCGATGGGTTTCAGCCACATGCCCAGGTTCACGGGTTCTGGAGTTACGCACCATACTGTTTTGGAGCGGTTTTCCGTGCTCAAGTCCGTGGACGGCGTCGACGATGTCGGGGAAGACATCGATGAAAGTATCGACGTAGCGAGGGTCGAAGTCATCCGGTGCCCGCACCTTGCTTTGCAGGCAACCGACGAAATGCAGGCCGGCACCGCCGGCGGCCATTGCGTCGCCTGGCGAGTCACCCACGTACACGCACTCGCTCGGCGCAAATCCGGTCGTCGCCAGCAGTTCGTCGAAGGCCCGTGGATCGGGCTTACGAAAACGCGTGTTGCCGGCGTGGAAGACGCCGCCGACCCGCTCGGCGAGGACGTGGTCCGGATCAAGCATGTGCCGAACCTCCTCCTCGGTCCGCGACGTCAAGAGGTACAGCACTCGGCCGGCCAGGACGAGCTCGTCGAGTGCGCGCAAATTCTCGTCGGGGATGACATCGAGGCGACCTTCCACGACATAGCGTTCCAGTGTGGCCTGGTAGATCGGCGCGAAGCGTGTCAGGTCCAGGCCCGGCGATCGCTTGAGCATGGCGTCGAGCAAGGGCTCGCCCCAGGTCGCCATGTGCAGGTCCAGCGGCATGGGAGGCCTGCCCATCTCCGCGAGGACTTCATTTTCTAAGCCGAACGATGCGGCCTGCGTGAGACACAAGGTGTCATCCACGTCCACGATTACGGCACGAATCATACGTAAACCCTAGTCTTTAAGGTCAGCAGGTGTGTGCGGCGGCCGTGCCCCCGCCATCAGCCGAACTGCACACGCCATGACGACGCTCGAACAGCCGTCACGGAACTGAGGTCTGACCATGATCTCCCAGACTATTGGGCCAGGGCCAAGCCCAGCCGCCCGCGACAGCCACCGCTGCACTGGCAATCCTGCGCCAGGAGCAGATTCCGTTCGCTGATTCGCGTCGTGGCTCTCGTCGGTCCATAGTGGGTGTCCCCGGGTCAGCCGGCCTCGTGGTGCTGCTCCGGTTCAGGCCTGCCCCTGTGCGGTGACCCGTCCTCGCTGCTCGGTCCCGGTTCGGCGCCGCCGGTCGGATCCGGCCCATCGTGCTCGCTGGTCAGCTTCGCGTCGGGCTGGTAGCGGTATGCCGCTTCCCGTACTGCTGAGTCGGACTCCAGTCCGGCGCCGAGCGCGCCGCCGACGGTGGCCAGTGAGCTGGCCAGCCAGCCGAGCTTGACCTGGTGGGCGACGCCGGCTGGTCGACCGGTGGATGCGGCGAGCAGGTCCCAGGGGACGACGGCGATCGCCCCGATGATGGTCAGCGCTGCGAGCGCCGCGTACAGGGCGAGGACGCCGATCACCACGGTGAGCACGGTGACCACGTTGAAGAGGACGACCTGATCCCGGGCACCCGGGCCGCGCGGAACCTGCTCCCAGAGGCGCGCGCCGAGCACCATGGTCAGCACCACCGCCAGGACGGAGCCGGCCGCGAGCAGGGCGAGCCGCAGGTTGCCCAAGGCCCCCGACAACTGCCAAATATCGGCGCTCACCAGGGCGAGGACGGCGGTCGCGAAGGCACCGACCAGCAGCCGTGAGAGCCGGACGGCCAGCCGCCACGGCCGGTTCGCCCGGAGCATGCCGAGCAACAGCCGCAGGTTGCCGCCGAAGATCCCGGCCAGCAGGCCGATACCGTACGCCTGGTGGTTCACGCGCCCGCCGAGTTCCCTGGCCCGCCGTCCCGTGGCCAGCCGCCGGCGGCGCGGGCCGGCCCGTACCGGGTCGCCGACCGCGTCGGTATCGCCGAGCAGTGCCGCGAGGAGCCGCTCTCCGGCCTCGGCCATCCGCCGGGTCCCGGCGACGGGGCCGAGCGCGGGCATGGAAAGGACCGCGACGCCGTGGGTGCTGCTGGCGTGCGCGACCACGGGCCGCCGCGCGGTCTGCAACGGCAGGTCCGTCACGCAGAGGACCAGACTCCAACCCTGGGCCAGCATCCGGCGCCGGGCTGCCTCGATGAGCTGACCGAGGTGGGCCGGCCCTTCGACGAGCCGGGCCACCTGGAGGCGTACCGCCCAGTCGACCTCCGGGATTCGGACGCGGAGCCGGTCGGCGAGTTCCGTGGCGGCCTCCCGCGCCAGGTCGGCCGCGGCCCCGGGGGCGGCCACGACACCCACGACGACGGGCCCGCGCCCGGGCACCACACTCCCGTCACCGGCCCGGCCGCTTCCCCAGCCGCGGCGCCGGTTCGTGCCGCTGTCTTCAGCACTCAAGGTCGTCCTTCAGGATGTTCATCGCCGTCTTGAGCCGCTCGGTGTAGAGCGGCAGCAGGTTCTCCTTGATGGCCGTCCGGGCCGGTTCGTCCACCGGGTTCAGGGCGTACGTCCACTCGATGCTCGTGGTGCCGTCCTCCTGGTCGCTGAGGTACCAGGACCCCTCGATGCTGTCGATGACCCCCCGCAGCCGCGGCGAGCTGAAGTTGTCGACCCGGTACGAGAACGAGTTCGGTGGCTCCACCGTCAGGAGTTCTTCCTCGTTGGTCGAGCCGTCGTCGGAGGTGTTCGTCCGGCGCATGCCTGGGGTGTTCCAGCCGGTGGTGACGCTGCTGGCCACGATTGCCGGCGAGTGTCCGGTTCTGGGGAAGATGTGGCTCAGGTCGACGTTGACGACGTACTCGAAGACCTGCCCGATGGGAGCGTTGACGGTACGGGTGACCCGGACGAAGTCGTCCCCCACCTCGGTGCAGTCCCGGTCGACGCCCATCACCGCCTCCTGTGTCTGTCGGTCCTGGTCCAGCTAGTCCCCGGTAGGAGCCGACTCATTCATCGGCGCACGGCGGCGATGCCGGACTCCGTCGGTCAGGGCTGATACTGGCTGCGGGTGCGGGGCAGCCACTGGGGGTGTTGGTCGCGTAGGTAGCGGATCAGTCCCTCGCGCAGGTCGCAGCGCAGGTCCCAGGCGCTGGCGCCAACCGCGGCCGAGGACTGTACCTGGATGACCACGGTCTGCGGGGTGGCGTCGACCATCTGGAGCACCCCCCGGTCTCGGTCCCACAGCGGGGAGGACTCTCGTCTGCCGCCGACCGGGCATGCAAGCGCCAGGGTTCCCATCATCCGCGGTAGCCGTAAGTGACCGCGCATTTAGGTGTGAGGACTCCGGTCGTGCCGACGAGCGCACGTCGTGCAGTCGGTGACGGTGTTGGACTGCGAAGACCGCGATTGCAGTGGCGTCAGGGGTGTTGAGGCTGTACCGGCTGGGTCAATGATCGAACCAGGCGCTCGCCGTCGGGCCACGCGCCGAACCCGGTCTTGGAGTCCAGATGCCCGACCGCGCCCGCGTCGAACAGTTCCGAGCCCCAGTCTCGCGCGTACTGCTCGAACTGCTCGAACGTCGTAATGGGGTCGTTGCGGCTGGCGACCAGGATCGAGCGGAAGGGCAGTGGCTCGCGTGGCACGTGGCCGATGAAGACATCGACCGTCTCGTGGGGGTCGGGAGTCCAGTCCGGATCCAGGTACGGTGGCGTGACCAGCAGGGTGGCACGCACAGGACCGACGTGCTGACTAGCCCACACTGCGACGGTCAGACAGCCCGCACTGTGCGCGACGAGGATCGCCGGCTCATCGTCGGCGCTGGTAGCAGCGTGCAGCGCGGCGACCCGTTCGGCGGCGACGTACGGTGGCCCGGGCGGTTCGGGCGCCCATTGGTATCCCGGGTAGTCCCTGACCCAACTGCGCGACCAGTGGTCGGGCAATGGGACACCTCGACCGGGCACGACAAGGTACCGCGTCATGCTGGGGAGGGTAGCGACGGTCCTCTGGACTCGTCCAGATGCCACAGTCATGGTTGAGTCGCCGGCCGGAGCGTCATGACGAACGCGAGGATGCCGAGCACCACCACGACCACTCTGCGGCCGATGCGGACCACCGCCCACGAAACGGACGCGTCCAGAGCCCTTCCCTCCACGACGCCGCCATCCCTCCGCGCACGACCAAGATCAGGTGCACGCTTCTGCCGCGATTCGGGCGGTGGCAGGATAACAGTTCGAGGTCGAACGGCCGCGTGGTGCAGGATGTAGGCGTGATCCTGTTGGTTCCCGCGAACCCTCTACGGCCGCGCAACCCCGACGAGCATTTTGCAGCGGAGGCGCAGGCCGCGCGTGCTGCGGGGCTGGGTGTGGCGGTGGTCGACCACGACGCGTTGGCGCGGGGCGGAGATGTGCGTCGGGCGGTCGCATCGGTCTCGGGCAGCGGTATGGCTGTGTACCGCGGCTGGATGCTGCGTAGCGAGCAGTACGCCACGTTCGCCGAGACGCTCGCCGAGCGCGGTGTGGTGTTGAGGACTGCTGGTGAGCAGTACCGGCGGGCACATGAGCTGCCTGGCTGGTATGCCGCTCTGGCTGCGATCACCCCGCCGTCGGTATGGACCACGGGTTCGCTGCGGGCGGACTTCGACCGCGCACGGGTCGAGCTGGGTGCGGGACCGGCGGTGCTGCGTGACTACAGCAAGTCGATGAAGCACTACTGGAACGAGGCGACGTTCATTCCCGACCTAGAGGACGGCGCGGCTGCCTGGAACGTGGCCAGCCGGTTTCTGGAGCTGCGCGACGACGACTTCGTGGGCGGTTTCGTACTGCGGCGCTTCGAGCGGTTCACCTCCGCCGAAGTACGTACGTGGTGGGTCGACGGCGTATGCGTCCTGATCGGACCGCATCCCGACAGCCCGCACGATCCCGCGCCGGCCGGGATCGACCTGGCCCCGGTCGCACCAATGATCGCCGGGCTCGGCCTGCCCTTCGTCACCGTCGACCTCGCTCTGCGCGCGGACGGCGTATGGCGCGTCGTGGAACTCGGCGACGGGCAGGTGAGCGACCGACCAACCACCATCGAACCTCAAACGATGATCACGGCCCTGCTTGCCCAGGCCTGCTGACCGGCAGCACTGTCTGTCTGAACATCCGCTCATGCCGCGATCCGGGCGCTATGGACCGTGACCGGGTGTCCGGTGCCGCAACGTCCGATCAGGTCGATGACCGGGTACGTGATCTTGGAGAGCCCGGTCGACCTGGCCTGGCCGTCTCCCGAGATCTCAGGCGACCTGACTGGGGGCTTGTATCTCAAGCCGCTTGAGATCGCATAGTGGGCGTCGTGGACATGAACGAGCTGTACACGATCGGGGATGTCGCCCGCCGGACCGGCCTGAGCGTCAGCGCCATCCGGTACTACGCGGACGCCGGTGTCGTCACGCCGGCCGCCAGCACCCCGGCCGGTCACCGCCTGTACGACGTATCGGCCATCGCCCGGCTGGAGCTGGTCCGGACGCTGCGGGAACTTGACGCCGGCCTGGACGAGATCCGGCGGGTGCTGGCCGGCGAGGCGACGCTGCGCGAGCTGGCCGCCACCCACCTGGCCCTGCTGGCACGGCAGGAGGCACGGCTGCGCAGCCGTCGCGCGGTGCTGTCCGTCATCCTGCGGCAGGACTCCACGGCTGAGCAGGTCACGCTGATGCACAAGCTGGCCGGCATGTCGGACGAGGAACGCGACCGGCTGATCGACGAATTCTGGACCGAGGTCTCCACCGGCTGGGAGGCACCGGAGCGGATGGTCGAGTGGTGGCGGGCGGCCCGGCCGGAGCTGCCCGAAAATCCCACCGCGGCCCAGTTGGAGGCGTGGATCGAGCTGGCCGAACTGGTCCGCGACACCGAGGTCCGGCAGGCCGTACGCCGTGAGCTGTACGAGGCGTGCACCACCGGGGCCGGGCCGCTGATGACCTCGTCGCCGATGCTGGACACCCTGGAAGCGGGCGCGGCGATCGCCCAGCCGGTGATGGACGCGGCGCGGGAGCAGGTTCCGCCGGACTCGCCCAGGGGGCGGGAGATCGCCGACCAGTGGATCGGCTGGCTGACCGGCATCTTCGCGACACCGGACAGCCCCGGGATGCCGGACACGCCCGAGTTCCGGATCCAGACGGCCGACCACATGCTGGAGGGCGCGGAGTGGGACCGCACCCCGCCGGACCCGGAGGGACCGTTCGACCGGTACATGGAACTGGTCACCGCCGTGAACAACGTGCCGCCGGAGCGGTTCCCGTACGAGTGGCTGGCCGAGGCCCTGCGCGCGTCCGCCGTACCGGCTCCCTGACCGGCGAGCGTGAGGTCGCTCCGGCTCCGTGGCTGGTGGCCGGCCAGTCTCCCGCGGCCAGCGTTCGATGCTCAGGTGGGACGGCGAGCTCACGTCATGTCGGGTCGCTCAGCGCCCTGTTGGCAGGGGCCCAGGTCGCTTCCGGCTTCGGTGCGGTCGGTGTGTTCGGGTCTCCCAGATTGGCTGCTGGGGCTCGTCGTTGTGCACGACGATGTCGACGTGGTCGGTCGGGCGGACCGTGGCGAAGTAGAAGTGTTGAGAGGGGATGTAGCGCTCGCGCCAGCGCCGTTCGACTTCGGCCCGAGATGACACCCGGCGCTCCCGGATCAGGGCACGGTCCACGGTCTTCTCGAGCGCGGCTGACACGAAGATGCGCAGATCCCACCTGTCGATCAGCTCCGGGCGCATGAGGAAGACGCCGTCGAAGACCAGCACGGCGTCGGCGGTGGCAGTGGTGACAGGCGGGGACAGCACGGTATCCGCCGTGCGGTCGTAGACCGCGTGTTGGAAACTTCGATCTCCGCCCGGGCCGAGCGGATCAAGCAGGACCCGGTTCAGCGCGCCGTGGTCGTGGGCGTCGAAGTAGCAGCCTTCGGCCGAGTACTCGCCGCGCGGATAGCGCTGGGCCCGGGGGAAGAGGAAATCGTCGATCGTCGCGCGGATGACGTCGCGGCCCTGGTCGCGCAGAATGACGGCCAGTTCGTCGGCGAGAGTGGTCTTGCCGGCTGCCGGCGGTCCGTCGATGGCGACCCGCGTCGGGTGTGCGACTGTCGTGGACCCAACTGCCTCAGCCAGGCGGCGGAGCACCTCGTTGCGAGTGCCTTGGTCCATGTCCTGTCCCGTCCGCGAGGCGGTCAGCCGATGTACTCATCTTCCAAGGTTGGGATCACCGGCGACAGGAGGTGGTCGGAGTGTTCTGTGACAGTTCCTCGGACCAGCCGGAAGACGCGGAAGTTCAGCTTGTGCTCGGGATCTTCGTCGTCATGGACGTACAGCAGCCCATAGTCTGGCCGGAATGGTTGTGCTCGACGGGGGAGGGTCGATGACGAAGCATGCTGTCCGGGCGGCGCGGATGTTCGACGGCGAGCGGCTCGTGGACGGCGGGGTGTTGGTCCTGCTGGACGGGGAGCGCATCGCCGACGTGCACCGGGGTTGGGTCGAGGCGCCGGAGGGCTGGTCGGTACGCGAGGAGCCGGACGGCACCGTGCTGCCCGGCCTGGTCGACGCGCACGTGCACCTGTGCGCCGATGCCGGGCCCGACGCGCTCGGCCGGCTCGCCGAGCGTCCCGAGACGGATCTCGACGCGGTCGTCGAGACGTCGCTGCGCGCGCACCTGGCGGCCGGCGTCACGACCGTACGGGACCTGGGCGACCGGCGCGGCGCCGTGCTCCGGTGGCGGGACCGGGGAATGCGCGACGACCTGCCAACGGTGGTGGGATCGGGTGCGCCGGTCACCAGCGTCGGCGGGCACTGCGCGTCCATGGGGGGCGAGGCGAGCGGCGTCGACGAGATCCGCGAGGCCGTGAGGTTGCTCGCGGCGGCTGGAGCCGACCTGGTGAAGGTCATGGCCAGCGGCGGGGTGTTCACCCCCGGCACCGACGTCACCCGGCCGCAGTTCACCGACCAGGAGCTGACCGCCGCGGTGACCCGGGCGCACGAACTGGGCCTACCGGTGACCGCGCACGCACACGCGCTCAGCGCGGTCGAGCAGGCGCTGCGCGTCGGTGTCGACGGCATCGAGCACTGCACGTGCGTGACCGCGACCGGCGTCCACGTCTCCGACGCGACTGCGGACCGCCTGGCCGCGTCCGGGGTGGCGGTCTGTGCCACGCTCGGCACCGACCCGTCCGTGGTCACGCCGCCGGAGGTGGTGGCGATGGCAGCGCGGGCGGGGCTCAGCGAGGCCGCGTTGCGCAACGGCGCCGCCACCCTGCACCGGGCCGGGGTCCGCCTGGTGGCCGGGTCGGACGCGGGCCTCGGCCCAGCGAAGCCGCACGGGATCCTGCCAGAGACGCTCGTCGAGTACGTTGCGTGCGGCATCCCAGCCACCGCCGCCCTCGCCGCGGCCACCTCGGTCGGCGCCGAGGTGTGCGGCCTGGGGCAGCGCAAGGGGCGCGTCAGCCCCGGATTCGACGCCGACCTACTGATCGTCAACGGCGATCCGACGAGCGACATCACGCTCCTGCGCCGTCCGCTCGGCGTGTACCGCGCTGGCGAGCCGGTGAGCAGTTGATCCGTTCTGCCCGAGGGACGAGCACGGCTCGCGTACGGGAGGGCGTGGTGCAGCGGCAGCGCGACTCCTCTGATGGTCGCGAACGCTGTGACGGACGAGCAGCACTACGCTTTTCCGCGCAGGTAGGTCTCGGCCAACTGGCGAAGGCGTGTCCTGTCGAAGCTGTGCCCGTGGCCGGGGTGGACGAGGGACACGTCGAGGTCGGCGAGGAACTCCATGCTCCGCCGGTAGGCAGCCACGTCGGAGTTCGGCAGATCATCGATCAAGGCACCGTCGTAGATGATGTCGCCGGAGTACAGGGTCCCGGTGCGCTCCTCCAGCAGGGCGATGCTTCCCGGTGTATGGCCGGGGAGGTGCAGCACGGTCAGTACCCGCCCGCCCAGGTCGATCCGGTCGCCGTCGTCGAGCAGACGATTCAGGGTCATGGGTTCGACCTGGTAGGCAGCGGGGTCGTAGCCGGGACCGGGCAAGACATCGATCATGAGTTCCGGGACAGGTTCTCCCGCTGCGTCGATCCCGAGTTTCTCGTACAGCTCCGCGCCGTACAGGCTCGCCGGTACACCCGCCGCCAGGAGCGCTGCCTCGGCGGAATGGGCGGCCCGGTCAGCGAACTCAGGTGCCCCACCGACATGATCCAGGTGCGCATGGGTGAGCAGGACCATCGGATCGCGCTCGAACATGGCCGGAATCGCCTCCCGCAAGGCGACGACACCGAGCCCGGCGTCGACCACGATGTCACGATCGTTGCCACGCAACCACCAGAAGTTCGCCGACAACAGTTCGTTGACATGCGGTTCCGAGATCCGGATGACGTCACTACCCACTTTGGTCCGGGTATACCAGTCGACCATGTCCGCAAGTGTGCCAGCGCGGCGATGCCGTTTCTTACGCCGACCGGTGTCCCGTGCTTCCGGCGTACGGCCGGACCCGCTGGTCGAGGGCGTGCCCCAGCGGGGTTCGATACGATTTCGCCCTGGTGGCGGCACCTCGCCGCGACCGGTCAGGGAGGAAACCGTGTCGGGTGAGCCGTTGGTGTGCGACTACCTCGACCGGCACCCGCAGATCGATCCCCAAGCGTGGGTGGCGCCCGGCAGTGCGGTGATCGGCTCGGTCCACCTCGCTCCCGACGCGAGCGTCTGGTACGGCTCCGTACTCCGGGGCGACACCGAGCAGATCACCATCGGGGCGGGCAGCAACATCCAGGACGGCTGCGTGGTGCACGCCGATCCGGGCTTCCCCACCGTCGTGGGCACCGGCGTCTCGGTCGGCCATCGTGCCGTCCTGCACGGTTGCGTGGTCGAGGACGGCGCACTGGTCGGGATGGGCGCGGTGGTGCTCAACGGGGCCCGGATCGGTGCCGGGTCGCTGGTCGCCGCCGGGGCGGTGGTGCTGGCCGGCACGGTGGTGGCGCCCGGCTCACTGGTCGCCGGGGTGCCGGCGAAGGTCCGCCGGTCGTTGACCGACCCGGAGCGCGCCGACCTGCGGCGTACCGCCGAGCAGTACGTCGAGCGTGCCCGTACGCACGCGCGGTCGGCCAGACCGAGGCGGGACCCGGCGGGATAGCGGGTCAGGTACTCCCGAGGAGGCGGGCGTGGGTGGCCTCCGCCGCTTCGGGGTTCTGTGCCTGGCTGGTCGCGTACCGGGGGAGGGCCTGGTGGAGGGCTAGCCAGGCGGCGCCGGATGCGCCGTCACCGGCGATCACGCCGGGTCTGCCCAGCCAGGCGGCCAACCGTTGCTGGACACCGGCCCGGATCTCCGGCACCCCGGTGAGTACGCCGCCAGCGAGCACCACCGGTCCGGGGGCCGGGTGCAGCGACACCAGGGTGTCGGCGAGCCGGCGCGCGGCGGTCTCCACGATGTCGACGGCGACCGGGTCCCCGGCCCGCGCGCTCTCGGTCACCGCCGGTGAGATCGCCGCGATCTGGTCCCGGCCGAGTGCGTAGACCCTGGTCACGAAGGTGTTCGGCGCGCTCGCCCCGACCTGGTCGCAGACGGCTCCGCTCAGGGTTCCCGGCTCGGCCGGCTCGCCCCGGTAGAGCGCTCGTGCGGTTGCCTTGAGCGCCGCCAGGCCGAGCCAGTAACCGGAGCCCTCGTCGCCGAGCAGCCAGCCGAGGCCGTCCGCGGTCCGGGTCACGGCGCCCTCGTGCACCACCGCGGCGACGGCGCCGGTGCCGGCGATCAGCACCGTGCCGGTGCCGGCCGGGGTGCCGGCAGCGAACGCGACCGCGGCGTCGCCGACCGGTCGCATCGGGCAGGTCAGCCCGACTCGGGACCATTGGTCGGCATAACCTGCCGCGATCGCAGGATCGTCCAATCGCGACACTCCCGCCAGCCCGACCACCCCGGCCACCACCCGGCTGGGGTCGTGGCCGGCGAGCGCGGATCCGATCGCCGCGCCCAGTGCGGCGGCAGTGTCCGCCGGATCGGTGGCGATCGGGTTGCCGGCGCTGGCCCGGCCCCGGCCCACGATCCGGCCGTCGAGGGTCGCGACGACCACACGGGTTGCGGTGCCCCCGGCGTCGACGCCGAGGACGAGGGGAGTGGTCACCTGCCGATGGTGCGGGCTGGCGGGGGCCGACCACAAGGGCACGGATCGAAAAAGTTAAAGGTATTGACGTACGCGCCACAGTGGTCATAGTTTTTCTCACCAACACGTAACGGTGAAAGGAATGTTGATGGAGGAGAGCGGACTGCTGGGCCGGGTGCGCACCGAGCTGAGCGCGCTGCCGGTCGCCCTGCAGCGGGTCGCCGAGCAGATCCTGATCGCCCCGGAGGAGGCCGCCCGGGCGACCATCATCGACCTCGCCGAGCGGGCCGGCACCTCCACCGCGACCGTCACCCGGTTCTGTCGGGTCTTCGGCTACCGGGGCTACGCCCAACTGCGGGTCGCCATCGCCACCGAGACCGGACGGGCCGCCCAGGCCCGCTGGGACACCGACATCGACCGCGAGATCGGACCCGACGATCCCCTCGACCACCTGCTCGAAGTCGTCGCCAGCGCCGACGCGCGGGCCATCCAGGACACCGCCGGTCAGGTCGACCTCGCCGCCGTCGACCGGGTCGCCGCCGCCGTGGCGCAGGCCCAGCGGGTCGACCTGTTCGGCTTCGGCAGCTCCGGCAACGCCGCCCGGGAAATGGCCTTCCGGCTGGAACGCATCCGCATCCCGGTCTGGCACCGCGCCGACGCGCACAGCGCGCTCACCAACGCCGCCCTGCTCGGCCCCGGCGACGTCGCGATCGGGCTGTCGCACAGCGGTCGTACCCGCGAGGTGATCGAGGTGCTGTCCGAAGCCGCCGACCACGGCGCGCTCACCGTCGCGGTCACCTCGTTTCCCCGTTCGCCGCTGGCCGAGGTCGCCGACGTGGTCATGACGACCGCCGTACAGGAGACGACGTTCCGGCTGGCCGCGCTCTCGGCCCTGCACTCCCAACTGCTGGTGCTCGACCTGATCTACGTCGCCGTCGCGCAGCGGACGTACCAGCGGACCACCGAGGCGTTCGAGGTCACGGCACGCGCCGTCGACGCCCACCGGCTGCCGGACGAGTCGCAACGGGCGGCCCGTCGACGCGTCAAAACCACGGAGGGGTCATGACCACCACCATCAGCGCACCGGCCTACCTCGCCGCCGTCACCGCGGCGATCGAGCGGGTCACCACGACCCAGACCGACGGCGTACGGGCCGCGGCCGACCTGATCACCACCGCTCTCGACCAGGGCGGGGTGGTGCAGGCGTTCGGCTGCGGGCACTCCGAGGCACTCTCCATGGAAATCGCCGGACGGGCCGGTGGTCTGGTACCCACCAACAAGATCGCACTGCGGGACCTCGTCCTCTACGGCGGTGCCGACCGGGCCGTACTCGACGATCCGCTGCTCGAACGGGACCCGTCGGTGGCCCACCGGCTGTACGAACTGGCCCCGGTCAAGCCCGACGACGTTTTCGTACTCACCTCCAACTCCGGTGTCAACGGCGTCATCGTCGAGTTCGCGCTGCTGGTCAAGGACCGGGGCCACCGGCTCGTCGGCATCACCTCGCTCGACCACACCAACCGGGTCGAGTCGAGGCACCCGTCGGGGCGGCGGCTGGCCGACATCGCCGATGTCGTACTCGACAACGGCGCGCCGTACGGCGATGCCGCCCTGCCCATTCCCGGCGGCGGTGCCGTCGGAGCCATCTCGTCGATCACCGGGGCGCTGCTCGCCCAGCAGATCGTCACCGAGGTCGTCGCGCACCTGCTGGCTGCCGGCCAGACCCCGCCGATCTACCTGTCGGCGAACGTCCCCGGCGGCGACACCCACAACAACGCACTTGAGGCGCGGTACGCCGGGCGTATCCGACGCACCGCCTAAACAGAAGGCGAGGCCGCCGACATGGACCCCTCTTCCACCCCGGTCGTACGCCGTCCCAACCGACGCAGCGTCCTACAGGCCGCGGCCATCGGGCTGGCCGCTCCGGCACTGACCGGTTGCGTGACCAGTGCCGGCGACGAGAGCAACCCCGCCGACAGCAAGGGCCCGACCAGCGCGGACAACCCGCTCGGCGCACCCGACAAGGCCCCGCTCGAAGTCGTCGTCTTCAAGGGCGGGTACGGCGACGAGTACGCCGTCAACGCCGAAACGCTCTACCAGCAGCGGTTCCCCAGCTCCACCGTGGACCACAAGGGCATCCAGAAGGTCGGCGAGGCGTTGCAGCCGCGGTTCGTCGCCGACACCCCGCCGGACGTGGTCGACAACACCGGCGCCGGCCGGCTCGACCTCGCCACCCTGGTTGGTGCCAAGAAGCTCACCGACCTGACCGAGCTGCTCGACGCGCCTTCGCTGGACGACCCGGCCCGCAAGGTACGCGACACCCTGCTGCCGGGCGTGATCGAGGACGGCACGCTCGACGGCAAGGTGTACGCGCTCAACTTCACCTACACCGCCTGGGGTCTCTGGTATTCCAAGCCGCTGTTCGACCGGCACGGCTGGACGTACCCGACCACCTGGGAGGGCATGCTCGCGCTCTGCGCCGAGATCAAGAAGGCCGGCATCGCGCCCTGGACCTACCAGGGCAAGTACCCCGAGTACCTGAACGACCCCCTGCTCGCCATGGCGGCCAAGGCGGGCGGGGTGGACCTGGTCAAGGCGGTCGACAACCTCCAGCCCGGCGCGTGGAAGCAGCAGCCGTTGCTCGACGCCGCGACCGCCGTCGCCGAACTGGCCGGGCGGGGCTATCTGCTGTCGGGGTCCGAGGCGCTGTCGCACACCGAGGCGCAGGCCGCCTGGTCCCAGGGCAAGGCGGCGATCATCCCGTGCGGGTCGTGGTTGGAGGCCGAGCAGAAGGGCGTCACCCCGGACGGCTTCGACATGGTGATGGCGGCCGTGCCGACCCTCGGGGCCGGCGACAAGCTGCCGTACGGGGCTTTGCTGGCGGCCAGCAGCGAGTCGTTCCTGGTGCCGGCGAAGGCGAAGAACCCGCGCGGTGGGCTGGAGTTCCTGCGGATCCTCTTCTCCCAACGGGCCGCCCGCCGGTTCGCCGAGCTGAACAGCACCCTGCCCAGCGTCGCCGGTGCCACCGACGGGCTGACCGTCAGCACCGGACTCGGCTCGGTCCGGTCCGCCGTACAGGCCGCCGGGACGAACACCTTCACCTATCGGTTCCGCACCTGGTACGCGCCGCTGGCCAAGGCGGTCGACGACGCCACCGGTGAACTGGCCACCCGACGGGTCACCCCGGCGCAGTGGGCCGACCGGATCCAGCAGGCCGCCGACGCGCTGGCCAGGGACACCACCGTCGCCAAGTTCTCCCGGTAGGCGCGGGACATGGCAGCCATGCGGCACGGCAAATACCGGTTCCTGGCCGGCGCGATCCTGCCCGGGCTGCTGCTGTACGCGGTATTCGTGCTCTCCCCGTACGCGCAGGCGTTCTACCTGTCCCTGACCGACTGGACCGGGGTCTCCGGCGAGGCGCACTTCGTCGGGCTGGACAACTTCCGGCGGCTGCTCGACGACCGGCTGTTCCTGTCGGCGCTGCGCAACAACGGGTTGATGCTGCTGGTCGTACCGTTGGCCACCATCCTGCTCGGCCTGCTGCTCGCCGCGCTGGTCAACTTCGGCGGCCGGCGCGGCAGCACGGCACTCGCCGGGATCCGGGGCGGCGAGTTCTACAAGATCGCCTACTTCTTCCCGCAGTTGCTCTCGCTGCCGATCGTCGCGGTCCTGTGGCAGTTCGTCTACCACCCCAACGAGGGACTGCTCAACGGATTCCTGCGCGCCGTCAGCCTGGACGCGCTGGCCCACGCCTGGCTCGGTGACCCCGCGCTGGCGCTCTGGGCGGTGATGGCGGTCCTGGTCTGGTCGTCGGTCGGCTTCTACATGGTGCTCTTCTCGGCCGCGATGGAGTCGATCCCGCGCGACGTGCTGGAGGCCGCCGTACTCGACGGAGCCGGCCGGCTCGCCACCCTGCGCCGGATCATCGTGCCGCTGCTCTGGGACAACGTCCAGGTCGCCTTCGTCTACCTGGGCGTACTGGCCCTCGACGGCTTCGCGGTGGTGCAGGTGATGACCGCCGGACCGGGCGGACCCGACGGTGCCACCGAGGTGATCGGGCTCGGGCTCTACCGCAGCGCGTTCACGTACGGCAAGTTCGGTTACGCCGCCGCCATGGGCGTGACCCTGTTCTTCCTGACCCTCGCGTTCGCCGTGATCGCGCTGCGGGCCAGCCGACGGGAACGGGTGGAGCTGTCATGACCGCTGTCGTCGACCGCCCAGCGCGACCGTCCACCGCGCCCCAGCGGCGCGATCCCACGCCCCGATCCGGGCGGGCCGGTGACGCCGCCGCCCACCTGTTCCTGGTCGGCTGGGCGGCGCTGGTCACCGTGCCGCTGCTCTGGGCGGTGCTCAGTTCGCTCAAGACCGACCGGGAGATCCTGACCAGCCCGTGGACGCTGCCGGCGCAGCCGCAGTTCGACAACTGGTCGAGGGCCTGGACCCAGGCATCGATCGGCAGCTACTTCGTCAACAGCGCGATCGTGGTCGGCACCGCGCTGGTACTGACCATGCTGCTCGGCTCGCTGGTGGCGTACGCGCTCGCCCGGTACACCTTCCCCGGCAACCGGTTGCTCTACTACCTGTTCGTCTCCGGAATTCTGTTCCCGGTCTTCCTCGCCCTGGTGCCGCTCTTCTTCGTGGTCAAGCAACTCGGGCTGCTCGGCACCTATCCGGGGCTGATCCTGGTCTACACCGCGTACGCGCTGCCGTTCACCGTGTTCTTCCTGCACTCGTTCTTCCGTACGCTGCCCACGGCGATCGCCGAGGCCGCCTTCATCGACGGCTGCTCGCACGCCGGGGTGTTCTTCCGGGTGATGCTGCCACTGGCCCGGCCGGGCCTGGTCAGCATCGGGATCTTCAACTTCCTCGGGCTGTGGAACCAGTACCTGCTGCCCCTCGTACTCAACCCCGACCCCGACCGGTACGTGCTCGCCCAGGGCCTCGCCGCGCTGTCGGTCAGCCAGGGCTACCGCAGCGACTGGAGCGGACTGTTCGCCGGTCTCACCATCGCCATGCTGCCGGTCCTCGCCGCCTATGTGCTCTTCCAACGTCAGATCCGCTCCGGCCTCACCGCCGGTGCGGTGCGGTAGCACAACCGCTTCACCTCGACGCCGGGGCGGTGACGTTGCACCCCCTTCGCCTCACCGCCGGGGCGGTGAGGTCACGCCCGCCCCGCTCTCCCGTTCGGCACCCCCACGGCCGACGACCGTCGTCCCGCCGTACCCATCCTTTGATCCACTGTGAGGAGACCCCGTGTCCACGAAACCCACCGTGAGAAGTCTCGCGGCCGGTGCGGCGGCCGTGCTGGCCGCCGGAACCCTCGCCGGCATCACCGCGACCGCCTCCGCCGGCGCCGCCCCGGCCGGCGCACCCGCCATCGCCGCCAACTGCGGCGTGCTCTTCGACGACTTCGCCTACTCGTCCTCGTCGGACCCGGCGATCGCCGCCCGCAACTGGACCGTACGTACCAACTCCGGCGGACCGGGCGTGCCCGGCGCGGCCTGGCCGGCGGCGAACGTCAGCTTCCCCACCGACGGTGGGCAGAAGGTGCTCCAGTTGACCGCCAAGACCGACGGTACGGCCGGCGGCACCAGCCAGGCCGAGTTCCTGCACCAGCGCAAGTTCTTCGAGGGCACCTACGCCAGCCGGGTCCGGTTCACCGACGCGCCCCAGTCCGGACCGGACGGTGACCACCTGGTGGAGACGTTCTTCACCATCACCCCGCTGGACCGGCCCCTCGACCCGAACTACGGCGAGATCGACTTCGAGTACCTGCCCAACGGCGGCTGGGGTGAGCAGGGACCGATCTTCTACCAGACCACCTGGGAGACGTACCAGAACGAGCCGTGGCAGGCCGACAACACCCACACCGAACAGCGGGCCAGCTTCAACGGTTGGCACGACCTGGTCTTCACGGTCTCCGACGGGCGGGTGAAGTACTTCGTCGACGGTCAGCAGGTGGCCGACCACGGGGACCGCTACTACCCGGAAACCCCGATGTCGATCAACTTCAACCTGTGGTTCATCGACCTGGTGGGGCGTACCGGCACCGGCCTGGCCACGTACATCCAGCAGGTCGACTACCTCTACTACGCCGACCGTGAGGTGATCACCACCGCCGAGGCGAAGAACCGGGTCACGGCGTACCGCGCGGCGGGCACCAACCACGTCGACACGGTGGGCGCCGGTGGCACCTGCACCACCACACCGCCGACCACCCGCCCCCCGACCACGCCGCCGACCACCCGCCCCCCGACCACACCCCCGACCACCCGCCCGCCGACCACACCCCCGACCACCGCACCGCCGGCCAACTGTGCCGCCGCGCCGGCCTGGGACTGGGAGACCGTCTACCTGGAGGGTGCCCGGGTGAAGCACAACGGGCGGCTGTGGCAGGCCAACTGGTGGACCCAGGGCTCCGAGCCCGGCCTGACCGCCCAGTGGCGCGACCTCGGTCGCTGCTGACACCTCGACGATCTTGCACTTGTGGTGGCACACAAATCCGGACGAGTGTTCTGATCCGGGCGCCACAAGTGCAAGATCGTCGGAGGGGTATGTCGGGAGGGTGGGGTGGGGTGGGGGGTGGGGGTGGGGTCAGGGGTTGGTGGTGGTGTTGCAGGTGGTTGGGTCGCCGGTGTCGTAACCCTTGCGGAACCACTCCTGGCGTTGGGCCGAGCTGCCGTGGGTGAAGGCGGACTCGTCGATCTGGCCGCCCGAGCGCTCCTGGATGGCGTCGTCACCGATCGCGGCGGCGGTGTCGAGGCCCTCCTTGATGTCCTGGTCGGAGATGCTGGTGAAGATCTTCTCGCCCCGCTCGTCGGCGGTGCCGGTGGCGTTCTTCGCCCAGGCACCGGCGTAACAGTCGGCCTGCAGTTCGAGCGCCACCGAGAGCTCGTTCGCCTGGCTCGGGTCGCTGGCCTGCTGCCGGCGCATCTGCGCCTCGGTGCCGAGCAGGTCCTGTACGTGGTGACCGTACTCGTGGGCCAGGACGTAGGGCTGGGCGAACTCGCCGGTCGCGCCGAGCTGTTCGGCCAACTGGCGGTAGAAGGACAGGTCGATGTAGACCAGATCGTCGGCCGGACAGTAGAACGGACCGACGCCCGAGTCGGCCGCACCGCAACCGGTGTTCACCGCCTGCTCGAAGAAGACCGTGTCCGACTCCGTGTACGGCTTGTCGAACTTCTCCGGCATCGCCCGTTGCCACCAGCTCTGGATCGAGTTGACGTACAGCGTGTTGCGGCAGTCGAGCTGCTGCAACGCGTCCGCCGCCTCGCACCGCTGCTCGATCGCGGTGTTGTCGCCCTGCTCGTCGCCACCGGTCAGTGCGTTGAGCCCGAAACCGCCACCGACCAGCGCGACCAGCACGGTGACGATGACGCCGACCAGGCCGCCGCCACCGCCGAGCGAGAATCCGCCCGATCCGCCCGATCCGCCCGATACACCCGATCCGCGTCGGTCATCCACTTGACTGGTGTCGATCTCCGCGTTTTCGTTCAGCTCCATCGAGACTCCAGTTCAACGGGATACCGCTTGCTGACATATCCGGACCTGTCCGGGTCGCGTGGGAGTGGATCCGGATGGCCGTGCGATACCCCGACGCCCTGATCGGTAATCCCGGGCCGGTACGCGACGGAGAAGAGTCCTGGTCATCGACGCGGTACTTACACCGAACGCCGACATGCTAGATTCCGCGCGTCCTTGTCCTCCCTCGTGACGGTCGTCATGGTCGTCGCGCCCCTGCTGCCAAACCTCGGATTGGCGTCGTGTGGCGGAAGGCCGCCCGGTGGTGGCCGACAACACGTCGAAGGTGATGAATCAGCGCATGACAAGTTCCCCTCACACCGTTGTCATCGGGGCGGGTCCGGCGGGCCTGACTGCGGCGTACCAGCTGACCAAACGTCAAGCTTCGGTCGAGGTCTTCGAGGCTGACGACCAGGTCGGCGGCATCAGCCGCACGGTGGAGCGCGAGGGCTGGCGTTTCGACATCGGCGGGCACCGGTTCTTCACCAAGGTCTCCCAGGTGGAGGCGCTCTGGCACGAGATCCTGCCGGACGAGGACTTCCTGCTCCGGCCGCGGATGAGCCGGATCCACTACCGCGAAAAGCTGTTCGACTACCCGCTGAAGGCCAGCAACGCGCTGGGCAACCTCGGCGTCTTCGAGGCGGTCCGCTGTGTCGGCTCGTACCTGTGGGCCCAGGTCCGGCCGCCGAAGGACCAGAGCCACTTCGAGGGTTGGGTCACCGCGCGGTTCGGCAAGCGGCTTTACTCGATCTTCTTCAAGACGTACACCGAGAAGCTCTGGGGGATCCCGGCAACGGAGTTGCAGGCCACCTGGGCGGCGCAGCGGATCAAGAACCTCTCGCTGGCCAACGCGGTGGTGAACGCGCTGATGCCCAAGCGCAATCAAAAGGACATCACCAGCCTGATCGAGGAGTTCCAGTACCCGAAGTTCGGCCCCGGCATGATGTGGGAGCGGGCTGCCGAGCACGTCGCCAAGGCCGGCGGGACGATCACCCTCAACACCTGGGCCAAGACCGTGCACCGGGAGGACGGTCGGGCGGTCGCGGTGACCGTCGCCGACGCCGACGACGAGCGCCGGGTCGAGGCCGACCACGTCGTGTCGACCATGCCGATCTCCGAGCTGGTCAAGGTGATGGACCCGCCGGCTCCGCACGACGTACGGGCCGCCGCCGACGCGCTGCGCTACCGCGACTTCCTCACCATCGCCCTGGTGGTGCCCGAGGCCGCCGGCTTCCCGGACAACTGGATCTACGTGCACACCCCCGGCGTACGGGTCGGCCGGATCCAGAACTTCGGCTCCTGGTCGCCGTACCTCGTGCAGGACGGTTTCACCTGCCTGGGCCTGGAGTACTTCGTCAACGAGGGCGACGACCTCTGGGAGATGGCCGACGAGGACCTGGTCAAGCTCGGCACCGAGGAACTGGAGCGGCTGCGCCTGGTCACGCCGGGCGCGGTCAGCGCCGGGTACGTGGTCCGGATGCCGAAGGCGTACCCGGTCTACGACGAGGGCTACGAGGACGCGGTCGACACCATCCGGGGCTGGTTGGCCGAGGCGGTGCCGAACGTGCACCCGGTCGGCCGCAACGGCATGCACCGGTACAACAACCAGGACCACTCGATGCTCACCGCGATGCTGACCGCGGAGAACATCCTCGACGGCACCACCCACGACGTGTGGCAGGTCAACGTCGAGGAGGAGTACCACGAGGAGAAGGGCTCGGGTTCCGGGGACCACGGGACCGGCCGGGCCGCGCCCGTACTGCCGAAGCAGCCGGCGCGATGACCACTCTCGCCCCGCCGCCGCCCGCCCCACTGACGCGACGACTGCGAGACTGGACGACCGACCGGTTGGGACGCGCGCCGGGCGATGCCGGCCACCTGCTGCGCCGGCACTGGGTGCTGGTGCTGCTGCTGGTGGTCGGCGGCGCCCTGCGGGTGCTGGTCATGGTCGGTTACAACCCGGCCCTGTGGTACCAGGGCGACAGCCAGAGCTACCTGGGCCTGGCCTACTCGCACCAGCCCGGCACCGTCCGGCCGTACGGCTACAGCTTCTTCCTCAGCCTGCTGGTGGACCTGCACTCGGTCCGCCGGATCATCGCGGTCCAGCACCTCATGGGGCTCGCGATGGTGGTCGCCGCGTACGCCTTCCTGCAACGGCGCGGTCTGTCCCGGTTGGTGTCCACACTCGCCGTGACACCGCTGCTGCTGGACGCCCGTACGGTGGCCATCGAGCACTTCCTGCTCGCCGAGACGCTGTTCACCAGCCTGGTCCTGATCGGGATGCTGGCGCTGACCTGGCGGCAGACGCCGGGCTGGGTCGGGGTGCTGGTGGCCAGCGGGGCATTCTCGTGGGCGGCACTCACCCGTTCGATCGGCCTGGCCGCACTCGCGGTGCCGCTGCTCTACCTGCTGCTGCGCCGGGTGGACTGGCGCCGTACGGGTGCCTTCGTGGTGGTTGTCGTGATCGCCCTCGGTGGCTACATGGTCTGGTACCACAGCTACCACGGCCAATACTCGTTCGGCACCTACGGATCCCGCTTCCTCTGGTCGCGGACGATGACGTTCGTCGACTGCGACCAACTCGACCTGACCGCCGACGAGCGCCGGCTCTGCCCCGACCAGCCACTCGACCGCCGGCTTGCGCCGGACCTCTACCTCTGGGGTGAGGGGAGCAAGAAGGAGTTCGCCCAGATGCCGGACGCGGTGTTCGGCTCCTTCGCCACCAAGGCGATTCTCGGCCAGCCCGGGGACTACCTGGCCATGATCGGGCTGGAGACGTGGCGGGCGGTCCGGCCGGGGCCGTACCCGAACGAACGAATCGTCTGCGTCGCGAGTGTCTGGGACTTCCCGGCCAGCGGTGACCGGACCTGTGTGCCGCACCTGGCGCCGGAGAACCCGGCGGCGCGTCGTTTCGCGGGTCTCTCCGGCGACTACGACCATCCGTTGATGGGGCCGCTGCACCGCTACTCGGGGGTGGCGACGGTGCCGGCGACCCTGCTGGCGCTCTGCTTCCTGCTTGCCCTGGTCCTGGCGTTCTACCGCCCGCGCGCCTCGACCTGGCGGGAATATCTCGATCCGCTGGCCTGGGTGGTGCTGGCGTTCGGCATGATCGTCGGAAGTGTCGCCACGTCGGTGATCGACCCCCGTTACACGGTGCCGTCGATGCCACTCGCGCTGATCGGGGCCGCGCTGGCCTGGCGCCGGTTCCAGGTCGTCCGCCGTACGCCGACGCCGGTCACCGACACCGCCGGGTCGGATGGTGACGGTACGGTGACGCCGGCCGGATAACGCTGACCCGTGTGACGATCGACGTGCACGGACACATCAGCCCGCCGGAATCCAGGCGACGCTATCCGATGCCCCGTACGCTCGGGCAGGTCGAGGAGATGATCTCCGCGAAGCTGTCCTGTGGCGTACGGACCACCATCATCGGCAGCCCGGTCGGCGGCGGTGCGATGGTGCCGCTGGCCGGGGTCGACAACTACGCGCAGAGCGAGAGCGACCTGATCCGCCACGATGCGTGGCTGGCCGGACTGGTCGACCAGTACCCGGAGCGGCTGCGAGCGTACGTCTACGTCAACCCGTTCGGCGGCGCCGCGCACCTGGCCCGGGTCGCACAGACCGTACGCGAACCGCAGTTCGTCGGGTTGATCGCCAACACCAGCGTCGCCGGCCGTTACCTGGACGCTCCCGAGGCGGAGGACTTCTTCGCGCTCGCGGCCGAGGCCGACGTACCCGTGCTGCTGCACCCTCCCGCGATGCCGGCGGCCGGCACGGGCCTGGACCACCTGCTGCTGATCGAGCAGTTGGGTCGGTTCAGCGACGTCACGATCGGGCTGGCCTGCTGCGTGCTCGGCGGCTGGCTGGACCGCTTTCCCGGGCTGAAGCTGATCGGCCCGACCGCCGGTGGCGCGCTCGGGCTGCTCGCCGAGAAGCTGGACCGGATCATGGCACCGAGCCACTGGGCCGGCGGCCCGGCGTCGCCCGCCGCCGCGGCGCCCGGCGGCCCACCGGGACCGCCCCGGCTGATGCGTCGGCTGACCGCGCTGACCAAGCCACCGAGCAGCTACCTGCGCCGGATCTGGGTGGACACCGCCACACCCAGCGCCACCGCGATCGACCTGGCGCTGCGCACCTTCGGGCCGGACCGGGTGCTGTTCGGCACCGACTCGCCGCCGCTGCCACACACCGAGGCCGCCGCCATCCTCGACCTGATCGACGGGCTCGGCGTATCCCCAGCGGTCCGGAACGCGATCGGCGAGCGGAACGCCCTGACCCTGTTCGGCGACGCCCTCCCAGCGACGGTGGCGAGCACGCCGGCCACCGCCGACCGACCACTCCCGGCCACGGCCGACCGACCACTCCCGGCCACGGCCGACTGAGCGCTGGTGGAGAGTCGACTGAGCGCTGGTGGACGGCATGACGGGTCACGCCGTCCACCAGCGCCGGACCGAGCGGCCGGGCCGCCGCTCAGTGGGTGAAGAGATTCACCGCGGTACGTGCGGTCTGGACCACGCCGTAGCCGAGCAGTACGACGACCAGCAACCAGGACGCCCAGAGGCGTAGCCGCTGCTGACCGACCGCCGGCTGGTTCTCGTCCCTGGTCATCGGCTCGGCTCCTTCTCCTCGACGACTATCTCGGCGGCGGGTCCGGTGGGCTCGTGGAACCGTTCCGGCACCGGGCGGATGAGCAGGTTCGCCACGAACCCGACGGCGAGTACGCCGACCATGGTGAACAGCGCGGGTCGGTACGCCTCGGCGGTCAACGTGCCGGGCTTGCCCTGGGCGTCGAGGAAACCGTTGATGATCAACGGGCCGGCGACACCGGCGGCCGACCATGCGGTCAACAGCCGACCGTGGATCGCGCCGACCTGGAACGTGCCGAACAGGTCCCGCAGGTAGGCCGGGACGGTCGCGAAACCACCGCCGTAGAACGACAGGATGACACACGCGAGCAGCACGAAAAGGGCGGTCGAGGCGTGCCCGACGGCGGCGAGCAGGGCGTAGAGCACCATGCCGCCACCGAGGTAGAGCAGGTATATCGGCTTGCGTCCGATCAGGTCCGAGGTCGACGACCAGACGAACCGTCCGGCCATGTTGAACAGCGACAGCAGGCCGACGAAACCGCCGGCCGCGGCCACCGCGACGGTCGAGACGCCGTTCTCCCGGAAGAAGTCCTGGATCATCGGACTGGCCTGTTCGAGGATCCCGATGCCGGCGGTGACGTTGCAGAACAACACCACCCAGAGCAGCCAGAACGATCGCGTACGCACCGCGTGGGCGGCTGACACGCTCGCCCTGGTGACCAGTGGCCGGGCGGCCACCGTACCGGGATCGAAACCGGCCGGCCGCCATCCTGGCGCCGGAACCCGCACGTTGACCACGCCGAACATCATGATGACGAAATAGCCCAGCCCGAGGGTCAGGAAGAGCCCGACCAGGGCGCCTCCCGAAGCGACCGAGCTGGCGTTGGCCGGGTTGTAGTCGGGGTCGTAGAACGAGAGCAACTGCCGCGACAGCGGACTGGCCAGCAGCGCACCACCGCCGAAGCCCATGATCGCCAGGCCGGTGGCCAGACCCGGACGGTCCGGGAACCACTTGATCAGAGTGGACACCGGCGAGATGTAGCCGATGCCGAGCCCGATCCCGCCGAGCAGGCCGTAGCCGAGATAGACCAGCCAGAGCTGTGTGGTCGCGATGCCGAGGGCACCGACGAGGAAGCCTGCGGCCCAGAAGCACGCGGAGACGAACATCGCCTTGCGCGGCCCGTTCGCCTCGACCCAGGTTCCGCCGACCGCCGCGGACAGGCCGAGCATCACGATGGCGATGCTGAAGATGATGCCGATCGCGGTCTGGCTGGTGTCGAAGTGGGAGATCAACGAGTTCTTGTAGACACTCGTCGCGTACGCCTGCCCGATGCACAGGTGCACCGAGAGCGCGGCGGGAGGGATGAGCCAGCGGCTGTAGCCGGGTGGTGCGACGGTGTGAGCGCGGTCGAGCGCCGACAGAAATGGCACGTGACACCTCATTTCCGAGTCACCGCGCGGGGGATGCACGTCGAGCGGCTACCTGCGCCAGCCCCGATGATTCCTCCGCATACCGCCCGGAACCGTACCGCCGACCGGACCCGGTGGCGCCGAACGTGATCTTCTACGCGACGGACGGTCCGAGTGGTGAGCCGAGCGGCACCCGTACGTCCCGGATGCCGCCCGCGCCACCGTCCGCTGTCGGTACGCCCGGTTAGTTCGCCGACGCCACGTCGATCAGCGCGAGCGTTCGGGCGCACGCGGTGGGCCAGTCGTCCTCGTCGTCGTCGGCCGGGGAACCGCCGCCGGTCGGCCCGGGTCGCTCCTCGGCCGCCTCCTCGCGCAGGAGCGGAATCGCTGCCCCCGCCGCCGGCCCGATGTCGGCCAGGCATCGCAGCGCCGCACGCCCGTACGGTCCCGTACGCAGGTGCGGTAGCAGGGCCGGCACCACGGTCGTCGGATCGCCGGTCAGGTGCCAGTAGGCGATCGCCGACCGCACCGAGAGCCAGTCGTCGTCGGCCCCGAACAAGGGGAGCAGCAGGTCGGACAGTGCCACCGCCGCCGGCCCCAGTTCGGGAAGCAGTTCGAGCGCGTGCACACGTTCGGCCCGGCCGCCGGTCTCGATGATCTCCCGCAACACGGGCAGCAGCGGGGCCGGGTCGCCGCTGATCCGCCAGATCGCGCGGACCGCGTTGACCCGGACGAACGGCTCGTCGTGCGTCAGCATCGAATGCAACTCCGGCAGCGCGTCGACCGCCGCCGGGCCGAGGTCGCCGAGCACCCGGGTGGCGATGTGCGGGTGAGTTTCGCACTCCTGGCGGAGCAACGGGACGATCTCGGCAGCCGGGTTGTCGGTGCCGGCGTACAGCCGTCCCAGCGCGTCGATCAGCACGATCCGGACGTTGCCGGCCGGTGCCAGCGGCACGAGCCGAAGCAGCGGTACGCGGCAGACGTCGGCCCACGGTCCGATGGCGGTGATGGCCGCGTCCAGCCCGGACAGGTCCACCGGATCGGCGGCGAGCCGTTCGGCGAGGTACGCCGCGGCCCGGGGGTCGTGCAGCCGGCAGAGCGCCGTGAGTGCGAAGGCCGCCGGCTCGTTGTGCCGGACCGGTTCCCTGGCCACCAGCGCCCACAACTCGTCTGTGGCGGTCGCGGCGGCGTGGCCGGAGTCGGCCAGCAAGCTGGCCGCCCAGTACCGCACGTCACGGTCCGGGTCGGACAGCCGGTCGGCCAGCGCCGGTCCGAGTTCGGCCGCCGCCGGCCGCCACGCCAGGATCGGATGCTCGGCGGCGAAAACCGCACCCTTGCGTACGTCGGCGCTGTCGTGCCGCATCCAGCCGCGCAGCAGCCGGATCCGCAGCTCCCACTCCTCGTCGAGCTGCTCGATCACCCACCGGAGCGGGTCGTCGCCGAGCGCGCTCCACGGCAGTGTCGACAGGGCGTCGAGCGAGGACGGGGTGTCGCGTTCCAGCACCTCGGCCACGCCGTCGGGCAGCGGGACGGAGGAACCGGTCGCCAGGTGGACCGACACCAGCGCGGCCGCCAGCCGGGGCGGCGCGGCCGGATCGGCGAGCCAACCGGTGATCAGCGACGGGGTGGCGGTTTCCAGCCCGCCGGCTGCCAGGATCAGACCGGCCCGGACGACCGGGCTGTCCTCCGCCTCGATCCGGTCCAGCATCGCCGTCGCGGCCGGATCGGTCCCCTCGATGCAGGCCCGCAGCGTGTACGCGGCAAGGCAGCGCACCTCCTCGTCCGGCGCCGAGGTGAGCAGCCGTAGGTAGGTGGGCGCACCAGCGGCCACCGCGGTTCGGGCGGCCCGGATCCACTCCAGCTCCCGTTCGATTCGGGCGGCCAACTCCGGGCTGTTGCGTACCGAGGCGGGCTCGTACTCCTCGTGGACCTCCGCATACGAGGTGCCCTGGGCGATGGCCGACAGCAGGTTCAACAGGCCGGTGGTGTCGGTGGCCGGGGCGTCGAGCAGCTCGATCAGGAACGGCACCGCGTACGCCGTGGCCTCGTACACGGTGCCCTGGTGCCAGATCGTGCCGAACAGCTCCCCGAGCGCGTCGTCGTCGCCCCCGGCCAGGTCGCGCAGGAGTCCGGGTACGTCCGTCGCCTCCCCGTAGGCGTGGTCGAGCTCATCCCAGGCGACGTCGTCCAGTCCACTCAGCACGGTGGACACCGTACCGGAGCACCCCGACACGCCGTCCCCGCCACGGCCCCTCGCCCCTGCGCTGCCGACCTCCGCTCACCCCTGGCTGCCGACCGGCTGCACCCGATCCGGCTCTGCCTGCGCCTTGTCCGCCCGCCCTTTATCTGCCCGCCCTTTGTCTGCCTGGTCCCCGTCTCGCGGCGGCTCGGCTGCTGCCTGGTCCTCGTCCCGCGGCGGCTTGGCTGCTGCCTGGTCCTCGTCGTCCGGATCGGGGTGCCCGGGCGCCTGTCCGCCATCGACGGCCGGGGGAGCGGGGTGCCCGACCGACTTCACCACGGCCACCGCCACCGCCGTGGTCAGCGGAATCGCAAGCACCAGGCCGATCGAGGCGACCAGCGTACGGACGATCTCCTCGGCGATCTGCGCACTGGTCAGTACGGCGAGCACCGGCCGGTCGTACGCGTTGATCAGCAGCATGATCGGCAGCGCGGCGCCGGCGTAGGCGAACGCGATGGTGTAGACGGTCGACGCGATGTGGTCCCGTCCGATCTGCATGGCGCTGGCGAACAGCTTGCGGGCGGATCGGTCGGGGGCGAGTTGGTGCAGCTCCCAGACCGCCGACGACTGGGTGATGGTGACGTCGTTGAGCACACCGAGGCCGGCGACGATGATGCCGCAGAGCACGATGCCGGAGAGGTCGACCTGCCCGTTGTAGATGGCGAGCGTGACCCCGTCCGCGTCACCGAGCCCGGTCAGGTGCGCCGCACCCGCCGCCCAGAGGCCGAGCCCGGCCGTGGCCAGCAGACCGAACAGGGTCCCGACCAGTGCGGTGGTGGTGCGCGCGGAGAAGCCGTGGGCGAGGTAGAGGACGACGAACATGATCGCCGCGGCGCCGATCAGGCCGACCAGCAGGCCCGACTCGCCGACCAGCAGCGCGGGCAGCATGAACTTGATGATGACCAGGTACGCGACGCCGAGCCCGATCAGTGCCTTCAGCCCCCGCATCCGGGCCACCGCGACGACGAGCAGCGCGAACACCGCCGCGAGGATGCCGATCGGCACCGTACGGGCGAAGTCGTAGAAGGCGTACATGGCCGGTCCGGTCTGGTGGTTGAAGACCCGTACGACCTTGATCCGGTCGCCGGCTTCGAGTCCACTGCGGTACGACTCCGCCGGCACCTCCACGGTCACGATGCCGTCGCGTTCCGGACCGGTCTCCAGTCGCGCCTGAACGGTGGCGCAGGTGACCATGCGAGGGCCCGATTCGGGGCCGGTACGTTGTCCGGGCGCCGGGCACTCGTACGGTGCGACGGTCTGGACCGTCGCTTCCGGATGGCTCAGGTCGCGCCCCGCGGTGCCGGGCGCAGCGCCCGACACCTGCTCGCCCCCCGGCCACAGCAAAACCAGCCCCACCAACGTCGCCACCGCCAACGGCGCAAGCACCGCCGCCAGCAACACCACCACCCGCCGCCCCGCCCCCGCCTTCCCCGCCTCTCCCAAACCCCCATGCAAATGCATCTACAACTCCAACATCCTGCTCAGTCCCCACCCCCACCCCGTTGATCATGAAGTTAGCGACGCCCAGAGGCCCTGGAGGCGTCGCTAACTTCATGATCAACCGGGTGTGGGTGGGGTTGGTGGGGTGTGGCCGCCGGTTTGGAGGGCGGCGGCCACACCTTGGTGGGGGTTAGCTCTTGGGGACGTTCAGGACCTTTTCCTGTACGGTGCCGACGTTGCCGGCGATGTCCACGGTCAGCCAGCGGACGGTGGTCTTCGCGGTGATGGTGATCCGCTCCGGCCCCTCCCGGTAGCCCGCGAAGCCGAGCTTCAGCGACGACGTGGTCGGCTCGCTGCCGTCCAGCGTGTAGTAGACGTTCGCCGCCTCACTCGTGGTGAAGGTGAAGTCGGTCGTACCGGCGCCCTTGCTCTTCACGACCAACTCGGCCGTCGGCTTGGACTTGTCCGCCGCGTACGCCTTGGCCACCTCGAGGATCGCGATCTGGCCGCTGGAGAACTCCATCGCCTCCTCGTGACCCTCGCTGAAGTCCGGCTGGAAGCCGACCGCGTCCCAGCGGTTGGTGGCCGGGTTGTACTTGTCCGCGCCGACCTCGAAGTTCCAGGCGATGATGCCCTTGTTGTACCAGTGCGCGTCGGCGCTGTTACCGGCCGCCGAGTAGAGCACGTCGGTGGTCGGGCCGGTACGACCCGGCCAGATCGCCGTACCCCGGTGGGACTGGACCGCGTTCAGGATCTTCGACGAGGCGTTCCAGAAGTAGTTCTCGGTACCGAAGTCGGTCCGCGGCAGCACCTCACGACCGGCGGTCTTGTACGCACCCGGCGCCCACATGAAGTACCCACCGTACGAGTGGGTGTTCATCGAGAACTTGATGTTCGGGTACGTGTTGATCAGCCAGTCCTCGTTCTTGGCCTCCGGCTCGGACTGCTCGCTCGGGCCGGCGTAGGTGCCGCTGGTGCAGCTCGACGAGGCACCGTTGTAGCCGTCGAACAGCGAACCGGCGTTCTGGTTGCGGTTCAGGTCGACGCCCCAGGAGTTGCGGTTCGCCGGGTCGGCGGCGTTCGCGGCGCAGTGGTTGGTCATGTTCTTACGCTGCGAGTTGAAGTCGTACATGCTGTAGTGCGCGCCGTCCGGGTTGACCACCGGCAGGATGAAGATGTCCAGGCCGTTGACCAGGTTGCGGGTCTTGGTGTCCCGCTCGTAGTTGCGCAGCAGCCGCTCGGCGGTCTCGACGCAGGTGATCGGGGTGACCCACTCCCGCGCGTGCTGCTGGCAGTAGAGGTACACGCCCGGCTTGGAGCCGTCCTTGGCCCGCCCGATGCGCAGCGCCTTCATCTGGAACGGCTCGCGGGAGATGCTCGCCGGAGCCTGGAGGTTGTCGCTGAGCCGGGTCACGCCGGCCGCGGCGACCAAGCCGGTGCCGGCGTTGCCGCGGTAGGTGCTCGCGGTCAGCAGGGCCGAGGCGGCGGCGTCCGCGTTCAGCGCGGCCACCACCTGCGCGGCGGTGCTGCTCAGGGCACCGGCGGCGTCGGTCGCCAGGGAGACCATCACGGTCTTGCCGGCCACCAGTACGGTCAGCGCCTGGTTGGCCGCACCGGGGTTGACCAGCGACACGGTGGTGTCGTTGCCGCCCTCGTGCCCCCATGCCTTGGTGGTGACGTAGAAGGTGCTCGCCGCGGCGGTGCCGAACTGGGCCTGTGCCTGGCGGCGGTACCCGTTGGTCAGGTTCGGCAGGTCGATGATCTGCGTGATGTTCGGGAACTCGGCCGCGAGCCCGGTGATCCGCTCGGTGATCTCGGTCGGGTCCATGTAGTGGTCGACGAAGTCCGAGACGTAGTGCTCGCCCGGCGCCTCCTTCGGCTTGCCCAGCCACTGGGTCACCGAAGCCTTGACGGTGCCGCCCTTGCTGCTGGTGAAGGTCACCTTGTTCGGCTCGGGGGTGTTCAGCGCCAGCGGGGAGGTGAACCGGTGGTACATGTACTCGCCGGCATCGGTGAAGCGGGACATGGTGGCGGTGCCACCGGAGGCCGGCGGGGTGTTCATGCCGGTGTCCCAGCTCGCGCTGATCACGGTGGCGGAGTCGGCGCCCGCGTCGGACTTGATCTCGAACGACAGGAAGCGGTTGCCGTCGAGGCTGGTGAACCACTCGGCCCGCAGCACGGTCAGCGTGTCGGCTTCGAGCGCCAGCGCCTCGGTGGCCGCGATCGCGGCCTTGCGCTCGGCCACGTTGGCCCGGTAGTCGTCCTGGTCGGAGATCTTGCCCTGGACGTCGAAGCCCAGGTCACGCAGGGCCGCGGTTTCCTCCGGGCTCAGTACGGCGTGCACCTCGATGCCGTTGTCCAGCGGCTTGCTGTACTCGACGAGGTCGACGCCGAGGTCGGCGAGCTTGTCGACCTCACCCTTGTCCGCGGCGACGATGCGCATGAGCGCGACGCCGTTCTGCTCGGTGCTGGACTTGCGGGTCGGTCCCACCTGTCCGTTGTCGGCGGAGTTGGCGAGGCTGGGCAGGGCGCCCAACACGAGGGCTGCGGGCACGGTGAGTAGTGCTACCAGCCGACTGACTCTGGCCGGTTTTCTGATGCTCCTCATGAGAGGTTCCTCCGGTCGAGGCGTGCACGGAAACCGCCCACGGCAGGTCGATTACCGGGGCGGCATGGGAAGATCACGCAGTTGGCCGAAGTGTGTTGTGCGTCGCATCCATTGTCAAGATTCACTGGGGCCTCGCCGATTGATCGATTTCTGGCCAGCGGCCGATCGTCGGTACCGAGGTGTCCGTGCGCCGGACCACAGATCAGCCGAAGGTGCCAGCCGTCCCGCTGAAGATCACCTCGTCGTACCGGCCTGCGTCGCGGCCGGGAAACCCGTCCGCCGGGCCACGGCACCTGTGCGTGACCGCGCCCTTGATCACCGACGGTCATCCACAGTCATCCACAGTGGATCGCGATGGGGGTCGTCACCGGCATCGTGCAGGAATGAACGTGCTCACGGTCGGCGGGTGGCTCCGCGGGTGAGCAGCCACATCAGATAACCGCCGCCCAGCGCCCCGGTGACCAGGCCGACCGGGATCTGGAACGGGGCCAGCGCCCGCTGCGCGAGCAGGTCCGCACCGAGCAGGAGCAGCGCGCCCATCATCGCCGAGGGGATCAGCGGCATGCTCGGCGCCCGGGTGAGCCGGCGGGCAAGCTGCGGCGCGGCCAGGGCCAGGAAGCCGATCGGACCGGCCGCGGTGATGGCGGCGGCGGCCAGCGTCACGCCGCACAGCAGCAGCATCAGCCGGCTGCGGTTGACCGGTACGCCGAGCCCGGCGGCGATGTCGTCGCCGAGTTCCAGGGCACGCAGCCGGGGTCCCAGGGCCATGGTGACCGGCACCAGTACGGCCAGCGCGACGGCCAGTGGTACGACGTGCCGCCAGGCGATCGCGTTGAGACTGCCGAAGAGCCAGGTCTTGGCCGCCTGCGCCTGTTCCAGTTCCGCGCGGGTGAGCAGGTAGTCGTTCACCGAGGCGAGCATGGCGCCGATCCCGATGCCGACCAGGATCAGCCGCTGCCCGTGGATGCCCTGCGCGTACGCGAGCAGGTAGACGGCGATGGCGGTGGCGAAGCCGCCGAGCAGCGTACCGAACACCAGGGTGCCCGAAGTCTCGCCGACGACCAGCAGGACCACCAGGGCACCGCTGGCCGAACCGGTGGTGAAACCGATGATGTCCGGGCTGCCCAGCGGGTTGCGGGACAGGCTCTGGAAGATGGCGCCGGAGAGCCCGAGCGCCATGCCGACCAGCAGCGCGGCGACGGTGCGGGGCAGCCGCAGGTCGAGCACGATCAGGCGGCTGGTGCGGTCGCCGCCGCCGGTGAGCACGTGCCACACCTGGCCCGGGCCGAGCGCGTACTCGCCGGTGGACATGGTGACGGCCCAGATCACCGCGCAGCCGAGCAGCAGCACCGCGACCGTGGCAGCGGACCGCCGGTGGTAGCGGACGGCGATCCGGCCGGGGCCGTGCAGCACCCGGGGCGCGGTCACGATCGGCCGGCCCGGCGGCGTACGACCAGTCCCAGCAGCACCGGGGCGCCGACGAACGCGGTGACGATGCCGACTTCGAGTTCGCCGGGACGGGCCACCACCCGGCCGAGGATGTCACTGCCCAGCACCAGGATCGGCGCGGTGAGCAGCGAGTACGGCAGCACCCACCGTTGGTCCACCCCGACGACCAGCCGTACGGCGTGCGGGATCACCAACCCGACGAAGCCGATCGGCCCGGCCGCCGCGGTGGCCGCGCCGCAGAGCAGGGTGACCGAGGTGAAGGCGACCAGGCGCATCCGTACCGCCGGGACACCGAGTGACCGGCCGACGTCCTCGCCGAGTGCCATCGCGTTGAGTTGACGGGGCAGGGTGAGGGCGAGCAGTACGCCGACGACCAGGAAGGGTGCGATCCGGCCGAGGGTTTGCGCGTCGCGGCTGTCCAGCGATCCGACCACCCAGAACCGGTACGAGTCGAAGGCGGTGGAGTTGAACATGGTGATGATGCCGGTGCAGGCGCCGAGGCTCGCGGAGAGTGCGGCGCCGGCCAGCACGAGCCGGATCTGACCGGCGGGTCCGGCTGTGCGCCCGCCGAGGCCGAAGACGAGCAGGGCGGCCAGGGCCGCGCCGAGGAACGCGAACCAGACGTAGCCGGTCACCTGGGTGACGCCGAAGACGGCGATCGCGGTCACCACCGCGAAGGCGGCACCGGCGTTGACCCCGAGGAGGCCCGGATCGGCCAGCGGGTTGTTGGTCAGGGCCTGCATCACCGCGCCGGCGAGCCCGAGCGCCGCGCCGACCGCGACCCCGAGCATCGTACGGGGCATTCGTAGCTGCCAGACCACGATGGAGTCCCGGCTGCCGTCAGGATGCCAGAGCACGCGCCAGACGTCCGGCAGGGCGATCGTGCGGGAGCCCAGGGCCACGCTCACCGTCACCAGCAGGACGAGCACCGCGACGGCGACGAGCAGCCCCGCGATCCGGCCGCTCGAGAGTCGCCGTGACGACGGTCCGGCAACCGTTGCCGGCGGTCGTGGCGCGGGTGCCCCGGTTGCCGGTGCGGTCCCGCCGGATTCGGCCGGGTGGGCGGTGGCCGTGCCGGCGCCCGGATATCTGCTGAGGTCAGGGGGCACGGCCAGAAAATATCATGGGCCGAGGTTAGGCTAAGCTAACCTAGTGATCTTGACGAATTCGAGCGCCCGCAAGCGGGCCCGTACCCTTTCGCTCGCCGCCCTCTCCGGGGCTGTCGCCGTTGCCGTGGCCGCCGGATGCGCCGGCTCACCCGATCCCGAGGCGGCGGACAGCGCCACTCCGGCGGCCGCACCGACCGCCTTCACCGCACCGCGTACGGTCCCCGCCGGCATGGGCAGTGACGCGGCCGACGGCGCCTTCCCCCGTACGGTCGGGCACTTTGCCGGCAGCACGACCGTTCCCCGGCAGCCGACCCGGGTCGTGGTGCTCTCCACCGGGCAGCTCGACGGGTTGCTGACCCTGGGGGTCGTGCCGGTCGCCGCCACCCGCGGTGACGACGCGGCGCTGGTGCCCGCCTACCTCACCACCGCCTTCCCCCAGTACGCCGCGCAGCTCGCGCAGATCAGCGACGTGGGCGGCCGGGGTGAGCCGAACCTGGAGGCGGTGGCGCAGGTCAAGCCGGACCTGATCCTGATGAACTCCTCGGTGCTCAAGGGCGACGTGTACAAGGCGGCCTCCGCGATCGCGCCGACCGTGGTGACCGAGGGCACCGGCGTGAACTGGAAGCAGGACTTCCTGCTGATCGCGGCGGCGGCCGGCAGGTCCACGCAGGCGCAGGGGATCCTGGACACCTTCCACACCGATGCCGCCGGGGTCGGCCGGTCGCTGGGCAAGCCGGCGACCGTCTCCTTCCTGCGGGTCAACGGCGACCGTACCCGGATCTTCGGGGTCGCCTCGTTCACCGGCAGCATCGCCGAGGACGCCGGCCTGGCCCGGCCGAAGAGCCAGCAGTTCGACAAGACCTCGCAGGACATCAGCAACGAACAGCTCGACCTGGCGGACGCCGACTGGCTGTTCTACGGGGTGCAGGGCGGCGCCGCGAAGGCCGACGCGCTGACCCGGGCACCGATCTGGCCGACGCTCGAGGCGGTCGTCGCGAAGCGGGCGGTCGCGGTCGACGACGACCCCTGGTACCTGAACGCCGGCCCGACCGCCGCGCGCGTGGTCCTGGACCAGCTCCGGGCGAGCCTCGTGAGCTGAGCCCTTCTGGGGCCTTTTCGCCCGAATTAAATACCTCGAATTGCTCTTCCTCGTACGCCAGACTGGCCGGTGACAGCAGGGTCCCGGCCGGTCCGGGCGTCTCCGGGTCGGAACCGGGGCGGTTCCGACCCGGAGTGAGTGCTATTTCATTTGTGAGTGAGTGACTCACTCAGTTAAGGTCGCCCCGTGCACACCTCCCTGAGCGGGACTCCGTCCGAGCCGGCTCAACCGTCATCGTGCGGACCAAGCTCCGGTCGCGCCCGGCCGTTGCCGCCGGACGAGCGCCGCGCTGCGCTGATCGCGGCCACGCTCCCGCTGGTCAGCGAGTACGGAACCAAGGTCAGCACCCGGCAGATCGCCGAGGCCGCGGGCGTCGCCGAGGGAACCATCTTCCGCGTCTTCCCGGACAAGCAGGCCCTCATCCAGGCGGCGATCGCCGCGGCCCTGGACCCGGAACCGGTGTGGGCGGAGTTCGCCAAGCTCGACCTGACCCTGCCGCTGACCGAACGGCTGGTCGAGGCGACCGGCATCATCCAGCGTCGGCTGATCAGAGTGCTCAACCTGCTGACCGCGGTCGGGCTGAACACGCCACCACCTGACCGGGAGGCGCACCGCGCCTCGATCCGACCGACCAACGAGCGGATCCAGGCCGAGATCGCCCGGATTCTCGAACCCGACCGGGACCAACTTCGTTTCTCCGTGCAGGAGGTCGCCCGGCTGCTGCGGCTGCTGGCCTTCTCCGGCTCCCATCCCACGATCACCGATGGTGATCCGATGACCGCGGAGCAGATCGTGTCCGTACTGCTCGAGGGCGTTCGCCAACACCAGCCGGATCCGTCATGACCGGCCGCCGCATCTCTGATTCGGGGGGTCACCGATGCTGACTCGTTTACTCCGTACCTACCTACGACCGTACCGGCGACCGCTCACCTACGTGGTGTTGCTGCAACTCGTCGGCACCATGGCCTCGCTCTACCTGCCGAGCCTCAACGCCGACATCATCGACCAGGGCATCGCCCGGGGCGACACCGGCTACATCCTCCATACCGGCGGCTGGATGCTGCTGGTCAGCGGCGTACAGATCGCCTGTTCGATCGCGGCCGTCTTCTACGGTGCCCGGACCGCGATGAGTTTCGGCCGGGACGTACGCACCGCGATCTTCGGCCGGGTGATGAGCTTCTCCGCCCGCGAGGTCGGGCAGTTCGGCGCACCATCGCTGATCACGCGGAACACCAACGACGTGCAACAGGTGCAGATGCTGGTCGTGGTGAGCTGCACCCTGCTCGTCGCGGCTCCGATCACCTGCGTCGGCGGCGTCATCATGGCGATGCGCGAGGACGTCGGCCTGTCCTGGTTGATGGTCGTCTGCGTACCGGTGCTGGTCCTGTCCATCGGCCTGATCATCCGCAAGATGGTGCCGCAGTTCCGGCTGATGCAGACCCGGATCGACACGGTCAACCGGGTACTGCGCGAGCAGATCTCCGGCATCCGGGTGGTCCGCGCGTTCGTCCGGGAGCCGTACGAGACCCGCCGGTTCGACGTCGCGAACGCCGACCTGACCGCGACCGCGTTGCGTACGGGCCGGCTGATGGCGCTGATCTTCCCGATCGTGATGCTGGTGCTGAACGCCTCCAGCGTCGCGGTGCTCTGGTTCGGGGCGTCCCGGATCGACGCCGGCCATATCCAGATCGGCGCGCTGACCGCCTTCCTCAGCTACCTGATGCTCACCCTGATGTCGGTCATGATGGCGACCTTCATGCTGATGATGGTGCCGCGCGCGGCGGTCTGCGCCGAGCGGATCGTCGAGGTGCTCGACACCGACTCCTCGGTCGTGCCGCCGGCCCAGCCGGTCACCGAGGTCACCGCCCACGGCGAACTCGAACTGCGCGACGTGCGGTTCCAGTACCCGGGCGCGGCGGCCCCGGTGCTGCGGGACATCTCGTTCCGCGCCCACGCCGGCCAGACCACGGCGATCATCGGCAGCACCGGGGCGGGCAAGACCACGCTGCTCGGCCTGGTGCCCCGACTCTTCGACGCGACCGGCGGCACGGTGCTGGTGGACGGCACGGACGTACGCGAACTGTCCCCGGACATCCTGTGGCAGCGGATCGGCCTGGTGCCCCAGCGCCCGTACCTGTTCTCCGGCACCGTCGCCAGCAACCTGCGCTACGGCAACCCGGACGCGACCGACGACGAGCTCTGGACCAGCCTGGAGATCGCGCAGGCCCGAGACTTCGTCGAGGCGCTGCCGGAGGGGCTGGAGGCACCGGTCGCCCAGGGCGGCACGAACCTCTCCGGTGGCCAGCGACAACGGCTGGCGATCGCCCGCGCGCTGGTCCGCAAGCCGGAGATCTACCTCTTCGACGACTCGTTCTCCGCGCTCGACCTCGGCACCGACGCCCGGCTGCGGGCCGCACTGCGGCCGGTCACCTCGGACGCCGCCGTGGTGATCGTGGCGCAGCGGGTCTCCACCATCGTCGACGCCGACCAGATCATCGTCCTGGAGGACGGGGCGATCGTCGGGATCGGCCGCCACCAGGAACTGATCGACACCTGCCCCACGTACGCCGAGATCGTGGAATCCCAGCTCAGCGTGGCGGCGGTGGCATGAGCAGCCAGCCGGCACCAGACCAGACACGGAGTACGGGGATGAGCCAGAAAACCACCGGCACCGCGCCTGCCCGGCTGCCCGAGGCCGGGCGGCGCGGCGGTGGCCCGCCCTGGATGGGCGCGGGCATGCCGGCCGAGAAGTCGATGAACTTCCTGCCCTCGGCCAAGCGGCTGATGGGCCGGCTACGGCCGCACCGGCTACAGCTCATCGGGGTGATCACGCTCGTCATCGCCAGCGTGAGCCTCAGCGTCATCGGTCCGAAGATCCTCGGACATGCCACCGACATCATCTTCTCCGGCGTGATCGGCAAGCAGTTGCCGCCGGGGACGACCACGGAGCAGGCGGTCGAGGGGGCGCGGGCGGCCGGCAACGACTCGTTCGCCGACATCATCGCCAAGGCGGACGTGGTGCCCGGGGTCGGCATCGACTTCGACCGGCTCGGCCGGGTGCTGCTGCTGGTGATGATCCTCTTCGCCGGTGCCAGTCTGCTCTCCTGGCTGGCCGGCTACATCCTCAACGGGGTCGTGCAGCGCACCATCCGCCGGCTGCGGTCCGACGTCGAGGACAAGCTCAACCGGTTGCCGTTGCCGTACTTCGACAAGCAACCCAGGGGTGAGCTGCTCAGCCGGGTGACCAACGACATCGACAACATCTCGACGAGTTTGCAGCAGACGCTGAGCCAGCTGCTCACCTCGCTGCTGACCGTGGTCGGCGTGGTGGTCATGATGTTCGTGATCTCGCCCCTGCTGGCGGTGGTCGCGCTGGTCGCGGTGCCGCTGTCGGTCTGGGTCACCAAGCAGATCGCCAAGCGGTCGCAGAAGGAGTTCGTCGCCCAGTGGAAGCACACCGGGGCGCTCAACGGGCAGATCGAGGAGGCGTTCACCGGCCACGAGCTGGTCAAGGTGTTCGGCCGGCAGCGCGAGATCGAGGCGTCCTTCGTGGCGAAGAACGACGAGCTGTTCAAGGCGAGCTTCGGCGCCCAGTTCGTCTCCGGCATCATCATGCCGTCGATGATGTTCATCGGGAACCTGAGTTACGTGGCGATTGCGGTGATCGGCGGTCTGCGGGTCGCCTCGGGCGCGATGAGCCTCGGTGATGTCCAGGCGTTCATCCAGTACTCGCGGCAGTTCACCCAGCCGCTGACCCAGGTCGCGTCGATGGCGAACCTGCTCCAGTCCGGGGTCGCCTCGGCGGAGCGGGTCTTCGACCTTCTCGACGCCGAGGAACAGAGCCCGGACCCGGCGCGACCGGCTCCGCTCACCGACCGGCACGGCCGGGTCGAGTTCGAACGGGTCTCCTTCCGGTACGAGCACGACAAGCCGCTGATCGAGGACCTGTCGCTGGTTGCCGAGCCCGGTCACACGGTAGCGATCGTCGGGCCCACCGGTGCCGGCAAGACCACGCTGGTCAACCTGGTCATGCGCTTCTACGAGCTGGACAGTGGCCGGATCACCCTGGACGGGGTGGACCTCACCGACCTGAGTCGGGACACGCTGCGCTCCGAGATCGGCATGGTGCTGCAGGACACCTGGTTGTTCGGCGGCACGATCCGGCAGAACATCGCGTACGGCAACCCGGAGGCGAGCGAGGAGGAGATCCTCGCGGCGGCCAAGGCGACCTTCGTCGACCGGTTCGTACGCAGCCTGCCCGACGGTTACGACACGGTGATCGACGAGGAGGGCAGCAACGTCAGTGCCGGCGAGAAGCAGCTCATCACGATCGCCCGCGCGTTCCTGTCCAACCCGTCGCTGCTGATCCTGGACGAGGCGACGAGTTCGGTGGACACCCGTACCGAGGTGTTGTTGCAGCGGGCGATGGCCGCGCTGCGCTCGGACCGGACCAGCTTCGTGATCGCGCACCGGCTTTCGACGATTCGGGACGCGCACCTGATCCTGGTGATGGAGAGCGGCCGGATCGTCGAGCAGGGCACCCATGCGGAGCTGTTGGCCGTGGAGGGCGCGTACCACCGGCTCTACCACGCGCAGTTCTCGCAGCCGGCGGTCGACGTTGACGAGGCCGTACCGGCGCCGGCGGGTCCCGCCGGGGCGATGTTGCGGCAGCGCTAGCTGCCGTCTCGACCAGGAGGCGGCGGCCCGAGGTGATCTCGGGTCGCCGCCGGTCGTGGCTTACGCGGCGGTCGCGTCGCCGACGACGTTTCCCTTCATGAGCCACGTCGGGCCTTCGGCATAGGTGCTGGCTTCGGCGAAGAACGCACCGAAGTAGGGGCCGCTGGCGTGCGTGTTGAACGCCTCGGCGTTCGCGTAGGCCTCGTTCAGGTAGAAGAGGTCCGGATTCTCCTCGTCCGCGAGGACCTCGAACCGGCGGGAGCCGGGCTCGTTCGCGAGGGAGTCGCGCGCGGTCTTCTTGGCCAACTGGACGAAGTCGTCGCGATGCTCCGGCTGGACGGTGAAGGAAACAAGGAACTGGTACACGAGGCAGCCTCCTCAAGCTTGGTGTGATGCCAGTGACACGTCGCCGACCGGACCTGGCCACCCGTCACCACGCGGTGAGATCTGACCGGTTCAGTCATTGAACTCGTCCACCGTAACACGCGGTCAGTTCAACGATTGAACTAGTGCGGTAGAGTGACATCATGCCTCTTCCCAGCACCTACGCGGACCGCAACTGCTCGCTGGCGCGATCCTTGGAAGTGGTCGGAGAGCGCTGGACGTTCCTCATCGTCCGCGACGCGTTCTACGGCGTACGTCGGTTCGGAGACTTCGCCACCCAACTCGGGATTCCCCGCGCCGTACTGACCGGCCGGCTGAAGTCCCTCGTGCAGGAAGATGTGCTCACCCGTGACGACGACGGGGCCGGAACCGTCGAGTACCGGCTGACTGCCAAAGGCATCGCCCTGTGGCCGATCGTGCACGCCCTGATGAACTGGGGGGACACGTTCTACTCCCCGGCCGGGGTGAAACGCACCCTCAGCCATGACCAGGACGGTGGTCTTCTCGACCAGGAGGGACGCTGCCAGGAATGCGGTGTGGTCGTCCCCGTCCCGGAGATCCGGGTCGAGCCGGGACCCGGATTCGACCCGACAGACCCCGTTCACGACCCCGTGTCCAAGGCGATCAACACACCGCGCCGACTTCTCGAACCGGTCATGACGCCGCGCATACCCCGGGCTGACGAAAGCTAACTCAGCGCGAAACTCACGTTGCCGAACTTCCAGGTCGGGTACGCCTCGGCCGGGAAGGGACGAAGGCCCTCCCATCCGGCCGGCCCGGGCAACCACACCCCCGACAGGTGCGGTTGCCCGGGACAGGGAAAGGTCAGGCGACCTGGGTCAGCCGCCACCTCTGGTTGGTGCCACCGCTGCAGGTCCACTGGATCAGCGTCGCGCCGTCGGCGAGGGAGTTGCCGCTGACGTCCAGGCAGAGGCCGGAGTGCGCGGCCCTGAGCTCGTAGACACCGGTGGAGATGGCCGCCGGCTGCCACCGCTGACTCGCCGCGGTGCCGCAGGTGACCTGGGTGATCCCGGTGCCGGTGGCGGTGGAGCCGCCGGTCACCGCCATGCACTTGCCGCTGTGTACGGCCTTGAGCTGCACCGTGCCACCACCGGCGTCGACCGCCTGCCAGCGCTGGTTGGTGCCACCCGTCGCCGCCCACTGGTGCACCACCGCACCGTCGGCCGTCGACTGCGCGTTGACGTCGGCGAGCTTGCCGCTGGACGTCGCGGTGAGCGTCCAGGTCCGACCGGCGATGCCCCCGGCCGGCGTGGTGCCGACCCCGGCGCCGCCGAAGGTGAACGAGTCCAGGTCGAAGTTGTTGTCCACCGACGACTTGAACACCATGTACAGCTTGTGCGTACCGGACAGGGCGCTGACCGGTACGGCGGGCTGGTTCACGTACGTGTCCCAGCCTCCGGTGCCCGCAACGGGTGCGGTGGCCAGCAGTTGACCGGTGGGTGAGTCGGCACGCAGTTCGATCGAGCCGCCGCCGGTCGGGCTCGACAGCCGGTAGCTGACCGAGTTGATGCCCTGCACGCTCATCGGATCGAACATGATCCAGTCGTTGTTGCTGACGTCGCCGATCCGCTTGCCGCTCTCCGCCCCGCCCTGGTCGACCACCCGGATGCCGGACTGGCCGGTGAAGTATTCCGCCTGCTTGTGCTTCGGTTGCAGGATCGAGTTGGCGTAGCCGGTCAGCCGGGCCACCGTGCCGGCGCCGTTGTCCTGGTAACGGGCGTTGAGTACGTAGTACAGGTTCGCCCCGTCCGGATGCCCGCCGAGCAGTTCGGTGGAGACGGTGCCGGTGCAGCCGGCGTAGTCACTGGTCGGGTGCTGGTGGTCGTCGTGCCCGAGGGCGGGATTCATGAACACCTGGGCGCAGTTGACCGCGCCGTCCTCCGGGTCGGTCACCGACACCGTGTACGCGACCTGCTGACCGAAGTCGAGCATGCCGCCGTTGGGCGGTCCGGTGATGGCGACCGTCGGTGCGGTGTTGCCGACCGTGATCGGTACGTTGGCGAAGGCGCTGTTGCCGGTGCTGTCGGTCACGGTCAGCCGGGCGGTGATGTTGCCGTTGGCGGTGTACACCCGCGACGGGTTGGCCGCGGTGGAGTCGGTGCTGCCGTTCCCGTCGAGATCCCAGGCGTACGTGATGACGTCACCCGGATCCGGGTCGTACGAGCCGGCACTGGAGAACTGCACCGTCAGCGGCGTACGGCCGTTGTCCGGGGTGGCGGTGGCCTTGGCGATCGGTGAGCGGTCCCCACTGGAGTAGTCGATCCGGTAGAGCCCGGAGTCGTTGTTCCCGCCGCCGAAGTTCGCCCCCCACTCCAGTACGTAGAGCGAACCGTCCGGCCCGAACCGCATGTCCATCGGCTTGTTGAAGAAGGCGGTCGGCAGGAACGGGTTGATCTTCACCAGTGCGCCGGTGGAGTCGAAGTGGATTTCCTTGACGTAGTTGCGGGCCCACTCGTAGAAGAAGTGCACCCCGTTGTAGTAGGCGGGGAACTTGGTCGGCGAGGTGGACGCGGCATTGTAGCGGTAGACCGGTCCGCCCATCGGGGCCGCCCCGCCCTCGCCCAGTTCCGGCCACTGCGGCGAGACGCCGTAGCCGTACCAGACCTGGGGCTGGACCAGTGGGGGCAGGGTGGTGAGGCCGGTGTTGTTCGGCGAATTGTTGACCGGTGCGTTGCAGTTGAACTTCGCCCCGACCACCCCGGTGTCCGGGTTGTACGGCGCGTACGCCTGGTTGTCGCCGTGACAGAACGGCCAGCCGAAGTTGCCGGCCTGCTTGATCACGTTGATCTCGACGAGCCCCTCCGGGCCCCGGTTGGTGGTCGGGCCACCCCGGTCGGGCCCGTAGTCGGCCATGTTGATCCAGCCGGTCTGGGGGTCGACCTGGAAACGGAAGGGGTTGCGGAAGCCCATCGCGTAGATCTCCGGCCGGGTGTTCGCCGTACCGGGCGAGAAGAGGTTGCCGCTCGGGATGGTGTAGGTGCCGCCGACTTCGGGGTGGATCCGCAGGATCTTGCCGCGCAGGTCGTTGGTGTTGCCGGCGGAGCGGGCCGCGTCAAGGAACGACCGGCCCGGCCGCCAGTCCAGTGGGGCGTAGCCCTGCCAGGCCGGGTCGTAGTTCGGGGGAGTGTCGTCGCCGACCGACAGGTAGAGGTTGCCGCCGGGGCCGAAGGCGACGTACCCGCCGGTGTGGCCCGGTTCCGGGTTGGTCCGCGACCGGTACGCCGGCACGTCGAGCAGCACCCGTTCGCTGGCCGGGTCGAGGGTGTCGCCGTTGACGGTGAACCGGGAGAGCCGGTTGACGTCGGTGGTCGCGGCCGACGGCGAGTAGTAGAGGTAGATCCATTTGTTGGTCGCGAAGTTCGGGTCGAGGGCCATGCCGACCAGGCCGTCCTCACCCCCGGTGTAGACGCTCAGCGTGCCGGAGGTGACGGTGGAGTTGTTCGACGGCTTGAAGATCTTCAGTTGTCCGGCGCGCTGGACGTAGAAGACCCGGCCGTCGGCGGCGATGTCGAGCGCCATCGGGTCGGCGGTGTTCTCGTCCAGGGCGACCTTCTCGAAGTTTCCCCAGATCGTGCCGCCGCAGTCGCCGGGCTTGTCACCGGCGGCCCACTGCACCCCGCCGAGGATGTGCTGGCGGAAGAGCGTCTCGCTGTAGGAGGAGGCGGCGTGGCCCATGGCGGTGGTCCAGATCCGGCCGCCCTCGGCCTCGCGGCACCAGGAGATCGGGTGGTCCGCGCCCATCCTCGCACCACCCGGGTCGTACGTCCGTTCGTCGGCGGTGACCAGCACGTGTACGTCGCCGCGCGGGTTGCGGTCGAAGTTGTACCACTCCTCGCTGCGGTTCCACCGGTCCGGCAGGCCGACCGTCGACGGGTGTGCCTTGTCCGCGACGTGGGCGGTGCCCGGCAGCACCCCGGGGGAGTGCGCGGGCATGTGCGCGCCGCCGTTGACCAGGTTGTCCCACCAGGGATAGGTGGCCTCGATGCCCATGTCGGTGGCGTTGTGGATGGCCGCGATGCCGCCTCCGGCGGCGACGTAGCCCTGGATGGCCTGGCGTTGGGCGTCGTTGTCCCAGACCATGCCGGAGGTCTGGAACATGATCACCACGTCGAAGGTGGCCAGGTTGGCCGGGGTGAAGACCGAGGAGTCCTCGGAGGCGACCACGGTGAAGCCGTTCTCGGCCGCGAGTTGGTTGAACATGGTGATGCCGGCGGGGATCGAGTCGTGCCGGTAACCGGCGGTCTCGGAGAAGAGCAGCGCGCGGAACGGCGCGGCGGCGGCCGGTCGGGCCGGCAGTACGAGGAACGTCAGGACTACGGCGGACAGGGTGACCAGCACTGAGAAACGGCGACGCATGCCGTCTCCTCTCGACGGGCAGCGGTGGTGGTGGTACCGCTGGAATGCGCCGCCGAACGGGGGACCGTCCCCCACGCATTCGTCTCGCAACAACAGGTTGCCTTCATGAATAGATAGAAGTCAATGTCTTAATTGGCATTGCGGAGGCGGTGAAAGGGCAGGTGGCAGCCACCCGGCGACGGCTGGCGCCGGGTGCGTCGGTGCGCCGGTCAGAGTCGGGCCCGAGCGGGCGCCTCCCGCCCCGCGAGCAGCGCCCGCAGGAAGGCCAGCCCCGAGGTCGCCAATTCGTCCTGGCTCGGCGCGAGTGGCCGCCAGATCGCCGCCGCGGTCGCGATCGTACGGTTCTCCGAGGTGAACGACTCGATGCACAGCGGCCCGGCATAGCCCACGTCGGCCAGCGCGTCGACGATGCCGGGCCAGTCGAGATGGTCACTGCCGGGTGCGCCCCGGTCGTTCGCGCAGACCTGCACGTGCGCCAACCAGCGGCCGGCGGAACGCAGCGCGGCCGGCAGATCGCGTTCCTCGATGTTCATGTGGAATGTGTCCAGGGCCAGCCCGAGCCCGGGGCTGTCCACCGCTTCGACCACCTCCAGGCCCTGCTCGACGGTGTTGACCAGGCTCGTCTCGAACCGGTTCAGCGGTTCCAGGGCGAGGGTGACCCGATGTGCCGCCGCCTCGTCGGCGAGCGGGCGGAGCCGGTCGACCAGCCGCCGGATGGTCGCCCGCCGGGCGATCGGATCGAGCGGCCAGGTCCGCCCGACCGGGGCGTAGATCGGTCCGGCCACCACCCGGGCGCCGAGCCGGGCTGCTGCCCGTACGCAGGCTCGCAGGTAGTCGGCGGTCGCGGCGGCCACGTCGGGGTCGTCGGTCACCAGGTCCCGCCCCGGCGGCATGACCGCGCAGGTGGTGGCGCCGAGCCCGAGCGAGGCAAGCAGGTCTGCGGTGCGTCCGGGATCCCAGTCGCCCGGTGACTCGATCGGCAGTTCGATGGTGTCGAAGCCCCAGCCGGCGATCCGCGGGGCGAGCGCGGCGAGTCGTTCGTCGGTGAGCGGGGAGACCCAGATCCAGGTGTTGGCGCCGATGCCGTACACGCTGCTCCTTCCGGTGGGTCGGAGCCCGGCGGCGGCACCGCCGGGCCCCGGTCGACGACGCGGTTACTTGCCGCCCCAGTCGGCGGGGAAGCCGGGCATCTTCTCGCAGCCGCAGAGGGCGTAGTGCAGCGGCGGCATGTCCGGCAGGACGTACTGGGCCAGGTTGGCGTCGGTGATCGTCGGCTGCGGCAGCACCCACTCCTTCGGCACCTGCTTGCCGGCGAGGATGTCGACCGCCGCGATCACGGGCGTACGCCACTGGTAGGTCGGGTACGTGGCGGCGATCGCGGTCAGCTTCTTGTCCTGCCAGATCTTCAGGAAGTCCTGCTGGTCCTCGCCGTTGATCGGTGGGATCTCCGCGCCCGCGTCCTCGAACGCCTCGATCGCCGCGACCGTGGTGGCCCCGGCGTCCATCCAGACCCCGTCGATCGAGCCGAACCGTTCGATGTAGTCGTTCACGATGGTCTTCACCTTGGCCGCGTCACCGTCGGTGAACTCCACCCCGACCACGTTGGCGCCCGCCTGGTCGAAGATCACCTTCGCCGCCGACCAGCGCGTCTCCAGTACGTCGACACCCGGCAGGATACGCAGGGCGAGGATCCTGCCGCCCTTCTTCACCTTCTCGACCAGGAACTCGGCCGCGGTAGCCCCGAACGCGTAGCCGCCGATCGGGTGGATGAACGTGGTCGCGCAGTCGGTCTCCACGCCCCGGTCGAAGACGACCACCGGCAGCCCGGCCGCGCATGCCTTCTCCACCGCCGGGGTGAGCGCCTTGGTGGTGTTCGGCGACACGATCAGCGCGCTGCACCTCTTGCCGGCGATCAGCCCCTCGATGTCGCTGATCTGCTTCTCGTCCTTGCCCTCGGCGTCGACCGCGGTGAGCGTGACGCCCGGATGCAGCTTCGCCTCGGCCTGCATGGTGGTCCACCCGACCTGCCGCCAGGGGTTGTTCACCGCCGCGTTGGAGAAGCAGATGTTGTGCGGGCCGGGCTTGGTGAACCTCGCGGTGTCGGTGAGCTGCGGGGCGATGGCCTGCAACCACGGCGAGTCGGCCGGGCCGGTCGGGGCGACGTCGCGCTGCTTGACCTGTGCGTCGTAGTCGGCCTGGACGAAGAACGACGACTGGTTACCGGTGCCGCTGCCGGCTGGTCCGCCGTCGCCCTCTTCTCCGTCTTGCGGCGCGGTGGAATTGCAGGCGGTCAGGGCCAGCACCGCCGCCGCGCCGAGCGCGAGGCGGCGCAATGTGGTGGTGGAACGCATCGGGCCTTTCTCCTTCCGGTTTCGGGAACTGCGGAGTTCTTCGAAATGCAGCGGTGGAATGGACCTGACCCGCCGATGGTCAGCCCGAGCGGCGCATCCTGCGTGCCGCGTACGCGGCCGCGCCGATGATGATCACGCCCTGCACCACCTGCCGGAGCGACTGGGCAAGGCCGAACTGGTTGAGCAGTGAGAAGAGCGCCTGGAGGGTGAGCGCGCCGGCTATCGCCGTACCCACACTGCCCCGCCCTCCGCCGAGCACCGCGCCGCCGAGCACGACGGCGGCGATGGCCTGGAACTCGTAGCCGACCCCAGCCTCGGCGGTGACGCCGGTGGCGCCACCGAGCAGGATGCCGGCCACCACCGCGCAGAGCGCGGAGATGACGAACGCGGCGGTACGTACCCGGCGTACGTCCACACCGGACAGCGCGGCGGCCCGTTGGTTCCCACCGGCCGCGTAGACCTGGTAGCCGAAGCGGCTGTGCCGCAGCAGCAGCCACAGCCCGACCCCGACCACGACGAGGATCAGCAGCGCGTACGGGAGGATGTTGAGACCGGGCAGGCCCTCGATGCCGCGTCGGCCCAGTTGCCGGAAGTTGTCCGCCAGCGACCCCCGTGGCGCACCGCCGGACCAGAGGAACACCGCGCCGTTGAGCACCAGCAGCATGCCCAGTGTGGCGATGAACGACGGCACCCGCAGCCGGGTGGTGACCAGGCCGTTGACCAGGCCGACCAGCACCCCGCCGGCCAGCAGCAGGAGGATCAGCCACCAGGTGTTGGCGGCCTCGCCGTCGGAGAGGCGGGCGGCGACCACCACGACCGCGGTGACCAGCGCGCCCACCGACAGGTCGAACTCCCCGGAGATGATCACGTAGACCTGGCCGGCGGCGAGGATGGCCAGCGGGGCCGAGCGGCGCAGGAAGTTGACGAACGAGTCGGGCTCGATGAAGACCGGGTTGCGCCAGGTCAGGACCACGATCACCACCAGCAGGACGACCCAGATCGGGGGCACGGCCCGCAGCGCGGTCCAGGCCCGCCGCCCGGCGTTGTCCTCCGGCGGTACGACCGGAGCGGGTTTCTCGGTGATGGTCACAGTCCCGCCTCGTCCCGCTGGGTCCGCAGCGCGTAGAGCGCGACCGCGCCGACGATGATGACGCCCCGGATCAGCGTCTTGAGGAAGGCGTTCACCTCGTACTGGTTGAACACCTGGTCGATGACGGCGAGGATCAGCACTCCGGCGAGGGTGCCGGCGACGGTTCCCCGGCCACCGGCGAGTGCGGTACCGCCGACGACCGCGGCGGCGATCGACTCGAGGTCGTACCCGCCGTCGGTGCCGACCCACGGTGCACCGGACCGGAGCCGGCTGACCAGGAACAGCCCGGTCAGTACGGCGGTGACGCTGCACAGTACGTGCGCGGTCACGATCACCCGCGCGGACCGTACGCCGGAGAGCCGGGCGGCCTCCTCGCTGCCGCCCACCGCGTAGAGGTGGTAGCCGAACCGGGTGTGCCGCAGCACCCACCACGCGCCGCCGACCACGGCCAGCAGCAGGATCACCGAGACCGGCACCGGCCCGACGGCGTTGTAGCCCAGTCCCTGGAAGGCGCGTGGCACCGAGCCGGTGAAGTTGGTGAACAGGGCGTTGAGGATGCCGCTGATCACCAGTGAGGTGCCCAGCGTGGCGATGAACGCGTTCACCTTGAGCCCGGTGACGACCAGGCCGTTGACCAGTCCGATCACGACGCCGAGGGCGAGGGTGACCAGTACACCGAGGACCATCCGGTCCGGGTCGCCCTGCATCACGAAGGAGGCGACGACGGCGGTGACGCCGACGGTGTACGCCACCGACAGGTCCAGTGAGCCGCCGATCAGGACGATGGTCTGGCCGACCGCGACCAGGCCGAGCGCCACCGACCGGACGGCCATGTTCTGCAGGTTGCCGACGGTCATGAAGTCGCCGCCGTCGAGTTCGACGAGCAGCCAGGCGACGGCGAAGACTCCGCCGAAGACGAACCACACCGGGGCGCTGGCGAAGCCGCCGCGGGGCAGCCCGGTGCGGCCGAGGGTGGGGGAGAGGGTCTGCGCGGTCATCGGGCGGCGCCTTCCGTGGTGGCGAGCAGCATGATCTCGGCCTCGCTGGCACCGGGTGGCAGCCAGCCGGCGATGGTGCCGTGTCGCATCACCGCGATCCGGTCGGCCATCCCGATCACCTCGGGCAGTTCGGAGGAGATCATCAGGATCGCCACGCCGCTCGCGGCCAGCTCGCGCATCAGCTCGTGGATGCTGGCCTTGGCGCCGACGTCGATGCCCCGGGTGGGTTCGTCGAAGATCAGTACGGTCGCGCCGGTGGCCAGCCACTTGGCCAGCACCACCTTCTGTTGGTTGCCGCCGGACAGGTAACGCACCTCCCGGTGCGGTGCGCCGCCGCGCAACTGCACCCGGTCCAGCAGGTCCCGTACGCCAGCCGTGGTCCCACCTGCGCCGCGCCGACCGGCGGTGCCCATCGCCCTGATCGCGAGCAAACTGTTGTCGCGTACGGACAGCGGCAGCACCAGGCCCTCGCTCTTGCGGTCCTCGGTGAGCAGGCCGATGCCGTGGCGGATCGCGTGTCGGGGTGAGCGCAGCCTGCGGGTCCGCCCGTCGATGGTCAGGGTGCCGGCGGTGAGCCGGGTCGCGCCGAACAGCAGCTTCGCCAGCTCGGTACGCCCGGATCCCTCCAGACCGGCCAGCCCGACGATCTCGCCGGCCCGCAGTTCCAGGTCGATGTCGTGCAGCGGACCGGCGGCGCCGCCGCGCAGGGTCAACCGGGGCTCGCCGACCTGTTCCGGTGTCGCCCTCGGTGGGAAGTAGTGGTCGAGTTCCCGCCCCACCATGAGCTGTACGAGCCGGCGGGTGTCGACCCGTGCGGTGTCCACGGTGTCGACCCGCCGGCCGTCCTTGAGGACGGTGATCCGGTCGGTCAGCTCGAAGATCTCCTTGAGCCGGTGCGAGATGTAGAGCACGGTCAGGCCGTTGTCGCGCAGCCGCCGGATGCGGGCGAACAGCGCGTCCACCTCGTGTGGTGACAGCGCGGCGGTGGGTTCGTCGAGCACCAGGATGCGGGGTTCGAAGGAGAGCGCCTTGGCGATCTCGACCAGTTGCTGCTGGGCCACCGGCAGGCGGCCGACCGGCGTACGCGCTCCGATGACGTCGTCGGCGCCGAGGGTGGCAAGCAGTTCGCTCGCGGCGGTTTCCATCGCGCGCCGGTCGACGCCGAGCCGTCGGCGTGGTTCCCGGCCGAGGAAGATGTTCTCCGCGACGGTCCGTTCGGGCAGCAGGTTGAGTTCCTGGTGCACGATGCTGACGCCTTTTTCCAGCGCCTGCCGTGGGTGGCCGAATTGCACCTCGGCGCCGTCGATCGATATCCGCCCGCCGTCCGGTTGGTACGCACCGACGAGGATCTTCATCAAGGTGGACTTGCCGGCGCCGTTCTCGCCCATGACGGCGTGGATCTCGCCGAGGCGGCAGTCGAGGTCGACCGAGTCGAGTACGGTCACCCCGAAGAACCGCTTGGTGATGCCGGTCATCCGCAGCATGACCTGGTCGGATGCGTGATCGATCGGCGTCGTGTCTGCGTCCGTCATCCGCGCCACCCCCGCATCCGGCGACCCTTGGCATCGAAGACTAGGCATTGATGACGGTCATGTAAAGCGAAAGTTACGTACTCAGCCATAAAACTTTTGTACCTGTAACCAAAAGTTGACGTGATGCTTCAGGAAAGGATGTCCGGGTTAACGGCATTGATGCTTGTTCATGTCCATGATGACGAAGATCAATGTGTGGTGAATCCGGGCGGGGCGGTGCTGCTGCGCAGGACGAACGTCGGCGCGACCGAGGTCACCGAGTGCTCCGGCGGCTCGGTACCGGCCTTTTCCAGCAGGTGCAGCAGGGCCGCCATGCTCCGGCGGCCCACCTCGTCGAAGTCCTGCCGCACCGTGGTCAGCGGCGGGATCAGGAACTCCGCCTCCGGGATGTCGTCGAAGCCGACCACGCTGATCTCCTCGGGGACCCGTACGCCCCGCTCGTGCAGGGCGCGCAGCAGGCCCAGCGCCATCTGGTCGTTGGCCGCGAAGACCGCCGTCACGCCGGCCTGCCGGGCCAACGCCTGCCCGGCGGCGTAACCGGACCGGGCGCTCCAGTCGCCCGCGATCATCGCCGGCACCGGCCGCCCGGCCCGCTGCAGCGCCGCCCGCCAGCCCTCGATCCGGTCCCGGGCCTCCAGCCAGTCGTGCGGTCCGGCGATGTGCCACACCGTCTGGTGCCCGAGCGCCAGCAGGTGCTCCACCGCGAGCCGCGCCCCGGCGACCTGGTCGACGCCGACCACCGGCGCGCAGGCGTCGAAGCCGGCCTCCACCGCCACCGCGGGCAGCCCGGCGGGCAGGCTGTGCAGTGCGCCGGCCGCCGCGAGCTGCGGGGCGATGACGATGATGCCCTCGACCGACTGCTCGGCCAGCGCGTCCACGGCGGCGAGCACGCCGGCCCGGTCGATCCGTTCCAGGGTCGCGATGCTGACCCAGTAGCCGGCGGCGCGGGCGGCCCGCTCGATGCCGTACAGGGTGGACGCGGGGCCGAACAGGGTGGTGTCGAAGCTGACCACACCCAGCACCCGGGACCGTCGCCGGACCAGCCCTCGGGCGAGCGCGTTGCGCCGGTAACTCAGCTCCGCGATCGCCCGCAGCACCCGGTTGCGGGTTTCCGGGCGTACGTTCGGGTGCTCGTTGAGCACCCGCGACACGGTCTGGTGCGAGACCCCGGCGAGCCGGGCGACGTCCGCCATCACGGCCGGCCGCCCGGCCCCCGGCGTCACCACCTCCGCCTTCCCGCCCGGTTACGGCGCACGCCGGGAAACCGCCCGTTGCAACAGGATGAAAACCGCGAGCAGTACGCCGATGACGATCTTGGTCCACCAGGAGCTGAGGTCGCCCTGGAAGGTGATGATCGTCTGGATCAGCCCCAGCACCAGCACCCCGAGCACCGTGCCGAACAGGTAGCCGGAGCCCCCGGTCAGCAGGGTGCCGCCGATGACCACCGCCGCGATCGCGTCCAGTTCCAGCCCGGTCGCGTGCAGTCCGTAACCGGAGAGCATGTAGAAGCTGAGCAGCACTCCGCCGAGCGCCGAGCAGAGCCCGCTGATGGTGTAGACCGCGATCCGCGTACGCCCCACCGGCAGCCCCATCAGCAGGGCCGACTGCGAGCTGCCGCCGATCGCGTACACGTTGCGCCCGAGCCGGGTGTACGCCAGGACGTACGCCGCGACGAGCACCACGACCAGCGCGATCAGTACGCTGATCGAGACGAAGAAGCCGCCGGCGCGCAACTTGCTCTGGGCCATGCTGGTCCAGAACGGATCGGTGATCGGGATCGAGTCGGTGCTGATGACGTAGCAAAGCCCACGGGCCAGGAACATGCCGGCGAGGGTCGCGATGAACGGCTGGATCTCGAAGAAGTGGATCACGCAGCCCATGCCGAGGCCGAACAGCGCGCCGATCAGCAGCACCAGCGGCAGCACCACACCCGGTGCCCAGCCGTGCTGTTCCAGCAGCGACGCCGACACCATGGTGGTCAGCGCGACCACCGCGCCGACGGACAGGTCGATCCCGCCGGTCAGGATCACGAACGTCATGCCGACCGCGACGACCAGCAGGAACGCGTTGTCGATCAGGACGTTGAGCAGCACCTGGGTGTCGGAGAAGCCCTCGTAGTTGACCGCGCCGAGGCCGTACATCAGGGCCAGCAGGGCGAGCGTGGCCAGCACCGGCAGGTGGCGCTGGCGTACGCCGGGGATGCGGTTCGGTCGTGGCGGGACCGTGGCCGTGGCGGTTCTCGACCCGTCGAGACCGATCATGCCGGGACCTCCAGCTTCGGGGCCGGCGCGGTCGGCGCCGGTGGCTCGGGCCGTCGACGGCGGTTGAACACCCTGGCCCGGAAGGCGGGCGACTGCGCCAGGCAGAGCACGATCACCACGATCGCCTTGAACAGCAGCGTGGTCTCGGGGGTGATGCCGATCGTGTAGATGGTGGTGTCCAGCGACTTGATGATGACCGCGCCGATGACCGTGCCGGCGATCGAGAACCTGCCGCCGGACAGCGCGGTGCCGCCGATCACGACGGCGAGGATCGCGTCGAGTTCGATCAGCAGCCCGGCGTTGTTGCCGTCCGCGCTGGACACGTTCGAGCTGATCATCAGTCCGGCGATGCCGGCGCAGAGCGCGCAGAAGACGTACGCGGCGAGGATCAGCCGGCGCGACCTGATCCCGGCCAGCCGGCTGGCGTACGGGTTGCCGCCCACCGACTCGATCAGCAGCCCCAGGGCGGTACGGCGGGTCAGTGTCACCGCGACCGCCGTCACCACCACCGCGATCAGTACGGAGAACGGGAAGGTCAACCAGTACCCGCCCCCGATCAGCCGGTACGGGTCCGACGTCACGGTGATGATCTGCCCGTCGGTGACGAGTTGGGCGATGCCTCGACCGGCGACCATCAGGATCAGCGTCGCGATGATCGGCTGGATGCCGACGGTGGCGACCAGGAACCCGTTCCAGAGCCCGAGCGCGACGCATGCGAGCAGCGCCACCGCGACCGCCACGAGTACGCCCGCGGTGCTGTGCTGGTTGTCCTGTCCGCTGATCTGCAGGCAGGCGATGGCGCCGGAGATGGCCACCACCGCACCGACCGACAGGTCGATCCCGCCGGTCGCGATGACCACCGTCATGCCGAGCGCGACGAGCACCAGCGGGGCACTCAGCCGCAGGATGTCGATCAGGCTGCCGTAGAGGTGGCCGTCGCGTACCTGGATCGAGAAGAAGCCGGGGGTGAAGGCCAGGTTGCCGAGCAGTAGCACGGCCAGGATCGCCAGCGGCCAGAACAGGCGGTGCCGTACCACGCCACTCATCCGTCCACTCCGTCCACATCGCTGGGTCGGACCGGGCCGGCGGCACCGCTGGCGATGGCGGCGAGCACCCGGTCGGCGTCCACGTCCTCGGTGTTCTCCAGCTCGGTGACCAGCCGCCGGTCCCGGAACACCGCGATCTTGTGGCTGAGCCGCAGCACCTCCTCCAACTCGGCCGAGATGAACAGCACCGCCATGCCGTCGTCGGCGAGTTGGACGACCAGCCGCTGGATCTCGGCCTTGGCGCCGACGTCGATGCCCCGGGTCGGCTCGTCCAGGATCAGCAACCGGGGCTCGGTGATCAGCCAGCGGGCCAGGAGCACCTTCTGCTGGTTGCCGCCGCTGAGGGCGCGTACCGGAAGTTCCGGGTTGGCCGGGCGGATCTGGAGCGCCTTGACGTACCGGTCGACCAGTTCGTCCTGGCGGCGGCGGGGGATCGGCCGCGACCAGCCGCGGCGGGCCTGGAGGGCGAGCACGATGTTCTCCCGCACGGTCAGGTCCTCGACCAGGCCTTCGGTGCGCCGGTTCTCCGAGCAGAAGCCGATGTGGCTGGCCATTGCGGTGTGCGGGCCGCGCAGCGTGACCGGCTCGCCGTCGACGTCCAGTTGGCCCCGGTCGGCGCGGTCGGCGCCGAACAACAACCGGGCCGCCTCGGTACGCCCGGACCCGAGCAGCCCGGCCAGGCCGACCACCTCGCCCTGGTGGATCGCCAACGTGTACGGCTCGATCGCACCGGTCCGGCCGAGTTCACGCGCGTGCACCACCGGTACGCCCTGCTCGATCGCGGCGACCGGGGGTTTGTCCTGCTCGTCGAGTTGTTCGAGCACCGCCAGCTCGCCGCCGATCATCTTGCCGACCAGGTCGAGCTGGCTCAGCTCGGCGATCCGGTACTCGCCGATCAGCCGGCCGTTGCGCAGCACCGTGATCCGGTCGGAGATTTCGTAGACCTGGTCCAGGAAGTGCGTCACGAAGATGATCGCCATGCCCTCCTGCTTGAGCTGGCGCATCACCCGGAAGAGCTGGGCAACCTCGGCCGAGTCCAGGCTGGAGGTGGGTTCGTCGAGGATCAGCACCCGGGCCGAGATGTCGATCGCCCGCGCGATGGCGACCATCTGCTGGATGGCGAGGGAGTGTGAGCTGAGCGGGGTCGACACGTCGAGGTCGAGGTCGAGCCGCCGGAGCCGCTGCTCGGCCTGGCGGCGCAGTTCCGACCAGCGGATCCGGCCGAGCCGTCGGGGTTCACGGCCGATGAAGATGTTCTCCGCGACCGACAGGTTCGGGCAGAGGTTGATCTCCTGGTAGACGGTGCTGATGCCGACCTGTTGGGCGGCCAGCGGCGAGGTGATCGCGACCGGTTGGCCGTCGAGTTCGATCTGCCCCTCGTCGTGTTGGTAGACGCCGGTCAACACCTTGATCAAAGTGGATTTGCCGGCGCCGTTCTCGCCCATCAGGGCGTGCACCTCGCCGGGAAAGAGGCGGAAGTCGACGTGGTTCAGTGCGACGACGCCCGGGAAGTGCTTGCCGATGTCGGTCATCGTGAGGATCGCCCGGCCTGCTGCCATGGCTGAAGTCCCTCTCCCTCGCGGTGGGCGGGTCGCCCCGGCGGACGGACCGGAGCGACGCCGACCACCTCTGCGTCGTCAGTACTTGCGCTCCGGCAGCGCGGCCTTCGCCTGCTCCTGGGTGAAGGTGGTCTCCTCGGTCAGCACCCGCTGGGGTACGGACTCACCGGCGACGACCTTCTTGGCCAGGTCCATGAGCTGTGGGCCGAGCAGCGGGCTGCACTCCACGATGTAGTTGATCTTTCCGTCGGCCAGTGCCTGCATGCCGTCCTTCACCGCGTCGACGGTCACGATCCTGATGTCGACGCCCGGCTTCTTGCCGGCCGCCTCGATCGCCTCGATCGCGCCCAGGCCCATGTCGTCGTTGTGCGCGTACAGCACGTCGATCTTCGGGTTGGCCTTCAGGAAGGCCTCCATGACCTCCTTGCCCTTGGCGCGGGTGAAGTCACCGGTCTGCGAGGCGATCACCTTGAACTTCGGGTCCGCGCCGATGACCTTGGCGAAGCCCTCCTTGCGGTCGTTCGCCGGTGCCGCACCCGTGGTGCCCTGGAGTTCGACGATGTTGACCGGGTCGGTCTTGCCCTCGTACTCCTTCTTGAGCCACTCGCCGGCCCGCTCGCCCTCGATGATGAAGTCGGAGCCGATGAAGGTCTTGTAGAGCGAGGTGTCCTTGGAGTCCACCGCCCGGTCGGTCAGGATCACCGGGATGTTGGCGTCCTTCGCCTCCTTGAGCACGGTGTCCCAGCCCGACTCCACCACCGGGGAGAAGGCGATGATGTCCACCCGCTGGGTGATGTAACTGCGGATGGCCTTGATCTGGTTCTCCTGCTTCTGCTGCGCGTCGGAGAACTTGAGGTCGATGCCGGCCGACGCCGCCGCCTCCTGGATGGACTTGGTGTTCGCCGTACGCCAGCCGCTCTCGGCGCCGACCTGCGCGAACCCCATGGTGATCTTGTCGTCCGAGGACCCGCTGCCGGACCCGCCGTCACCCCCGCACGCGGCCAGTCCGGCGATCAACATGATGCCTGCGGCTGCCGTGGAAATCCTTCTGTACACCGCTTCCTCCTCACCCGTTGGAACCCGTAGTGGAACGGCGTCGAGGGGGCACCCGGCCCGCTGCCCGGTGCCTACGCCCTCGGCTCCGGTGAGCCGATCGGTGGTGCGCTGTGGTGAATCGATGCATCGATCGCGGGCCGTCGTGTGGCCCTCGCGTTTCGGTAGTGTTAACGCTCTCATCTCGGTCGTCAAGGGTTTCGTTCGACCGCGATGAATCCGTGATTTGACGATGCTCAGGGCGTGTACGTGCTCCGTCGAGATTGGATGGACATCGAGCGGAGGGGCTGTTAGCGTTCACATACGCGGTCTCTGCCTCCGGCCCGGCCCGCCGGTGCCTCGTGCCCGCCGACCACCCGGAACGGCGCACGACGTGGCCGGGGCCCGTGGCCACGTCGTACGCGATCTCCCACAGAAACGAGCACCGCCTGCCGGGTGGCAGGCGGTGCTCGTTCGTTTCAGGAATCGTTCGGGTGCCCGGTCAGGGGCGGGGCGTCAGGCGTCCCGGCGCTTGAGCATGATCGCGGCGGCGGCGAGGGCGACGACGACGTAACCGGCGAAGACCGCCAGTCCCGCCCACGGCCCGAGCATCCCGGGGGCTGGCGTGACCGCCATGAAGGACTCCCCGGCGTGCGACGGCAGGTACGGTCCGACCGCGTCGTTCCAGCTACTCGGCAGCAGCGGGAAGAGACCGGGTACGACCAGCATGGCGCCGAACAGCGCGCCGATCGCGGCGGCGGTCGCCCGCAGCAGCGCACCCAGGGCCAGGCCGAGCAGGCCGACCCCGGTCAGGTAGACGGCCCCGCCGACCACCGCGCGGAGTACACCGCTGTCGAACAGGCTGACACCGTGCTCGCCCAGGAGGGCCTGACCGCCGAAGAACGCCGCGAGCGTGGCGACCAGCATCGCCGCCATGGTGACGCCGCCGAACACGATGGTCTTGCCCCACAGCACCGGCAACCGTCGGGGTACGGCGGCGAGCGTGGCCCGGATCATCCCGGTGGTGTACTCGCCCGCGACCAGCAGCACCCCGATCACACCGATGACCAACTGGCCGAGCTGCACCCCGCCCAGGCTGGCGCCGACCGGGTCACCGGTGCTGCCCGCGCCGATGCCCAGCGACTCGCCGCCGATGCGCCCGGAGACCACACCGGCGAACAGCAGCCCGAGCGCGATCACCACGCCCATGGTGGCGAGCAGGCTGACCACCGTCGACCGCAGTGACCGCAGCTTGATCCACTCGGAGCGGATGACCCGGGCGAGGGTGACCCGACCGGTCCGGGGAGTGCGCGTACGCGGGGCGGGGGTGGGGACCACCCGGGTGGTCTCCAGGGTCGCGGTGCTCATCAGGCCGCCTTTCCGGCGAGTACGGGCTCGGGGGTGGTCGCGGAATACTCGACCGAGTCGTGGGTCAGCTCCATGAACGCCTCTTCCAGCGAGGCCTGCTGCACGGAGAGTTCGTGCAGCGTGACGCCGGCCAGCGCGGCCCGTTCGCCGATCTGCTCGGTGCTGAGCCCGGTGATCTCCAGTACGCCGCGCTCGGCGCTGCTGATCTCGACGTCCGGGCCGACGAGCAGTTCGCTGAGCCGGTGCGACTGGGGCGAGCGGACGCGTACCCGGGTGGAGGAGGAGAGGCCGCAGAACTTGTCCATCGGCACGTCGGCGATCAGTCGGCCCTTGCCGACCACGACCAGGTGCTCGGCGGTCAACGCCATCTCGCTCATCAGGTGCGAGGAGATGAAGACCGTACGACCCTCGGCGGCCAGATCCTTGAGCAGGTTGCGGATCCACCGCACGCCCTCGGGGTCGAGCCCGTTGACGGGCTCGTCGAGCAGAACCGTCTGCGGGTCGCCGAGCAGCGCGGAGGCGATGCCGAGGCGCTGGCCCATGCCCAGGGAGAAGCCGCCGGCCCGCTTGCGGGCGACCTCGTGCAGCCCGACCAGGTCGATCACCTCGTCCACCCGGCGCTTCGAGATGCCGGTGGTGGCGGCCATGGCCAGCAGGTGGTGGTAGGCGGACCGACCGGTGTGCACGGCCTTGGCCTCCAGCAGCGCGCCGATCTCGTGCAGCGGCGCGGGGTGGTCGGCGTACCGGCGGCCGTTGACGGTGACGCTGCCGGAGGTGGGTGCGTCCAGACCGACGATCATCCGCATGGTGGTGGACTTGCCCGCACCATTCGGACCCAGGAAGCCGGTGACGATGCCGGGCCGCACGGTGAAGCTCAGGTCGTCGACGGCGACCTTCTCTCCGTACCGCTTGCCCAGGTTCTTCACTTCGATCATGTCGGGTGCTCCTTGTCGGGGCGGTGCCGCACCCAGCGGCGCATGGCAACAACCATCGCCTTTGCTCGGGGTGCGCGTCGTCGTCTGCCCGTAGACACCTGACGTACTACGAAGGTGGTATATCGGACCAGCTACTCAGCGTGATGGGGGTTCGCTGGGGCGTACCAGACCGCTCTGGTACGCGATCACCACGAGCTGTGCCCGGTCCCGCGCGCCGAGTTTCGTCATCGCCCGGTTGACGTGCGTTTTCGCCGTCAGGGGCGAGAGTACGAGGCGTTCGGCGATGTCGTCGTTGGAGAGCCCCGCGGCCACCAGCATCAACACCTCGCGTTCACGTTCGGTGAGAAGGTCGAGTTGCGCCGGCACCGTGGCGGCCGAATCCTCCGGTTGCGACAGGAATCGGGCAATCAACCCCTTGGTGGCCGCGGGGGAGAGCAGCGCGTCGCCTCGGGCGACCACCCGGATCGCGTCCAGCAGTTCGGCCGGGTCGACCCCCTTGCCGAGGAAGCCGCTGGCGCCGGCCCGGAGCGCCTGGAGGACGTACTCGTCGACCTCGAAGGTGGTCAGGATCAGCACCCGTACCCCGGACAGGCTCTCGTCCTCGGTGATCTGCCGGGTTGCTCCCAGGCCGTCCAGATCCGGCATCCGGATGTCCATCAGGACCACGTCGGCCCGGGTTGTCCGGGCCAGCGCGACGGCCTCCAAGCCGGTGGTCGCCTCGCCCACCACCTCCAGGTCCGGGGCGGAGTCGACCAGCACCCGGAACCCGGCCCGGATCAGGTTCTGGTCGTCGGCGAGCAGCACCCGGATGGTCATGGCGTCTTCTCCTGCCGCGCGGGCAGTACGGCCCGGACCCGGAAGCCGCCCGGCACCGGCCCGGCGTGCATGGTGCCGCCGACGGCGGTCACCCGCTCCCGCATGCCGAGCAGGCCGTGCCCGGTGCCCGCGACCGGGTTGGCGGCCGGTTCACCCGGTGGCGCATCGTTCTCGATCACGATGGTCAGCTCGTCCGGTTGGTACCCGAGTCGTACCTGGGCGGACTCGCCGCCGTGTTTGTGTACGTTCGTCAGCGACTCCTGCACCACCCGGTACGCGGCCAGGTCCACCGCCGGGGCCAGCGGGTACGGCTGACCGGAGAGCCGCCACTTCACCGCGAGCCCGGTCCGGTGGAACGAGTCGACCAACTCCTGCAGCCGGTTCAGGGTGGGCGTCGGTTCGGTCGGGGCGGCGGTGTCGTCGGACTGGCGCAGTACGCCCAACACCGTGCCAAGTTCGTCGAGCGCCGCCCTGCCCGCCTGCCGTACGTGCCCGAGTGCCTGCTCGGCCGCCTCCGGGTTGGTACGCAGCACGTGCCCGGCCACCCCGGCCTGCACGTTGATCAGGGCGATGTTGTGCGCCATCACGTCGTGCAGGTCGCGGGCGATGCGCAGCCGGTCCTCGGCGACCCGCCGCCGCGCCTCCTCCTCCCGGCTCTGCTCGGCCCGCGTGGCACGTTCCTCGACCGCGATGATGTAGTCGCGGTGGTTGCGTACGGCGTCGCCGACGGCGGTGGCCAGCCCGCTCCAGAGGGCGAGCACGATCTTCTCGGAGTCGAGCCAGGAGCCGTTGGAGGAGGAGTAGATGGCACCGGCCACCAGCAGCAGCGCGGTGAAGGTGCCGGCGATGACCGCGGTGGCCCGGTTCGTGGTCGCGGCGACGGTGTAGACGGCGATCACGACCGCGAAGGTGGAGAGGTTGCGGGCGGCGCCGAACGCGATCGAGGCGGCTGTGGCGGCGCTGCAGAACGCCAGCACCGGCAGCGGCCAGCGGCGACGCAGCGCGACGGCCGTACAGACCATGGCGCTGAAGGCGATCTCGCCCGCGCTCAGCTCGATCCGGGTAGGGGAGGGGTCCACCAGCGGCTCGCCGATGCTGATCGCGAACAGCCCGACGGCGGCGGCGGCATCAAGGGCGTATGGGTGGAACCGGGCCGTACGCCGCCACCACCCCATATCCCACATACCGTGACGTTACGTCAACCTCGGGTGACCCTGCCACGCATCTGCCGCCCGTGCCCTCGCGTCGGGTGAACGCGGTTGCCTTGATGTGGCGCCACCCGTACCGGCACGCGCGCGGACGCGTCCCGGCGGGGACGCGTCCGCGTCTTGGAGTGGGCGGTGGGATTACTCGACGAAGCGGATTTCGACGGAGGCGGTGTCGCTCTGGTCGTGCTGGCTGAGCCGGTAGGAGAAACGGTCGGTGCTGCCGTGGGTGGGGGATGGGGTGTAGACGATGCTGCCGCTGGAGGTGACCTGCGCGGTCCCGTGCGACGGCGGGGTGGCGATGGTCATCCTCACTTCGGTGTTGGCGATGTCGTTGACGAGTACGGGGATCGCGATGCGCTTGCTGCCCCGGATGGTGACCGAGTCGTCGTTGGCCACGGGTGCCCGGGTGAAGTACCCGAGGCCGTCGTTGATGAATATCTCAGTGCGTCCGGTGATGACGTCGACGGTGCGGACGTCGGGATGGTTGTCGTCGTTGGCGTAGATGACGGAGACCCGCCAGTCGTTGCTGTTGGTGGGGTCGTACTGGAGCACATCGGTGGAGCCGTCGTCACGGATCACCACCACGCCGGTCTCGTTGTCCTCGCAGCCGGATCGGTAGGCGATGGCGACGCCGGTGATGCCGTTGGCGTTGAAGTCGGCCAGCACGTACTGGGGGAGCCCCGAGCACCACCGGACCACACCGGGCATCAGAGTGCCCGCTGCGGTGTTGATGTAGGTGGCGAAGCCGCCGCCCTCGTCGCCGGTCTGGTAGATGTCCTGGTGTCCGTCGCCGTTCCAGTCCTCCAGCAACATCGTGTTCGGGTACTCCAGGCCGTCGAAGCCGCCCGCGGGTTGGAAGTTACGGAGTACCAGCATGCCGTAGGACACACCTGGTGGGCGGCCGTTGAACCAGGACAGGACGATCTCGTTGACGCCGTCCCAGCCGAGGTCGATCACCACGCCGAGGTGGGGGCAGTAGTCCTCGCCGCTCCGGTCGGCCGGGCTCCGGTAGGTGTGGATTTCCCGTACGCCGTAGCCTCCTTCGAACCGGCCCGGTTCCACGATGACCGCGCACCGGTCCGGTTGCTGGTAGCCGAGCGTCACCCGGTCGCTGCGGCCGTCTCCGGTGACATCGCCGTAGAACGGTTCGTTGAATCCCGCTGCCGCCGCGGGTGCAGTTAGGGAAAATGTGGCCAGCGTCGCGATCAGGGTTATCGCTATGGGTTTGCGCCACATAGCGCCTCCTTCATATTTTGGGTGAGTGGCCCATATAAAACCTAATCGCGAATATTTGAATATAGCCGTTGCTGTCCTAAATCCGACCACTCGGAGAGGGCTGGTATGCATTCGCGGCGCAGGGTGGCGAATCGGCCCTCGGTGAGGGGTGTTGGCCGGTGGTCGCGCTCGATCATCTCGACAACTGCGGCGGCAGAACGGCAGGTCGGAGCCGGCAGATGGCCGGATGCCCGCCTTCTTGAGAGGCGGGGACAGCCATTCTCTGAACAGCGGCAGATTCCAGGATCGGTAATCGAGGTCGGATTCCTGGTCAGCCGAATAGGGCGGCTCAGGCATCGAGCACGAAGGCGTGCGAGGGCCACGAACCACCATTCTGATGCGCCCGACCGGACGGAGCTATTTTCCCTTCCGTGCGTCGCCGTGTCCCGGAGGCATTGTCGGACGTTACCTACGGTAATCGCACCTGTGCATGGGTGTCGATTGACAGGATGACCGATACGGCGAAGGAGTGGATCACCATGTGGGATCTTCGGCGTACCGGAACCGGGGATGGCTGAGCTTCCACCCGGTGCGGCCGAGATCGTCGTCGAGCTGGAACGGATCACCGCACGGCCGGGTGCGGCAGCCGACCTGTTGCCGGAGCTGCTCGACGTGCTGCATCGGCTGGTGCCGCACTCGGCATCCATGATGTATCTGCTCGATCCGGAACGCCGGCAGTTCGAGTTGGTGGGCGGGTCCGGCTACAACGAGCAGATCCTCGCGTACGTGGGTAGCTCCAGGTTCCACGGCGAGGCCGAGTTGCTCGGCATGGACCGGGACCGGCCACCGATGTGCGTACGCGACGCCCCGGTCCCACCGGCGGAACTGCCCTCCTGGGCGGAACACTTCGAGCCGGCCGGGTTCCGCGAGGGCGTCGGCGTCACCCTGTTCACCCCGGACGGCCGGCACCTCGGACTCCTCACCCTGCACACCGACGACCCGGCGCACCCGAGCGACGAGGCCCGGGACTTCCTGGGGCTGCTCGCCCCGGTGATCGCCGACGCGGTGGACCCGATGCACTCCCTCGTGGCCCTGTCGAGAATCGTGATCAACGCCCAGGCCGGAGCCGTGCTGACCCGGGCCGGCAACGCACTGCCACTGCCCGGTATGCCGGAGCACCCGCTGCTGCGCGCTGACTCGGCGGTGCTGAGGGTCGCCGCCTCCGGCCTTGCCGAGGGGGACGTACACATGTCGTTCCTGTGCCCGTACCGGCTCCCGGACGGGTCGGACGGGCACGTACGGGTAACCGTGCTGCCCTGCCCGGTCTCGGTGCCGGCGTATCTGCTCGCGGTCGTGCTGATCTCTCCACCCGGTCACCTGCGCGGGTTGACCCGGCGGGAGTTGGAGATCCTCGGCCTGCTCGTCGAGGGCTGGGCCAACCAGCGGATGGCGAGCCGGCTGTTGATCGCCCCGCGCACGGTGGCGGCGCACATCGCACACATCCTCGCCAAGCTGGACGCCCCGAGTCGTACCCTGGCGGCCGTCCGGGCGCTGCGCCTGGGCCTGTACGTACCGTTGCCGCTCGCCCGGACCCGCCGATGACCTGACACCGGCCGACGCCCGCGCTCAGACCGACCGCAGCCGCCGCCGGACCGGCGGGTCGGCGACCCAGCCGAGGAACCGGGCGTCGGCCTGTTCCCGGCTCAGGTCGTCCAGGTCGTCCACCGCGCGGTCCCGGAAGCGCCCCATCACCTCGACCAGTTGGCGGCGGTTGTGCCGGTAGAGCGTCCACATCCGCCGACGGAACACCTGGCACGGCCATTCCTCGTGGTCGTCCCGGCAGCGCCAATCCTCGCCCGGTCGATGCGGAGCGCCCATCGGATCGTCGACGCTGTCGTGATCGTCGGTCACACCAGTGCTCCCATCCGGTCGGCCAACTCCGTCACCAGTGCCGGCGGTACGCCCTTGGTCTGCCGGAGGATCCCCGTCATCACGTCGCGGGCGACCGGGCGACCTCGGATCTCGGCTGGTGCGTGCCGGTCGGCCTCCAACAGTGCCTCGCCCGCTCGGGTCAGGTCCCCGAGCACGAGGTGACCGCGTGCGACGTCGAGCAGGTGCTGCGCCCGGCGCTCGGGCAGCAGCCGATCGAAGGCCCGTCGGGGGAGTCCGGAGTGGACGGTCACCGCTCGCCGAGCCTCGCCCAACTCCACCGCCGCCGCCACACGGTGCAGTTCGACGTTCGTCGGCCCGAACGACGTCCGGTACCGGTTGTCGTCGTCGCCCAAGCTGTCGGCAGCCACCTTCGCCTCCCTGAGCAGTTCCCCTACGCTCGCATCGTCGCCCATGTGGGCCGCCGCCATCGCCCCCTGCAACAGCAGCGACCCGTACACGGACACCCGGTCCGGATCTGACCAGGTGGGGCCGTTCGGCGCAAGGTGGTGCGCCATGACGACGTTCGCCTCGAACGCGGCCCGACTGTCGCCGGCCGCGAGGAGCGCGTTGGCGAACCGGGTCGTGCCGGTACCGGCCAGCAGCGGATCGTCCGCGCGTTGTGCGAGTGCGATCGACCGTTCGGCGGCCAGCCGTGCCAGGTCGACCGCGCCCAGCTTCCGCGTCACCGAGGAGATGACCTGGTAGACCTGCCCGAGCAGGTGCGCGGCCCGTAGGGCAGCGTCCCCGGTCTGGCCCGCCTCGGCGGCCTGCGCGCCCCGCAGCAGCTTCGGCACCGCGCCGACCAGGGTGTCGTACCTGGCATGCTGGAACGTCAGCCACGCATGCCCGACCGACCGGCCCAACTCCTCCAGCGGCGGACCACTGCCGGCCGCAGCCATCCCGGCGGCCGGGGCGAAGCGGGCAAGTGCCATCCGTACGGGGTCGAGGTCGATCGGGTCGGTCGGCTTCACCCGGGCGGTGTGCGCCGTCCGGTCGAGCAGGGCCTCGACGCCGACCTGTAGGACCGTCGCGAGGTGGTGCAGCGTCGAAATGCTGTCCAGTCGTCGTTCGCCCCGCTCCACCTTGTCGACCCAGCTTTTCGACTTACCGATCCGGTCGGCGAACAATTGCTGGGACATCTTCCGCCGCGCCCGCCAGTAGGCCACCCGCCGACCGACCGGTAACTCCTCCACCTCTCACACCGTGCGGTCGCGCCGGACGCAACCGGAAACCCCGACCGAGAAGAACTCGCTCGGCAGCGCATTGTCCGCCGTACCAAATCGGCCGGCGTTGCGCGGACGCCGCCGGGTGCCGGGGGCCGGCGGAAGGTCCGGGGCCATTTCACGCGGCGGCGGTACGGGCGCAGCCGGTTGATCACCGTCGTGGTTCTGCATCGCTGTCTCCTCTCCGGAATGGAAGGGGCCGCCCCGCCGCACATACGGGTTGGGGGAAGGCGCGGGACGGCCCCGCGGTCCCACCCGGGCTTTTGCCGACAGCTCCGAGCAGTTCCGCTAGTGACACTCTGCTGTGGATGGGCTTACTGTCGAAATGCTTCCGGCTCGAACCGAGGATTGTCGGCCGGTTCATGTGTCAACCCCGAGTTGATCTAAAAAGACGAGAGAGGTCGAGAACGTGAGCGTGTCCACCTATGAATTCCTCCTTCGTGAACTGCGTCAGGCCCGTATGGACGCTGGGATGACCCAGGAAGCACTAGGTGAGCGGATCCACTTCTCTCCCCAGAAGGTCAGTGCGGTCGAGACCGGTCGCGCCCCGCTGACCGGCGACTTCGTCCAACTCGTCGACGACGCGGTAGGGGCCCGCGGCAGGCTGGTGCGAATGTGGGAAGACCTCGTCAAAGACGGCGCCGCACCGAACTGGCTGCTTGAGTGGATCGAGTACGAACGCGCGGCGACGTTGCTCCGGTGGTTCGAGCCTTCGCTGGTTCCCGGACTACTCCAAACCGAGGCGTACGCCCGCGCGGTGCTCAGCCTGGGCGGGAGGCATTCCGAACAGGAGATCGCCCAGCGTCTCGCCTCCAGGATGGAGCGGCAGGCGATCCTGCACCGTGAGCAGCCGCCAAAGTTCGTCGCCGTGATCGATGCGATGGTGCTCCGGCGTGCTGTCGGACCGGCGGCCGTCATGGTGGAGCAGTTCGAGCACCTGCGCGAGATGGCGAACATGCCGAACGTTCACCTGCACGTGATCCCGGAGGCGGTTGGCATGCACTCCGGTCTTGCCGGCGCCTTCATCCTGGCCAAGGGGCCCGAGGGGGAGGCCGCGCACCTGGACAATCCGTTACGTGCGCACGTCACCAACCGCGCTGTGGATCTGGATATGCTTCAGGACAGGTGGGAGAGTGTCCGAAGCGATGCGGCTCCCCGCCGGGAGACCGTAGACCTTATCCAGGAAGTGGCGAAGACATGGACCTGACCGGTGCCGTCTGGCGGAAGTCGACCCGTAGCGACAACGGGGGCTCGACCTGTGTCGAGGTGGCGAAGAACCTTCCCGGCGTCGTTGGCGTACGGGACAGCAAGGACCCGACCGGTCCGGCGCTGACCTTCGTCCCGGACGCGTGGAGTGCCTTCGTGACCCTTGCCAAGCGGTCTTGAGTTAGCTGATCTCGGACGCGTTTCAAGATTCGATCAGTCGAACCGATCAGGGAGGCGATTGCGTGATGGACCTGACGGGTGCCGTCTGGCGGAAGTCGACCAGGTCAGGGACGAACGGCGGCGACTGTGTGGAGGTTGCCGACAACCTGCCCGGCCGGGTGTTCGTGCGCGACACCAAGGACCGCGACGGCGGCACGCTGAGCTTCGGCCCGGACGCGTGGCGCGCGTTCGTGACCCTCACCAAGCAGCACTGACCGACCTCGGCCAACGCCTCCCCACCTGCCCGGGTGGGGAGGCGTTGCTGCGCGTGCGGCAGGTCAGTAGGCACCCTTCTCGGCCGGGCGTCGGTGGCAGATGTCCTGCGCCTCCGCGCATGATCGTCCGATGGAGCCCATCACACTGCACCGCTGGTTCCGCCCGTGGAGTTACGGCATCGGCCACTCCCAACTGGTGCTGCACGCCGATGCCGACAGCAGCGACAACGAGCACATCGACGTACTGTTCGAAGATGTTCGGGCGGTCAAGCTCGGTGGGTCCTACCGCCCGCTGATCCTTGAGCCCGCAGACCCCGACACCCGTGCCGGTGTCCTCGCGTTCGCCCAGATACCCGTACGCCACCAGGCTCGGTACCTCTGCCTGACTCTGCCGAAACCAGACGCCGAGCCCGGATTCATACTCTGTGCGCGAGCGACCGTCCTGGCCAGCGAGACCAGCAACCCTCGCCATCACCCCGTCCGAAACGAGCAGGCGCGAGTGCTCCACCTGCTCAAACACGAGCCCGCGACCTAGAACTCCGGCCGTACCAGCCAGTCGGGTCGGGCCGGGTGGTCGGGTGATCACGCGCTTGCTGGGCAGCCGCACTACCTTGTGATACCGTGTAGTGGTACTCGGTGCCACGGGGTACTGGTAGGGTCGGGAGGACCAGGGATGGACGACCTGACGGAGATGCTGAAGGGCACGCTCGAGGGCTGTGTGCTTCAGATCATCGGCAGTGAGGAGACCTACGGGTACGCCATCACGCGTCGACTGAACGAACTTGGCTTCGTCGATGTCGTCGAGGGCACCGTGTACACCATCCTGCTGCGGTTGGAGAAGAACGGGCTCGTCCAGGTGACCAAACGACCGTCCGGGCTGGGCCCGCCGCGCAAGTTCTACGCGCTCAATGACGCGGGCCGCAACGAGCTCGCGACGTTCTGGGCGAAATGGGAGTACGTCTCCTCACGGATCGACAAGCTCAGGGAGGGCGGGGAATGAACTTCTGGGAGACCATCACAGGCAGCGATCTCACCCGGGATTGGAAGGCGTTCGAAGTCCGGGCAGAGGCATTGCCGGCCGACTACCGGGCGGCGTGGGAGCAGATCAAGGCTCATCTCTTTCCCTACGCGGACTTCACCGGCCGCAACCTGATGCCGATTCTCGACGGCGCCCTGGGGCTGCTCGAAGAGACGGCGTCCGAGGGGCAGAGCATTCAAGAGGTGCTGGGTGACGACATCGAGGGCTTCTGCGCGGCGCTGGCTGGCGGCGAAGGCGCCCGGACCTATCGCGACCGGTGGCGCCAGCAGTTGAACAGGAACGTCGCAAGGAAATTGGCCCGGCTAGGAGGTTGACGTGGGTATCCAGGACATCATCGAGGGCAAGAAGCAGTGGCGGGCGCACACGGCCCGGGTCAAGGCGCTCCCACGGGACTACCAGATCGTCTACAAGGAGATTCAGAGGTACTTCTTCAAGGTCGGCCCGGTCGGGCTGACTGACGGATCCCTGCTCTCGGGGATCGTCGATTTCTTCGAGGAGGGTGTGGCGTCCGGCAAGGGGGTGCTGGAGCTGATCGGCCCCGACGTCGCGGCCTTCTGCGACGACCTGGTGATAGACTCGCGCACCTACGCGGACATCTACCAGGAATCCATCAGCGGCGGAACCGGCACGGCCGAGAAGTAGCACGACTTCGCCAGCCAACAGCGTTCTCGCAGGCAGGAGTCGATGCCGCTGAAAACTGGGTTGCACCCGGACGTCGGAGGGCGCGAGGCTCCCGGTGTGCGGATGCATGCCGACCAGCTCACCGTGTCACCGGACGCGGTGCGGGGGTTGATCTACGACCAGTTCCCCGAGTGGCGGGGCCTGACCATCAGAAGCATCGTCTCGCACGGGACCGTCAATGCCGTCTTCGGCGTCGGCGAACATCTCGCGGCTCGGTTTCCTCTGCAACCCGGGGATGTCGAGACGACCCGGCGCTGGCTGCGGGCCGAGGCGGAGGCCGCCGCCGAGCTGGTGGGTAGGACACGCTTCCCGACTCCCGAGCCGGTCGCGCTTGGCGAACCCGGACCGGGCTACCCGCTTCCATGGTCCGTGCAGACCTGGATCCCCGGCGTCGTGGCCACCGACGACGACCCAGGTGAGTCGCCTGCGTTCGCGTACGACCTGGCCGAGTTCATCACCGAGGTGCGCGCCATCGACACACGCGGCCGGAGCTTCCATGGCGGGGGTCGAGGGGGCGACCTGCGATCGCATGACGTCTGGATGGAAACCTGTTTCAGCAACAGCGAGCAGCTCCTGGACGTTGCACGGCTGCGGCGAATATGGGCAGTCCTTCGGGATCTGCCGCGCGGCGGGACCGGGGACGTGATGACCCATGGTGATCTCGTTCCCGGCAACGTACTGGTATCCGACGGGCACCTGGCGGGAGTTCTCGACGTCGGCGGACTTGGACCGGCGGACCCCGCTCTGGACCTGGTGGCTGCCTGGCACCTGCTTGAAGCCGGCCCCCGGCAGGCGCTGCGCGAAGAACTCGGCTGCGACGACCTTGAGTGGCAGCGCGGCAAGGCCTGGGCCTTCGAACAGGCGATGGGGGTGGTCTGGTACTACCGCGACAGTAACCCGGCGATGAACCGGATGGGCCGACGCACACTGGGACGCATCGTCGCGGACAATTCGTCGGCCTGAGGCGTCACGACAGCGCGCGGCTCCGTTCCGCGCTGGAAGGGCTCGGCGAGCGTCGGCACGAGTTCGGGCGGAAGCCGCCGACCCGTGTTCTCGATCCGCAGCACCTAGTACGACGGCCGCTGTAGGAGCTGTCGGGACGACTCGAAGCCCAGCCGTTCGTACACCGGCACCGCCCTGCGGCCGGAATGGACCGTCACGCGAATGGCCCCGAGCCGTGTCGCATGCTCCGAAGCAGCTTCCACCAGCGCGGAGCCGATCCCTTGGCCTCGCTCGCTGGGCATGACGAAGACGCTCTGGATGTCGGCGGACAGCCGACTTGTCGCTCCGGGTCTCGGGACGCGGGGTACGAGCGCGACCCAGGCCATGCCGACTATCTCCGGTCGGAGGAGTCGAGCGACGAACGCCAGGTGCGAATCCTGACGGGTGGCCCACCAATTCGCGAGTTCCGCTGCGAATGTGTCGACGGATGGCTGCGCTGGTTCCTCACGAACGGTGTCGAGCCACAACAGCCGGGCCAAGCCCGCGACGTCGCCCGCGTTCGCCTGGCTGATCCTCACCGGGTGAGTCTGCCACGGCGCCGGCCCGGCCACCCGAGCGTTCGCTGCGGCGTTCTACTACCCCTCCAGGGGTAGTAGAACGCCACACCGTGCGCGGCCTCGGCCCGTTAACGGGGGAGGGGCGGGGAGCGTCGTGGCACGATTCGGCGGTGGACGCCGCTGATGTTGCCGAACTCTTCGACGAAGCGGTGCGGATCGCGCGCACGGTCACCTGCCCCGAGGACTACGACCACCGCCCGCCGCGCGGCCGAGTTCCGGCCCCGGATCGAGCCGATCGTCGACCGACTCCTGGACGACCTGGCGCAGCGGGCCGCGCAGGCCGACGACGGCGCGGTGGACCTGCTGCTGCACTTCGCCCGGCCGCTGCCGGTGGACGTCATCTGCGAACTGGTCGGCATCCCGGAGGCCGACCGTCCACTGTGGCGGGAGTGGGGTGCCGCCGTCGCCACCGGCTGGGGGCAGGCGTTCGCCGACGCGATCCCGCACATCATGGCCGGTGCCAAGGCCGCGGTCGCGCTGCGTCGGGCCGAGCCCGCCGACGACCTGATCTCGGAACTTGTCCAGGTCCGGGACACCGACGGTGACCGGCTCGGCGAAACCGAACTGGTCACCCTGGTCTGGCACCTCGTCCTCGCCGGCCAGACTCCGACCAACCTGGTCGCCAACGCGGTCCAGACGCTGCTCACCCATCCCGGGCAACTCGCGGTGCTGCGCCGCGAACCCGATCTCATGCCGCGCGCGGTGGAGGAACTGACCCGCTGGTCCGGGCCGCAGCTGATGACCATTCCCCGGTACGCCCGCGAGGACGTCGAGATCGCCGGTGTGCTGGTCGGCAAGGGTGAACCCGTCACCGCCGTGATCGCCGCCGCCAATCGTGACCCGCGCGTCTTCACCGACCCGGAAACGCTCGACCTCAGCCGTCCGGCCGAAACCGCGGCCCACCTCGGTTACGCCCACGGCCCGCACTTCTGTCTCGGTGCGGCGTTGGCCCGGACCCAGACCGAGGTCGCCCTCACCCGGCTGCTGGACCGGTTCCCCGGCCTCGCGCTCGCCGACACACCGACCGGGTCCGGCCGGCTGCCCGATCCGGGAACCTGGCGCCTCGCCACACTGCCCGTGACCATCTGACCTGCGGACCTGGAACGTGCTCCGGGCGTTGCGCCCGGGGCCACCGGATCGGGGCGGCACTGCTTATGATCTTCGCCATGCCCGCCGCCCCACCCCTGGCCGTCACCGCGGATCCGGCCGCCGCCTATCCCGAACTGCCCCGCCTCCGTACCGCCCTGCAGGAGCGGGACTGGGACCGCGTGACGACGATCCTCGCCGAACAGGAGGCGGCCGGGCGTACCCGGCTGATCCGCTTCGCCGCAGAGTCCGAGGCGGCCGACCAACTGCCCCGCGAACGGCTCGCCACCGATCCGGCCGACACGCTCGCCGCCGGACTCCTCGCCGGCCGGCTGATCGAGCAGGCCTGGAAGGTACGCACCGGGGCGCGCGCCCAGAACGTCAGCCGGCTCCAGTTCATCCGCTTCCACGAGATCCTCCGCGAAGCCGAACAGGTCCTCATCGACGCTGCCGCGTACGACCCGAGCGACGCCGCGATCTGGACCCAGCGCCTGATCACCGCCCGGGGGCTGCAACTGGGCAAGTCGGAAGCCCGCCGCCGGTACGACCGGCTCGCCGAGCACGACCCGCACCACCTGCCCGCACAGTCCCAACTCCTGCAGGAACTCGCTCCCAAGTGGAGCGGCACGCTGGAGGAGATGCACGGCTTCGCCCGTACGGCGATGCTCGCCGCCCCCGAAGGGGCACCGAACGCGGTGCTCGTCCTGGAGGCGCACCTCGAACACGCGCTGCTGGAACTGAAGGGTGACGAACGCGCCCGCTACTTCCGCAAGCCCGAGGTACGCGAGCAGGTGCAGGAGGCTGCCGCCCGGTCGATCCTGCATCCGGCGTACCAGCGGACGGTCGGCTGGGTCGCGGTGGAGAACACCTTCGCCTTCATGCTCACGATGATGGACGACTACGCGCCGGCCGCCCGGCTCTTCGCCGGGCTCGGACCGCTGGCCAGCGAGATGCCGTGGTCCTACCTCGGCACACCGGTGGACCTGTTCACCCAGTTCCGGGACCGGGCGATCAAGAAGGGTGGCGCGCGATGATCCGCCAGACCGAGGTCGACGGCGTACCGACCCTGCTCGCCGGAACCACCGGGCCGATGCACGCGGGGCTGATGTTCCGGGTCGGGCAGGCCGACGAGACGCTCGCCCGGCGGGGCATCACCCACCTGCTCGAACACCTGGTGCTCTTCCCGGTCGGCACCGCCGACTACCACTACAACGGTGCCACCGGCAGCGTCATCACGTACTTCCACATGCAGGGGTCGGCCGCCGACATCACCGCCTTCCTGGTGGGGGTCTGCCGGTCACTGCGCGACCTCGCGACCGACCGGCTGGAAACCGAGAAGACCATTCTGCGTACGGAGTGGAGCGGCCGGAACGGTTCGGCGACCGAGCAGATGTCGCTGTGGCGGCACGGCGCCCGCGACTACGGACTGCTCGGCTACCCCGAGTGGGGACTGTCCGGGCTGACCGCCGACGACCTGCGGGACTGGGTGGCCCGGTACTTCACCCGGGAGAACGCGGTGCTCTGGATCGCCGGTGACGAGGTGCCGGCGGGCCTGACCCTCGACCTGCCGTCGGGGCAGCGGCAGCCCGTACCCGTGGCGTCCTCGGCGTTGCCGGTCACCCCGGCGTTCTTCCACGGTTCGTCGCGGGCGACCGCGTGGGACGCGGTGGTGCCGAGGACCGTCGCGGCGACCGTGTTCACCGGCGTACTCGAACGGGAACTGTTCCGCAGCCTGCGCCAGCAGAGCGGACTGTCGTACACGGCTGCGGCGAACTACGACCCGCGCGGCGACGGGTACGCCGTCATCACCGCGCTCGCCGACGCGCTGCCGGAGAAGCAGGACGCGGTGCTCGGCGGGTTCGTCGACGTACTGGCGAAGCTGCGGGTGGGGCGGATCGACGAGGCGGACGTGGCCGCCGTGGTCGCCAAGTCCACCGACTCGCTGACCACCGGCGAGGCCGACGCCGCGCGCCTGCCCGGAGCGGCGTTCAACCTGCTCACCGGCCACCCGTTGCACTCCAGCGACGAGTTGGCGGCGGAGCTGAAGGCGGTGACGGTCGAGCAGGTGCACGAGGTGACCGGCGTCGCGCTCGGCTCGGCGCTGCTGATGACCCCGCACGGGCGTACCGCCGACTGGGCCGGCTTCACCGCCGCGCCGACCGGTTCCGAGGAGGCGGTACGCGGAACGACGTACCAGGGGCTGGGCAACGTGTCGTCGCGGCTCGTGGTGGGGGAGTCGGGGGTCAGCCTGGTGCCGAAGGAGGGCGAGCCGGACACCGTACTGTTCGACGAGTGCGCGGTGCTGCTGGCCTGGCCGGACGGCGGGCGGCAGCTCGTCGGCACCGACGCGATCTCGGTTCGGATCGAGCCCACCCTGTACCGGGGCGCGGAGTCGCTGGACATCGACGCGCTGGTGCCGGCGGAGCTGCGGGTCGACCTGCCGGCCCGCGACCCGGAGCAGATCCCCCGACCGGGAACCGCGGCGCCTGCGACCGGTGCTCCGGCGGCCGGCGGGCGGGTCACCGCGAACCGGCTCCAGGCCGGTGCCCTCGGCCTGGTCACCCTGGTGGTGGGCGCGGTGGCGCTGGGCGTCACGATCGCGATGATCGTCGGCGCGATGGAGTTCCGGCTGCTTCCGGCGATCGGCGCCTGGATCATCACCGGTTACCTCGGTCGCATCTTCCTCGCGAAGTGGCAGGGACGGCAGGAGTAGCCGGGCCGGGTGGCCCTGCCGCTGCGCTGGGTGGCCCTGCCACTCCCAGGAGAACCGGGGCACCGTCATCCGCGTCCGCCAGGGCGCACAGTCGAAGGGCACACGGGACGACCCCGATAGCGCGGACACCGAGCCGATTGCTATCGGGGTCGCTAGCCTGATATGTACTTTTCGACGTGAAAGAGGCGACATGACCCGCACCGCTACCGGAGGCGTCTTCACCGGCATCGACGGCTTCACCGTCAGCCGGATGGGTTACGGGGCCATGCAACTGGCCGGGCCCCACGTCTTCGGCCCACCCAAGGACCGCGACCAGGCGATCGCCGTACTGCGCGAAGCGGTCGAACTCGGCGTCACCCACATCGACACCGCCGACTTCTACGGTCCGGTGGTCGTCAACGAACTCATCCGGGAAGCCCTCCACCCGTACGCCGCCGACCTGCGGATCGTCACCAAGGTCGGATCCCGTCGGGGCGCGGACGGCTCCTGGATCCCGTCGCTGGAACCCGAAGACCTCAAGGCCCAGGTACGGGAAAACCTCCAGCACCTCGGTCTGGACGTCCTCGACGTGGTCAACCTGCGCATGGGCACGGCCGAGGGCACCTCCGACGAACCCCTCGCGGAGCAGTTCGGCGCCCTGGCCGAGTTGCGCGAGGAAGGCCTGATCCGTCATCTCGGACTCAGCGGCGTCACCCCCGGTCAGCTCACCGAGGCGCAGTCCATCGCGCCGGTCGTCACCGTGCAGAACCTCTACAACCTGGCCATGCGCCAGGACGACGAACTGCTCGACCGCTGCGCGGCCGAGAACATCGCCTTCGCCTCGTTCTTCCCGCTCGGTGGCTTCACCCCGTTGCAGCACGACACGCTCGTCGACGTCGCGACCCGGCTGGGCGCCTCCGAGCAGCAGGTCGCACTCGCCTGGCTGCTGCAGCGGTCACCCGCGATGGTCCTCATCCCCGGCACCTCGACCCTGGCGCACCTGCGCGAGAACATCGCCGCGGTCGACCTGGAACTGCCGGCCGACGCGGTCGCGGAACTCGACACCATCGGCCGATAGCCGCCCGTCACCCGAACCGGTCCGGCGGGCCGACCGGCACGTTCTCCGACCGTCACGGAGATCTGCCCTGGTAGGACCGCCCTGCCCCGGAACTCACTCCGCCGGTCGGGCACGGCCGGCGGAGTGATCCGTACGTCGCACGAAGACCTCGATCCCGTCGAGCACCCGTTCCAGGCCGAACTCGAACGCCCCGTTCGGGTCGTACGCGCCCTGGTTCGCCTCGCCCGCCGCGCTGCCGACGGCGCTCGCGACCGGGTAGCGGTCCGGGTCGAGGACCTGTTCCAGCAGCGGCGCCTGGGCGGCCCACCACTGCTCGTCGGTCATGCCCGTCCGGCGTTCGACCTGGGCCGCCTCCACCGTGCCCCGGGCCGCCCCGGCGACGTAGCCGAGCAGCAGGGTGAGCACCGAGTCCATCTCCACCTCGGTCAGCCCGATGTCGGACAGCGCCCGCAGTTCGTAGTCGTACTTGGCGATCAGGTGCGGGCCCATCGGGGGGCGCTGCACCGCGACCTCGAGCATCCAGGGGTGCCGCTGGTACGTGGTCAGGTTCTCCCTGGCGATGTGCTCGAGTCGGGTCCGCCAGTCCAGCTCACCCTCGTCCGGCCGGGCCATCCGCCCCAGCACGGCGTCGAGCATGACGTCGACCAGTTCCGCCTTGCTCGGCACGTAGGTGTACAGCGACATCACCCCGACACCGAGCCGCTCGGCGAGCTTGCGCATGGACAGGGCGGCGAGGCCCTCGGCGTCGGCCAGTTCTATCGCCGTGTCGACGATCCGGTCGACGGTCAGCCCGGAGCGGGGCGCCGGCTTCTCCGGTCCCCGCCAGAGCAGGGCCATGCTCCGGGCCGGGTCTCCGCTGCCGGTGTACTCGGTGGTCATGGCCGCTCCCGGGGCGCTCGTGATTCGGGTTGGCAGACGCCAACCGTACGGTGTACGGTCTGCTCCGTACACCGTACGATCTTAAGGGGTCCGGATGGTAGTGGCAGCGGCAGCCGTACAGGTCGAGGGTCTGGTCAAGCGCTACAGCGGGCGCCCCGCACTGGACAGACTCGACCTCTCCGTACAACCCGGCACGGTGCACGGCCTGCTCGGGCCGAACGGGGCCGGCAAGACCACCGCCGTACGCATCCTCACCACGCTGCTGCGACCCGACGCCGGCCGGGCGACGGTCGCCGGCTACGACGTCCTGCGCGACCCGGTCGCGGTACGCACCCAGATCGGACTGGTCGGCCAGCACGCCGCGGTGGACGAGATCCTCGGCGGCCGGCAGAACCTGGTCATGTTCGGCCGGCTCTACCACCTGCCCGCGGCCACCGCCCGGCGCCGGGCCGACGAACTGCTCGCCCGCTTCGGCCTCGCCGACACCGGAGACAAACCCGTGGGCCGCTACTCCGGCGGCATGCGTCGGCGACTCGACCTCGCCGCGAGCCTGATCCTCGCCCCACCGGTGCTCTTCCTCGACGAACCGACCACCGGGCTCGACCCGCGCAGCCGCGCCGAGGTCTGGCACGCCGTCCGGGGCCTGGTCGCGGGCGGCACCACGGTCCTGCTCACCACCCAGTACCTGGACGAGGCCGACCAGCTCGCCGACCGGATCTCCGTGGTCGACCACGGCCGGACCATCGCCGAGGGCAGCAGCGACCAGCTCAAGTCGCGTCTCGGCGGGGACCGGATCGACATCGTGGTACGCGACAGCGCCCAACTGCCACTGGCCGCCTCGGTGATCGCCCAGGTCACCGGCGCCGAGCCGGAAGTCGACCCGGACACCCGACAGGTCAGCGCACCCGTCGCGGACCGGGTCCCCGCGCTCACCGCCGTCGTCCGGGGACTCGACGCCACCGGGGTCGACGCCGAGGACATCGGGCTGCGCCGCCCCACCCTCGACGAGGTCTTCCTGCACCTGACCGGTCGGCCCGCCACCGCCGACCACACCGGCAGCGCCGCCGCCGACGACAAGAAGGTGACCGCGTGACGACCCTCGCCCCACCCCCGCCCCGATCCGTGCTCGGCCGGCTGCGCTGGGCCGTGGCCGACGGCTGGACGATCACCCACCGCGACCTCTCCCACTGGGCCCGCCAGCCGTGGCAGATCGTCATCGCGCTGCTCTTCCCGGTGCTGACCGTGCTGATGTTCGGCTACCTGCTCGGCGGCGGCATGACCGTGCCGGGCGGCGGCGACTACCGGGAGTTCCTACTGCCCGGCATGTTCGCCCTGACCATGGTCTTCGGGCTGGAGACGACGTTCGCCGCGGTCGCCACCGACGCGGCCAGGGGCGTCACCGACCGGTTCCGGTCGATGCCGATGGCACCGTCGGCGGTGGTGGTGGGTCGCGGTACCGCCGACCTGCTCAACTCGCTCGTCGGCCTGGCCCTGATGGTCGGCTGCGGGCTCGCCGTCGGCTGGTCCTGGCACCAGGGACCGGTACGCGCCCTAGCCGCGATCGGGTTGCTCCTGCTGCTGCGCTTCGCGCTGCTCTGGGTCGGCATCTGGCTCGGCCTGCTGGCCAAGGGCCCGGAAGCGCTGGTCGCCGTACAGATCCTGGTCTGGCCGCTGGGCTTCCTGTCGAACACCTTCGCGGCACCGCAGACCATGCCGGGCTGGCTCGGTGCGATCGCCGAGTGGAACCCGCTCTCCTCGACCGTCGCCGCGACCCGCGAACTGTTCGGCAACCCCGGCTGGGGCGGCGACTCCTGGATCGCCCAGCACGCCCTGCTGATGGCGGTGCTCTGGCCTACCCTGCTGATCGTGCTCTTCTTCCCCCTCGCCGTACGCCGTTACCGCAGGCTGAGCGCGTGACCCACGGGTTGGACACGGACCGGCAGCAGGTCGAGCTGACCCGGTGCGCGGTGCTGTTCGAGCCGGCCGATCCGCCGCGCGCCGCGACGCTGGCGTTCTGGACCGCCGACGGTGCACCGGAGCCGGTGGGCGAGCCGGGCAAGCTCACCGTGCTCACCCCGGATCCGACCGACCCGACGGCGGTCACGGCCCGTACGGTCGAGGCCCGCCGGCTGCCCGTACGCGACGCCCTGCCGCTGCTCGTACGGGCCCGACGCGACGACGGCACCGCACACCCGGCGGCGGTGTTCTGGGGTGCCGCCGCCGACGAGGCCCTGCACCTGGTCGCCCGGGGCCGGCTGCTGCCGGGCATCTCCCCGGCCGGATTCGACGCCTGGCGGATCGGCCCGTTCGACGAGTCCGACCTGGAACGGGTGACCGCACTCGGTGCCGCGATGCCGGCCACCGCGCGGGCGATCCCGCTGCCCGAGCAGGACCCGCCCCGGCTGCCCGACGCGGTGACGCTGGTACGCCGGTTCCTCGACGCGGTCGCCGACACCCTGCCCCGGCGCAGTGACGCCACCGCCGCGTACGCCGCCGACGCGCCACGATCCGCCGCGGACCTGCGCGACTGGGCCGGGGAGGTCGCCGCGGTGGACACCGGGATCCGGTTGTCGCTGCGGATCGAGGCCGATCCGGACGACGTCGGCAGCCAGCCGCTGCGGGCGGTGCTCCAGGTCGCCGACCGGGACGACGCCGGCTCGCTGGTCGACGCCCGTACGCTCTGGGCGCCGACGGGCGGGGCCGGATCGTGGACGGGCCGGTCGGACAGTGCCCGTACCGACACCAGCCTGGCCGTACGCCGCGCCGCGCGGGTGTTCCCACCGCTGGCACGCCTGCTCGACGACGCGGTGCCGGACACTCTCGTACTCGACGACGACGAGGTCACCGACCTGCTCGGCGGCGGTGCCGCCCGGTTGGCGGCGGCCGGGATCGCGGTGCACTGGCCCCGCGAACTGGCCGCCGAGTTGAGCACGACCGCGCTGCTCGGCGGTGGCCGGGACCTGCCGGTCGGCAGCGGCGGCCTGTTCGGCGACGGCCGGCTGCTGGAGTTCAACTGGCAGGTGGCGCTCGGCGGAACCCCGCTGAGCGCGGCCGAGCTGGACCAACTCGCCGAGGCGCACCGGCCGATCGCCCGGCTGCGCGGACGGTGGGTGCTGGTCGACCCGGAGACCGTACGCCGGGCCCGGCAACGGGTCCTGCCGGCGCTGAGTCCGGTCGCCGCCCTCGGCGCCGCGCTCACCGGCACGGTCGAGATCGACGGGCGATCGGTGCGGGTCGGCTCGACCGGCTGGCTGGAGGACCTGCGGCGGCGCATCGTCGACGCCGACGGCGGCACCGAGCCGCTGCCCGCACCGGCCGGACTGGCCGCGACCCTGCGCGACTACCAGCTTCGCGGGCTGCGCTGGCTGACCCGGATGACCTCGCTCGGCCTGGGCGCCTGCCTCGCCGACGACATGGGACTCGGCAAGACCATCACGCTGATCGCCCTGCACCTGCACCGTGGCCAGGACCCGGAGACGGCCGGGCCGACCCTGGTCGTCTGCCCGGCCTCGCTGCTCGGCAACTGGGAACGGGAGATCCGCCGGTTCGCCCCCGGTGTGCCCGTACGCCGGTTCCACGGCAGCGGGCGGGATCTCGACCCCGCCGACGGCTTCACCCTCACCACGTACGGCACGATGCGGCTGGATGCCGCATTGCTGGCCGGGCAGCGCTGGGGAATGGTCGTCGCCGACGAGGCCCAGCACGTCAAGAACCCGGCGTCGGACACCGCCAAGGCGTTGCGGACCATCGACACCGGGGCCAGGGTGGCGCTCAGTGGCACACCGGTGGAGAACAACCTGACCGAGCTGTGGGCGATTCTCGACTGGACCACGCCTGGGCTGCTCGGCCCGCTGCCCGCGTTCCGTGAGCGGTGGGTACGGCCGGACGCCGCCGCCGACCTCGACCGGCTGGCCCGGCTGGTCGGCCCGTTCCTGCTGCGCCGACGCAAGACGGATCCGGGCATCGCCCCGGAGTTGCCGGCCAAGACCGAAACCGACCGGCCGGTGACGCTGACCCCGGAGCAGGCGGGTCTCTACGAGGCGGTGGTCCGGGAGACCCTGGAGCAGATCCGGCTCAGCACCGGGATGGCCCGTCGCGGTCTGGTGTTGGCACTGCTGACCGCGTTGAAGCAGATCTGCAACCATCCGGCCCAGTACCTGGACGAGGAGTCCCCGCGGCTGCGCGGCAGGTCCGGCAAGCTGGAACTGCTCGACGAGTTGCTCGACACGATCCTTGCCGGTGGGGGAGCGGCCCTGGTCTTCACCCAGTACGTGGCCATGGCCCGACTGCTCGAACGGCATCTCACCGGTCGCGGCATCAGCACCCGGCTGCTGCACGGCGGCACCCCGGTCAACCGTCGCGAGGAACTGGTGGAGCAGTTCCAGGCCGGCGAGGTGCCGGTGTTCCTGCTGTCGCTGAAGGCCGCCGGAACCGGGCTCAACCTGACCCGCGCCGACCACGTGATCCACTACGACCGCTGGTGGAACCCGGCGGTCGAGGACCAGGCCACCGACCGGGCGTACCGGATCGGGCAGACCCGGCCGGTGCAGGTGCACCGGCTGATCGCCGAGGGCACGGTGGAGGACCTGATCGCCCGGACCATCGCCGACAAGCGTGGACTGGCCGACGCGGTGCTGACCGGCGGCGCGGCGGCGCTCACCGAACTGACCGACGACGAACTGGCCGAACTGGTGACCCTGCGGGAGACGGCATGACCGACGGCGGCAGCGGCGGCGGCAGCGGTGGCAGTGGCGGCAGCGGTGGCAGCGGCGGCAGCGGTGGCAGCGGCGGTGGCGGCGGTGGCGAGGTGCTGGGCTTTCCGGCGTTCCCGAAGGGGTTGCGCCGGATCCCGCGCTTCGCCCGGTCGTGGTGGGGACGGGCCTGGCTGACCGCGATGGAGGAGACCGCGCTCGACAGCATCCAGCTCCGCAAGGGCCGGCGGTTCGCGTACGGGGGGCACGTCGGTTCGATCACGGTCAGTCCGGGGCGGCTCGCCGCCACCGTGTACGACGACGCGGGCGGTTCGTACCGGACGGTGGTGGAGGTGGAGCGGCTCACCGACCCGCAGTGGCAGCGGCTACTCGGGGCGATCACGGCGAAGGCGGGTCACCTCGCTGCCCTGCTCGACGGGGACGTGCCGCAGGAACTGGTCGACGCCGCACACGACGTCGACGTACGGCTGCTGCCCGGCATCGGTGACCTGCAACCGCACTGCTCCTGCCCGGACTGGGAGTTCCCGTGCCGGCACGCGGCGGCACTCTGTTACCAGTCGGCGTGGCTGATCGACGCGGACCCGTTCGTGCTGCTGCTCCTGCGCGGTCGGGGTGCGGCCGAACTGCTCGGCGACCTGCGCCGGCAGCCACCGAGTGCGGTGCCGGGGTTCGGGGCGGGACCGGTCGGTGTCGCCGCCACGGAGGCGTTCGCGCTGCCGGTGGCCGCGCTGCCGCCCGTACCGCCGGGTCTGCCGGAGCTGGACCTCGACGGACTGTTGCCGTCGGTGGTAGCCGGGCCGGGGGTGGATCCGGGGTCGCTGCGGCGGCTCGTCGCCGACGCGGCGCACCGCGCGCGGACCCTGCGCGGTCGGGCTTCCGGTACGGCCCGCTGACCCTCTGCCGTGTGCCCGTCTGACCGCAAATGTGAGTTGGCATTGATGGTGAGAGATCGATAAGTAGCACTGTCCAATGTGGTGACTCACGACCGGATCGATGAAAAAGTGTGGCCAGCCATTGAAGGTCATCGCTTGCCGTCCGCTCCGGAAAGCCCTGATCAGAGGGGCTCTCGGGTTGGTCGGTCGTTCCCGAGGAGGCACCGTCCATGTACGACAGTCAGCAGATCGGATCCGGCAACAGAGCGGCTCCGCACGACGCCCGACCCGGCCGGAGCCGGTGGCGCGCGGCGGTGTCCGTGGCCCTGGGCGTCGCGCTGGTGGCCGGCGGCCTGGCCGCGCCCGGCGTCGCCTCCGGCGCCGAACCCGGCCGGGTCGCGGGAGCCGCGCCACTGCTCGCCGCGACCGGCACCGCCATCCCCGGCAGCTACATCGTCGTGCTCGACGGGAAACCCGGCACCGCCGACGCCGCGCGTGCCGGGTCCGCGCTCTCGCGCGCCGCCGCCCTCGGCGTCACCGTCGAGCACCGGTACGACGCCGCCCTGAACGGCTTCTCCGCCCGGCTCACCCCGACCCAGGTGGCCGCCCTGCGCGACGATCCTGCGGTGGCCTACCTGGCACCCGACCAGCGGGTCGGCATCGACGTCGCGCAGACGCCGGCCACCTGGGGCATCGACCGCATCGACCAGCGTAATCTCCCGCTGAACAACACCTACAACTACGACCAGACCGGTGCCGGCGTCACCGCGTACGTCATCGACACCGGCATCCGACCCACGCACACCCAGTTCGGCGGTCGGGTCTTCCCCGGCTACACCGCCATCGCCGACGGCAACGGCACCAACGACTGCAACGGTCACGGCACCCACGTGGCCGGCACCATCGGCTCCACCACGTACGGGGTCGCGAAGGCCGTACGCCTGGTCCCGGTACGGGTGCTCGACTGTGGCGGCGGCGGTAGCTTCGCCAGCGTCATCGCCGGCATCGACTGGGTCACCGCCAACCACTCGGGTCCCTCGGTGGCGAACATGAGCCTCGGCGGTGGGGCGTACCAGCCGATCGACGACGCGGTCACCAACTCGATCAACTCCGGGGTCACGTACGTGCTCGCCGCCGGCAACAACAACGGCAACGCCTGCGCGCTCTCCCCGGCCCGTACGCCCACCGCGATCACCGTCGGCGCCAGCACCAGCGCCGACAGCCGGGACACCACGTACTCCAACTGGGGTCCCTGCCTGGACCTGTTCGCCCCCGGCACCGGCATCACCTCGGCCTGGCCCTCGTCGGACACCGGCACCAACACGATCAGCGGCACCTCGATGGCGAGCCCGCACGTGGCCGGAGCCGCCGCGCTCTACCTGAGCACCAACCCCACCGCCACCCCGGCGACGGTGACCGCGGCGATCCTCGGCCGGGCCACCCCGAACGTGTTGGCGAACGTCGGGACCGGCTCACCCAACCTGCTGCTGTTCACCGGCACCGTGGCGGTGTCGCACGCCGGCATGACCTGGCGGGTGCTGGAGCAGCGCGCCGACAACGTGGTACGGGTGGGCGCCGACGAACTGACCAACCCCTACCTCGGCGACACCCCGGCCAGCGCGGCCCTGCCGCTGCTCTGCCTGCTGGGAACCGGTGCCCCGGTCCCGGCCGGCATCGTGCCGAACCAGTACGCCGGCTGGTCCAGCGGCAGCGTACAGATCACCGCCCCGGTGCTCGGTTCGCAGCTCACCAGCCTCGCGGCGGCGAACGCGGTCTGCGCCGCCACCTTCGGCACCGGCTGGCGGATGGCCGAGTTCCACGACGGGGTGTACAGCGCCGGCCGGTTCACGCTTCGCAGCGGTTGGAGCTTCTGGGCCAACGGCACCCCGGCGGCCAACACCCGGTTCTGGGCCCACATCAACGACCAGCCCGCCAACCCGTGGAGCTGACCAAACGGTCCTGACCAGACCGAACTGACCAGACCGAACTGACCAGATGGTCCTGACGGCACCGGCCGCCGTCCCCCGCCGACTCGCGGGAGGCGGCGGCCGGTGCCGTCGCGGGGTGTGGGCGCGATCAGGAGACGCTGATCGCCCCGTTGCTGGACCGTACGCAGGCCACGGTGCGGTTGACCGTGGCGGCCGCGCCGGTCAGGCACTGCCCGAGCACCGCGTGTCCGGCGGCGTTCGGGTGCCACGACTCCTGGCAGGTCTGGAAGTACGACACACAGCTGTTGGCGATCCGCTGGATGGCGATCTTGTCGTAGCCGGAGAGGCTCTGCAGGAAGACGCCGGTCGGGCCGTCCTGGAGCCGGATCGGGGTGGCGAGCGTACCGGTTGGGCTGTTCGCCGCCTCGCAGAGCCGGGCGCCGTCGAAGGCCCGCTGGACGTTGAGGTACACCAGGTCGTCGGCGGGGAACTCGGCCCGCATCGTGTTGTGCACCGACTGCACCAGCGAGCCGAGGTTGCCGGAGAAGAGGTGACCGGCGGCGAGGCTGGCGCGGTGGATCGGGCAGCCGGCCGCGTACCGCTCCGCGCCGAGGTCACGGAACTTGTCCCGGCTGTCGTCGCGGCCGTCCTCCTCGTGGAACCGGGACTCCAGGTCGAACGGGAGCGGGTTGGTGTAGTCCTGGAAGACGACCCGGTGCTGCCCGTCGGGGTCGATCTGGTCGAGGGTGCTGAGCAGTTGGCGTACGGCGGTGGTCGTCTCGGCCGTGGCGGCACTGACCTGTGCCGGCGTGGCGAGGTCGCCGGAGCTGCACGGGGCTTGCTCGACCGGGCCGCCGAGGTAGGCCCAGAACTCCCACCAGCCGGTCCACGCGTCGGCGACGAACCGGTTGGCACACTTCGACGCGACGTCGCCGAAGGTGAACGAGCTGTTGTTCGAGCCGAGGCCGATCAGCACCAGGTCGATGTCGTTGGTCTGTGCGACCGCGCGGAGCTGGTCGAGCTGCGAGGCGACGGTACGCCCCTTCGCCCGGTTGACCGAGGCGGTAGCGATGTCGTACGGCTGGCCGCCGGAGCAGGCGAGGTTGAACCGGGCCTGGATGCCGGGCAGGTTCGCCTGGTTGAGCGAGGCGTTGGCGGACCGGTGACAGAAGAACGCGTTGTTGTTCGGCGCCGACCACCCCGGGAAGCCCTGGGCCACGCCGTTGACGTCGACCACCGGGGTGTACGCCCCGGCGCCCTCGCCGCTGATGAAACTGTCGCCGAGCGCCACCGCGGCGGTTGGTAGGGCCGCGATCTCCGCGACCGGTCTGGCTGCCGCACCTGATCGGGCCGTGGTGGTGGCCGACAGCGCATCGACCGAGCTCAGGGTCGCGACGAGGGCGACCACGAGCGCGGTACGACGGAACATGGACATGGGTGTCCTCCCTGCTGATTCGCAGAATGCGAGATATCTTCGCGACCGCGATCAGACCACGCCTGGCGCCTGTCGTCAACGATCGATCTACGTGGTTCTGTCGATGATCCGACCGCATCCGGTTAATTCCGATCGGTCAAGTGTGGATTAGGCCTGGTGGGGCCGGTGCAGGCCGGTCGGCGGGTTCTCGGCGCCGTACTCGGTACGCGCGGTGGAGGATGGCCCGGAGGTGGGTGCCGGTGTCCGTCGCGACGGGTCGTTCTCGCCATCGACCGAGGTGGGACGATGTCCGACCGGCACGCCCGGGTGCGTCGATCAGCCGGGCGACAGGGCACTGTGGACCTCGGTCGCCGGCCTGTCGCGGCAAGTGGACGGCCGTCCACCCGACGCAGTCGATGACCATCGGTGGTTACGTTATCGCGCATAGCTGAGCCCGCTGCGGTCGTTGTTGCTGGTCGTCCCCTAATCGTCTACTTGACATGAACTCGGATCAGCTTCTACCTTCGACTTAGTGTCAGTTTGACGAAAACGATTCGGGTGATCGACCCCGAGCCGTACCCGTCATCCGGCGCGACCTCGCAAAGCCAGCTCCACGACGCAGGTCCCGGCAACCCTCCCGGCACAATCGACAGTCGATGGATGGACGTCATGACTTATCCCGAATTTCCGCACCAGGCAACTGGTTCCGACCAGCTCCGGTCACCCGCACCACCGGACACCTTCGAGGGCGGCCCCACCGCCACCGGCGGGACGGCACCCGCCAACCGTGTCTCCAGCGCCACCCGACACCTCAGCGCCGGCGCGTACCTCGACGACAGCTTCCGCCGGTCGAGCCTGAACAAGGTCTACCACCAGGCAAGGCGACTCGTCGCACCGTCGTACGGCTACGACGTCATCACCGTGCTCGGACACTGCCTGCGCGCCTCGCGAATGGCGAACATCCGTGACGCAGCCATCGTCGGCGTACTGATCCTCGGTCTCTGCGCCGCGCCGCTGGCCCTGGTGGCCACGTTCTACGTGCTGATCACGATCCACGTGGCCGCCGCGACCTGGCGGGTGCTGCGCGACACCGTCCGGCAGATGCGCAGTGAACACCCGCTCAGCGGCCTGGCCGTCCTCGGCCGGCTCACCATGCTGTTCCTCCGGATCGTGCTCGCCACCATCATGCTGGCGATCTTCTCCGTCCCCGCGTTCATCGTGGCCGGGGTGTCCGGCAGCGGCCTGGAAAGTTCCTCCTCCGTCGCCGCGTCGATCGGGTTGGGCACCTTCTTCCTGGTGCCACTCCTGTTCGCGGTGCCGATCGCGATGAGCGTGTGGCGGCAACGGCAACTCGACACACTCGCACCGGGACTGCCGCTCGCCGCCACCGCCCCGTCGCCACGGTTCGACGAGATCTACCGCCAGAGCGGCGGCAACGTGGTGATCTACTCCGGCTACTGGCCGTTCGTCGGCTCGGGCAGCATCCTGAAGTCCTGGGGCTTCGCCCAGCGGCTGGTCCGCAGTGCCGACCCGCTCGGTCGGCCCCGCTCGGAAGCCGAACGGGAGTTCGAGGAGCCGCCGTTCAAGGCCCAGGACATCATCACGCACGTACGCGACCACCTGAACGGCCTGATCGACGCGCCCAGCCCGGAACAGCAACTGCCGGGGCTGACCGTTTCCGACCGGGTCTTCCTCGCCGGCACCGAGGCCAGCCGGCTGGTGCCGTACCTGGCGCAGGAGCAGGTCGAGCAGATCGTCCGGCATCCCACCGCGCCGGCCCGGCACTACCTGGTCTGCCAGGTCGTCTCCTGGCGCGGTGAACTGGTCACCACCGTCTACGTCCACTTCGCCGTGCAGGGCAAGTCGCTCTACACCGAGCTGACCTCGATGGCCCTGCCGCCCTGCGACGAGCGTTACCGGATCATCGACCAGGTGGACGGCACCGGACCGACCGCGTACGCCAAGGGGATCGCGGAAAGCATCCTGGAGAGCCCGCAGATCGTCGGCCTGGCCCCGCTCAACCTGATCCGCGCCGGGCTCGACCACATCGTCGCCTCGTTCTCCAAGGGCAACGCGGCCGGTCCGAACCAGGTGGCCCAGGGCTACGACTACGGTGCCAAGGACAGCGTCCGGGAACTGGGCACCGCGCTGGACACCCGCAACCACACCCAGTCCCAGGACATCGACAAGTACCAGCGGGTCATCGAGCGCCGGGTGCTGGCCGCCGTACTGGACTTCCTCGAGAGCCGGGGCGTCGACACCAGCGAGTACCGGCAGCGGGCGATGACCCTGCTCAGCGCCGGTGCGGTGGTCACCGGCGGCGGCAGCATCAACGTCTACGGCGACGCGATCGGCACCCAGCAGCAAGGGGGCCCCGGGCCGGCGCCCGCACCGAGCGCTGGTGCCTGATGGGAGGCGAGGTGGAAGACGACGGCACCCGCAACATCGGTGCGCTGGTCACCGGATCGGGCAGCATCAGCGTCGGTGGCTCCGCGATCGGCAGACAGGACAACAACTACCACCCGCCGGAACCGCCCCGGCGGCCGGCCGCCGATGCCGCCGGCAAGGACCGCCTCGGCGGGCAGCGGGCCGACATCGGCATCCTCACCGTCCTGCCGGAGGAGATGGTGGCCGTGGTCGACGTACTGCAGCGGATGACGGACTACACGTCGTACCAGATGTTCGGCGGGGCCCAGGTGCACGAGGCGTCGGTCCGCACCGACCACGGCACCCTCCGTACGGTCGCCACGCAGACCCTGCAACACGGCCCACGGTCCGCCGCGCTCGCCTACCGTGACCTGCGCCAGCACTACCAGCCGCCGATCGTGCTGCTGGTCGGCATCGCCGGTGGGATCAGGTCGAAGCTGGACATCGGCGACGTGGTGATCTCCGACGAGGTGATCTACTACGACGCCCGGAAGGAGACACCGACCGGGATCCTGCGCCGGGGGCAGGCGCAGGCGATGGCGCCGGTCCTGCTGCACCGGCTCAACGAGTTCTTCGTACGGCACCGGGGAACCGTCCGACTCGACCCGGACGAGCAGTTCCGGGTCCACCGGGGGCCGATCGGGTCCGGCGACGCGGTGATCACCGACGCCGACTCCGACATCCGGATCTACCTGGAGCGGTTCAACGACCGGACGCTCGCGGTGGAAACCGAGGCGGGCGGTGTTGCCCAGGCGTTCTACGAGGAGGTCAATCTCGACCAGACGCTGCGCGGCTGGCTGACCATCCGGGGCATCTCGGATCTGGCCGACCGGCACAAGGGACACGAGCATCACGACCTCGCCGCCCGGCACGCCGCGGCGGTGATGGAACGGCTGCTGCCGTACCTCTGGTTGACCGGGGCCGGGCAGTGAAGTGGGCCGGCGGCACGCGACCGGGCCGCGGGGAGTTGCGTACGCCCGACCGGCGGTCCTGGTGGCTTCGACTGGCCGGCCGGGAGTTGGAGGCGTACTTCACCGCGAGCCTGGCGTTGGCCGTCGGCCTGCTCAGCCTGCTGGACGTGGCGAGCCCGGCGATCGTCTCGGCCGCCACCCTGTCGATCCTCGGCCTGATCGTCTTCGACCTGCTGACGGGCCGCCGACGGTTGCGCCGGATCGACTCCGCGATCCGGGACCTGGCGAAGTCGCTGGGCCGGGTGGGCCTCACCGAATCCGTCGACCGGTTGATCACCGCCGCCGGGCCGGGAACAGTGTTGCGGATCGACGACGCGGCGGACATCCGCCTGGTCGGCGTGACCCTCAGCCGGACCATCCGCAGTCACCTGCACGACCTGGAGCGCCGACTGGCGGCCGGGGCGTCGGTCCGGGTCGCCATCCTCGATCCGGACGGCCCCGGTCCGCGCGAGGCGGCCCGCCGCAACGCCGTACCGGACGACGCGCGGGTGTTCGAACACCGGTTGCAGCCGACCATCGACCTGTTGCAGCATCTGGCCGCCGGCCCCGACGTCACCGGCCGGCTGGAGGTGCGTTTCCTGCAGTTCGTGCCGGCGTTCGGCCTGACCCTGGTCGACCCGGCGAAGGTGACCGGCCGGATCTCCGTCGACATCTACTCCCATCGTCCGGCCGGGCCGGAGGCGGTGATCACCCTCAACGCCGGCCGCGATCCCATCTGGTACCGCCATTTCGCCAGCGAGTTCGACCTCATCTGGGCCAGCGGGCGGCCCGCGCCGATCGGCGGCGGCCCGCGCGGGATCGGGACCGGGCCGGCGTGACCGGCACCGCCGGGCCCGGCCGGTCGACCGGGCGGACCGGGCCGGTCCGCGTGAACCGGGGTCCGTCCCACCCACCGGCCGGGAACCGTGCGATGGGTACGGGCGGACTCTATGGTTACCCTCGCACTGTGCCCGTCCGTCCACCGAGCCCGTTCCGGATCGCCATCGACCTGGTCATCCTGACCATCCGTCAGGACCGGTTGCACGTCCTGCTGATCGAGCGGGGGAAGGAGCCCTTCAAGGGCCAACCGGCGCTGCCCGGCGGCTTCGTACGGGCGGGCGAGGATCTCGACGACACGGCCGTACGCGAACTCGCCGAGGAGACCGGTATCGACGGGCGGCGGCTGTACCTGGAGCAGGTGCGTACCTACGGTCATCCGGAGCGGGACCCGCGTGGACGGATCGCGTCGGTCGCGTACCTGGCGATCGCACCGGACCTGCCGATACCGGTCGCCGGTACGGACGCCGCGACCGCCCGCTGGGCGGAGGTCGACGACGACCTGCTCAGCCCGGGCCGGCTCGCCTTCGACCACAACGTGCTGCTGCGTGACGCCACCGACCGTGCTCGCGCCAAACTGGAGTATTCGCCCCTGGCCACGGAGTTCTGCCAGGAACTGTTCACCATCAGCGAGCTGCGCGCGGTCTACGAGGCGGTCTGGGGCGTACGGCTCGATCCGCGTAACTTCCATCGCAAGGTCACCGGGGTCGACGACTTCGTGGTGGCCACGAAGGAGCGGCGGATCCCGCCGACGGGTCGGCCGGCGGTGCTGTACCGGCGCGGCGCGGCGCCCCTGCTGCACCCGGCGATGCTGCGCCCCGGGCGGGACAGCGGCGTCCGCGACGCTTGACCTCAACCAATGTTGAGGTCACAGACTGTCCTCTCACGAGGAGAGGATGTGTGGCGATGAAAGCAGCCGCGTTCACCGAGTTCGGCGGGCCGGAGGTGCTTCGGCTGATGGAACTGGAGACACCGCAGGCGGGTGCCGGCCAGGTACGGGTCCGGATCAAGGCGGCCGGGGTGCAGCCGTACGACTGCGCGGTGCGTGCCGGCTGGACGCCGCCCGGAATCGGGCCCGGCTTCCCCCGCGTGCCCGGCAACGAGTTCGCCGGGATCGTGGACCAGGTCGGGCCGGACGTGACCGGGGTGACCGTCGGTGCCGAGGTGCTCGGCTTCGGGCAGCTCAACTGCTACGCCGAATACCTGGTCATCCCCGCCGACCAGATCACGCCCAAGCCGGAATCCCTGCCGTGGACGGTCGCGGGCGGCTTCACCGCCGGTGCGCAGACCGCCCACATCGCCCTCCAGACACTGGGCGTGGGCCCCGGGGACGTACTGCTGGTGCACGGGGCGGCCGGCGCGGTCGGCACCGTGGCGGTGCAACTCGCCCAACTGTGGAGAGCCACCGTCATCGGCACCGCCCGTGAGGAGAACCACGACTACCTGCGCGGGCTCGGCGCCACGCCGGTGGCGTACGGGGAAGGCCTGGCCGACCGGGTCCGGGCTCTCGCGCCCGGCGGTGTGTCGGCCGCGCTCGACGGTGCCGGCGGCGACGCGCTGCGGGTCTCGCTGGAGTTGGTGGCCGACCGCAAGCGGATCCTCACCCTGGTCGAGCACGACCAGGCGGAACCGCTCGGAATCCTGGTCACCCCCGCCCTGCGCTCCGCCGCCCGCCTAGCCGAACTGGTCGACCTGCACGACCGCAACCTGCTGCGCCTACACATCCGCGAAACCTTCCCCCTCTTTCGCGCCGCCGACGCCCACCGAGCCATGGAAACCGCCCACGGCCGCGGCAAGATCGTCATCACCGTCCCCTGAGGCCCTGATGTAGAGAAAGAGGGGCTATCCGGACCCGGATCGCCCCTCTTTCTCTACAAGTGGCGCATTCCCCGAGGGGTCAGCGTGACAGGGCGACGGGGGAGGGGTGGAGGGTGATGCGGACGGGGGTGCCGGGGGCGAAGTCGGCCAGGCGGGAGCTGGAGACCTGGGCGACCACCAGGGTCTCGTCCGGCATCGCCACCGTCACCCGGCTGATCGGACCGAGGAAGCTGGCCGCGAGCACGCGTCCGCTGCCGTCCGGGTCGGCCACCACGTCGACCGCCTCCGGGCGGACCAGCGCGGTCACCGGCACGCTCGGGTCCGACGGCGCGTCGGCCGGCTCCACCAGCGGCAGCGTAGCGCCGAGCACCTCCACCGTGCCGGCGTCGACCCGGCCCGGCAGCCGGTTGCTCAGGCCGACGAAGTCGGCCACGAAGGCGCTCGCCGGACGCAGGTAGATCTCGGCCGGCGGGCCCAACTGCTCCAGCCGCCCGCCGCGCATCACCCCGACCCGGTCGGCCACCGCCAGCGCCTCCTCCTGGTCGTGGGTGACGAACAGGGTGGTGGTGCCGACCTCGATCTGGATCCGTCGGATCTCGTCACGCAACTGGACCCGGACCTTGGCATCGAGCGCCGACAGCGGCTCGTCGAGCAGCAGCACCCGAGGCTGGATGGCGAGCGCGCGGGCGAGCGCCACCCGCTGTTGCTGGCCACCGGAGAGCTGGTGCGGGTACTTGTCGGCGTGCGCGCCGATGCCGACCAGTTCCAGCATGTTGCCGGCCCGCTCCCGGCGGGCGGCGGCGGGACGGCCGCGCAGCCGCAGCCCGAACTCCACGTTCTCCTGCGCGGTCAGGTGCGGGAACAGGCTGTACGCCTGGAAGACCATGCCCATGTCGCGGCGGTTCACCGGCCGGTTCGTGATGTCCTCGCCGTCGACCAGGACCCGCCCCGAGTCGGCCTCCTCCAGCCCGGCGAGCACCCGCAGCGCGGTGGTCTTGCCGCAGCCGGACGGGCCGAGCAGCGCGACCAGCTCACCGGGGGCGAGTTCGAGGTCGAGCCCGTCCAGCGCGGAGGTGTTGCCGAACCGGCGGTGCAGTGATTCGAGTCGTACCGTGACGCCCTGTCGTGCGCCGTCGCGGGCGCCGGGCGCGGCGGCGACGCTGGTGGTACCGGTCACCGTGTCTCCTTCAAGGAAGTCCGGCGTCGGCCGCCGCCGACGAGGGACAAGAGCATCAGTAGGACGAACGCGAGCACCAGCGCGGTCAGCGAGACCGCGACCGACATCGTGGCGCTGCTCTTGCCGAGCAGGTTCACCGCGACCTGGAGGTTGCTGCGGTTGAGCAGGGACGCGATGGTGAACTCGCCCAGTACGAGCGCGACGGTGAGGAACGCGGCCGACAGCACCGCCGAGCGGATGTTCGGCAGCACCACCCGCCAGATCACCGTCGCCCAGCTCGCCCCGAGGCTGCGGGACGCCTCGGCCAGCGTCCGTACGTTGATCGCGGACAGTCCCGCGTCGATCGACCGGTACGCGTACGGGAGCACCAGGATCGTGTACGCGAAGGTGAGCGTGAGCGCCGAACCGCCGAGGAAGTACGTGACCCACGCGTACACCGGGGCGAGCCCGACCACCAGCACGATCGCCGGGATGGTCAGTGGCAGCAGGCAGAGGAACTCCACCACCCGGCGCAGCCGGGGCAGGCGTAGCCGTACCCAGACGACGGTCGGCACCAGCAGCAGCAGGGTGAGCGCGACGGTGAGCAGCACCTGCCCGAACGAGTTGGCGACACCGGTCGCCAGGTCCGGGTAGGTCTCGCCGAGCTGGCCCCAGTCGACCAGCAGCTTCCAGGTCTCCAGCGTGTACGTGCCGTTCGGGCCACGGGTGGTGAACTCCAGCATCGCCACCAGCGGCAGCAGGAAGAAGATGCCGAGCAGGGTGACGATCGTCCAGCGGAAGGCCCGCTGACGCCGGGCGCGGCGTCGGGTCACCCCAGCCATCGCGTACTCCTTCGCTGTAGCACCGCGTAGAGCCACATCACCAGCGCGACCACCACGATCATGCCGAGTGCCATCGCCTTGCCCAGGTTCTGCTGGCCGAGGATCACCTCGCTGGTCAGGGCGCCCCGGATCTGCAGCGGGATGATCGGGCTGCCCTGGCTGACCAGCGAGGCGGCGGTCGCGTACGCGGAGAAGGCGTTGGCGAACAGCAACAGCGCCGAGCCGAGGAACGGCGGGGCGAGCAGCGGCATCGCGACCATCCGCCAGTACTGCCAGGTCGATCCGCCCAGGCTCTCCGCCGCCTCCCGCCACTGTGGACGGATACCGTCCAGTGCGGGCAGGAACACGATCACCATCAGCGGCACCTGGAAGTAGGTGTAGACGAGCAGCAGGCCGGGCAGCTCGAACAGCCACACCCCGTGGGCGTAGATGTCGACGCCGAGGTGGTCCCGGAGGAACACCGTGACGAACCCGCTGAGCCCGATGGTGGCGACGAACGCGAACGCGAGCGTGACCCCGCCGAACTGGGCGAGCACACCGGACGCCGAGGTGACGACCCGGCGCAGGACGCCGTCCGGCTTGGCGGTGACCAACGCGTACGCGAGCAGCCCGCCGAGCACCGCGCCGATCGCCGCCGTGACGGCGGAGAGCAGGATGCTGCGCCCGAACGCCTCGAGAATGTACGAGGTGCCGAGCGCCGACACGTTGTCGAGGGTGAAGCCGCCGCCGTCGCCGGTGAACGCGCCGATCACCACCACCAGGGTGGGGATCGCCAGGAACAGCACGATGAATCCGAAGAACGGCACGACGCCGAGCAGGTCACGGCCCGGCAGGCTGATCCGGCGCCGGGCGGCCGGTGCGGGCCGGACCCCGGGCGCGGGCGCCACGGGGTCCGGGTGGGGCGTAACGACGGTCATCGTCGCCTCAGCCCACTGCCTTCGCCCAGTTCGTCGCCAGGCTTTCCTTGGCCTTCGCGGTCTGCGGGTCGGTCAGGAACACCGGCTCGCCGCTGGTGACCGGGAGCTTGCCGTACGCGGCCTGGTCGATCGTGCCGGCCTTCGCCATGGCGTCGGCCCGTACCGGACGGGCGCCGCCGCCGAGCCACAGGTTCTGACCCTCGTCGGAGTAGAGGAACTCCTGCCACAGCCGCGCGGCGGCCGGGTGCGGGGCGTCCTTGCTGATCGCCTGCACGTAGTACGAGCCGACAACCGCGTTCGACGGGACCACGGTCTTCCAGTCCATCTTGCCCTGGAGCTTGGCGCCCTGGGCGACGTTCAGGTAGTCCCAGTCGATGACAACCGGCGTCTGGCCGGACTCGACGGTGGTCGAGGTCGGGTCGACCGGCAGGAAGTTGCCCGCCTTCTTGAGCTGGCCGAAGAAGTCGATACCCTTGCTGATGTCGTCGGCCGAGCCACCGTTGCCCAGGGCCGCCATGACCACGCCGCTGAACGCCGCGCCAGCCTGGGTCGGGTCACCGTTGAGCGCGACCTTGCCCTTGAACTCCGGCTTGAGCAGGTCGGCGACGCTCTGCGGTGCCGGGACCTTGCTGGCGTCGTAGCCGATCGACATGTAGCCGCCGTAGTCGTTGACCCAGGTGCCGTTGGCGTCCTTGAGCGCCGCCGGCACGTCGTCCCAGGTCGCCACCTTGTACGGGGCGAACATCGAGGTGTTGGCCGAGGCCACCGCGCCGCTGAGGTCGAACACGTCCGGGGCGCCGTCCTGGCCCTTGAGCTGGTTCGCCGCGTTGATCTCGTCCTGGCTCGACGCGTCCGGCTGAGCGGAGTTGACCTTGATGCCGTACTTGGTGTTGAACGCCTTGATGATCTCGCCGTAGTTGGCCCAGTCCGGCGGCAGCGCGATCACGTTGAGCTGCCCCTCCTTCTTGGCGGCTTCGACGAGCTTGTCGAGCCCTCCGAGGTCGCTCACGCTCACGGCCTTGGCCGCGTCGCTGTTCGACGCGGCGCTTTCCTTCTCCGGGGGCGCACAGGCGGTAATGGCAAGCGCCACGCTGGACGCCGCCAGTAGCGCAACTGTTCGGGCAACCGAGATTCGCACACTTCCTCCTTCTACGCCGGTACGGCGTTCGGCCAGCACGGACTGCGCCTTTTCGGCAGTTGTACGCCATGACTGGCCCCGAACATCATGCCCGGCCGCAATCGGTTGACCACCGTGCCAAATCAAAGCCCCGATGAACGTACGGCGCTGTCCAGTGGAACGATCGGCGCTGGAGTGGCGGAAGTGCGAGGTATCGGTGCCATCCCCGCCGACTGACCGGAATTACCTCCGGTGGCAGGGGTGGAGTCCGCCCCGCCGGTTGGGCCTTATTATCTTGTCCCGGCAGTCACCGGGCAATGGTTTCCGAATACCATCGAGATCCCGCGCACGCATTCCATGCGTATTCGCCGAACTATTCCTGCGACGTGTCCGGTGACCTCGGCGGCCAGAACGGCCACTCCTCGAAGGCACGGCAGCGGCCGTCGTCGGCGAAGCGCACGATCCACAGATCGCGGAATTCCTGGTTCGTCGGCTCACCGTAGTGCACCTGCACGCGTACGACCGCGGTGTTGCCGTCGACCGCGACCACCTCGCTGGCCATCCGGAACGCCTCGTCCGGCCCCTCGCGCTCGGCCTCCCACATCCGGGCGATGGCGGGCAGCCCCAGCACCGGCTGCCGGTACGGCCCCTGCAGGTAACTCGCGTCGGCGGTGAAGATCGTGGCCAACGGGTCGGTCCCCGGCGTACGCCACGCCCGCTCGTACGCCGCGACCCAGTCCGTCACCCGTGCCCGATCCATACCCGGCAGTTTGCCAGGTGCCGGGTCACCCGCACGGGCGACAGGCGGGGCGTCGCGGGCCGGCTACCGGTGCCGGACGAGCCGGCCGCGCAGCACCACCGCCCGGGGCGACTCCAGTTGGGCGAGGTCCGTCGACCAGTCCGGGCAGCAACCAGCCCTCGGCGACCAGCTCGGCGCCCGGCACCGGATCGGTCGTCCACCGGTCACCGTCGGCGAACAGGTCGATCCACTCGCCTTCCGGCAGCGCCCGGCCGCGTACCCGCAGTACGGTCATCGGGTCGCCGTGAGCCGGCACCCGGTCGTCATCGCCAGAACACCGCCACGGCCGCGTTGGCCAGGGTGAAGACGATGATGCCGAGGAAGTGGCCGCGGTTGACGGCGTCCCGCTTGCGGGAGAAGAACACCATCACGAAGATCGCGAGCGCGATCAGCAGCTTGGTGAGGAGTTTGGCCGGCGACGGCTCGTCACCGTCACGCAGCGGTGCCGCGAGCCCCAGGCCGGAGAGCAGTTGGATGCCTGCACCCCAGAGCATCGCCGGATTGATTCGCAGCACGCCGCTGACGTACTGCGCGATCGAACCACCCAGCAGCAGGGCGAAACCGATCAGATGGACATAGAGCAACACCAGGCGTAGGGCTTCCACGCCCGGCATTGTTCCGTATCCGTCGCCGTCATGATGTCCCGCCACCCCACCGGGCGAGCAGCGGCCGGGCCGGAACCCTCCACCGCCCGGACAGGCGGCCGAACCACCCCATCCACCGCCGACGGCTGACGTACAGGGCGACGGCCGCGCCGACCAAACCCGCCCAGAACCACAACCACGGACCGACCCCGGACGGCGGGTCGGCCGACCGGACCACACCACCCCGCACCACGCCGTCCGCGACGTCGATGGCGAGGACCTGGTCCGGCGCGGTGAGCAGGGTGGCCGGCGCGGCGGCGCCCGGGGTCAGGGCGAGCACCCGGATCGTCCGTACGTTGTCGTACGCGGTCCCGTCGCCGATGGCCGACGGCGTCGGGTCGTACGCCACCACCACGGCGCTGCCGTCCGGGTGCCAGCCGAGCAGCCGGATCGCCGTCACGCCGGGGACCGACGGCACCACCGTGCCGGCTGCCGGCGTTCCGGTCGCCGGGTCGACGTGACGCAGCGACCAGGCGCCGTCCTCGCCCTCGACCACCGAGAGCGCGTTCCCGTCCGGGGTCCACGCGCCCTTGCCCGCAAGCCGGGTTCCAGCCGAGACCGCGAACGAGGACACCTGCCGACCGTCGAGATCCGTCACCGTGATCCGACCGGACATCTGGTACGCCAACCGGCGCCCGTCGGGTGCGAACGCCACCGTGAAGCCGTCGTACGACAGCGGCCCGTTCCCGACCCGACCCCTGGCCAACTGGTGCGTACGCCGGCCTTCGAGCTCCACGATGCTCAGCACCGAGTCGAAAGCGCTTCGTTCGGGGTTCACCGGCACCATCTCACGTACGACCAGGCGGCTGCCGTCCCCCGACCAGCCGATCGGCACCGTCACCACACTCTGCGGCGTCGGGCCGGCGACGCACTTGGTGTCGCCGCTGACCAGGTCGACGAGTTCGACGCAACCCCGGTCCCGCTCGGCGCCCGGGTAGACGACGACGCGGCCGTCCGGCGAGAGCAGTACCTGCTCGCCGGCCGGCGCCTCGAAACCCGCTTCGAACTGCCGGTACCGGTCCGCGTCGGCACTGACAACACCGACGACACCGTCTTCGTCCCCACCGGTCAACCCATTGGCCCGACCGCTGAACAGCACCGCGGCGGGCCCCAGCCGGGGCCGGTCGGCGACATGCAGGGTCCCGATCACCGGGACACCGATCCGGTCCGGCAGCGTGCCGCTGGTCGTAGTCGGGCGGTCAGGGGTGCCCTGCGCCGGGGCGGGCCGCCAGAGCGCGGCGGTGGCACCGAGCAACAGGACCACGGCGGTCACCGAAGCCGTCCACGACGGGCGGCGGGATCCGCCGACGACCGGTCTGTTCATCCGATCGAGTTTACGGCCGCCGATGGAGTCCACCCGGGACCGACGGCCAGCCAGGCCCCAGCCTGCGGTAGACCGAAGTCGCGGCGTACGAGACTTCGGTTCGTAGTGCGCGTACCCACGGCGCATCCAGACTCGTCGGTATGACCCAGCAGTCCCCGCCGGTTCACCCGGCCCCGCCGCCCCGGCTCGGCCGGCGGATGCTGCCCGTCCTCGGGCTCGCCCTGCTCGCGCCCTGGGTGGCCGAGTACCTGATGGGCAGCCACACCGTCCGCGACCTGCCACTGATCATCTTCCTGGTGCCGATGTACGGCGGCGGTGCGCTGCTGATCCGTGAGGTGGCCCGCCGCACCGGCCGAGGCTGGCCGACGATGCTGCTGCTCGGGCTCGCCTACGGCGTCGTCGAGGCAGGCCTGTTCGACCAGTCGCTGTTCAACCCCGACTACGCCGGTGAGGACTTCCAGAGCATCGCCCACATCCCCGGCCTGCGGGTGAGCGGCTACTTCGGACTGCTGTTCGTCGCCGGACACGCGATCTGGAGCATCGGCGTACCGATCGCCATCGTCGAGTCCCTGGTTCCCCACCGCCGCACCACCCCGTGGCTGCGTACGCCCGGTCTGGTGGCGACCGCCGGCCTGTACCTGCTCGGCGGCGCCATCATCTACGCCGATCTCCAGGAAACCGAGGGCTTCAGCGCCAGCACGCTCCAGTTCACCGTGGCAGGTGCGCTCGCGGTCGCCTTCGTCGTGGCCGCGTTCCGCGTACCGCACCGCCCGACCCGCCCCGACGCACAGGTGCCGCAGCGCCGCGTGCTGGTCCTGCTGCTCGCCCTCGTGGCGTCCCGCCTGCTGTGGATGCCCGCGAGCTGGCTCGGGGTCGCCTTCAGTCTCGCCCTGCTCACCGGCATGGCCTGGCTGGTCCTGCGCTGGTCCCGCAGTCCACGCTGGGACCAGGGACATCGGCTCGCGCTGGCCGGCGGTGCCCTGCTCACCCACGCCTGGGACGGCTTCTACCTGGCCCCCTGGCGACCCGTCTCGGCAACGGAGGAACTGGTCAGCGACATCGTCTTCACGGTGGCGGCGATCATGCTGATCCTCGTGGGCATCCGGCAGGTGCGGCGTGGCCGGCAGCTCGCGGCCGAACGGGAGCCGCAGCCGGTCGGCGGGTAGTACCGGCCAGGCGTGGACTGGTCGCATCGGGAACCTGAATCAGGTACGGGGCACCCGTTATCCGGCGGTGAGCCCGTCCAACAACCGGCCCAGTCGGGCGGCCGTCTCCGGGTCGAAGGCCGGCCCCGACACCCGCACCCGGCGACCGCCGCGGTACGCGGACAGCGGCTCGGCAGGCGGCGTCGTCAGCAGTTCGAGAATCGGCGGCAGGGCCCGCGTAACCGGTGCTGCGAACAGGCGGGACAGCGCCTTGACCAGTGCCCGGGTCGGCTGGGTGAACGGGTCCGCGAGGGCGGTGTCGACGAACAACGGGTTGTACAGCACGTACCGGACCAGACTGTCCGGGTGCCGGCCGGTGAATGCCACGCCGAGCAGGTCGTTGGCCCTGGCGCCCTGCATCGTGGCGCGGAGTCCGCCGTAGCGGCGGCGGAGCTGGAGATCGTCCCAGTGGATTCGCCCGGCCGGGATACCACCGGTCCCGCAGAGGTTGACGACGACCGGGTTGGTGGCCCGCTCCAGGGCCGGTCGCAGACCACGGGCGAGCAGGAACCGGTTCAGCACATAGAGCGCGAACGTGTGCTCGAAGCCCTCGGCGGTGACGATCCGGCGCGGGTTGTAGCGAAACGCGGCCAGCACCAGGGCGTCCAGCACCGGTTCCGTCGCGGTCAGTTCGTCGGTCAGCGCCACCGTACGGGCAACCGAGCTGAGGTCGGCCCGGATGAACGAGAGCCGTCCGCTATGCCCAGGCGCGTGGCCTCGTCCACCAGCGCCGCACCGTTGGCGGCAGCACTGCCGACCGCTATCACCCGGTCGCCGCTACCCAGCAGGCTCAGCACGAGCCCCCTGCCGATGCCCTTCGTGCCGCCGCTGACCAGCACCGTCTTCATCACTGTCCCTCCGCGCTGTCGCCGTACCCTGAACACCATGGCTGGAGCGGGCGGCGGCGGAGAAGAAGGCACATCGATGTTCCCCGGTCGGGCCGGGCCCGACGGCGGGTCGGCGGTGATCCTCCCGTTGCCGGTAACCGCGGAAGACCGGGCGGCGTGCGCGGTCACGGACGTGTTGCGCCGGGTCGGCGAGAAGTGGAGCGTGCTCGTACTCGCCCTGCTCGCCCAGCGTGCTTACGGCTTCAACGAACTCGACCGGGCCATCCACGGACTGAGCCGCCGGATGCTGACCCGTACCCTTCGACTGCTCGAACGGGACGGACTCGTCCGCCGGACGGCGGCCGCGCAGCCGTGGCAGGGCAGCGAGTACAGTCTCACCGACCTCGGCCGATCACTGCTGCCGCTCGTCGTCGCGCTCGGCGAGTGGGCCGTGGACCACGACACCGACATCCGTCGCGCTCACGCGAGCTTCGACGCGTCGATCGGCACCGAGGCCGTGTGACGGCCCGTCGACGCCGGCCGCGTCGTCAGTGCGGGAACATCCGCGGGATGCGCGGTGAGACCTCCTCGCGGAACTCCTCGATCAGCAGGCTGATCTGCCGCATCAGGTAGGTCTGCTCGATCCGGTCGAGATACAGCGCACGCGCGGCCAGCCCCACGAGGTCGAAGGTGAAGTACATGGCCATCAGCGGGTTGACGAACAACGTGCTGCCCCGCGTCCGGGTGCTGAACTGTACGTCTCCGCACCCGCCGCCCAGCGCGGCGGCGATCTGGCCGTTGACGATGCTCGGTCGCAGCGGCGTCGCGGCCTGCGCGTGGGCGACCGCGTCGATGTACGACCGTGCCTCCGGCGAATCCCCGGGTACGGTGAACGCCCCGAGGTACGCGCCCGCGCAGTCCAACTCGGCGATGTTCTCCAGCACCTGTACGTGGTTGACCCCGTGGTACGCGTCGATGCCGAAGCCGATGCACGCCACCAGGCGCACCGGCACGTCCAGCTTCGCCACTGCGGCCAGACTCGCCATGTCCTCCTCCGGTGTGCCGAGTCCTGCCTCGTCACCTCGCATCAGGATGTCGGTGCCCCCGTCGACCAGGACGATCGCGTCGATCCCGAGCCGCGCGACCAGCGTCCGGTACGCGTCCCGCAACGGTTGTACGCCGCCGCGCGGGAACGCGTACACGGTGGAGGGCAGGTCCTGCGCGGTGAGCCAACGGGCCAGGGTGCGTTCGGGAAAGTAATCGTCCAGCCCCTCCGTGTCCGGCGTGACCGCGGCGACGTCTCGGTCGAGCCACACCGCCGGGTCGAGCGCGTGTAGGTCGGAGAAGGACAGGTTGGCCAGGTGTACGGTGGCGCCGGTCTGCCGCAGCGCGAGGGCGAGTGGGAGTCCGGCTTACACGTCGAAGCCGCCACCGGCACCGGCTACGAGGATGTTCCGGCTTCCCGCCAGGGCGGTGAAAAGCTTCGGGGTGTGCATCGAGGACATGATCCCCATCCTCCCCGCCGGATCCAGCGAGGGCGCACCTATTTCGGGACCTCGTCGGGCAGACCGAAGCGGCCGAAGATCTCCGGCAGCAGGAACGACACGACCTCGGCGATCTTGGTGCCCCGGAACTCGACCAGGTCGAGCCCGGCCGCCACGAAGGTTTCCCGCTCGTCGTCCCACAGGTAGGTGCCGTACGCGAGCTGGCCGTTCGCGTACGCCGGCAGGAAACGCCACCGCACCGTCAGCGGCTTCTCGAGCAGGAACGCCCTGATCGCGTCGTGTCCCTCGTACCACTGCGGCAGCGGTGGCATGGCGTACCTGGCGTCGTCGGTGAGCATCGCGACGATCGCGTCGACGTCGCCGTCCTCCCAGGCGGTCGCGTACTGCTCGGCCAGCCGCCGTACGGTCCGGTCGTCCAGGGCGCCGAGGGTCGCCTGCTGGGTGACCCGGGGGAGCCGCCCGTCGAGGACCTTGCGCGCCCGTTGCAGTGCGCTGTTGACCGCCGCGACGGTGGTGTCCAGCAGGTCGGCGACCTCGCGCGCGGAGAACCCGAGCACTTCGCGCAGGATCAGTGCCGCCCGCTGCCCGGCCGACAGGTGTTGCAGCGCTGCGACGAAGGCCAGCTCCACACCCTCGCGAGCGACGTAGCGCGCCTCCGGCCCCAGGCCCGCCCAACCCAGTCTGGCATCGGGGTACGGCTCCAGCCACGCCACCTCCTCCGGTGGTACGGCACCGGGGCGCAGATCGGTGGGCAACTCCCGGCGACGTCGGCGCTCGATCAGCGTCAGGCACCTGTTGGTGGTGATCCGGTACAGCCACGGCCGGATCGAACCGTGGTCGTCGAACCGCCCCAGGGCCTGCCAGGCGCGCACCAGCGACTCCTGTAGCGCGTCTTCGGCGTCGTGCACCGACCCGAGCATCCGGTAACAATGGGTCTGTAGCTCGTTCCGGTACGGATCCACCAGTCGCCCGAAGGCGTCCGGGTCACCCGATCGGGCAGCCTCCAGCAGTTTCGTCTCCACCCTGCCCCCGATCGTCGAATGGTCCCGCGGTTGAGTGGACGATACTGCCGACGACAGCCCTACCGGTGGTTTCCCACCCGGGCCCGGAGCTCGTCGGCGCGATCACTGCCGAGCTGTTCGTACAGTTCCGCCGCCCGTTTCCACGCCGCTGCCGCCAAGCTAGGGTCCTGCTCGCCGTGGATGTCGCCGAGCAACTCCCGTGCGCGCGCCTCACGTAGCTTGTTCCTGATCACGACCGCCAGCTCGATTTCGGCGCCGACGTGGAACAGGGCCTCGTCCCGCCGTCCCTGGAGCCGGTAGAGGTAGGCGAGATTGTGGTGGGCGAAACACGCTATGTACTGGTCGTGGGCTTGGGTCGCGAGCGCGAGCGCCACGTCGAATTCGCGCTCGGCCTCGGGGTAACGCTCCTGCCGCCCGTACAGGGTGCCGAGCCCGATGTGTGATCGCGAACTGTTTACCGGGTCGCTGGTGTATTCCGGGACGGCGAGCGCCCGGCGGTGGTGCTGTTCGGACAGCTCCAGTTCGCCGATGTTCTGATAGTAGGTGCCGAGCTGGTCGTCGCATGTCGCCACACCGATGTGGTTGCCGATCGTACGGAACAGTTGCCGGGCCTGCTCGTAGTGCAGCTTTGCGGAGGGATCCGTGAGATTGTCGTCGTGATGCGCCGACGCCAGGCATTCGACCATCAGGGCTTCGGCAAGCTGGTTACCGATGAGACGGGCGCTTTCCACACCTGCCCTGCCGACCGCGTACCGGTCGTCGGACCGGTGCCGGAGTCGAAGGTACGGACGCAGCAGGTAGGCGACCTGCCAGAGCTCCTCGTGGAGTCCCGCTTCGCCGATGGCCGGCAACACCGCGACGATGTTGTCCACCTCGACGTCCAGCCACTCCAGTGCCGCGCCTTCGTCGGGGAAGGGGCGCGAGGGCGGGACCACGATAGGAAGATGTTGCAGGGATCCGCCGTGGACGAAGTCCCGGCTGGAGCACAGTCGCGCGATGTAGTGACTCGTCAGCCGCCGCAGCGACCCGAGGTAGGCATCGTCCAATTCTTCCGCGGCCTGGGCGGCGGCGAAGGACCGGACGAGATCGTGCATCCGGTAGCGGCCCCCCACCGAGCGACCGGAACCCTCACCCGTGATCAGACCAGCCTGGTCGAGTTCGGCCAGCGCGTCGACGGCTCGCCCGGGTGCCGCGTCCACCAGTGGCACGCAGGTGTCCAGCGTGAAGCGCGGGTACCCCAACCGGCCGAGGTGGGCCAGGAGTGTGGCGGCGGCCGACCCCAGCCGTCGGTAGCTGAGCATGAATGTGGTGTGGACGTTGAGGTCCCCGAGGTGCAACTCGTCCACCGGGTTGCGGGCCTGCCTCAGTAGCCGGACGAGGTGGCTCGGGCTGGGAGCGTTGCGTGACCGCAGCCGGCCGGCGACGATGCGGATCGCCAGCGGCAGCCCGCCGCACCAGCGGACCAGGTCCGCCATGCCGGTGTTGTCGGCGATGACGTGCGGGGCGACCTGCGTACGCAGCAGCTCGACACCCTCGCGGTCGGTGAGCGGATCCAGTTCGAGGATGTGCGTACGCTCCAACCCGGCCATGGCGCGACGCGACGTGACGATGACGCCGCAGCCCGGCCCACCGGGAATCAGTGGACGGACCTGTGCCTCGTTGTCGGCGTTGTCGAGCACGATCAGCAGGCGGCGGTTGGCGGTCATCGCCCGGTACAGGCCGAGCCTGGCCGTACGCCCCTGCGGCAACTGCGTGCCCTGCACTCCTAGGGCGCGCAGCAACGCACCCAGTACGGCATGGGGCGACAGCGGTTTGACGTCGGTGCCGGCCAGGTCGGCGAAGACGCAGCCGTCGGGGTAGGCATCGAGCACGGAATGTGCCGCCCAGACCGCGATGCTCGTCTTGCCGAGGCCACCGAGGCCGGAGATTCCGATCACCGCCGGGGACGTGGCGGACCGGGTCATGAGTGCGTCGACGAGCTGGGTCCGTTCGGCGACCCGACCGACGAAGGAGGCGAACAGCGGCGGCAACTGGTTCAGGGTGCCGAGATTCTGCGAGGTCCGGGCCGGGTCGCCGTCGACGGCCGGTGTGCCGACCAGTATCCGCTGGTGTAGTTGCTGCAACGCCTCGCCGGGCTCGACCCCGAGATCGGCGACGAACAGGTTCCGGGTCCGGCGGTACAGGTCCAGCGCGTCCGCCCGGCGGCCGCTGCGGTGCAGGGCGAGCATCAGTTGGGCCCGGAGAAGCTCGCGATAGGGCTGGGCGTCCACGAGTTCGGCGAGCACGTCCACCATCTCCCGGTGCCTGCCGAGCGCCAGCTCGGTTTCGGTCCACCGCTCGTGGACCGACCACCGTTGCTGCTCGAGCCGGGTGGCCTCGACCGCCACGAGTTCGCAGTCGAGGAACCCGTCGAACGCGGGCCCCCGCCAGAGGTCGAGCGCCGACCGCAGGCTCAGGTTGGCTTCCTCCGTACGAGCCGCGTCGAGATCGACTTTTGCCCGTGCCGCGAGTGCGTGGAAGCGGGCGGCGTCGAGTTCCTCGTCCGTGACGGACAGGGCGTAGCCGGCCGGGTGTCGGGAGATCCGCTCCGGGCCGAGCGCGAGCCGGAGCCGATGGACGTACTGGTGAATGTTGGCGCGTGCGGAGCGGGGCGGTCGGTCACCCCAGAGGCCGACCACCAGCTCGTCGACCGACACCACCTGTCTGGCGCGGGCCAGCAGGATCGCCAGCAACAGCGTCGGCTTGTGGCCGTACTGGAGGTCGAGCGGCCTACCGGCACGGTTCACCGACAGTGGACCGAGCACCTGAAACTCCACCTGCGCCCCCGCAACGCCATGGTGCCCCGGTGCTCGCACCCTGCCGACACACGGGATCACCGTCCGCGTTGTAGCGGGAATGTAGCGGACAACGCGAAGCTCCCTCAAGACGCGGAAGTGATGGGGTTGTTCTATTCAGGAGGCTGGCTGGACATCGGAGCGTGCCGGAGCGGTCACGGGAGGCCGGCGGGAACTGTCGGCGGCGGGTTGTCGGGGCCGGCTCCGTAACACATTCGTACCCGAGCTATTTCATGGTCGAGCGTATCGGGGGAACGGGTGCGTTTCTATTGTGTGCGGGTGTCGGTCGCGGCATTGTAATTCACATGCGTGTATGTATGACGAAAAGGAGGAGATGACTTACTATGCGCCTTTGGAGAAAGATCGCGATGCGGTTCGCTGCTGTCGGCGTCACCGTGGCGATGGTGACCAGCATTACCGCGACGGCAGCGCAGGCAAGCAGCGATGCGTGGAGCCAGTGCCCAGTCGGGGCGGCATGCCTCTTTCAGGGGACCTGGCCCGATCAACCCGGGCCCAGAAAATACGTCTGGTGGAGCGGCGTGTACAACATGCAGGGAATCTACGGGGCTCATTTGCTCGTGAACAATCAGACAGACAACTGGGTGGTCGACATTTGCTGGGAGCCTAACGGTAGAGACTGCCGCGAAACCATCCCGGCGGGTTTCTCGGCTTCGCGCGACTTCACGCCCATGGACTCGGTTCGACTCCACTCGTGGGGTAGTAAGTAGTCCTCGCAACTCTGGCCGCTCGCCGGAACCGTGAAACGTACGGGTAGTCCAGCCGTACCTGCTCTGGTTCGTACGGGTATGGCGCTGGTGTCACCATGGTCCGTGGTGACACCAGCGCCCGTGTCGGTCTGTTGGCATGCCGTGGGGGCCGTTCGGACGAGAGTATGTTGCGGCAGTGGCAACCGACGTACGCCAGCCGCGCGAGACGGACGTCTCCGCATCCTCGTCGCACCCGTCCCTGGACTACTACCTGATGCTGGCGCAGAGACACCACGAGACGGTTGCCGCCGAGCCGGTCGGAATCCTCGTGGAGGAGTTCACACTCGCCAGCGACCACACGGCGCTCGCCCTGGGGAGTGCGAGGTGGACACCCCCGGACGGCTGGGTGGGCGCGGCGCCCCTCAGCCAGCGAGTCCGTACCGATGCGGTTCTTCGCGGCCGGACCGTCACGGCCGACCGTGACGAGGTCGCGCAGGTCTACCGCCGGCTCGGTGGCGGTGACCTGCCTGACGAGCCGACGCTGCGCTCGCATTTCGGCGCGGCCGTGTCGCTGGCGACCGCACCACCGCTGCGGCTGGGATCCGGCGAGGTCGCCGAGGGCTTTCACGACACCCGGTTCTACCGGATCCTCTTCGCCAGCGACCTGTCCGAGGACGGCCTGGCGCGGTTGCGGGCCGGGTGGCGGATGAGGGTGCCTGCCGAAGCCGACGAGCCGCGAGCACGGGTGTTCGGCACCGCGCAGCTCCGCGTGGCCGACGATCTCTTCGTCTGGGATCTTCGCCGAATCGGTCCCGGCGTCGCATGGTGCCTGGACCTGACCGCCAACTTCGGCGACGGTCGTACCGACCGGATAGAGCCCGTGCTGCGGGGGCTGATGGCGGTGATGCGACAGCAGGGGCTGATTCCGGTGACGATCGAGCGCTTCTCCTGATCGGCGGGTCACGTCCGGTCCCGACGGTGTCGGTGCGGTTTCCGGCGTACCGGGTGCATCGCCAGGAGCTGCGTGGTGGCTCAGCGCAGGGCTGTCGCGGCGGCGGCCTGTACGGCGCTGGTCAGGGTGGCCAGGGCGGTCGACTCCAGGCGCCAGGACTGCCAGTAGAGGGGCGTGTCGAGGTGCCGCCCGGGGGCGATCTCGACCAGGCGACCGGCTGCCATGTCCTCCCGGGCGGTCCGTTCGGGCACCATGCCCCAGCCCAGCCCGAGCCGGACCGCCTCGATGAACGCCGACACCGCCGGAACGTAGTGAATCGGCGGGTCGAGCCGCCGTCTGGTGAGTTTGTTGACGAAGCGGTGCTGCAGCTTGTCCTTGCGGTCGAGTTGGAGCATGGGCGCGGTGGCCAGCGCCGAGGTGGTGTCCGTCGCGGCGAAGTGCGTGCGGTGCAACTCGGGCGAGGCCATGGCCAGGTAGCGCATGGCGCCGAGCCGGTGTACCCGACAACCCTGCACCGCGACCCGCTGCGCGGTCACCGCCGCCATCACCGATCCGTCGCGGAGCAGGTCCGCGGTGTGGTCCTGGTCGTCCTGCTGCAGGTCGAAGCAGTACGCGAGGTCGTTCGGCAGTTGCGCCAGCGCGCGCAGGAACCAGGTGGCGAGCGAGTCGGCGTTGACCACCACCGCGATCCGGGTACGGGCTTGCTGCCCGTCCAGTGGGCCACGCGCGGCGTCCAGTGCCTCACGCTCCAGCAGTGCGAGCTGGCTGGCCAACCTGACCAGGGGTCGGCCCGCCTCGGTCGGCTGACAGGGTCGGGTACGGCGTACCAGGACCTGTCCGGCGGCCTGTTCGAGCGCCTTGATCCGTTGACTGACCGCGGACGGGGTGATGTGCAGCGCGCGGGCGGCGGCCTCGAAGCTGCCCTCGTCCACCACCGCCTGGAGTGCCGCGAGCTGGCCGGAGTCGAGTCCCATGTTAAGAAATACTAATCAGGCACAAAAATCTTTAGCTGGAGTGTGATCGGGGGCAGCCGTAGCGTCGGGGCGGTGCTGACCTCGACCCTCGCCGGCTTCACCGCCTCCATCGCGCTCATCGCCGCCATCGGCGCCCAGAACGCCTTTGTCCTCCGCCAGGGGCTGCGCCGCCAGCACGTGCTCGCGGTGGTGCTGACCTGTGCGGTGTCGGACGCGCTGCTGATCGCCGTCGGGATCGCCGGGCTCGGCGCGGTGATCGCGGACCAGCCGCTGGTCGCCGGCACGATTCGCTGGGTGGGTGCCGCGTTCCTGCTGTGCTACGCGCTGTTCGCGGCCAGGCGCGCGTTGCGCCCCGGCAGGCTGACGCCGACCGACCGCGAGCCGGTCGCGCTGCGTACGACGATCGCGATGTGCCTCGCCTTCACGTACCTGAACCCGCACGTGTACCTGGACACGGTGCTGTTGTTGGGTTCGGTCGCCAACCAGCACGACAACCGGTGGCTGTTCGGGTCCGGCGCGGTCCTGGCCAGCGCCGTCTGGTTCACCGCCCTAGGCTTCGGCGCACACCGCCTAGCCCCCGCCCTGTCCCGCCCCAACGCCTGGCGCATCCTCGACGCCCTGGTAGCCACCCTCATGACCGCCCTAGCCCTCTCCCTCCTCCACCCCTAACCCCCACCGAACCCCCGCCGAATCCCGTTGATCATGAAGTTGGCGACCTCCCGGGGCCGAGAACGTGTCGCTAACTTCATGATCAACGGGGGCTGGCGGGGGTTTGGGGGAGGGCGGCGGTGATGAGGGTTTCGGCGGCTCGGCGGGCGTGGGTTGCGGCGTCGCTGGTGCCGGCGATGGCGGCCGTGGTCTGGGCGCCCTCGGCGAGGATCGCCAGTTGCGCTGCGAGCGACGGTGGTCCACCGGCCTCGGCGACGAGTTCGGCCAGGCGCACCTGGAAGCCTTCCTTGTGTGCTCGTACGATCTCGGCGATCCGGGGGGCGGTCGACCCGAGTTCGCCGAACGAGTTGATGAACATGCACCCGCGGAAGTCGTCCTGGTCGAACCAGCGGGCCAGCATGTCGTAGATCGCGAGCAGGCGTTGGCGGGCATCGCCGGTCTCGATCGCGCTCTCGACCAGCGCGTTCCACGCCTCGTGCCGGCCCATCAGGACCTGTTCGACGATCGACTCCTTCGAGGGGAACAGGCGGTAGAGCCGCTTGAGCGGGACGCCGGACTCGGCGCGCAGGGTGTCCATGCCGACAGCCTGTACGCCGTACGTGTAGTACAGCCGGTCTGCGGTCTCCAGCACCTTCGCCCGTACGGCGTCGTCGTCCGGCCGCTGGTTCTCTCCGGTCACCGTTTCCTTCTTCCCTCGATCGGGGTGACACCTCTCACCCAATCGACCCCGCCTGCGACGGTGCGCTGAGAACGATCGTTGTCTAGGCTACAACACGAGGCGAGAACGACCGTTCTCCACAGAACAGCGGAGGCAGACATGCCCTTCATCACCGTCGGCTCCGAGAACAGCACCAGCATCGACCTCTACTACGAGGACCACGGTGCGGGTCAGCCGGTCGTCCTCATCCACGGTTACCCGCTCGACGGGCACTCGTGGGAGAAGCAGAGCGCCGCCCTGCTCAAGGCGGGCTACCGGGTCATCACCTACGACCGCCGGGGCTTCGGCCAGTCGAGCCAGCCCACCACCGGCTACGACTACGACACCTTCGCCGCGGACCTGAACACGGTGCTCGACACGCTCGACCTCACCGACGTGGTGCTGGTCGGCTTCTCGATGGGCACCGGCGAGGTCGGCCGCTACCTCGGCACGTACGGCTCGCGCCGGATCGCGAAGGCAGCCTTCCTCGCGTCGCTGGAACCGTTCCTGCTCAAGACCGAGGACAACCCGACCGGGGCGCCGCAGGAACTCTTCGACGGCATCCTCGCCGCGGTGACCGCCGACCGGTACGCCTACTTCACGGACTTCTACAAGAACTTCTACAACACCGACGAGAACCTCGGCACCCGGCTGTCCGAGGAGGCGCTGCGCAACAGCTGGAACGTCGCCGCCGGAGCCTCCTGGTACGCCTCCAGCGCCGCCGTACCGACCTGGATCACCGACTTCCGGGGTGACATCCCGAAGATCGACGTACCCACGCTCATCCTGCACGGTACGGCGGACAACATCCTCCCGATCGACGCGACCGCCCGTCCGTTCCACAAGCTCCTGCCCGACGCCGACTACGTCGAGCTCGAAGGGGCGCCGCACGGTCTGCTCTGGACCCACGCCGAAGAGGTCAACGAGGCCCTGCTCGCCTTCCTGGCCAAGTAGTAGCCAACCGACACGTGTTCGGCGGCGGGCAACACCGGCCCGTCGCCGAACACGTGCACCCCGCCAGTGACGACAGGTGTCTTTCACCGCTTCCGGAAGTGCTCGACCAGGCGGGAGTAGCTGTCGTCGGCGTGGCCCGCCTCGACGGCCGCCGCCACCAGGGCCCGGGTGTAGTCGGGGAACTTGTCGTCGATACCGTGCGTCCGGCTCTCCCGGACCAGGTCCTCGACCGACGGCAGGTGGTGCCGCAGGCCGCCGTACTGAACCGCGTACTCGTCGCGGTCGATCTCGTCGGCGATCGACGGCAGGTAGGACAGGACCGTTTCGGTCCCACCGAAGAACACGACGGCTTCCGGGTGCCCGATGCCGGGGGCGATCGTCGTGATCTGCCCGTGGAGGTACTCCGCACCCTGCTCCGCGACCCAACCGGCGACGGCTCGCGCCTCGGTCGACGTACCGTCGGGTCAGGTTGAGCACGGCGCGGCCGGCGAGCGCGTCGCCGGCCGATTGCAGGATCTCGCCTGCGGTGGTGTTGCCCTTCACGCTGACGACCACGAGCGCGGCGGCGGCGGCGTCCCGGACGGTCCCGGCCCGCCGCGCTCCCCGGGCCACCAGGTCGTCACCCTTCTCCGGCGTACGGTTCCAGACCGTTGTCGGGTGCCCGTCGGCGAGGAACGCGTTCGCGAGCGCGAAGCCCATCTCGCCCAGGCCGAGGACCGTCACGGCCGGTCGGACCTCGGTGGTTGCGGAAGCGCCGGTCATCGGTACGGTCCTCTCGTTTCCACCATGGCCCGGTTCGCCCCCGGCCCTGGCTTGCCGATCGAGAACCACGCTAGGACCTCAACAGGACTTGGGGTCAAGGCCGACGCGGATCCGAAGTGGTGGAACGGCGGGTCCGACAGTCGTAGCACAAGACATTGATGATTTTGAACATCCGTCGGACGACCGACGGTGAGGTGATCCGTACTGTCGGTCAAAACCCCCTCTGTGATCTCCAGCGCCCTCGTATCCACGCAACGAAGGGAGCACCGGTGCCGCTATTTCCACCTCTCACTCCGGTCCGCCGTCACACCTCATTTGCGCTGGTCACCGCGCTGGTCGCGGTCCTGGCGCCGATGGCAGCACAGCCCGCCTCGGCCGCACCGGACAACAGCGCAGGCCAATCGAGTACGCAGGACCGCAACCCCCTGTTCCTCACCGGCCCGAACCAGGGCAAGCCCGAGAGCATCGCGATCGACTACCTCCGTACGAATCCCACCCGGTACGGGGTGACCGCGGCCGACCTCGGTGACCTTGTCGTCTCCTCCAGCTACACCAGCGAGCACAACGGGTTGACACACGTCAACCTGTCCCAGCGGTTCGAGGAACTGGAGGTCTTCGGCGCGACGGCGACGGTCAGCATCGCCCGGGACGGCAGTGTCGTCTTCGTCGGCCACACCCTGACCCCCGGCTTGGCGGAGCAGCCGTCGGGCACCGCGGTGCTGGACGCGCCCGCCGCGGTCGAAGCCGCTGCCAAGGCGCTCGACCTGCCCGCTCCGGCCGCCCCGCAGGTGCTCGACCGCGACGCCGGACCCGCCCGCCGTACCGTGGTCTCCGGTAGCGGCGTCTCCGGGCAGCCGATCCCGGCCCGGCTCGGCTGGCAGCGCACCGACGCGGGCCTGCGTCTCGCCTGGCAACTGGTCATCGACGACTCCGCCGACGCCCACCTCTGGAACGCCACCGTCGACGGTACGACCGGCGCCGTGCTCAACGTGGACGACTGGACCACCCATGACGCGCCCGAGCAGTTGGCCAGCACGCTGGGCCGCCGTACCGCCCCGAACGGCTCGACCCGCCCGGTCGACGTCCGGCCGCAGTTCCCGCCCGTGCGGGTCGACGACGGTTCGAGCTACCGCGTCTTCACCTTCCCGAAGAACGACCCGAACGAGGGTCCGCGCAGCCTGGTGACCAACCCGGCCGACGCGACGGCTTCCCCGTACGGCTGGCACGACACCGACGGCGTGGCCGGCGCGGAGTCCAGCACCACACAGGGCAACAACGTCCGCGCGTACGCCGACCGGGACGCCAACAACCAGCCCGATCCGAACAGCGTGCCCGACGGCGGCCCCGGTCTCGACTTCAACTTCCCGGCCGACCTGAACCAGCAGCCGCAGACCTACACCGACGCGGCGGTGGCGAACCTCTTCTACTGGTGCAACATCGTGCACGACCTGACCTACCGGTACGGCTTCGACGAGGTCGGCGGAAACTTCCAGGTCAACAACTACGAGCGCGGCGGTGTCGGCGGCGACGACGTCCGGTGCGAGGCGCAGGACGGCTCCGGCCAGAACAACGCCAACTTTTCCACCCCCGCCCAGGACGGCGCCGCACCCCGGATGCAGATGTTCCTCTGGCCGGGCAACCAGTTCGGGCTCCCGAACGCGGTGACCATCGGCTCGGGCACCGCTGCCACCACCTACGAGGCCGAGTACGCCCGGTTCACCCCCGCGCCCACCAACGCCGGCTTCGGCGGCCAGGTTGTCGCGGTGGACGACGGCGTGGACGCGGCGGGCGACGGCTGCACCGCGTACGGCCTGCCGGCCGGGTCGATCGCCCTGGTCGAGCGCAGCAGCACCTGCAACTACTACACGCAGGTGGTCAACGCCGAGACCGCCGGCGCGGTCGCGGTGGTCGTCGTCAACAACGCGGCCGGCGCCCCGGTGGTGATGAACGGTTCGATGAGCCCACCGGTCGGCATCCCCGCCGTGATGGTGAGCCAGGCCGACGGCACCACCCTGCGGGCCGCCCTGCCGGCGTCCGGCCGGGTGCACCGCAACGTCGACCGACCGGCGATGCGCGACGCCGCCTTCCGGTCGGAGACGATCTTCCACGAGTACGGTCACGGCGTCTCGAACCGGCTGACCGGTGGCCCGAACGTCAACTGCCTCAGCGGGCAGGAACAGATGGGCGAGGGGTGGAGCGACTTCCTCGCGATCGTGTCGCTGATCAACCCGGATCTCGACGACCCCGAGGGCCCGCGCGGCTACGGCCAGTACGCCCAGTTCGCCGACAGCCGTTCCGGTGACGGCTTCCGGCCTCGGCCGTACTCACGGAACATGGAGATCCAGCCGTTCACCTACGACAGCATCAAGACCGGTGCCTGGCTCGACGGCACCTCGCTGGCCGCACCGCACGGCATCGGCCACGGCTGGGCGGCGGTCCTGTGGGACATGACCTGGGACCTGATCGACCGGCACGGGCTCAACCGCAACGCGTACGGACGGTGGAACACCGGCGGCAACAACCTGGCCATGCAACTGGTCATCGACGGGTTGAAGATCCAGGGTTGTGCGCCCGGATTCGTGGTCGGCCGGGACGCGATCATCGCCGCGGACGCGGCGCTGACCGGGGGCGAGAACAACTGCACCCTGTGGGCCTCGTTCGCCCGTCGTGGCCTCGGCTACAGCGCAGTCCAGGGCACCACCGGCCGGGACGACAACTCCGGTGCGTACGACACGCACCCGGCGTGCGAGCGGCCGTTCACCAACCGGTCGGCCAAGCCGACGCTCAACAGCGTCAAGGCGGGCTCCACCGCACCGATGCAGTTCGACCTCGGCCGCGACCATGACCGCGGTCGCGACCATGACCGTGATCGGGACATCCTCGCCAGCAACTCGCCGTACTCGCGGCTGGTCGACTGCACGACCCTGGCGACCGTCAACCCGGACGGGACCGTCACGCCGGGGCCGCTGCCGGTCAAGGCGGAGACGCCCGGCCGGTCCAAGCTGTCGCCGGATGGGCGTGGTCGCTACACCTACCCGTGGAAGACGGATCGGAGCTGGGCCGGCACCTGCCGCGAGTTCGTCCTCTCGCTCGACGACGGTAAGCAGTTCCGGACCTACTTCCAGTTCCGATAGGGGACCCGCGGCTCGGCAGTGGGTGACCTGGCAACCGGGGGAGCGTCCGACCGACGGGCGCTCCTCCGGACGTTCAGGAGTCTTCGGCGCGGTGATCGGGCTTTCGGCCCAGGAGCGCACCGATTCCCGTCCAGATCGAAGTGCGGCGGGCCACCTGCCGGTGCAGGATGTCCTGCTGGGCCTGCAACAGCGCCTCGGTGTCCGGGCTCCGGGTCTCAGTGCCCGCCGCCGACCGATAGCGGGCCAGCGCGGCGAGCAGGCTGACGTAGCGCTTGCGTTCGAGCACGTTGAGCCGAGCGAGCCTGGCAAACAGCGGCAGGTCCCGTGCGACGTTCTGCTCCATCTCGTGGTACCGGCCGGACTCGCCGAGTGCGATGAGCAGCAGGTAACGCGCCTGCGACCCGGCATCACTGGTGGGGCGGGCGTACGCGCCCGCCTCTCGCAGCACGGCGACCGCGTCCCGGGGGCGGTCGCCGTGCAGCAGTTGGCGGCCGTATTCGACCAGGGACCGGGTCAGTTCGCCGGGCGGACCCGACCGGGCCTCGGCGACCACCCGCTCGATCAGGATCAGCGCGTCGTCGGGCCGGCCGGTTCGCGCCAGCAGGTACGCAACGCGCCGCAGGTCCGGCAGTGCCGCCGGTCCGTACGCACGGGCGCAGAGGCCGAGGCATTCGTCGAGGATCCTCGACGACTCCCCGGTTTTCCCGCGTACGTGCAGGCACGCCGCCTGCACGGCGAGCGCCCTCGCCAACCGGGCCGGGTACCTGGCGGCGAATGGGCGCCACCGGTCCACGGATCGTCCGGCGAGTTGGATGGCGTACGGATGGAAGCCGGACGCGCTGTATCCCAGCGCGTTGCGCTCGTAGCGGTGGGTCCGCCACCGCCGCCACGGTCGCCGCAACCGCCCGAGTCTGTCCACCGACCCCGAATCCGTGACTCCGTCAGGCACTGTAGACCCCCGTCGATCGCACCCGATGCGATCATAGGCCGCTCCGCCATCCCGGATTTCGGTACCGGCGGCTACGGCTGGACCGGGCCCGGCGGGTGGATGCTTCCGCGTACGGTCAGCGAACCGCGGCCGGATACGGCGACCACGTCGTCCCGGTCGACGGTTGCGTGGATGGTGCTGCGGCGTCCCATCTTCTCGCCCTGGACGATGGTGAGTTCCTCGTCTGTGTCGAGCAGTTCGTGACGGTGCAGCAGCGCGGCCAGCGGGCCCGCCGCGCTGCCGGTGGCCGGGTCCTCGTCGAGTCCCATGCCCGGGTTGAAGAACCGCGCGTGCACGGTCGGCTGCCGCTCGTCGCCGTCCAACCAGGCAAGGTAGATGCCCTGCGCCGCGACGCTCTGCGCGACGGCGATCAACGCCGGCTTGTCCGGTGTGGCCGCCGCCAGCGCGTCGCGGCCGCGGAGGATAACCATCAGGTGGTCGGCCCCGGTGTCCACCACCTGCGGTGGCAGCACCTCGGAGAGGTCGTCGCGGCCGAGGCCGACCGCGCGGGCGACGAGGTCGGGATCGGCGTACGCGCCGAAGCGGGCTGCGCTCTGGCGCATGTCCAGATAGCCGTCGTTCCTGACCACCACGGGCAGGTTCCGGCCGCCGATCCGTTGGATGATCTCCGTACCGGGTGCGGGGCGGGTCAGGCGGCCCGAGTCCAGCAGCCACCACCAGGCGCCCAGTGCGTTGTGACCGGCGCCGAAGACCTCCACCCCACCGGCGGTGAACGACCGCAGTTCCCGTACGGCGCCGTCGCGTCCGGGCAGGACGAACGTGGTTTCGGACTGGTTGAGTTCGCGGGCGACGGTCGGGTACCAGGACTCGTCCACCGGTTGGTCCCAGTCGGTGAGGTCCACGATCGCGAGCGGGTTACCGGTGAGCGGGGCGTCGCCGAACACGTCCACGAGCGCGAACGGAACCTCGGCCCGTGTCGCGGACCCGTCCCCGGCACCCGGCACGCCGAGTTCCTGGAACAGCGTGATCTGGAGATCACCGGGGGTTTCGAGCCGCGCGTTCAGCGAGTTCCACGGTGTCCGGGTCGGCGGGGCGACAAGCTCGGCGCCGGCCCCGACCAGCGCCTCGGTCGCGGCAGTCGTGTCCTGCACCTCGAACGCGAGGCGGATGTGCGGACTGACCGGCCGTCCGACCTCGACAGCGTCGATCATCGCCCGTTGCGCCGGGTTGGCGAGTTCGAGCGTCGCCCGACCCGCGTCGAGGATGACCACCCGGGCGTCGCCCTCGCCAGCGAAGGCGGCTTCCGGCTGGAGTCCCAGCACGTCCCGGTACAGGGCCAGGGCGGCTTCGTAGTCCGCCGCTTCGACGACCACGCGAAGTTGACGTACCTCGTTGGATCCTGTGTTCTCGGGCATGCCGCGTATGTTAGAACCTGACATGGGTGTCAGGTGCAAGTGTCGGGGACGGAGCGACGGTGCGGATCGGTGAACTCGCCACCGCGAGCGGTGTCAGCGTTCGCTCGCTGCGCTACTACGAACAACAGGGGTTGCTGAGCAGCGAGCGGACCTCCGGCGGGCAGCGCCGCTATCACCACGACGCGGTGGGCCGGGTCGAACTGATCCAGCGGCTGTATTCGGCGGCGTTGTGCAGCGAGAAGATCGCCGAGCTGCTGCCCTGCTTCGAAGGTCGGCCCTCGCCTGCGCTGCGGTCCAGCCTGCTGGTCGAAAAGGCGCGCATCGACGGCATGATCCGCGACCTGGAGCAGGCGCGTGGCGTACTGGTTTCGGTGATCGACTCGGTCCCGGAGGACTGACCGGCGCCGGCCGCCCGAAGACGGTCAGCGCGCCGAACCCACCCCGGTGGCGAGCAGGCGGCGTGCCTCCCCGGCGCTCACCTTCGTCCGGTCGCCGCAGTACGGATTCACGCACTGCACCACGTACTTCGTCCTGACCGGGATCAGTGGGACGAAGAACAGGCTCAGCTTGGTGACCTCGCGGACCACCAGCAGGTTTCCGGGCTGCCCGCACACCCGGCAGGCCATCAGCACCGTCCCCAGCCGCTGGGCCTTCGTACGCAAGCCGAAGATCAGAAACATGAGCACCCCCTGGATCTGTCTGAATCGTCGCAGGCGTACGCACACCGGCCGGCGGCTTTCCCCTGGTACCCGGATCGGTCCACCGGTACGCATCCGCGCCAGCGGCAGCGGGTCGTTTGTTGCCTTGACGCCGACGGCAGGGTTTAGCGTCGCTGCGACCAGCGGAGGGGGCGACCATGAAGTTCGCGACCAGCTACAGCACACCGTTCTACGGCGTGGACCCGGACCGGATCGTGCGCTTCGCGCAGCACGCCGAGGAATGCGGGTTCGAGGCCATCTACCTGCCCGAGCACGTCGTGCTCTATCCCGGTGCGACGTTCGGGGCGATGCCGGTGCCGCCGTCGCTGCCGTACGGCGACCCGCTCGACTGCCTGAACTTCGTCGCCGCGCACACCCGACAAATCCTGCTCGGTACGGGTGTGCTGCTGTTGCCGTACCACCATCCCGTGCTGCTGGCGAAACGTCTCGCCACCATCGACGTGCTCTCCAAGGGCCGCATGCGGCTGCTGACCGTGGGGCTCGGCACCCTGTCCGGCCAGGCGCGGGCACTCGGCGTGGACTTCGCCAGCCGGGGACGCCGCGCCGACGAGGCGATCGACGTACTGCGGCTGCTCTGGGAGGGTGACGACACCGGGGTCGGCTTCCACGGCGAGTTCTTCGACTTCGACGAGCTGAGCAGCTACCCGAAGCCGCTCGGTGTCACCCGCCTGCCGATCCACGTCGGTGGTTCGAGCCGGCCGGCGGCGCGTCGGGCCGGCGCTCGTGGCGACGGCTACTTTCCCGGTGGTGCCCTCACCGCCGAGGAGCGTGCGGTCCAGTGGGACCTGGTCCGGTCGAGCGCCGTCTCGGCCGGCCGCGACCCGCAGGCGCTCGAATACACCCGATGGGGTTCCGTCGACATGCCGCTCGAAGCGGTCGAGGCGCTCGCCGCACAGGGAGTGACCCGCATCGTGGTCAGTCCCGCCTCGGCCGACCCGCAGGAGCAACGGGACCAGCTCTCCGCGTTCGCGCAACGATTCGAGGCGCTGCGGTCTCAGGCGTAGGCGCTGCCCGGCTGATCCCGGGTCGGCTCGTTGTCGAAGGTCAGGCTCAACCAGCTCCGGTACGCGCCGGAGCTGTCCTGGACCGGGGCTTGGTCGGGCGGCTCGTCGTTCCCCGTCCAGACCTTCACCGCCCGGAAGGCGTAACCGTCCTGGTCGGCCGGCTCGGCTCGGAACGAAACGCGCTGTCCCTGCACCAACCGCCGGTATCCCGCCATCGCGATGGCGGAGAAGCCGACCCAGCACCCGCCGGGGACGTCCGGGGAGTCGATGACGCCCCAGCCCTCGTCCGTGAAGTAGCTGCGCACGGTACCGACGCTCGTCACCGCCACAGTCTGCCTGACGACCGTCGCCACTTTTTGCGTTGCAGTCGCATTGTCATCTGGGTATCGTGGGATGCGTTGCAGTTGCATTGCGAACAGGGGGGTGGCAGATGCGCGTGATCCCGTTGGCCGAGGTGACCGCCGACCTGGTCGACCTGGTCGGAGGCAAGGCGGCCGGCCTGGGGGAGTTGATCCGGCAGGGCGAACAGGTGCCGCAGGGGTTCTGCGTCACCACCGAGGCCCACCGGCTGGGTCTGCTTCCCCAGGCGGCGATCGTCGAGGCGTACGAGCGGCTCGGCGCGGGTCCGGTCGCGGTTCGCTCGAGTGCGACCGCGGAGGACCTGCCGGACGCGAGTTTCGCCGGACAGCAGGACAGCGTCCTCGACGTCACCGACGTCCCCGAGCTGGTCGCCGCGATCACGAAGTGCTGGGACTCGCTGCACGGCACCCGCGCGATCGCGTACCGCACCAGGAAGATCTCCACCGGTCAGCTCGTCACCGTCGACGGGGCGGCCGGCACGGTCACCCTCCGCTGACCGACGAGCCCTCCCACCCGAACCAGACCGTCGCCCGGCACCGCCGCCGCTGCGCCGGACCGCCAGGCCGAGACCCGCCACTGCCGTGAGGACGACGACCATGACCGACACCGGGACCCCGACCACCACCAGGACCCCGACCAGGGCAAAGGCCGCCTCGTTGGTGCGCCGGGCAGCGGTGACCGAGGCCGCGATGTGGCGCAGCATGTACGTGTGGGCGCTGCGCCGGCCGCTGCCCCTGGCCCCGGGCGACGAACCGTTCGGCTACCTCGGGGTGATCAAGCCGATCCTCGGCGTTTTCATCGGCCTGTCGGTTGTCGAGATACCGATCCTCGACCTGATCATCCGCAACGTCGTGCCCTGGCAGCCGGCCCGTTGGATCATGCTCGGGCTCAGCGTCTGGGGGCTGCTCTGGATGATCGGCTTCTTCGCCAGCATCAAGATCCATCCGCACGTCGTCGGCGACCGGGGCATCCGGGTACGGGTGGGTGCGGGCATCGACTTCACCGTGCCGAGGGAGAACATCGCGACGGTGAGCAGGAGTTACCGCTCGATGCCGTCGGGCAAGTCGGTCCAGGTCGAGCAGGTGGGTGACCGTCGGGTGCTGCACATCGTGGTCGGCAGCCAGACCAGCGTCGACGTACGGCTGCGTCGTACGGCGACCTTCGCACTGCCCAACGGCGAGACCGAGCCGGTCGACGAAGTGCGCCTCTACGCCGACGATCCCGACGCCTTCGTCCGGAGGGTGCGGGCGGTAAGCGCCGATACATCCGCACTGTGAAAGCATCGATCCCATGCCGAAGAAGGTCGACCACCTGGAGCGGCGGACGCTCATCGCGGACGCGCTGATGCGGGTCGCCGCGGACCAGGGACTGGAAGCGGTCAGCCTGCGGCACGTGGCGGCCGAGGCCGGCGTCTCCTCGGGAATGGTGCAGCACTACTTCCGCACCAAGGACGAGATGATGACTTTCGCGCTGTCGGTCGTACGCGAGCGCAACCAGGTCCGGGTCACCGAGGCGGTGGCGCGGCTGGGCGAGCGACCGTCGCCTCGGGCGCTGCTGCGTACGATCGTCGCGGCGCTGTTGCCGCTCGACGAGCACACGCGCGACGACGGGCGGGTGGCACTGGCGTTCCTCGCCTACACCGCCGTACGCCCGGCGGCCGCCACCGGTCTGCGCGAGGACACCGGGCAGATGGTGGGCTTCCTCGCGAGCATCCTGCCCGGACCGGAGGCCGGTGACGCCGCCGCCGGCCTGCTGGCGCTCATGGAAGGGCTGGGGGTATACCTGCTCGGCGGCCAGTACACCGCCGAGCAGGCCCTGAGCGTCCTGGACGCGCACCTCGACATGATTTTCGACCCGGCCCGCTCGCCGTGACGGGACCAGGAGGGTGTCGGCCGACGGGCGCCGCCCTTCCCGAGAAACAATTTTCCGGGGAGGTGTCGAATCGGCGGGCAGCCGTTCGACGGGTATGAGACGGCTGGTCAACGCGTCCGGGAGCGTCCGGACCTCAGCCGGATACGACAAGGGAGCGGCAATGCGGTTTCTGATGATGCACCGGCTCGACGAGCGTGCACCGGAGGCGTGGAATCCAAGCCAGGAGTTCATCGAGAAGCTGGGTGCGTTCATCCAGGACTCGGTCGACAAGGGCATTCTGATAATGGCCGAGGGCGTACACCCTTCGGCGAGGGGCGCGCTGGTCCGCAAGTCCCAGGGCGGGGCGATGACCGCGACCGATGGGCCGTTCATCGACGCCAAGGAGGTCATCGGCGGGTTCGCGCTGCTCAACTTCGCCGACCGGGCCGAAGCCGTCGAGTTCGCCCAGCGGTACGCGGACCTGTTCGAGGAGGTCGAGGTGGAGGTGCGCGAGGTCGTCGAGTTCGAGGACGCGCCCTCTCCGGCCTGATCCGGCGCCCGGATCCGGGCGCCGGTTGGCGGGCTGGTCCGCTCGTTGCGGCGGCGGACCAGCCCGCACCCGTGAGGGGGTGACGTGCCTTCGTCACCCGACGCCGAGTTCCGCCTGCTGCACCGGGGCCGGTCCGTGCCGCGTGGGCTGCTCAAGCTCGGCTCGGTTGCGGTGCTGTTCGCCGCCGTGATCGCCGGACCGCTGCTGATCGATCGGCTCGGCAACGACCTGCTGATCGTCTACGTCCTGTACCTCGGTCCGGCATTCTGGCTGGTGGACTGGGGCGCCGCCGTGCGCGACCGAAGCGGCTCGACCGGGCGATCCGGTCCTGGTCCGACGGCCGTCTGGAATGCCGACCGGTCGAGCCGGCGTGGTGGAGGCCGCCACCGCTCCCGTCCATCTTCCGCCGTTGGACACGCCGGCCGCGTACGGGAGGACCCGCCGCGCCCTGACCCGGGCCGGGGGTGCCACGTCGTCGGGAGCGATGGCGGTCAGCGCGTCCCGGATTTCGCGCAGGGCCGGCTGGACGGTGCCCAGTGCCGCTCGCAGTGATTCCGTACTCCGGGCCACCACCGCGTTGCCCGACGCGTACTGGACCTCCTGGTTTCCGGACAGCGGGACTTCGACCGCCAGCGTGGCGGGGCTGCCATCGAGGTCGTCGACGTCGAATACCAGGATCTGCTGCGTCTGCACTCCGGTGACGAGGGGCTGCGGCGCGACGCCGTGACGCTATGCGAGACCCAGGTACCGATCAAGGGATCAAGCTGTCGTTAGGCGTAGATCGCCCGAGTCGCCCACCGTCGCCGCCTTGTCGGGAACCGGACACCGTGCTCGGTGGACCCGGAGGGCCTGGTCGCGGCGGGATTGCGCGGCTGCTATACCTAGAACTACTATGCATTGCAGTTCTAGGTATAGGGGGTCACATGCACATCACCAAGGATCTCGTCGCGGCCTCGGCTACGCCGCTCGTGCTGGGGATCCTCGCCGAGGGCGAGAGCTACGGCTACGCGATCCTCAAGCAGGTCAACGAGCTGTCGGGCGGACAGTTGGAGTGGACCGACGGCCTGCTCTACCCGCTGCTGCACCGGCTGGAGCGGCTGGGTCACGTCGATTCGGTCTGGGAGACGCCGCCCGGGGGACGTCGCCGCAAGTACTACCGCATCACCGACCAGGGGCGGGCCGAGCTGGCCGAGCAGCGCCTGCAGTGGGCCGCGGTGGTCGACGCCCTGCGGGGGGTCTGGAACACGGCGCAGTCCATCAGGCCGATCCCGGCTCCGGCGTTGGAGGCGGGACTGTGATCGCCGAGAGCGACAACGACCTCGAGGGCCAGATCGCGCAGTGGCGGGCGTACATGCAGCGCCGTCGGGCGTTGCACCGCACCGATGCCGAGGAACTGGAGGACCATCTGCGCAACCGGGTCACCGAGTTGACCGAGGCGGGTCTGCATACGGACGAGGCGTTCCTCATCGCGGTCAAGCGCATGGGCAGCCTCGACGAGCTGTCCCGGGAGTTCGCCCGGGAACACTCGGAGCGGCTGTGGAAGCAGCTCGTACTGCCCGGTGAGCCGGACGCGCCCGCTGCCGCCCGTACCCGTCGCGAGTTGCCGGTCATGGTGCTCTGTGCGGCCGTCGCGGCGCTCGCGATCAAGGTGCCGAGCCTGTTCGGGCTGGACATCTCGGGGGATGACGGCCCGTTCTTCGCACGAAATTTCAGTCTCTTCGCGCTGCCGGCGCTGGCCGCGTACTTCGTCTGGCAACGGCGGGTCGCCCCTCGGACGGTCGGCGTGCTCGCGTTGCTGTTCGTGCTCGGCGGTGTCGCGGCGAACGCGTACCCGATGGCCGACGACTCGCAGACCCTCGTGCTCACGGCGATCCATCTGCCGCTCGCGCTGTGGCTGGTGGTCGGCGTCGCCTACGTCGGTGGCGACTGGCGCTCGGACCGGCGACGAATGGACTTCATCCGGTTCACCGGGGAGTGGCTGATCTACCTCGCCCTGATCGGACTGGGCGGGGGAGTGCTCACGGCCTTCACGGCGGGCACCTTCCGGGCGATCGGGCTCGACACCGAGGGCTTCATCGAATCGTGGCTGTTGCCGTGCGGTGCGATGGCCGCGGTCATCGTGGCGGCATGGCTGGTGGAGGCCAAGCAGAGCGTCATCGAGAACATGGCGCCGGTGCTGACCCGCGTCTTCACGCCGCTGTTCGCGGCCACCCTGCTGGCGTTCCTGGTCGCCATCGTCTGGACCACCAGCGGCATCGACGTCGAGCGCGACGCGCTCATCCTCTTCGACCTGCTGCTCGTCATCGTGCTCGGCCTGCTGCTCTACTCCATCTCCGCCCGTGACCTGATGGCTCGCCCCGGTCTGTTCGACCGCCTGCAGTTCGCGCTTGTGGTCAGCGCCCTGGTCATCGACGCCCTGGTGCTGGTGGCAATCACCGGCCGGATCACCGAATGGGGTTTCAGCCCCAACAAGACCGCGGCGCTGGGCGAGAACATCATCCTGCTCGCCAACCTGGCGTGGTCGGCCTGGCTGTTCCTCGGCTTCATCCGTGGCCGTATGCCCTTCGCCCGCCTGGAACTCTGGCAGACCCGGTACGTGATCGTGTACGCCGTCTGGGCCTGGGCGGTCGTCCTCGTCTTCCCGCTCGCGTTCAACTTCGGCTGAGCCGAACCCCGGCCCGGACCCGAACCGGCCCGCTCGTCCCGTCCACACAGGACGGATTCGAGTGGGCCGTTCGGCTGCCCGCGACCGGGAAAATCCCCGGAACTTTCGGCATCACGGGTGTCGATCAAGTTTCCGTGACGGCGGAGTCGTCTGCCCGGCACAGATTCGCTCAATCCGGCCTGCGTGGTAACCAGGCTGGATGCTCGCTGCCTCGGCTCACGACCACGGCTAGGTTTCCGTAATGTTTCCGGAAGTTGTTGACAAGCTGACGGAGCCGTACCAATACTGGCGCCATCGATGGACGTCGACTGCTGTCGATCCGAGTCACCCACCGCGACCTGCTCCTCCGGTCGTCGAGCGCACGACGACCGGACCCCACCCACCGCGTTGTACGACGCCGACGCGCGGTGGCCGTGTCCCCGGCCACCGATGGCAGCCCCGCCGGGTCGTATCGCGCTGCCTGGTCTCCCCGCCAGCCCTCATGAGGAGGAAGCACGCCCATGAACGACGCCCCGGCCCACCCGAACAGCCGCAGACGCGGCCTCGCCCGGCTGCTTGTCGGCAGTGCCTGCGCCGTAGCGATGACGGCGGCCACCGCGATGCTTCCCGGCATCGCGTACGCGGCCATCACCTCGAATCAGACCGGCACCAACAACGGCTACTTCTACTCGTTCTGGACCGACAGCCCCGGATCGGTCTCCATGGAACTCGGATCCGGCGGCAACTACAGCACCTCGTGGCGCAACACCGGGAACTTCGTCGCCGGCAAGGGCTGGAGTACGGGCGGACGCCGGAGCGTGACCTACTCGGGCAGCTTCAACCCGTCCGGTAACGCGTACCTGACCCTCTACGGGTGGACGACCAACCCGCTGATCGAGTACTACATCGTCGACAACTGGGGTACCTACCGACCGACGGGCACGTACAAGGGCACGGTTTCCAGCGACGGCGGCACGTACGACATCTACCAGACGCAGCGCGTCAACCAGCCCTCGATCATCGGTACGGCAACGTTCTACCAGTACTGGAGTGTCCGGCAGTCGAAGAAGACCGGCGGCACCATCACCTCCGGCAACCACTTCGACGCGTGGGCCCGTAACGGCATGAACCTCGGCACCCACAACTACATGATCATGGCGACCGAGGGATACCAGAGCAGCGGAAGTTCGAACATCACCCTGGGCGGCTCCGGCGGTGGTGGAGGCGGTGGTGGAGGCGGTGGCGGTGGCGGTAGCTGCACCGCGACCCTGTCCGCGGGTCAGCAGTGGAGCGACCGCTACAACCTCAACGTCTCGGTGTCCGGCTCCAACGCCTGGACCGTGACGATGAACGTGCCGTCCCCGGCGCGGGTCCTCTCCACCTGGAACGTCAACGCCACCTACCCCAGCGCCCAGGTGTTGAGCGCCAAACCCAACGGCAGCGGCAACAACTGGGGCGTCACCATCCAGCCCAACGGCAACTGGACCTGGCCGACGGTCTCCTGTAGCGCGGGCTGAGCCCGTACCCCGAAAGACCGCACCTGTGGCGCGGCGGCCGGATGGTCGCCGCGCCACCCGGCCGCTGGTCGCCCTAGCTCTCGACCGTGACCTGGACCGGGCCGAGCCGCAGGATGCCGTCGCCCAGCGGGGTGCAGCGGACGCCGCCCTTACCCCGCAGCGCCCGCCACGTGCCGGGGCCGACGGTCACGTCCATCCAGGCGCACGGATGCGCCCGCCGGTTGACCCGCAGGCGCACCGGACCGTCGCCCGAGTCCAGGACCAGTACGGATCCGACCAGGTCGTCGACGGGCACCCCGGCAACGAGGATGTTGCGCCTGAGTTGTACGAGGTCGGCGCCGGGCGGCAGCGACTCCTGCGCCATCACGGTGATGCTCGCGTCGCGGTGGGCCGGCTTGCCGAAGTACCGGTCGCCGACGATGCCGAGGCCCTCCCGGATCCGGATCTCCTCCACCAACTCGCCCGGTGGTGCGGGTGCCGGACCGTCGGCGGGGCGTCCCGTGTAGCGATGCACGGGCGAGGCCAGCAACTGGACGATCTTGGGCATGCGGCGATTTTACGAAGGTGGACATTCGAGGCGCCGGGCTTCGGCGAAGCCCGCCGGCAGCACGCTCACAACTGGACCACCCGGCCCACGCGCGGCGGCGTACGACCGGCGAGGACCTCCAGCCGCCGGCAGCCATGCTCTGACGCTAGACAGCACCGGAACGCCAGGCAAGTGCACTGTCAGTGCAAAATCTCAGGCACCTCCCGGTGGGGTCGCCCCAGTGGTGACAGAAGCAGGATCGTGCAAGTGGAAAGGAGTTCTGTTCTACCGAACCCGCAGCTCACGATGCTTTGATCGAAGGGTCAAATTCCAACCCAACAACGCGGGGAGTACGCCCATGGCACTCGATTCCTACCTCACCCTGGGCCGGTCCGGGCTGCGGGTCAGCCCGTTCTGCCTCGGCGCCATGAACTTCGGCGAGGAGGGCGGCTGGGGCTGCGGCGTCGAGGAGTCCGAGCGGATCCTGCAGAGCTACCTCGACCGCGGCGGCAACTTCGTCGACACCGCCAATTTCTACACCAACGGCCACTCGGAGAAGATCCTCGGCGACTTCTTCGCCGCGCGCCCCGGCCTGCGCGACCGGGTCGTGCTCGCCACGAAGTTCTTCGGCAACATGTACCCGGGTGATCCCAACGGCGGCGGCGCCGGGCGGAAGGCGATCGTCGCGCAACTGGAGCAGTCACTGCGCCGGATGGGAACCGACTACGTCGACCTCTACTGGCTGCACAACTGGGACGCGCACACGCCGGTCGAGGAGACCATGCGCACCCTGGACGAGCTGGTCACCGCGGGCAAGATCCGCTACGTCGGCTTCTCCAACACGCCCGCCTGGTACACCGCCCAGGCGAACACCCTCGCGCTGCTGCGGGCATGGACACCGGTCATCGCCCTCCAGGTCGAATACTCGATGCTCGCCCGTACGGTCGAGGGCGAACTGGTGCCGCTGGCGCTGGACGCCGGCATGGGCATCCTGCCGTGGAGCCCGCTCGCCGGAGGTTTCCTGTCCGGCAAGTACAGCCGTGGCGTCGCGGCCCAGGACACCAAGCGGGGGCAGATCACCGGCGGCCCGACCGACGCCCAGTACCCGGTCATCGACGCGCTGACCGCCGTCGCCGCGCAGGTCGGCGCCGCCCCGGCCGCCGTCGCCCTGGCGTGGCTGCGTACCCGGCCGGGCGTCGCCGCCCCGATCCTCGGCCCGCGCCGGATCGAGCACCTCGACGCCAACCTCGCCGCCCTCGACCTGACCCTCACCGACGCCCAGGTGGCGACGCTGGACGAGGTGTCCGCACCGCAACTCGACTACCCGTACGACCTGAACCGGCAGGTGGGCCCGATGCTCCAGTTCGCCGGCACCACCGTGGACGGCCAGCGGTCGACCGTCTACCCGCCCCTGCTGCAGGACACGACCCGTTACTGAGCGCCGTACGTCGCCGGCCCCGGCGTACGGCCGAGGGCTCCCGCCGATTTCCCCCGTGGAGTCGGCGGGAGCCCGTGCCTTGAGGGGCGGTCCCCTGCAGACGGGCGGGACGGGGGAGTCAGAGGGTGATGACGGTCCTGCCGGTCAGTGTCCCGGCGTCGTTGCGGGCGTGTACGGCGGACAGGTCGTCCAGCCCTACCCGGTCGGCGACGTGTACGTGCAGTCTGCCGGCGTCGACCCGGTCCACGAGTGCGGCGAGTTGCTCGGTGTCGGGACGGACGAACACGCTGCTCGAACGTACGCCGCGGGGGTTGTCCTGCGGGCCGGGCGTGGTGGTCGTGACCAGCACACCGCCGTCGCGTACCAGGTCGGCGAGGGCGGCCATGTCCTCCGGTGGGACCGGGGCGAAGTTCAGCACCGCGTCGAACTGCCCGGTGACGCCGTCGATGCCGCGACCGGGTACCTCGGCGCCGTAGCCGCGTACCCGGTCGGTGTTGCGTGGGCCGGCGGTGGCCACGACGGTGACCCCGGCCTGTACGGCGAGCTGCACCGCGTATCCACCGACCGCGCCGCCGCCACCGTGGACCAGGATCCGTTGCCCCGGCTGGACGTCGGCGTGCTCGAACAGCGCCTGCCAGGCGGTGAGTCCGGTGACCGGCAGCGCAGCCGTGTCGGCCAGCGGCACGGTCGTCGGCGCGGCGGCCAGGACCTCGGTCGGGGCGGCGACGTACTCGGCCGAGGCGCCGTCGGTGGTCATCGGTAGCAGCCCGACGACCCGGTCACCGAGCTCGAACCGGGTGACACCCTCGCCGAGCGCCGCGACGGTGCCGGCCAGGTCGATCCCGGGGGTGAACGGCAGCGTCACCGGGAAGACCTGTTCCAGGTAACCGGCGCGGATGGTGGCGTCGACCGGGTTGAACGACGTGCCGGCCACCTGCACGACCACCTGCCCGGTGCCGGGGGTGGGGCGCTCGACGTCCTCGACGCGCAGGGCGTCGGCGTCGCCGTACTGGTGGAAACGGACAGCCTTCATGGCGCTTCCTCCTCTGGAAGTTGCTTCGAAATCGAAGCAACAGCAGACTACAGTCTGCTTCGAATTCGGAGCAAGTAGAATGTGTGTGTGAGCCACGAAGCAGCGCCCCTGGATGCCGAGCAGCTGGGCGCCTACTTCGCCCTCATGGAGGTCAGCAGCCTGTTGCAGCACGCCGTCGACGAGCACCTACGGGCCGACGGCGACCTCAGCAACGTCCAGTTCCAGATCCTGGCCCGCCTCACCGGCGCACCCGGCGGCAGGCTGCGGATGACCGACCTCGCCGACGGCCTCGTCTACAGCCGCAGCGGCCTGACCTACCAGGCCGGCCTGCTGGACAAGCGCGGCCTGGTCACCCGGTCGACCGCCCCCGACGACGAGCGCAGCACCGTCGTGGCGATCACCGACGCCGGAAGCGCGCTCGTGACGCAGATCCTGCCCGGCCACGTCGACCTCGTCCGGCGGCTGCTGCTCGACGCACTCAAGCAGCGCGACGTGCGCAACCTCGGTGACATTCTCGGCCGCGTCCGCGACCACATGCGCGCGGCGCCACCCCGCTCGGCGAAACCCCGAGCCGGTCGCGGTCGCGCCGACTGAGCCCGTTCGGCCGGCCGCGCTGACCGCCGCCGGGATGACCACCTCGCGTACGTCGAGCGGGACAAAGGCGTCGAGTTCGGTGAAGACGGCCCGTGCGTTGAGGTGACCGTCCGGGACGGCTGCCGCTGTCGAACGGTGCGACTCTCGCTGTGGCCGGGTGAGATCGAGCGTGCGTACTGGTCGACGGGCACCCCGTATCTGTTAGCGGAATGTAGTGCTACCGATACGGCGTGTGAGATCGATCATATTGTGATGATCGCCAGGAATAGATCATCATGATGATCGTAATGCTCGGCGGTTTTCCGGCGTCGAGCCCATTCGGGTCGGACTTTCGCGCCGTATAGGCGTCCGACCAGATTGACCGGGGTGGAGTACCACTGCGGTCAGGAACGCCAGACAGGGAGCACAGTTGAAGATCGTGGCACGAGTGGGAGCCTTGCGTCGCTCCGTCGCGTACCTGCTAGCAGCAACCGTCGCTTCGGCAGGATTGCTAGCGGGTGCCGGGGCTGCTAATGCGGCGCCTCCCACGCCGTCGTTTGGTTCGCAGATAGATGGCTACGCGGCCAATGACTCACAGGACACCTGCGACCCTACCGCCAAACCTGGCGTCGTGGATTTCAAGAATTTGCTGAATAGCACCTACGGCAGTCATACCTGGGGTATCACCAGGGACTGCAGTAGCGGCGGAACCAGCGAGCACAAAGAGGGTCGGGCGCTCGACTACTCCCTGGACGTCAACAACGCGGGCCAAGCTGCCGACGCTCAGGACATTCTCAACTGGCTGCACGCGACCGACCAGTACGGCAACCAGCATGCCATCGCACGCCGGCTGGGCATCATGTACGTCATCTGGAACCGCAAGATCTGGAGCGCTAGCCGGGCTAGCGAAGGATGGCGGAACTACTCTTGCGACGGTACCCCCAGTAGTTGCCACACGAACCACATCCACTTCAGCTTCAGCTGGTCTGGGGCGCGGGAACAGACCACCTGGTGGACTGGCGCCGTGAGTAGCCACCGCTACATCTACACCGCGAAACCCGGATCTCTGTACGAGACCTACGGAAGCCCGACCGGGTGGCAGATCAATCCCATCAATGCTGGGACCACGGCGGCAACGCAACTGTCCGCGACGTGGAGCCCCGCCGGCTCCCGCTACATCTACACACTTGAGAATGGTGTGCTGTACGAAACCTACGGTAGCCCGACCGGATGGCAGAAGAACTCGATCAACTTCAACTACGGGGCGGTGTCGGCGCTCTCCGCGACGTGGAGCCCCACTGGCTCCCGGTACATCTATACCATCGAGAATGGGGTGCTGTACGAGACGTATGGCGGCCCGACCGGATGGCAAAAGAATTCGATCAACCTCAACTACACGGCTGCGACCGAAGTGTCCGCGACGTGGAGCAACGGCGGCGAACGGTATATCTACACCATCGAGAACGGTGTGGTGTACGAGACCTACGGTAGCCCCACCGGATGGCAGAAGAACCAGGTGAACACCAACACGACTGCCGCGACCCAACTGTCCGCGACGTGGAGCCCCAGCGGTCGTCGCTACCTCTACACCTTCGAGAACGGCGCACTGTACGAGACCTACGGCAGCCCCACCGGATGGCAGAAGAACCAGATCACCTACAACTACGCTGCCGGGACCGAGCTCTCCGCGACGTGGAGTCCCACCGGCTTCCGGTACATCTACACCATCGAAAACGGAAGTCTGTTCGAGACGTATGGCAGTGCCGAGGGTTGGCAAAAGCTCCAAATCAACGCCGATTACAGCTCGACAAACGAGCTCTCTGCGACGTGGAGTTGATGCGACGGCCGTAAGCCTGTCCTGACGGCCGCAGGTATACCGACCAGCAACTGAAGGTGTACCAGCCTGATATCTGAGACTTGACGCATGGCGGGCGACCGTTGCCGGCAATCCTTCGGGAGGTGCCTGCAGCGGTCGCCCGTCTCTTGATCGCGATCCTCCTGCCCGTTCTTCTTGACGTACCGCTGCGGGGCTGTATATTCAACCCGTCGGTTGATTAACTCCTTGGTTGAGTAGGGCATGGATACCAGTCAGCAGCTCAGCGCCACCTTCGCGGCCCTGGCCGATCCGACCCGCCGTGCGATCCTCGCCCGGCTGGCCAAGGGCGAGGCCACCGTCAACGAGTTGGCCGAGCCGTTGCCGCTCACCCTCCAGGCGGTCTCCAAGCACCTCAAGGTGCTCGAACAGGCCGGGCTCGTCAGCCGAGGCCGCAGCGCCCAGTGGCGTCCGTGCCGGCTGCGCCCGGAGCCGCTGCGCGAGGTCACCGACTGGTTGGCGGACTACCGGCAGTTCTGGGAGGGCAGTTTCGACCGCCTCTCCGACCATCTGCGAGAAATACAGAAGGACGGTACGGATGACTGAGACCACGAGCGACAACGATCGACCGACGCGGGAGTTCACGATCACCCGAGTCTTCGACGCACCACGAGCCCTGGTCTTCCAGGCGTGGACCGACCCGCGACACGTCGCCCGGTGGTTCGGGCCACGCGGACTAACCACACCCCTGTCCACCATCGACATGGACGTCCAGCCGGGTGGCGAATGGCGACTGCGGATGGTCGGTGACGCCGACGGCGCCGAATACCCGGTGTTCTTCGCCTGCCGGGAGGTGGTGGCCCCCGAGCGGCTGGTGCTCGCCGTACCCGTGCCGGACGACGTACGGGCCGAGACCGGGGAGGCGTTGCTGACCGTCACCTTCGCCGACCTCGGGGACAAGACGGAGATGACGTTCCACCTCGCCGGGATCGCCGCCGGTCCGGAGAGTGCGGGGCTGGAGCAGGGATGGTCCAGCTCGTTCGACCGGATGGCCGAACACCTGGCCGACAGCGCCGCCGACACCGCCGCTGACTCGACGGAACCGGCCCGGTGACCGCGCTGCACGCCGACCAGGTGACGAGCCTGCCGCAGGGCGACGTACGCCTGCTGCACAGCCCGGTCGCGCAGCGTCTGCTCGCCTCGACCGAGCTGGCACGCATCGCGTACGTGGCGTCCGACGGCACACCCCGGGTCTTCCCGATGCTGTTCCACTGGACCGGAACCGAGGTGGTGCTGTCCACGTTCGGCGGAGCCAAGGTCGCCGCCCTGCGGGCGAGACCCGCGGTCGCCATCACCATCGACGCCGCCTCCACCCCGCCGGAGGTGCTGCTCGTACGCGGCCAGGCCGAGGTCACCGACGTCGACGGGATAGTGCCGGAGTACGCACTCGCCCAGCACCGTTACGCCGGAGCCGAGCAGGGCGCGGCCAACGTCGCCTCGGTCGACCACCCCGGTACGCGAATGGTCCGCATCGCGGTCCGCCCGACCTGGGTCGGAGTGCTGGACTTCCAGACCCGCCTACCGGGTGGGACGAGTATCGAGGACTTCGACCGGCGCGGACAGTCCTGATTCGGGAACGCGACGCGGGCGACGCGTCGTCAGGCGAGCCCGATCTGCTTCATGAATGTCGTCAGGTCGTAGAACAGGTTCTCCTCGGCGATTTTCCCGTCCACCCACCGCGCCACCGTGCAGAAGTCGACGGCGAAGGACTTCCCGGTAGGAGGAATCTCCTTGCCGTCCGGGCCCTGCATCGGCCCGGACATCGTCCCGGTCCAGTGCGCGATCGAGCAGGTCCAGTCGCCATCGGCGAACAACACCTTGTACGGGCGGTTGTCCAGATGCTGGTCCGGAAACGCCTTGAAGAACTGGATCGACTCGGCCTCGTGGTTGTGCTGCCCGTGCGTCTCGGGCTTGCCCGGCCACCGCACCACCACGTCCTCGTGGTGGCGGTTGTTGAACGTGTCGAGATCCTGGTTGTTCCATGCGTCGTCCAGCGTCTGCATCAGTTCCAGGTTCTTCTGCTCCACACCCACTGACCCCGACCTCCCGCCATTCCCGACCATTTGTCTATCGAAACTACTATCCGGACCGGTCCGGAGTGAGCGATTGGTGAGACGATCAATTCCGAGCAAGGCTCGCGGCGCCGATCTCCCCAGGTGGCGGGTCGTCGTTACGATCCCCGCGTGGGGGGATGGCGGCGGCAACTGGAGCTTCGCGGCAAGGCGGTCGTCGGCATCCTGGCCTCCGCCGTGGTCGTCGGTGCGGCAGTCGGCCTCTTCGCGCTCGCCGAGCAGATCCCCAACGGGATTGCCGCCAGGTTGGTGCTGGTGGTCGGGCGTGCCCTCATGTACGTCGGCGCGCTCTTCGCGACGATGTTCTTCTTCATGGCCGTGCTCGGCGAGAGGCTGACCGGCAAGCTGTTCTTCATACGTGGCAAGGCACTCACCCCCGATGCGGTGATCGACCTCCGGGCGAAGGAGAGCGCACCGGCCACGGTTCCGATCTCCCCGGGTCAGGGCGTCCTGCGGGTGATTCCGATCCGACCCGGGTGGTGGCTCGACAACACCTACGCCGAGGACGCCCTACCCGTCGTCGCCGTCCAGGACGTCGCACATCGCCTGCCCGGGTGGGACCCCTACGACCTCGCGGTGCCTGCCGGCAACCTCGACGTCGTGGCCTGGATGCCGCGCGCCGGCGGAACACCGGGACGGCGTGTCCAGACTGCCCTCCCTGTGCCCGTACCCGAGGGGGGTGTCGGCGTGGTCGTCTTCCGGCCGTCGTCGGTGCCCGAACTCGGCGGCACCGTGGAGTCGCTCCGAGACGAACTGATCGGCAAGCTGTCACTGCTGCGGCTGATGCTGGGGTGCGCACTGCTCGTCGTGGTCACCTCCGTCGGGTGGTCGCTGGTCGCCGGATGAGCCGTTCGACGCCCGTACCCGGAAGTTGTCCTCGGAAGGGTCGGTCCGTTGGCTGAGACGCGGGCGCCGCGTCCGTCCGTTGGTTGATCTGAGGCATGGACAGGAATCATTGTCTGGTTAGCATGCGGGACCAAACCTCGACCGGCGCGATCACCTCCACCCTTTCGCGCCCGGCGGGCCGACAAAGGGAGACCGCATGCCTCCACGTCGCCGCTTCGTCCTCACCGCCCTCACCACCCTCGCCATCGTCATCACCGCCCCGCCCCAGGCCATCGCCGCGGCAGCGCCGGCTCCGGCAGCGCCTGCCGAGTCGACCACGCTCGCGCACGGCGGCGCCGCCTCGGGGTTGATGCTCGCCGCGCTCCGGCGCGACCTGGGCCTCACCGACGCCGAGGCCCGCACCCAACTCGCGGTCGACGACCGCGCCCGCCGGGTCGCGGCGTCGCTGCCGGCCGCGCTCGGCGACACCTTCGCCGGCAGCTGGCTGCCGACCGGAGCCGACCGGCTGTCCGTCGCCGTCACTGACCCCGCCCAGCAGGCCACGATCCGGGCCGCGGGCGCCAACCCCGTTCTGGTACGCCACAGCGCACGCCAACTCGACGCGGTCCTGGCACAACTGGACCGCCAGTCGCGTGGCGCCGCCGTGGACGGCGTGACCGGCTGGCGGGTGGATCCGACCACGAACAGCGTGATCGTGCTGGCCCGGGACCGGGCCGCGGCCACCCGGTTCGTCACGGCCAGCGGCGTCGATCGCACGATCGTGCGGATCGAAGCCAGTACGGACAACCCCGTCCCCTACCTCGACATTCGTGGCGGCGAACGGTACTGGATCGGCCCGTACTTCTGCTCGGTCGGTTTTGCCGTCACCGGTGGCTTCGTCACCGCCGGACACTGTGGGTCGGTCGGCGAATCCGTCGTGCACAACAACGGCACCAGCATGGGGTCGTTCGCCGGCTCGACCTTCGGGCAGGCGGGTGACTTCGCCTGGGTCGCGACCAACGGATCGTGGGTGCCCCAACCGTGGATCAACCACCATGACGGCAGCAACTTCACCATCGTCGGCCAGCAGTCCGCTCCGCTCGGCACCACGGTCTGCCGTTCCGGCTCCACCACCGGCTGGCACTGCGGCCGGGTCGAGGGACTCAACCAGACCGTCTCCTACGCGAGTGTCGGGGTCACGGTCACCGGCCTGACCGAAACCACCGTGTGCGCCCAGGGTGGTGACTCCGGCGGGCCGTTCGTGGCCGGCGCCCACGCGCAGGGGGTGACCTCCGGCGGATCCGGTGACTGCGTCAACGGCGGACGCACCTACTTCCAGCCGGTCGGGGAGATCCTCAGCGCGTACGGGCTGACGCTCAACACCCAACCCGAGGCGCCCTGCAACACGTACGAGTCGGTCCAGTCGGGCAGTCTGGCGCGTACCAACGCCTCCGAGTTCGAGCCGGCCCGGGGCTTCTTCGACTCCCTCTCCGGCACCCACAGCGCCTGCCTGACCGGAGGAAAGGCGTTCAGCCTGGAGTTGCAGAAGTTCGCCAACCGCACCTGGAGCACCGTGGCGAGAAGCAACGTCCTGTTCGGCGACGAGCACCTGACCTACACCGGCACGGGTGGCCAGTACCGGTACCGCATCGTCGCGGTCGACGGCGGGGGCACGTACACCCTGGGCTTCGACCAGCCCTGACACCTGGCAATGGTGAAGGGCTCCTGTCGGCTCCGGTACGGAGTCGGCAGGAGCCCTTTGCGCGTACCGCTATCGCTGCACGGGCGCATCGCCCACCTGCACTAGGAGGAGTAGTTCTCCCGCCAGGAGCGCTCGTAGCTCCTGGCCTGTGAGTCGTCCAGGATGACCGAACCCCCTTCGCCGTAGCGAACAGGTTCGGGACGGCTGTCCGCCGGGACCTTGGGAACGTCGGTGGAGACGTACGGGAAGCGGCGGCTGGCGTGGGACCAGACGGCGCTGACGTACGCGCGGTCGGCCTTGTTGCGGTACGGGTAGTCGTTCACGTCGGGGATCCCGTCGCACTGGTCGTCGACCACGAAGCGAATCGAGTCGTCGTACGGGTCGCGATATTCGGAAAGGGTGACGTAGCCGCCCATCGCCGGATGCTCCTCGGAGTGACGCAACCGCGTACCAGCCGCGATGGCGGCGCTGTAGCGGTTCCACCGCTTCTCTTTGGCCCTGCCCCAATGGCTGTACATGTCGCCGCCGCCATCGGAGTAGAGAGTCCGGCTGCCGTCGAACCGCAGTGGCGACCGGCGCTCTGAGTCACCGGGGACCTGCACCCAGTTGCCGTCGTGCAGCCCCATCAGGCGCCGTACGGCTGTCCAAGCGGTGTTCTTGTCGGGGAAGCGGCGACATCCGAAGCCGCCGTGGTCCACCCACCAGTCACCGCCGTCGAACTTACCGACCGAAATCTGTCCGGCGTTCAGTGGTGGCGCGTCCCGCAGCTCCCAGCGCGCGAGACACACGTGCGGTTTCTTCCACCACCACTGCACCGGCTGCCCGGCCCCGGTATCCACCGGCAGGAATTTACCCACGAAGCTCACAACGCGAAAGCGGTCCCCGCGTCGACCGGTACTACGGCTCGGCGGCCGGGTCCGCGGCAAGACCCTGGCCACGAAAGGCGCAAGCCGAGTCGGCAGGGGCGACCTCGGCGCGACAGTCGACTTAGGATGGTCGTGATGACCTCCGGTGACTCGGCGTCGTGGCGCCCGCCCAGCTCGGTCGGGTGGGCCGTGGTCGACCCGGCGCGCAACCCGTTCGATCCGGCGGGGGTCCTGGCCGTGCTGTGGTCCCTGGCACCCCCGGTCCCACCCGCGGTGCCGCGCGGTATGCCGCGCGGAGCGCCTCGACAGGTGTGGGACGACTACCAGGCCGCGTCCCGAATCGCCTCCCAGTGGAATTTCGCGGTAACCGATGTCCTCGTCGCCCAGTACGGGCCCTGGGCATTCGACTGGGCCTGGTCCCCAGGCCTGGACGACTATGTCGGCGAACTGGTCCCTCGGTGGGACTTCTGGGAGCCCATCTCCACCTCCCAGTCGGAGACCCTGCGGATGGTCGCCGATGCACTGGTCCAGTGGCGGCGATGGCTGGAAGACCTGGCCGCCCGGTTCGATCGCCTGCTGCCGTCGCTGCGGCAACCCTGCGAGCAAGCCGAGCGGGGAGGCACCCTCGCGGCGTGGGAAGCGGCAATCTCCCATCTGATGGCCACCACAACGGCCCGCGCCGAGGACAACGAGGGTTGGCAGGGCTTGTGCGGCCGGGTCCTCACCTGGTTTCTCAACGCCGCCGGCATTCCTGAGCAGCGGGCCGCGACGCTGGTCGGCCGAGCGATCGACGCCCGGTTCGACCACTGGGTGCCCTTGTCTGCCGCCGATATCGCCGACGTCGCGGAACGGCTCGCCCGGGAGATCGTCGAGCCGGGGAACCAGGGGATCCCGCGCCCGGGCCAAGGAGGAGACGACTGGCCCGACACCTGGCCCGACGGATGGCCGTCGTGGCGAGCGACGAACCTCCCCCGAAAGCACAGTTGACCCGGCATCGGCAGTATCGGGGCCTCTGTAGGATCCACCGACGATGCGACCGTGACGGGGGAACGCCAGTGATCGACGCGGTCTTCTTCGATATCGGCGGGACGATTCTCGACGAGTCCCGCGAGTTCGCGATGTGGGCGGACTGGCTCGGCGTACCACGGCACACGTTCTCGGCGGTCTTCGGCGCGTCGATCGCCCGGGGTCTGGACTGGCAGGAGCCGTTCCGGGTCTTCCGGCCCGATTTCGATCTCGCGACCGAGCTGGAGCGTCGGGCGGCTGTCGGCAAACCGGAGTCGTTCGGCGAAGAAGACCTCTACCCCGACGCGCGATCGTGCCTGACCTCCTTGAAGGATCAGGGCCTGCTGGTGGGCCTGGCCGGCAACCAGCCAGCCCACGCCGAGACGATTCTCCGTGCTCTCGACCTACCCGTGGACGTGATCGGCACGTCGGCCGGTTGGGGCGTGGCGAAGCCGTCGGCGGCCTTCTTCGAGCACGTCATCCGCGAGGGCGGCGGCGACGCGTCCTCGATCCTGTACGTCGGCGACCGACCCGACAACGACGTACGCCCGGCCATCGAAGCCGGTATGCCCACCTGCCTGATCCGGCGCGGCCCGTGGGGTCACATCCTCGACCTGCCAGCCGTCGCCGAGCAGGCCCTGTTCCGCATCGACTCGCTGGACGAACTCCCGACCCTGCTCGCCACCCACAACGCAACACCCCCCTAAACCCCCGCCCAACCCACCCCCCGGCAGGCCCCACGCGGCGATCTTGCACTTGTGGTGGCTCACAACTCCGGACGAGAGCCCTGATTCGGGCGCCACAACTGCAAGATCGCCGACGGGAGTCGGGGGGCGGCGGCGGTGTGGGCGTTGGGGTGGTGGGGGGTTCGTAGGGTGGCGCGGGCGGGCACATTGGAGGGAGCGGCATGCGTTGTCAGGTCTGCGGTGGCGAACGGGTGTCGACCTCTACGGGGTGCGCGATCTGCCGTACCCCGATGGGTGCCCCGGCGGTCGTTCCCGGTGTACGGACGTACAGTCTGAGCGGCGTCGGACGGGCTACATCGAATGCGCTCGGTTTCGCGGTGGTGGCCCACCTGCTGATCGCGGTCATGACGGTCGTGGACAGTCAGATGGTCCAGCGCGCCAAGCGGGACCTCGACCCCGACGCGATCGACACCGCGCTGCTCGGTACGGCCCTGGTCGGCCTGATGCTCCTTGTTCCGGCCATCGTCGCCGGGGTGCTGGTGATCGTCTGGTGCTACCTGGCGCGGGTCAACCTGGACGCGTTCCCGGGTGTCGTGCCGACACTGCAAAGGGGCTGGGCGGTCGCCGGCTGGCTGGTGCCGTTCGTGCACTTCGTCGTGCCGGCGCGCGTGGTGGCGAACGTCGCCCGGGAGAGCCTGTGGCGGTCGAAGACGCCGACCCTGGTACGGACCTGGATCGGTAGCTGGGTGGTCTACGGGCTCGCCGGAGTGGCGCTCCCGCTCCTCGACCTCCGGAACTTCCTGGCACTGCCGACCGACCTCGACGGCCCCGAGGACTATCAGCGGTACGTCGACCACTACTACTTCTCCGCTGTGCCGTCGAGCCTGCTGGTGGCGGCGCTCAGCGTGGTGTCCGGCGTGTCGCTGATCCTGCTGATCAACCAGGTGTCGGCCGCGCAGGACACCCGAATCGGGCGCGCCATGCCGGTCACCCCAGCGATGACCGGCATGGCCACCGCCGGAGCCTGAGCGAGCGGCCTCCGTCGCAGGGCGTCATCGAGAACGCTCGCCAATGGCTGAGGTTCCTGCCGACTGCGGGCACGGAGTCGGCAGGAGCAACCGTCACATCCCGCGTACGCAACCCTGTCGGCGGCCGACTCGTTGGTGCCACGAGGGGCGGACGGGGGACAGGGCGGACGATGGTGGCGGGACGCGGTGCCGAGCTGCTGCGCGCTGGGACGAGTTCGGGACGTGCCACGTTCCTGGAACTCTTCTTCGACCTGGCCTTCGTCGTCGCCCTCACCCGGGTGTCGCAACGGTTCGGCGACCTCGGCAGCGACACCGGCTGGACGCTCGTCGCCGGGCTCGGTCGTACCCTGCTGCTGTTCCTGGCACTCTGGTTGATCTGGTCGCACACCACCTGGATCACCAGTCGCTACGAACCGGAGCGGTCGATCATCCAGGCGGTCGTGGTCGGTACCATGTTCGCTGCCCTGGTGATGGCGGTGACGCTGCCGCGCGCCATGGAGGAGCGGGCGCTGCCGTTCGCGGTCGCGTACCTGTTGGTGATGGTGGTACGGCCGTTGGTGGTCGCTGCCGCGCTGCGGGGGCATCCACGACGGCTGGTGCCGTTCCGGCTCGCCGCATGGGCGGCGGTGGCCGCGCCGCTCTGGCTGGTCGGCGCGTTGGGCCCGGACCAGCTTCGCCTGCCGCTGTGGGCTGCCGCGCTCACCGTGGACTACCTCGCCTGGGCTCTGGGCTGGCCGCTGCCGCGGCTAGGGGCTGCGGCGGTGAGTCGCTGGCGGATCGCCGGAGAGCATCTGGCCGAACGCCACCAGCAGATTCTCCTCATCGCGCTCGGCGAAACGATCGTGGTCATCGCCGCCGTCTTCAGTGGTGTGAACTACTCCGCGGTGCGGGCCGCCGCGTTCACGGTCGCGTTCACCACCAGCGTGCTGCTGTGGCGGATCTACTTCTACCGCGCGGGTCAGCTGCTGACCGAGGCGTTGAGTCGGGCGCGTATGCCCGGCCAGTTGGGTGCGGCGTCGGAACGGACGCACGCGTTGATCGTGCTCAGCGTGCTCGTCACCGCGGTCGGCTACGAACTGGTGATCACCGATCCGTACGGGTCGCTGCGGCCCACCTGGCTTCTGTTCGTGGTGGGGGGTCCGGTGCTCTTCCTCGCCGCCCGGGTGCGGCTGGAGTACGAGATCTTCGGCCGGGTCTCCCGGTCGCGGATGATCGGCTTGGTCGTCCTGCTGCTGGTCACGACAGTGTTGTCCCGCTGGTCGCCGATGGTCGGACTGAGCGTGGTGGCAGGAGTGCTGGCCCTTGTCGCGCTGCTCGACGCGTTGCGGGGCCGGCAGCGGCCGTTGGAGGATTCCGCCTCGCCGATCGGGCGGGAGACGACCGGCATTCACGGGTCCGAGGCGTGATCGCGCGGCTACCTGAAGCGCCAGGGCGCCGCGGAGCGCACCAACCCGCCTGGCCTGTGGGCCGGATCAGGCATTCGCCGATTCGGCAGAAGCGGACGCGGCATGAACCCGCAGCAGTCCCTCGACGCCGCGCAGGAAGGTGTCGCAGACCAGCGTCGGATCGAACAGGCAACCGGCGGCCATGGCGCCGTCGCGCAGCATGACGAAGTGCCGGGCGGCGTCCTCGGCGGGCGCTTCCTGAATGCGCGCCAGCAGTTCCGTGACGGTGTCCAGGAACCACTGGCGGTGGGCGAGCACGGCCAGGTGCACCGGATGATCGGGGTCGGGGTATTCGGCAACGGCGTTGAGGAAGGCGCAGCCGCGAAAACCGGGGGACTGGATGCCCTGGGCGATCGACTCGCTGAGAGCCCGGATGGTGTCGGCCGCCGATAGCCCGCCGTCGGCGGCCCGGTCCGCCTGAGCGCGCATGGCCTGGTCGACCTGGTTCAGGTACGCCAGGACGAGATCCTCCTTGCCGGGGAAGTGCCGATAAAGAGTGGCCCGCGTCACCTGCGCCTCGGCCACTATGCGGTCGATGCCGACGGAGTGAATGCCCTCGGCGTAGAAGACCCTTGTTGCCGTGTCGAGCAGCCGGGCCCGCGCTTCGGACGGCCGCCCTTCGGATTCTCCGCGCACCATGCACCCATGGTAGCGGATAGAACGTTCGGTCTTGACGTTTGTCGAGTCGCCGTGTCATCGTTGCCCGAGACAGAACGTTCGTTCTTGCCGGAAGGATGATCACCGGTGCCCATCCTTCAGCGAGCAGCCTTCGGCCCACGAGGCCACTCCGACACCCGAAAAGGATCACCGTGACCTCCATTGCTGCACCCGCCATCCCGGCAGCCGCGTCGGCCCTACGGCGGCTGTACGTCGTCCGCTTCGCGTTCGCCGTCGTCTGGGCCGCCGTGATGTTCACGACCGCATCGCACCTCGGCCCGCTCGCCGTCACGCTGCTCGTGCTGTATCCCCTGTTCGACGTGATCGCCGCGCTCGTCGACGCTCGTTCGTCGCGTGCCACCGGATCGGTGCTCGGCCTCTACGTGAACGTCGCCGTCAGCCTGCTCACCGCCATCGGCGTGGGCATCGCCAGCACGTCCGGCATCCCCGCGGTCCTGCGCGTATGGGGCGCCTGGGCGATCGTGGCCGGGGTGGTACAGCTGATCGTGGCCGTCAACCGTCGCAAGATGGGCGGCCAGTGGCCAATGATCATCAGCGGTGCCATCTCCGCGCTCGCCGGCACCTCGTTCATCGTGATGGCCGGAGCCGACGGTGCCACGCTGACCAACGCGGCCGGCTACGCCATCCCCGGCGGCATCTTCTTCCTCGTCTCGGCGCTCCGCCTCGGCCGCGTCGCCAAGCAGAGCTGACACACAGGGTTCCTGCCGGCTCCGGTTACGAGGCCGGCAGGAACCCTGCGTGCGGGCACCGCAGGTGGTGGCGAGCCGGAGGCGTGGGCCTGCCCAGGCGACGAGTTGGTCAGCGGGGAGCGGCCGGGCGAGAGCGGCGATCCGGTCGACCCCGCCGGTCAGCCGCCCGGGCAGGTCTGCTCGTCGGAGTCGGTGCCGGTCGGAGGCCGGCGACCTGGACGTACAGCTCGCGTTTGGCTGTTGCTTTTCCGTGTTGGTCGAGGACGTAGCCGGTGAGCCAGATCCAGCCGTCGCAGGTCGGTTCCTTGGCGCGGGTGATGAGGCGAAGGGTGAGTGCCCGGTCCCCGGCGAACTGGACGCTGGCGGGTTCGCCGATCAGGAGGATGTCGCCGGGTTCGGGCAGCGGGCCGAACATCAGGGGAGCGGGATGAGAAAGCCTGGTCCCTCGGGTGCGATGCGTACCCAGCACTCGGTCTGCTCGCCGCAGGTGGGGCAGCGTCCGCCGGGGTCGGGGGAGTGGGCCTTCGCCAGCTCATAGGAGCTGATCAAAACATCAACCGCGGTGTACGGAACCGCCTGCTCGTCGTGCCGGATCCAGCCCACGAAGCGGTTGTGCAACCAGCCGCTGGGCACGTGCCGCAGATCCTCGGCCGCGACGACAAAATACTGACCCAGGTAGAGCCCCAGCGACGCCCGACTGCCATCGAACTCGGCCCGCAGCTCCCGCCGCCGCGTCGCACACGGCCAGTCACCCCCACAACCCGTGCAAAGCCACGTACGCCCTATCGGGTTATGCGTACTCACCCCTGCTCCTCCTCAGTCGGCCAGTGACCCCGGTTGATCGGGATCTTGTGTCTCGTACGGCAGGGAAGCTCCGACCCACACCGGCAGATCCGCCGCCACCTGGCCCACGACCACACCGGACGGTGCCGACGGGCCAACGTCATGGCGACGGCGGAGATGTACTCGTCGTAGGTGACTCGCCTGTTCATCGGGCCTCCCTCGAAGGAGCGCGGCGGCCGGGCCTTCAGTCCAGTCATCCGACCGCCGCACCCGTAGAGTTACCGTCCCACGACGAAATGAAATCCGCAATATGCGGATTGCAGAGAGGCGACACGCCGGTTGCGGACAGCATCCGGGCTGTCCGCAGGGCATGATGTCCACGTGGCCCAACGTCAAAGCCCGACCGTCAAGCGCCGTCGACTCGCTCTGACCCTGCGTCAACTACGAGGTCGGGCAGGTCTGTCCGCATCGGACGCGGCTCGGCGGGTGGACCATGACTCAAGCTGGCTGTCGCGGATCGAGAACGCCGAGGTCCGTCCGCACCCGAATGACGTGCGAGCGTTGCTCGACCTGTATGGCGTCACCGGAGAGCAGGCCGAGGCGGTCATCGCGGTTGCTCGGCAGGCGAAGCAACGAGGCTGGTGGCAGCGGTACGGCGACGCCGTACCCGACTGGTTCGCGTCGTACGTCGGTATGGAGTCCGAGGCGTCGGTGATTCGCTCGTACCAGTGCCAGATGGTTCCGGGCCTGCTCCAGACCGAGGACTACGCTCGCGCGGCGTTCCAGGGCGCACCCGTTCCGATGCGGGACGAAGAGGTGGAGCGTCAGGTGTCGCTGCGGCTCGACCGGCAGGCCATCCTGACCAGCGACGTACCTCCGATGCTCCGGATGGTCGTTGACGAGGCCGCAGTGCGCCGGCTCGTCGGCGGTGCCGAGGTGATTCGTGGCCAGATCGCGCACCTGCTGGACATGAGCCGCAGGAGCAACGTCCAGATCCAGCTACTGCCGTACTCGGCAGGTGTCGGGTACGACGGCAGCTTCGTCATCCTCGACTTCCCGGCCCTGCCAGCGCCATACCCCGACGCGACCGACGACAGCATGGTCTACGTCGACACCCTGACCGGTGCCCTCTACATGGACCACGACCGGGAGGTCACGGCGTACCGGGCGGCGCACGAACAGCTTCAGGCCCAAGCGTTGGGCGCTGTCGCCACGCGGGAGGCTCTGCGTAAGATCGCCGAGGAGTTGGCGATGTAGGGGGCCGGCATGACAGTGTGGCGCAAAAGCACTCGATCGGGATCATCTGGCGATTGTGTCGAGGTGGCGGACAACCTTCCCAAGGTCGTCCGCGTACGCGATAGCAAGCGTCCGCGCGGACCAATTCTGGCGTTCGATCGGGCGGTGTGGCGTTCCTTCGTTGGATCGGTCAAGTCGGGGACGTTCGAGCGCGGCTAAACACGGCGCGCCATCGCGAGCTGCGACTACCTCCGGCGGTGCCAGGTATTGTCGAACGATTCCGTAGGCGATTCATCACACTCAAGGCTCGACTACGACAAATCGCCCGCTCGCATCGACGGTCACACTATTCCTTTCCATGTCTTCGAACACCCGCCGAACCGTCCATGATTTCACGAATCGATCTACCGCTGCCCCGTCTGGAAGCAGTAGCTTCATAAGGGCAAGTCGTGCAAGGAGTAGCATGATACGGCCCGCGAAATGCGTAACTATCGGATTGGGAAAGTCACCCCTGTCTGGGTGTTTGATGGTGTTGTAAATGTCGGCGAGTGCCCGCGACAACTCTGCATCAGGGCAAGAAATTGGGGAAGTGTCCAAACCAACAGCTCTGGCCGTGCGATAGTAGTAAGTGGCTGTCGTTGGTCTGTTTGCACCGCTCCCGTACGTGGCCTGTTCGTTGGGCATTCTGCCCAGCTTCTGGCCGATTGCCTCGATGCTCATTGAGGTGTTAATTACGATCTCTTCTACTAGCAGCCCCGATCGGCGTAGAACCCCTGCTACGGGAAGGATGAGTCTCCTCCAGTCGTGGTACCTCATTGCCCACTCGGAAAGGGTTGATGAAGAGACGTCACTTATGCTCAGGATAGGGAAGTTATGTGCGTTTCTTGATGATTCTGGCCTGTAATGATCCTGGATGGTTGCCGCGCATATTACTTGGTGATTTTCGGCGCCGTGAATCTTGCCATCAAGAGTCTGGAACGGGAATCCCCTGTCTCGTATTTCATGCTTCCTGAAGTGGGCACCCGTCCCGTAAATCAGCGAGAGAAGGTCGCGGAACTTTCGATGTTCGGCAAGGTGATCGGCGACTGGGCGAGGCGTCCGAAATTTGCTTAGCAGCACGACAACGTCGTCTAGGTGAATCCCACTTCGCGTGTCATCATTCGGCCCCCAGTGGCTGGTTAGCGTCATGCGAGCCTCGCCCTGATACCAAGTGAGGCCGTCCTGCCGTTCTATCGTGTAGTTGAGCCGTCGACGTCCGCCGTGCTCGTCCTGTATCCATTCGGAGCCCCAACTGACGGAGGAGAGGCGAGTCCAATCCGCAAGTCCATCCATCTGTGAGCCAAGGACTGAGATCGTGAGCGGATCATCGATCTCGCCGATCCGTTCGTGGAGCACGGCTTCCCTGGCGCGTAGCCCACCAATATTGAGGTGAGACCCGCTCATCGCGCGGGAAAACGTGCATCCGAACAATGATATTTCCAGATCCTCTGTACGAAAAACCAAATTTGCTGGTGGCTTTCGTACTCGAAACCAGCGAGTTGGGGTTTCGAACTGATCTGACGCAGACGAGATATAGGGGATCTCAGCGATTACTCCGCGGTTCTCGTCGAGCCAAAGGGTCCCTACCACGAATGGTGCACTTTCGTTTTCTGAATGGATGAAGATCCCGCTATGCTTGACTCCAACGTCCAAGGACCTATTCGCCATGTGGGCGCCTTCCTGTGCACGGACACGTCTAATCGACTATCACCAATAGATGGCGACGAATTCGACTTCGAGCTTACGGCCTGGTTCTTGGGATGCCGCCTGGGGACTGACTGGAGAACTAGGAGGTATGTCTGCGTCGGCTACCAATTTCTTGATACTAGAATCGCGATGATAGCGGACAGTTTCGCGATCAATATCAGGGGCGACTGCATTAACTATGAGGTCAAATATGTGTCGTCGGGCATCTACGTCGCCTAGCAAGTCCAGATTCGCTGCTGCCACTATGGCTGTGGTCTGTAGCTTTTCCTGGTCGACCTCGACTCCGGCGGCAGTGCCCACGGATGTCCCGAAGTCAATCAAATGTTGTGCGAAGTCTGCAGTGAGTCGTTGTCTCGGACTTTCTTGCTTTTGTGGGGTCTCGAAGGCGTCGGGTAGTTCCTTGATCAGAGAGTCGATGTCCATGGAGACGGTTCTGAGCACGTCTGTGAGTTTCACCGGGTTCCACTCATCTCGGAGAACCGGTGCCTCTACTCGCACATAGGCGGTGTAGGTAGAGTCATTGAAGAGGACCCGTCTGAGATCTTTCCAGTAGGACTTGAACTCGGTTACACCTACCACCTCTAGGGGTCGGACTAGTTGCGTGATCTCGCTATCCGAAGCAAGGGCCGCGCGATCGATTATATGATCGTGCCCATCGATGTTGAGTACGACGTACCTCGTGCTGGTTCCCCAGATGGGAACCAGGCCCACTAGGAGGCTATCGATGATCTCGACGACGGGGACGATTTGTTCATAGGCTGTATCGTCTATGCCGAAAATCGCTTCGCGGCCTCTAACGATTTCGATGATCGACGAGATTGCGGTTACGAGCTGATAAGTCTTGTCTGGCTTGAGCGTGATTTCAAGCTCAAGAACATCGCCACGGTTGATCGCGTTAACCGGCAGTAGTGCCCGATTCTTCCTTAGTTTTCGTGTGGCTTTCTTGAGTTCAGCGATTGTGCTTATCTTGGGTATACGAGAGGTTGTTCCTGGGTGGCCGTCGCTAACGAGGTATATGTCGTCATTTCCTCCGGTTCGCAAGTCGCGGAATGTGCTTTGAATAACGGCGCGCCGGACAACTTCTCTGCTAGAGGAGTCTGCTGCGCGGACACGTGATTCCGTGCCCAGAGTGGAGCCTTTCAGTGAGAGTCCCGCCGTCGTCTTGGACTCCACTTCGCTGGATCGAGTAAGTGTGTCTGATATGGTCTCTGCGATTGATCCATCTCGTGCGGCGACGAGGCTTGTTACGCTTACTTCGTCAAGGTAGACGAACTCGCGCCGTTGCCTTCGCCATTCACGGTCGCGGCGCCTTCGGCTGCCAAATATCATGGCTGTGGTTCGCTCATTTCGTTGCGAGAAGTTATCCGTTGAACTCTAGGCAAGGCTTCGTGGACGTCTTCGGCGCATAGCATTTCACGACGGTCGAGCGCGGCAAGGATGGCTGCTTCCGTCCAGATGGCTGAAAGATCGGCGGCACTCCAGCCGTGCGTTTGCTCGGCAATCGTCCTGAGATTTGGATGCTCGGAGAATTTGATGTTCCTTGATGATGCTTCAAGAATCGCGAGCCGGTTGCCCGCGTCAGGTGTAGTGAACACCAGTTTGTGTCCGAGTCGGCCGGGGCGGAGTAGGGCATCATCGAGTGATCCGGGCAGGTTTGTGGTGGCAATGACAATTACCCGATGGAAAGGAGTGAATCCGTCTAGGAGCGAGAGGAATTGCCCTACTAGTCGGTTCGTTGCCTCGTGATTGCCCTTGCCGCGTTGGGTGTAGAGACTGTCGATTTCGTCGAAGAACAGGATGGCGGGCCGGTTTTGCTCGGCATGTTCAAAAATGTCGCGTAGTCTCTTCTCGCTCTGCCCCACGAATTGGTCTACTATCACGGGTCCGCCGATGTTGTAGAAGGTCGCCTCTGTCTCGTTTGCCAACCCTTTTGCTAGGTGCGTCTTTCCTGTGCCCGAGGGACCGGTGAATAGTATTCCCTTGATGGGCTTGGCTCCGATTCTCTTGATTCGATCAAGGGGATCTAAGGCGACTCTGACAAGATCTGCTGCGCGTTTGACTAGATGGGTCGCGCCGCCGAAATCTTCGAGTGTGGTGTCGTTGTCGTCTGGATGCACAATAAGCGAATCTATATCGAAGCCCTCGCGATCGCTAATTCCTAGCCGATCGATTGGCTTATCTGAAAGAATCTCCCCAGGTTGACCGGTCGACTCTATCTCGACGGTCTGCCCCTTGAGGAAGGGGGACTTACTTCGCTGAGGATATGACCGAAGTTTTCCGTCAATCTCAATGACGGCGCGTGTATCTGTGGCGCTCTTGATGATGCCGACCTCGGTCGCCTCTGGCCACAAGTCATTGCTGACTTTTTCCGGTCGATTTCCCTCTTTGCAGAAGAGGATGTCTCCCACGGACCAATTCTCGTCGATGTGGCCTGTGAGATACCCTGTAAGTCCAGCCAAAAAGTCTACGTAAACGCGTGCCTGGTCCTGGTCGATCTTACGTACCTTCGCGATGCGCCCTTCAGTTAGCAATTTTTGACCTTTGCGAGGATGGGTGATGCGGGAATTGATGGCTTGAGCAGAAAGAGGCTGCGGGGTCAGTTCGTGCAGAAGGATGCTACCGAACACATGGTCGCCCGCCTAACAGATGAGCCCCGGGTCGCTATTACTGCTACATTAGGCCGATTTGGCCGTGGATCTCGGCTGATATCGGTACGGGACTCTTGGTAGCTATCGGTGCCCTGATCCTGCTGATTGGCCGGGTGCCGGCCGCGCAGAACATTCGAAGCGGGCTCGGCGTGCCGTCCGCGCCGGTGATGTCCGGCATGTGCATAGTCGGCGCCTGGGCTATTGCAGGGCCGTCCACTAAAGGACGGCCTAAAAACGTGAGCGAACGGCTGAGGGCTCCTGCCGGCTCCCGGTACGGGAGTCGGCAGGAGCCCTGTGTGCGTACTGCTGGTGCTGGTGGTGGTTAGCCGAAGGCGCGAGCCTGCCAGCCGACCACCTGGTCAGCGGGGAGTGCCGTCGGGAAGATGGCCACCCGGTCGAGTTCACCGGTCAGCCGCTGGCCGCCGTCCTGGTCTGCGGCGAACCGCAGCTCACGGGTGGCGCAGCCGATGATGCCGCCGTCCGGGACCTTCGCCGTACCGGCCACCTGGCCGTCGACGTAGACCGTGATCGCACCGTCGTCGGCCATCGTGATGACCAGGTCGAGGAACCGGCCGGTGGGCAGGGTCGCCGTGGTGGTCACGCCGTTGCCGGCGCCGATGAAGCGGACCTGGTTGCTCGGCGTCAGGTCGATCAACACCCCGTCGGTGCCCGGGTTGCCGCCCGGCTGGGAGTCGAACAGCCGGCGGTAGCTACCGGTTGTCGTCACCTTCACCTCGGCCGCGAACGTGGCCGTGTTCAGGTAGCCGAGCGTCGTCGGGGTCGTACGCAGGTAACGCTGGCCGTTGAGCGCCAGCGCGCTGCCGGTCGGGCCGGCGGCGACGTACTCGGCTCCGGTCTGGACCGTCGCGGTACGCCCGTTGGGGGAGCGGTCTGCGATGGTGTTGCCCGAGCTTGGGTCCCACGCGACGAGCGGGTTGGCCGGGTTCGGCACGTCGCACGGCGGCGGGATCGGCAGGGCGATCGAGGTGCTGGCGGTGGCCCGCCAGGCGTCGTTGATCAGGCGTGCCTCGATCCGGGAGGGGCCGGGTTCGGCTTCCCGGGTCGGTGCGACCGTGAACGTGTAGACCTGCGAGTCTCCGGGGCGGAGCTTCGGGGTGGCGATCTGGCCGGGCCGTACGGTCCAGCCTTCCGGCACGGCGAGCTTGACCGTGGAGGCCGGGACTGTGGTCGTACCCGATGCCTTGATGGTGACGGTGACCGGCGCGGTCTGGCCGACCTCCAGGGTGGCCGGCGCGGCGATGTTGATGTCGACCTGGGAGGTGGCCACGTAGGTGTGGCCCTTGACGGCCTCGAAGGTGATCTTCTCGCCGCCACCGGTGGTGGTGATCTTCCGTCCGCTGGCCGCGTCCACCAGCGTGTACGGGCCGGTGAACATCGAGTTGCGCAGGCTCACCTTGCCGGCACGACCGGTGGTCACCTTGATCTCGTCGGCGGCACCGCCGGACCAGCGTACGTCCACGGTGTTGTCGCCCTGGGCCCGCAGGCCGCTGACGGAGCCGTTGGCCCACTTGCTCGGCAGGGCAGGCAGGACCTGGATCTCACCAGTTTGGCTCTGCAACAGCATCTCGGCCATGCCGGAGGTGGCACCGAAGTTGCCGTCGATCTGGAACGGCGGGTGGGTGTCCCACAGGTTCGCCAGGGTGCTGCCCTTGAGCTGCTCGCTCAGCATCTTGTGCGAGTGGTCGCCGTCCAGCAGCCGGGCCCAGAAGTTGATTTTCCAGGCCTTGCTCCAGCCGGTGCCGCCGTCGCCGCGCGCGGTCAGCGACACCTTGGCCGCCTCGGCGATCTCCGGGTTCTTGGTGGGGGAGATCTGCGAGCCCGGGTGCAGGGCGAACAGGTGCGACACGTGCCGGTGGGTGTCGGTCGGGCTGTCCAGGTCGAGCTTCCACTCCTGGAGTTGACCCCACGAGCCGACGCGGATGCCCGGGTCGAGGTTCGCCAGCGCGGCCTTGACCTCGTTGCGGAACGCGCCGTCGCCACCGAGGATGTTGCCGGCCTCGATGGTGTTGGTGAACAGGTCCCAGACGATCTGCTGCGACATCGACGCACCGGCGGTGAAGTCACCGTTCTCCGGCGAGTAGCTGGGGGAGACCACCAGCTTGCCGTCGCGCGGGTCGACGACCAGCTCGTCCATCCAGAACTGGGCCAGTTCCTTCATCATCGGGTAGGCCCGCTCACGCAGGAACTTTTCGTCCTTGGTGAACTGGTAGTGCTGGAAGTACGACTGTGCCAGCCAGGCGCCCGCCTCCGGGAACCAGAACGACTGCGGGTAGTTGTGCAGGCCGGTGAAGCCCCACGGGTTCGTCTCGTTGTTGACCACCCAGCCGCGGTTACCGTAGATCTGCTGGGCGGTGACCTTGCCCGGCGCCACCATCGCGTCGACGTAGTCGAACAGCGGGGCGGTGGTTTCGGAGAGGTTCGTGACCTCGGCCGGCCAGTAGTTCATCTGGAGGTTGATGTTGACGTGGTAGTCCGCGTCCCAGGGCGGGTTGGTGGAGTTGTTCCACACGCCCTGGAGGTTCGCCGGCAGCGAGCCGCCCCGCGACGAGGCGACCAGCAGGTAGCGGCCGTACTGGAAGAAGAGACTCTCCAGTGCGCGGTCCGCGGCGGCGTTGCCCTTGTCGTAGCCGCTGAGCAGCTCGTCGGTCGGGATGTTCGGCATCACCTGGCCGAGGTCGAGGTTGACCCGGTCGAACAGGGCCTTGTAGTCGGCCTGGTGGGCGGCGAGCAGCTCCGCGTACGACTTCGCCGAGGCGGTGTCGACCCGACCGGTGACCGCCGCGTGCGGGTCGGTGCCCCGGTAGGTGGGGTACTGACCGGCGTAGTCGGTGCCGGCCGCGAGGACCAGGGTGGCCGAGTTGGCGCCGGCCACGGTGACCGTGCCGTCGGTGCCGTCGGTACGCGTACCGCCGTCGTTGTCGACCTGGATCTGCGACTCGTACTTGAGCTTGTTGTCGTTGAGCGCCCCGGCGAAGGTGATCCGGCCGCCGGTGGCGGTGGTCGTCTTCGAGCGGTTGTTCGCCGCGGTCACCCCGGCGGTGAAGCCGATTTTGCCGGGCTGGTCGGCGCTGAGCTTGACCACCAGCACGTTGTCCGGGTTGCTGGCGAAATACTCGCGGGTGTAGCGGACACCCTCGTCGACGTAGGAGACCTTGGCGAGCGCGGTGCCGATGTTCAGCTCGCGACGGTATTCCTGGACCGCGCCCGGGTCCTCGGTCAGCCGCAGCGACAGGTCACCGAAGCTCTGGTAGGAGCCGAAGCTGCTCTTGGGCTGGCCGAGCTTGTTCGCCACCTCCTGCGGGGAGATGCGCCCGTTCTGGTTGATCAGCGCCTGGATGTCGGCGATCGCGTTCGGCCGGGGCGAGGTCCAGTTGCCGAAGTTGTAACCGGGCGCGCCCGGTCCGCCGGTCCACAGGGTCTTCTCGTTGAACTGCACGGTCTCGTTCGCGACCCGGCCGAAGATCATGCCGCCGAGCGCGCCGTTGCCGATCGGCAGCGCCTGGGTCTCCCAGTCGGCGGCCGGTTCGTCGTACCAGAGGGTCAGGGGGTCGGCGCCGGCCGCGGCGGGGCCGGTCTCCGGGGCCGCCAGCGGCGTCGACCCGGCAAAGGCGGGCACGGGTACGGCAACAGCCGCGGCCAGTACGCCAGCGAGCAGCGTACGGGGGACAAGTCGTCTTCTTCGGGGGTGGTGTGTCAACGGGGCCTCCGGAATCATCCGAGGTACTAAGTGGTGGTGGTTATCGGTTGGTGGATAAAAGCGGACTAATGACAGTAAGGTGCCCGACAGGCATCGGATGTTTAATCGGCAGGTTACGGATTGAACATCGAGGAAACAAGCCCTGCGCTGGTCCGAACGGTAAGGTCCACACTCGACGTCGGTCCGGACAGGGGCGCTCGCCGACAGCGCACTGGCAGGATTTGCGGCATGTTCCGCGATATGACCATCCCAGCGGTGTTCCGGCGCAACGTCAGCGAAGCCTGGGGCGAGGCGGGCCAGCGCTGGCTCGACGAGCTGCCGTCACTCGTCACAACGATCACCCACGCCTGGGACCTCGACGTCGGCGAGCCGTACGTGCTCAGTTTCAACTGGGTCGCCCCGGCCACCACGGCCGACGGAACACCCTCGGTGCTGAAGCTCGGGGTGCCGGAGTCCGACCACCTCTTCCACGAGGCGGCGGCGCTGACCTGCTTCGACGGGCGCGGTGCCGTACGCCTGCTCGACCGGGACGCCGACCGAGGGGCGCTGCTGCTGGAACGAGCCGCCCCGGGTACGCAGGCCAGGGTGCTCGTACCCGAACGGGACGAGGAGGCGACCGCCGCGTTCATCACGCTGACCCGGCGACTGCACCGGCCCCCGCCGGCCGACTGCCCGCTGCCCGAACTGGTGACGCGTGGTGAGGCGTTCGCGGCCCACCTGCGGCGGTACCCGGACGACCGGGTACTGCCCCGGCTTCTGGTGGAACGGGCCGGGCGGCTCTTCGACGAGTTGTGCGCCAGTGCCACCGAACGGGTCGTACTCCACGGCGACCTGCACCACGACAACATCCTGAGCGCCGACCGGGAACCGTGGCTGGCCATCGACCCGCACGGCGTGGTCGGCGACCCCGGATCGGAGGTCGGCCCGTGGCTCTACAACCCGGATCCGGCCCTCCGCGACGACAACCTGCTCGCCCTCGTCCCCGCTCGGGTCGAACAGCTCGCCGACGGTCTGGCGCTACCGGTGGAACGGGTCCTGGCCTGGGGCTTCGTGCTCTGCATGCTGTCCGAGGTGTGGGACGCCGAGGGTGGCGGCACAGGCGGCGGCCGTGCCTTGGACGTTGCCCTGCAACTCCTGCCCCGACTCCGCTGATACGGCCAGGGCCCTCGGACGTGGACTACGCTCTTGCCAGTTGCCCATCCCACCTGGCTGCGGCGATGCACAGTCGGGGACCACCCGCCGACTGTCCGTACCACCGTCAGTCGAAGCGGCGAGGAGTGTCGGTCGGTGCTGCTGGACGCGCTGCTCACGGAAACGTCCGACGACTCCGGCGCGCTCGTGGTCGCCGGGCGCGGGCTGTCCCGGCACGAGCTGATCGGCTGGGCGACGGCGGTCGCCGACGACATCCGGGGCGCGCGGATGGTGGCCGTACACGCCACCCCGACCGTCGAAACCGTCGTCGGGGTCCTCGCCGGGCTGATCAGCGGCGTGCCGGTGGTGCCGCTGCCGCCGGACTCCGGTCCGGCCGAACTCGCCCACCTGCTCCGCGACTCGCGCGCCGACCTGGTCCTCACCGAACAACCCGACCTGCTGGCCGCCCTGCCAGACGGGGCGCCGCGTCCGGCGGTGCTGCCGATCGGGCGGAGCACCCGGTCGTACACCCGGTACCCAGAACCGGCGCCGGATCAGGCCGCGCTGGTGCTCTACACCAGCGGCACCACCGGGCCGCCGAAGGGCGCCCTGATCAGCCGCGCGGCCATCGCCGCCGACCTGGACGCGCTTGCCGACGCCTGGCAGTGGACGCCCGACGACACGCTGGTGCACGGGCTGCCGCTGTTCCACGTACACGGGTTGGTGCTCGGGGTGCTCGGGCCGCTTCGACTCGGCTCCCGGCTGGTGCACACGGGCAGACCAACCCCGGAGGCGTACGCGGCAGCCGGCGGCACGCTCTACTTCGGCGTACCGACGGTCTGGTCCCGGATCAGTGCCGACGAGAGTGCCGCTCGGGCGCTGCGCTCGGCCCGGCTGCTGGTCTCCGGCAGCGCGGCCCTGCCGGTGCCGGTCTTCCACCGGCTCGCCGCCCTCGCCGGACAACCGCCGCTGGAGCGGTACGGGATGACCGAAACCCTGATCACGGTCAGTGGTCGGGCGGCCGGCGAACGGCGTCCGGGTCAGGTCGGCCTGCCGGTCAACGGGGTACGGACCCGGCTCGTCGACGACAACGGCGCCGTCCTCCCGCCCGACGGCGAGTCCATCGGAGAACTCCAGGTGAGCGGGCCGACCTTGTTCGACGGCTACCTGCGCGCCGACGGTGATCCGCTGCCCCGGGCAGGTGCGGTGCCGGCAGGTGCGGTGTCGGCAGGTGCGGTGCCGGCGGGGACGGCGGGTGCGGGGACGGCGGGTGCGGGGACGGCAGGTGCGGTGCCGGCGAGGACGGCGGGTGCGGGGACGGCGGGGGTCGGCGAGGACGGGTGGTTCGCTACCGGGGACGTGGCGGTGATCGGGCCAGACGGGTGGCACCGGATCGTCGGCCGGGCCTCCACCGACCTGATCAAGAGCGGCGGTTACCGGATCGGGGCCGGTGAGGTGGAGGACGCCCTGCTGGCGCACCCGGCGGTGGCAGAGGCAGCCGTCGTCGGCACCCCGCACGCCGATCTCGGCGAGCAGGTCACCGCGTACGTGGTCGCGGACGGGGTCGACGGTCAGCAGCTCATCGACTTCGTGGCCGGGCAGTTGTCCGTACACAAGCGGCCGCGTCAGGTGCACCTGGTGGACCAGTTGCCCCGCAACGCCATGGGCAAGGTCGCGAAGAAGCTGCTCGGGGCCGGCTGATCGGGGACCGCTCGGCGGGTTGCGAACCTGCTGCCGGCCGTACGGGAGAAGATTTCTAGCATGGTTACCGGCTGTCCACCCGATCCGCGGTGGACGGCGTCCCGGCTGCGACATTTGGGATCGACATTCATGGTAGATACCGGCATCGACGACGATTTGTGGCTGCGTCCGATCTTCCCACCGGCCGAGTACGCGGCCCGCGTCGCCCGCGGGGAAGCGTTCGAGCGGGGCGGCTGCGTGGTGCAGCCGGACTGGAAGCTCAGCCAGATCACTCGCCGTCGTCCGCCGGGCATCACCGCGCACCAGTGGAGCTCCGCGATCCGTACGCAATTCGCGTTTGTCGTCGGTGACCAGCGCAGCGTCGCGCCCAGCTTCGCGGTCGAACTGAGCACGACGGTCGGCCGTGGCCCCGAGGCCAGCCGGGACGACCGGATGACCAACGCCGTCTGCGCCGCGATCGGCCTGCAACTGCTGCGGATCGAGTCGCCGACGCTCGGCGACGGCGGCAACGGGCGCCGGATCGTCGACTACGTGCTCGACGCCCGCGCCTTCGGGGCCGGCGGCGCAGCGGACGACGGCGACCCGGCCGACCCGGCGCCGCAGACCTACCGGGACATCATTGGCCGGCTCCCCGACGGCCGCAGCGGGTACGTCAACGACCTCGGCGCGGTCGCCCGTTCCGCCGCCGTCGACGCGTACGCCAGCCGTCAGGTCTTCGACCCGATCATCCGTAGCCTGCACGTGAGCTGGGCAGACGGTCCGGCCGAAGGCTGGGCCTGGCTGGAGGTGCGCGCCGACCAGTTCTTCTTCGAACGGGTCCGGGTCTGGCAGCACGGCTTCTCCTGCGGCGTCGACCCCGGCAAGCTCGCCGAGGACCTGGCCGCGGCGGCGATCGGCGAACAACTCAAGCGACTCGGCAACGACGAGCCGGTGCTGTACGCGCGCGAGCAGCTCGGCCGGGACCTGACCGAGCTGCGCCTGCGCCAGGGCGAACTGGCGACCGACTTCGCCTTCGCCCACATCTCCTTCGAACAGCCGGTCGACGCCGAGGTGTAGCTGCCGCTCCGCCTCCCCGGCAGGTCGCCGGTCAGACTTCTTCCGCACCGCGCCGGAGCACGGCGCGCGCCGCCTGGAGCAGGGCGGTGAGGGCGGGGCGGTCACCGTCGTGGGAGAGCCAGGTGAGTGCCGCGGTGGACATCGGCAGGTCGGTGACGTCGACGTAGGCGATGCCGGGACGAGGGTAGAGGTCGCGAGCCGCGGCGGGGAGGAAGGTGATCCCCTGCCCTCGGGCGACGGCCAGCAGCATCGCCTCGATGTCCCCGACCGGCGGGCCGAACCGCACCGGGGTGCCGTCGGGACGGGGGTTGACCACCCAGTGGTCCCACCAGGTGCGGGGTGCCTGCGGCGGGACGTCGACCACCAGGTGGTCGGCCAGGTCGGCCAGGGTGAGTGGTGCCCGCTCCACCAGCGGGTCGTCGGCGGGTAGGCAGGCGACCCTGGGCTCGGTGGCGAGGTGCAGACTCCGGAAGCCGGGCGGCAGCGGCGGGCGCAGGAACGCGGCGTCGATCTCCCCCTGGGCGAGGGCGTCGACCTGTTCGACGAAGTCGACGGCCTGCAGTTCGACGGTGACCGCGGGATGCCGGGCGGACAGTTCGGTGAGGATGGCGATCGTGTACGGCATGGATGCCTCACCGCCGATCGCCCCGATTCGCAGGTGCCCTCGGGCCTCCCGGGCGAAGGAGGCGGCGACCCGCCGTAGCCGGGTCATGGACGCCAGGAGTTCCCGTGCTTCGGGCACCAGGGCGCGACCCGCCGCGGTGAGGTCGACCCGACGGGAGGACCGCTGGAGCAGGTCGACGCCGAGCCGCAGTTCCAGCGCCCGGATCTGCTGGCTGAGCGTCGGCTGCGTCATGAACAGGCGCCGGGCGGCGCGGCCGAAGTGCAACTCCTCGGCCAGCACCAGGAACAGCCGCAGTTGATGACCGCTGGGCTCGCGCGAGACGGGCGGGGTCGGAGCCGGTCGCTCTCCATCAGCGCCACCATGACTCATAGCGATTAATCTATCAATCAGGTGAGAAGGCCATTCGCCGATGGTGGGATGGCCAGGTGTCGTTCGAGAGATGATTACCACGCGCCGGGTCTGCCACTGGGGGTGTCAACGGGGGCTGCACGGGCACCGGGGTATCCCGTGCAGGGGCCGGCCGATCCACCCGACGAGGTTCGGGGGATCGGCCGGCGTCGCGTGCACCGGGAGCCGGTGACCGCAGGTGACGCTGGTCAGCCCGGTCCGGACAGGAATCCGGTACGGACGAAGAAGTCGACATACCGTCCGAGCAGTACGCCGTCGGCCGCCGGACAGTGGATCCCGGCCGACGCCACCGCCCGCTCGGTGCCGGTGCAGTCGAACGTCGGGTGCTCCCGGGGACCCATCGTCGGCGGCAGCCCCGCCAGGAACGGCCCGAGTCCGATCTCCGCCGAGTGCTGTGCCGCCTCGACCACTTCGGCGTACCAGCGCTCGTACGGCAGGGACCGGATTGGGTAGCCCCGCTCGCGCAGGATGTCGACGATTTCCGCGTACCGGATGGTTCTCGGGTTGTAGTAGTGGAAGTCGCGGCCGGCGGTGTCGGTGCGGCGGGAGAGGTGCCCGATCGCGGCGGCGACGTAGTCGACCGGTGCGAGATCCTCCGGGAAGTCGAGCGCCGGTACGGCTCCCACCTGGACAAACGTCTTCAGCAGGCGGCTGAAGTAGTCGTCGGTGTTGCCGGCACCGGTGCCGCCGTGGCCGGTGATCCGAGCCGGCCGATGGATCGACACCGGCAGCCCCCGCTCCCGCGCCGCCTGCACCAACCGGTCCGCCACCCACTTGCTCTCGTTGTAACCGCCCCACAACCCGTCCGGCCGGTCCGGCGGATCCGCCTCGCTGACGGTACGTGACCCGTCCACGGGACCGAGGTAGACGCCGAGCGTCGACACGTGCTGTACGGCGCTCACCCGACCCAGCCCGGCCAGCCGCAGCACCTCGACCGTGCCGTCCACGTTCGCCGCCTTCAACCGCCGGTACGGATGCACGAAGTGCACCGCGCCACCGTTGTGGTAGATCACGTCGAGCCGTGCACCGAGCGCGGCGAAGTCCGGTGCGGACAGCCCCAGTCGCGGTTGCGCCAGGTCACCGAGTACGGGTGCGATCCTGGCCGCGTACTCGGTTCGCCACAGCCCGTACCGGCGCAGGTTGTCCTCGACCCGGACCATCGCGGCGCCGACCGAACCGGCCCGGACCAGGCAGTGCACCTCGGCGGTGGTGTGCCGGAGCACGTCGTCGAGGAGGAACGCACCGAGGAACCCGGTGGCCCCGGTGAGCAGTACGTGCGCCGGCCGGGCCGGATCGTGCTCGGCCGGCGGCAGCTTCCCGAGATCGGCGCATACGTCGTCCGGCAGCACGGCCTCGGCCCACAGGTCGACGCCGGCTGGCTGCACGAGGCTGGCGACCGGATCGGGCCGACCGGTGGCGGTGAGGGCGGCGGCGACCGGACCGGGCCGCCCGGTGCCGGACAGTGCGGCGTCGACGGCGGCGGCGAACGTGTCCAGGTGCGGGGCGTCGAAGAGCGTACGCAGCGGCAGTGCGACGCCGAACTCGCGGTTGATCCGAGCCAGCAGTGGGGCGGCCAGCAGCGAATGGCCCCCGAGGTCGAAGAAGCCGTCCCGGGCACCGACCCGATCCCGGCCCAGCACCTCCGCCCAGATCGGGGCGAGCCGGGCCTGGGTCGGCGTACCGGCGGGCACGAACGGGTGCGCCGAACCGGGCTCCGGTGCGGGCAGCCGACGGTGGTCGACCTTGCCGTGCGCGGTCAGCGGCAGCCGGTCCAGCGACACGAACCCGGCCGGCACCAGGAAGTCCGGCAACCGGCCCCGGAGGAAGGTACGCAGCTCGTCAGGATCCGGTACGGCGGCGCCCGAGCGCGGCACCACGTACGCGACCAGACGCTGGTCACGGGCCACCACCACGGTCTCGCCGACCAGCGGATGCTGGCCGAGCACCGATTCGACCTCGGCCGGCTCGATCCGGTGACCCCGGATCTTGAGCTGGCGATCCACCCGACCGAGGAACTCCAGCTCACCGTCGGCACGTACCTTCGCGAGGTCGCCGGTGCGGTAGAGCCTCGCGCCCGGCGTACCGGAGAACGGATCCGGCACGAACACCCGCGCGGTCAGCTCCGGCCGGCCGAGATAACCCCGGGCCAGGCAGTCGCCACCCAGGTACAGCTCACCGGGGGTGCCGACCGGTCGCAGCCGACCGCCCGGATCCAGCACGTACGCCCGTACGTGCGGCAGCGGCCCGCCGATCGGCAACTCGTCCGAGGCCGCGACCGTGCTGCCCGACTGACCGGCGGCGTGGACGGTGGCGCAGACCGTCGCCTCGGTCGGACCGTAGTGGTTGAAGAAGCTGATCCGGCCGCCGGTGAGGCGGTTCCACTCGGCGAGCTTGCCGGCCGGCACCCGTTCACCGCCGACCATCATCACGGTCAACGGCAGGTCGGCCGGCAGCTCATGGTCGGCGAGGTCGTCCACCCAGCGCTGCCAGAGCGCCGACGGTGCGTCGACCGCGGTGATCCGCTGCTCGACGCAGAGGTCCAGCAGGGCCGGTCCGGTGAGCGCGGCCGGCTCCGGGTGGACAACCAGCGCGGCGCCGCTGACCAGCGCCGGGAAGATGTCACCGACGGAGGCGTCGAAGGTCAGCGGCGGGATCATCAGGATCCGCTGCCCGGGACCGAAGCCGTGCACGTCCCGGAACGCCGACGCCAACCTGGTGACGGTGTCGTGCGCGACCATCACACCCTTCGGCCGCCCGGTCGATCCGGAGGTGTAGATGACGTACGCGAGCTGCTCCGGGTGCCGATTCGGAGGGGGAGGGGGGTCGGCCGGGGCGGGGGTGGTGTCGTCCACTCGGATCACCGTGCCGGCGAAGGTGGCGACGGTGTGCGCGTACGGGCCGGCGGTGAGCAGGACGGCGGCACCTGCGTCGGCGAGCAGGTCGACCAGCCGCTCCGGTGGGTGGGTCGGATCGAGCGGCAGGTAGGCGCCACCGGCCCGGAGGATGCCGAGCAGCCCGGCGATGCCCGCCGGACCGGCCCGCAACACTAACCCGACCGGCACGTCCGGCCCGACACCGGCCGCCCGCAGCCGACCGGCGAGCCGGTCGGCCCACCGGTCGAGTTCGGCGTAGGTGACCAAACCGCCGTCGCCGTACACGGCCGGGGCGTCCGGCGTACGGGACGCCTGTGCCGCCACCAGTTCGTCGACGAACCCCGGTTCGGTCGGCGGCAGTGGTGCAGGGTGCAGGCCGCCGACCAGCAGCACCCGCTCTGACGCGGTGAACAGGTCCAGCTCGGACAGTCGACGATCCGGTGTCGAGGTCAGCGCCAGCAGGGCCTGCTCGAACCGGTCGACCAGACGTTCGACCGTGGTCCGGTCGTACAGGCCGGTGTTGTGGTCGAGCTGGCCGGTCAGCCGGTCACCGCCCGCGTCCAGGACCAGGGTGAGGTCGAACCGGGCGGTGCCGTTGCCGATCCCGGCCGTACACACCGTCAGCCCGGACATGGTGGGTGCGTCGACACCGGCCTCGCCGCTGCCGGAGTTGAGCACGAACATCACCTGGAACAGTGGATGGTGGCCGGCGCTGCGGTCCGGGGCGACGATCTCGGTGACCCGTTCCAGCGGCACCTCACGGTGCCCGAGCCCGCCGACGCAGGTGCGGCGAACCCGGTCCAGCACCTCCCGCAGCGTCGGGTCACCGGACAGGTCGGTACGCAGGGCCAGGGTGTTCACGAACATCCCGACCATCGTCTCCAGCTCCGGCAGCGACCGGTTCGCCGCCGGTACGCCCACCACCACGTCGGACTGACCGCTCTGCCGGGCCAGCACCACGGTGAACGCGGCCAGCAGCACCGTGAACAGGGTGCAGTCGGTCTGCTGCCGCAACCGCTCGACCGCCACGGTCAACTCCGAGGGCAGGGTGAACCGGACACTGCCGGCGGGCGCGTCGACCGGCGCCGGGCGTGGCCGGTCGGTCGGCAGCTCCAGCAGCGCGGGCGCACCGGTCAGGTGTTCGCGCCAGTACGACTCCTGCGCCCGGAGCACCTCCGGATCACGACCGGCGAGCCAGCGTACGTAGTCGGCGAACTGGACCGGCAGCGGTGCCGGCGCCGGCTCGCGGCCGGTGACCAGCGCGTCGTAGGTGGCGGTCAGCTCACCGGTGAGCAGGTCGAGGGAGACGTCGTCGCAGACGATGTGGTGGAAGACCAGCAGCAGGAGGTGGTCGTCGGGTGCCAGCCGGACCAGCGTGCCCCGGACCAGCGGCGGTCGGCCGAGGTCGAACGGCCGGGCCAGTTCGTGCCGGGCCAGCCGCAGCAGCCCGCGCTCCCGCGAGTCGTCCGGCAGGTCACCGAGGTCCACCACCGGCAGCGTCACCGCCAGGTCCGGGTCGTCGGCCGGCCGGATCACCTGCACCCCGTGCCCGTCCCGGTCCAGGAACGCGGTACGCAGCGGCTCGTGCCGCCGAACCAGTCGGCGCAACGCGTCGGTCAGTGCCGGCACGTCGGGCACCCCGCCGAGCCGGTACGCCGCCGACATCAGGTACGCCGAGTCGCCCACCCCGAGCCGGTCGAGGAACCAGATCCGCTGCTGCGCGGGGGAGAGCGGCATCTCCGGTCCTCGTGGACCGGGGCGGACGGTCTGGCTCGCGGTGAGCGCGAAACCCCGCCGCGCCAGCAGGACCGCCAGCAGTTCGTCGGTCCGCCCGGTCATCCGGCCCCGCCGTCGCCGAGCAGCGTCGCCACGTCCTCCGCCGACATCGCCTCGATCTCCGCCCGTACCTCGGCGATGGCGGTGACCTGACCGGGGACCGGTTCCAGCTCGATCAGCGCGGCGGCCAGCCCAGCGGCGGTCGGTGCGTCGAACAGCACCCGCGTCGGCGCCGCGAGCTGGAAGTACGCGCGCAGCCGGGACAGCACCCGTTCGGCCAGCAGCGAGTGCCCGCCGAGGGCGAAGAAGTCGGTGTCCACCCCGATCGGCTGCACCCCGAGGACCTCCTCCCAGATCCCCACGATCGCCGCCTCGACCGGCGTACGGGCGGCCACGTACGGGGTGGAGTCGGTCGCGCCCCAGGTCGGCGCCGGCAGGGCGGCCCGGTCGAGTTTGCCGTTCGGCGTCAGCGGCAGCGCGTCGAGCGGCACCAACGTCGCCGGGATCAGGTACGCCGGCAGCCGCAGCGCCAACCGGGGTTGCAGCAGGCTCCAGAGCTGTGCCGCGTCGGTGGCCGTCTCCGGCACCACGTACGCGACCAGCCGGGCGTCACCGTCGGCGCCGTCGCTCCAGGCGGCTACCGCCGCGTCCCGTACGTTCTCCTGCTCGCGCAGCACCGACTCGATCTCACCCAGCTCGACCCGGAAGCCACGGATCTTCACCTGCTGGTCGCCGCGCCCGAGGAACTCGATCCGGCCGTCGGGCAGGTGCCGGGCCAGGTCACCGGTCGCGTAGAGCCTGCCCCCCGGTGCGGTGCCGAACGGGTCCGGGACGAAACGCCGCGCGGTCAGCGCCGGTCGGCCACGGTAACCGCGGGCCACGCCCGCCCCGCCGATGTGCACCTCGCCGGTGACTCCGATCGGCACCGGCTGCCCGCGCCCGTCGAGCAGGTAGATCCGGGTGTTCACGATCGGCGGCCCGATCGTCACCGGCTCGGACGTCACCGGCTCAGGCCCGGCCGAGGGCTCCGGTTCGACCACTCCGGCGGCGGACCAGACCGTGGTCTCGGTCGGGCCGTACACGTTCCACAGCGTCCCGCCGGACAGCCGCTCGGCCAGGTCGCGGGAGAACGCCTCGCCGCCGCAGAGCCGGTGCCGTACGGACGCCGGCAGTTCACCGGCCGCGAGCAGCATCCGCCAGGTGGCCGGGGTGCCCTGGAGCACGGTCGCGCCACTGGAGCGGGCCCGGGCCAGCAGCGCGGCGCCGTCGACGACCTCCGCGTTCGTGGCGACCACCACCCGCGCCCCGGACACCAGCGGCAGCAGCAACTCCAACACGGAGATGTCGAAGGAGAGCGTGGTGACCGCGAGCAGCCGGTCGGCCGGGGTGAGCGCCAGCGATTCGCCGAACGCGAGCAGCAGGTTGCCGACCGCGCCGTGGCTGACCTCGACGCCCTTCGGACGGCCGGTCGAACCCGAGGTGAAGATCGTGTACGCGAGTTGGTCGGGGTGCGGGTCGGCGGCCGGCGGATCGTCCGGCAGCGCGTCCAACTCGGCCCGGTCCAGGTCCAGGCGGACCACCTCGGGGATCGCGTCGCACAGCTCGCCCATCCGGTCGGCCACCCGCTGCTCGGTCACCAGGAGCCGGACGGCCGCGTCGTCGACCATCATCCGCAGCCGGCCGGCGGGGAAGGCCGGGTCCAGCGGCACATACGCGCCACCGGCCCGCCAGACACCGAGCACCGCCACCAGCAGCTCCGACGTACGGTCCAGGCAGATGCCGACCGGCGTCTCCGGCCCGACCCCGCCGGCCCGTAACCGGTGCGCGAGCTGGTTCGCCCGCAGGTCGAGTTCCCGGTACGAGAGCACGCGATCGTCCGCCGCGACCGCGATCGCCTCCGGCGAACGGGCACACGATCGGGCCCAGAGCGCCGGGAAGGTGGCCGCCTGCGGCGGCAGTTCCCGGGTCGGCCCCTGCCAGTCGACCAGCGCCCGCTGCCGATCCGCCGGGGTCAGCAGCGACAGGTCGCCGAGCCGCCGCCCCGGATCGGCCGCGATCCCGTGCAGGAGCTGGCGGAAGCCGGCGGCGAGCCGTTCCACGTCGGCGGCGTCGAAGACCTCGGTCCGGTACGAGAACGTCGCCTCCAGCCCACCGTCGGGTTGCGGCACCGCGACCAGGGTCAGGTCGAACAGCATGTCGTCCAGTTCGCTGTCCCACCAGCGCACGTCGAGACCGGGCCAGTCCGGCCGCGAACCCTCGGAGAAGTTGTGCAGGATCAGCGCGGCCTGGAAGAACGGGTGCCGTTGGGCGTCCCGCCGCGGCGCCAGTTCCTGCACCACCAGGTCGAACGGCACACTCTGGTACGCGAACCCGTCGATGACCGTACGACGTACCCGGGCCACCGCGTCGGCGAAGGTCAGGTCGGGGTCGATCCGGGTACGCAACGCCAGCGGGTTGGCGAAGTAGCCGATCAGCGGCTCCAGCTCCACGTGTGTACGGGCGGCGACGAGCGTACCGACGGTGACGTCGCTCTGCCCGAGGTAACGGGCCAGTAGCGCCTTGAGTGCAGTCAGCAGGGTGACGAACGGCGTGGTGCCGCGGGTCGCGCCGGCCGCCGTACGCAGCTTGTCCAGCAGTTCCGGACCGATCGGCAGGCTGACCTTGCCACCGGCACCGGCACCGTTACCGGGCTCGTCACGGCGGCGGGCGATCGGCAGCTCCGGGTCGACCCGGGGTGCGGCGAGCTGCCGGCGCCAGAAGTCCAACCCGTCGGCCAACTCACCCTCGGTGAGTGATTCGTGCTGCCAGTGCGCGTAGTCGGCGTACTGGATCGGCAGCGCGGGCAGCGGCGGCCCGGTGGCGGCCGACGTGCCGGGACCGGCCTCGGGCGTCGACAGCCGCCAGGTGTAGAGGGCAGCCAGTTCACGCAGCGCGTTGCCGATCGACCAGCCGTCGATGGCGATGTGGTGGCTGGTCATCATCAGCACGTGGTCGTCGTCGGCCAGCCGGTACAGGGTCGCCCGCAGCACCGGCCCGGTGGCCAGGTCGAACGGCACCGCGAAGGCGTGCCGGGCCAGCGCGCGGGCCCGCGGCTCCCGGTCGGCGACCGGCAGGTCACGCAGGTCCACCTCGGGCAGCGGCACCGGCTCCGGCGGCCGGACGAGCTGGCGCGGCGCACCGTCGGCGCCGAGATAGACGGTGCGCAGGACCTCGTGCCGGTCGACCAGGTCGGTCAGGGCCAGACGCAGCGCGGCGACGTCGAGCCGGCCGCCGAAGCGCTGGGACATCGACACGTGGAAGGACGGGTCCGACGGGTCGAACTGGCTGGCCAACCACATTCGCTGCTGCCCGGACGAGCAGGTGAACAACTGGTCCGGCCCGGTACGCGGCAGCCGGGCGATGACCGGCTCGGTCACCGCCGCCAACCCGCGCTGGGCCAGCCGGCGGGCCAGCAGCGCCTGCCGCTGCGGCGACAGCGCGACCACGCTCTCCAGGTTGGTACGCGACGCCGGTGCCGTCGGTGTGCCGGCGTCGGGGTCGGCGGTGGATGGCACGGGTTGCCTCCTCATTGGACGGTGCCTTCGATCGTGGTGGTGGATTCCTGCGGCGAACTCCCCGCCTGTGTCGAATACGCGGCGACCAGGCCGTTGATGGTCGGCGAGTCGAAGAAGACGTGCAGCGGCAGGTCGATGCCGAGCTGCCGGCGCATCCGGGCGGCGATCTGGGTGACGGTCAGCGAATGCCCACCGAGGTCGAACAGGTCGTCGTCCGGGCCGATGTCGTCGATCCGCAGCACCTGCCGCCAGATCTCGAAGATCTCGCGCGCCACACCGGTGTAGCCCGGCTGTGCTTCGGTCGCCGGATCGGGCCCGGTGCCGGATTCGGCGGGCGGGTCCGGCAGTGCCCGGCGGTCGAGCTTGCCGTTGCCGGTCAGCGGTAGCCGGGGCAGCTCGACGAACAGGTTCGGCAACAGGTACGCCGGCAGCGTCCCGGCCAGGTGCTGGCGCAGCCGAGCGGGCGTCGGATCGGTGCCCCCGGCCCGCCGGACCACGTACGCGACCAGCACCGGCCCGGTGCCCTCCCGGTCGCGCAGCACCGCCGCGCAGTCGAGCACGTCCGGGTGCCGGCCCAGGTGCGTCTCGATCTCGCCGAGTTCGACCCGGTACCCCCGGATCTTGACCTGGTTGTCGATCCGGCCGAGGAACTCGACCTCGCCGTCGTGCCGGTAACGGGCCAGGTCGCCGGTGCGGTAGAGCCGCGACCCCGCCGGCCCGTACGGGTTGGGCACGAAGTGCGCGGCGGTCAGCGCGGGACGGTTCAGGTAGCCCCGGGCCAGGCCGCTCCCGCCGAGATAGACCTCCCCGGCGATACCGACCGGAACCGGGTTCAGCCGACCGTCGAGCAGGTACCGCCGGGTGTTGGCGATCGGTTCGCCGATGCCGATCGTCTCCACCGTCTCGGGCAGCTCCCGGACGGTGGACCAGACGGTGGCCTCGGTCGGGCCGTACAGGTTCCACAACCGTGCCACCCGGCCGCGCAGCTCCCGGGCCAGGGCCGGCGGCAGGGGTTCGGCGCCACTAAGCCCCACCACGTCCGGCTGGTCGAAACCGGCGTCCAGCAGCAGCCGCCAGGTCGACGGCGTCGCGTGTACGTGGGTCACCCCGTGCTGGCGTACGAGGTCGTGCAGCGCGGTCCCGTCCCTGGTCTGGGCCTCGGACGCGAGCACCATCCGGCCGCCGGTGACCAGTGGCAGGAACAGTTCCGGTTTGGACATGTCGAACGCGGCCGAGGCGAGCGCCAGCCAGCCGTGACCGGGCTCCGATCCGAGCAGGTCCCGCATCCCGAGCAGCAGGTTCGCCAGCGCCCGGTGCTCGATCTGCACGCCCTTCGGCTGCCCGGTGGATCCGGAGGTGTAGATCAGGTAGGCCAGGTCGCCCGGGTGCGGGGCGCTGTCGGGGACCGGATGCGCCGGCTCGTCGTCGCCCAGCGGTGCCACGGTGGGGCAGGAGTGGGACAGGCCGGTGGACGGCTGGTCGGTGACCAGGAGCGTCGGTGCCGCGTCGGCCAGGATCGCGTCCAGCCGGGCGGCCGGGTGGTCCGGGTCCAGCGGCACGTACGCGGCGCCGGCCCGGAGCACACCGAGCAGGGCGACCGGCAGAGCCGGGGTACGGCGTACGAGCACGGCCACCCGGTCACCGGGACGCACGCCGTACCCGCGCAGGTGTGCGGCGAGCCGGTCCACGGCGGCCGACAGTTGCCCGTACGTCCAGGTCTGGTCGCCGGAGATGATCGCCGGATCGTCCGGTGCCGCCGCCGCCCGGGCGGCGAACAGCTCGGGCAGGGTCGGCGCGGCGGCGGCTCGCTCGACCGAGGCGGGACGGGACCAGGTGGTCAGCAGGTCGGATTCGTGGTCGTCGACCAGGTCGAGGTCGGCCAGCGGGGTGTCCGGCGCCGCCGTCGCGGCGGCGAGCAGGGTGCCGAAATGCCCCGCGATCCGTTCGGCGTCGGCCCGGTCGAGGGTGTCCCGACCGTACTGGAGGCGCAGCGCGAGCTGCTCCGGGCTGTCCAGCAGTTGCAGGTGCAGGGCGTTGCGGGCGGTGTGGTTGAACGCCAACCACTCGACGTCGGCGGTGAGCTCGGCGAACGGCGGTCGGCTGGGTCGCCGCCGGTAGCTGATCGATACCGGCGCCAGGGCGATCCGTGGCTTCACCCCGGCGGTGGCGCGGGCCAGCGGGACGGCCCGGAACGGGTACCGGTCCCGCAGCGCGGTCCGGGTCGCGGCGACCAGGTCACGGAACGTCTGGTCCGGTCGGGGTGTGCCGGTGACCGGCAACTCGTTGACGAACAGCCCGACACACTCGCGGGTCAGCGGGGTACGGGTGCCGAGGTCCACCGCGACGGTCGGTTCGGTGTTGCCGTACCGGTGCAGCAGCGCCTGCACCGCGGCGAGCAGCACCTCGAACCGGGTGGCGCCGAGCAGGTCGGCGGTGCCGGCCAGCGCGACGCGCTGACACTGGTCGAACAGGTGGTCCACGGTGTCGCCGGGTGCCGCCGCCGGCTGCTGGTGACGCAGGCCGGGCAGCACCACCGGTGCCGGCTCGTGCCAGTGCCGGCCCCAGAACTCGCCGGCCGGGGCGAGTTCGGCGGCGAGCCGGGCCGATTCCGCGCCGGCATGTTCGGCGTACGAGACGGGCAGCGGCGGCAGGTCCGGGGTACGGCCGTCGGCGAAGCCCCGGTACAGCTCGCCCAGGTCGCGGACCAGGATGTCCTTGGACTCGCCGTCGAAGACGAGGTGGTGTGCGACCACCAGCAGCAGGTGCCGCTCCGGCCCGGACGTGAACAGCGTGAACCGGGTCAGCGGCCCGTGCCGCAGGTCGAACGGCCGCAGCGTCTCCGCCCGGACCAGCTCGGCGAGCAGGTTCTCCGCGTCCTCCGCCTCGGTCGAGGGAACCGTGGTCAGGGTGACCCGGGGGCTGATCAGCGCCGGGACCGAGAACAGCTCACCGTCGTGTTCCTCGAACGAGCTGCCGAGCACCGGGTGCCGCGCCACCAGCGCCGCGCAGGCGTCGATCAGCGCCAGCACGTCGAGTTCGCCGTCGAGCCGGATCGGCACCGGCATGTGGTACGCCGAACCGGCCGTACCCAGCCGCTCGGTGAACCACATGCCGTGCTGGGCGGTGGTGGCCGGGCGCCGGTTGCGCCGGGGGATCTGCACCGTGGTCACATCGCCTCCATCAGTTGGGACAGCCGCCGACCGGCCCGGTCCGGTGCGTACGCGCCCAGCCGGACCAGCATCTCAGCTAAACGCTCCATTGTGGACCGATCGAAGGCGTACGAGTTCCAGAGCAACCAGCCGGAGATCGACCCGTCCGGCTGTTCGAGCAGCGCCAACTCCGGTACGCCCAGATCCGGCTCCCCGTTCGGGGTCGGCCAGTCGGCGTCCAGCGCCCGGGGCAGCTCGAACGGCTCCGAGTCCAGCCCCGGGAAGTGGGTCACCCCACCCCAGCTCTCGAACCGCAGCCAGGCGGAGTTCGGGAACCGCGGATAGAACTCGGCGTACGGGTAGTACTGGTGGTCGATCGCGTCCAGTGCGGTGCTCCGTACCCGTTCCAGCAACTCGTCGAAGGTCGGGTCGGCGCGGGCGTCGATCCGCAGCAGCAGCGACTGCACCAGGCAGCCGAGCAGTGGTTCGAACTCCGGCCGGGTCCTGCCCGGCACCGGGGACATCAGCATGATCTCCGGGGCCCCGGTGAACTGGGACAGCACCGCCACCCAGGCCGCCGCGGCCACCATGAACGTGCTCGCGCCCCGGTCGCGGGCGAAGCCGCGCAGCCGGTCGGCGGCCTCGCGGTCGAGCCGGAACTCCAGTGAGTCGCTGCGCAGCCGGACCGCCCGCCGCCGCCCCGGGAACGGCTCGATCTTGGTCGGTGCGCCGTCGAGCCGGCGGGACCAGAACTCGCGGGTGCGGGGCCACTGCTCGCGGGTCCAGCGCACCGCCTCCGGGTACGGCACCGGCAGCGGTGGCAGCACCACCGGGCGGCCGGCGCGCAGGGCCGAGTAGACCAGCCCGAGTTCGCGTAGCAGCACCCCCATCGACCAGCCGTCGAAGACCAGGTGGTGCACGGCCAGCCCGAGCACGTGGTCGTCGGCGTCGAGCCGGACCACCACCGCCCGGACCAGGGGACCGTTGGCCAGGTCGAAGCCGTGTTCGCGGTCGGTCCGCACGATCGTGGCGGCGTGCGCCCGCCGGGACTCGGCGTCCGGGCCGTCGGCCGCGACGACCGTCACCCTCGGTGGGCAGTCCGGTCGCACGTACGCCCGCTGCCCGCCCGCCCTGCCGGCCCTACCCTCGGCGTCGGCGAAGACCGTACGCAGTGACTCGTGCCGGCGGACCAGCAGGTCCAGGCTGCGCCGCAGGAGTTCGGGGTCGAAGTCGTCGAGGATCCGGATCGCCACGCTGATCGGGCCGACGTCACGGGGCTCGTCGGTGGCGTACATCCAGTTGAAGAAGTTCTCCTGCTGCGCGCTCAGCGGCACCTCGTCGTACGCCATGACGGTGTCCGTACCGGTCTGCTCGGGTCGGGTGACCGGGGTGGCGTCGGCGAGCCACCGGGCCTGTGCGTGCAGCACCGGCTGGTCGAAGGCGAGCGACGCCGGTACGGTCACCCCGAAGCTCTCGGTGGCCAGCGTGGCGAGCTGGGTGGCCCGCAACGAGTCGCCGCCGAGGGCGAAGAAGTCGTCGTCCCGCCCGACCTGCGCCGCCGACAGCACCCGCGTCCACAGCGCGCCGAGTCTGACCTCGGTCGGTGTCGCGGGCGGGGTCCGGTGCTCCGGTCGCGTCGCGGCGGTGAACAGTTGCCGCAGTTCGTTCTTGCGCAGCTTCCCGCCGTCGTTGCGGGGCAGCGCGTCGACCAGCAGCAGCCGGGTCGGCCGCTCGTGCGGGGCGAGCCGTTCGGCGAGCCAGCCGCGCAGCTCGGCCGGTTCCACCGGGGTACGGGCCACCACCACCGCGGCGAGCATCGTGCCCATCGTCTCGTGCGGTACGCCCACCACGGCCGCGTCGGCGACCGCCGGGTGCTCGTGCAGGATCGCCTCGACGTGCGGCGTGGAGACCTTGAACGCACCGGATTTGACCAGGTCGCTTTCCCGGTCGACCAGGTGCAGGTAGCCGTCGGCGTCCAGGTAGCCGAGGTCGCCCATCCGTACCCAGCCGTCCCGGAACACCGCCGCGCTGGCGTCCTCGTCGCCGTAGTAGGCGCGGGGCAGGGTGTCCGAGCGCAGGTACACCTCGCCGACCGTGCCGGGCGGTAGGCGTACGCCGTCGGGGTCGCCGATCAGGAGTTCGGCCCCGGCGGCCGGACGGCCGAGCGCGGCCGGGCGGTCCGGGTCGAAGACCACCGTGGTGTGCGCCGGGGCGGCCTCGGTCGAGGTGTAGTTGTTGACGATGGTGGCGTCGGGCAGCGCGGCGCTGAGCGCGCGGGCGACCGCGCCGGGCAGCGGCGCGGCGGTCGAGGCGAGCAGCAGCACACTGGACAGGTCGTGGCGTTGCGGGGTGCCGGTGTTGAGCAGCTCGATCGCCATCGCCGGCACCACGAACACCGTGCCGACCCGGTACGCGGCGACGAGCGCGGCGAACCGTTCCGGGTCGAACCGGGGCAGGACCAGCGCGGCCGGTTGGGCCGCGAGGGCGTGCAGCAGCATGGTCTGGGCGGCGTTGGTGCCCAGCGGGAACGCGTGCAGGAAGTGTCGCGAGTGGGCCAGTGGCCGGCGGCGGGGCCGGGGGAGCAGCCCGAAGGTCAGGTTGGCGTGGCTGGCCGAGACTCCCTTGGGTCGCCCGGTGGTGCCGGAGGTGAAGATGATCTGGGCGAGGTCGGCTGGCTCGACCAGCACGCCGACCGGTTCCGCCGGACCCCGGTCGAGGTCGTCCAGGGTGGCCGTCCAGCCGTCCCGTGGCCGAAGCTCGTCGCCGGTGCCCTGGACCAGGCCGCTGGCCGCGCAGTGGTCGAGCAGGTCCCGCAGCTGTGCCGGGGTTCCGCGTTCGGGCAGCGGGACGGCGACGGCGCCGACCGAGGTGACCGCCGCGTACGCGACCGCGAAGCCGACCCAGTCGGACCCGTCGAAGTGCAGGCCGATTCGGTCACCGCGTCGGACGCCCCGGGCGAGCAGCCCGTGCCCGACCGAGTTGGCGCGGGTCCGCCACTGCCCGAAAGTCAACCGGTCCGGGCCGCCGTCCGGTTCCTCCGAGTGGTCGACAACCAGCGCGATCCGGTCCGGTTCGATCTCCGCGCGGGCACCGAGCAACGCCGGTACGGTGGTGGCGTCGGTGCGCACCGGATGGGTCAGCATGGCGCCCTCTCGTCTGCGTACCTGGTGCTGGTCGACTGCCGCCCCCGCGTGGCACCCACCGTAACGAGCACTTCGTCGATATGTAATTAGTCCTAACAGTAGAGATCACTGTCCTAACAGTTGGGTCCGCTCTCGGGCGTTTTTCCGACCCGCCGACAGACACTTGACAGGCGTCGGGCCGCAATGAAAACGTGCACAGCCACAGTGATCCGTACCGATGGTCATGCCCCGTTCACCCCCCGGATTCGAGGCGGAGCAAACGATGTACGACGAAGACGAGGACACCACCAGCTACGTCGTGGTGATCAACGACGAGGAGCAGTACTCCATCTGGCGCGACGGCACCCCGCCGCCGGCCGGCTGGCGTCAGGTCGGGAAGGCCGGCACCAAGGGCGAGTGCCTCGAGTACGTCGACCAGGTCTGGACCGACATGCGGCCGGCGTCGCTGCGCGCCCGGATCGCCGCCACCTCTGGATGAACCGCGCGTGCTGACGGTACGCGTCGCCGCCTCGTTCACCGCCGAACCACTGGCCGAGGTGCTCCGGTTCTGGGCCGGAGAACTGGCGCTGCCGATGGCGGTCAGCTTCGCGCCGTACGGCCAGGTGTTCCAGCAACTGCTCGATCCCGGTGGTGCACTGCGGACCAACCGCGACGGGGTCAACGTCGTCGCGGTCCGGCTCACCGACCTCGCCGACCCGGACGGGTTCGTGGCCGCGTTACGTGCCGCCGACCGGGAGACGACCGTCCCGCTGCTGCTCGCCATCTGCCCCGACCCGCCCGGCACCGACCCGAGGACGAGTGACGCGGCCGAGCGGACGGTACGCGACGGCGTCACCGGCACCACCCACCTGCGCCTGCTCGGATCGGCCGAACTGACCGGCAGGTACCCGGTCGCCGAGGCACACGACGGCTACGCCGACCGGCTCGGGCGGGTGCCGTACACGCCGGAGTTCTTCGCCGCCCTGGGAACGGCGTTGGTCCGTACGCTGCACGCGATCGTCAGCCCGCGTCCCAAGGTGGTCGTGGTCGACGCCGACAACACCCTGTGGACCGGGATCGTCGGCGAGGACGGGGTCGGCGGCCTCACCGTCGACCGGGACCGCCGGGCGCTCCAGCAACTGCTGGTCGACCAGCGAGCCGCCGGTAGGCTGCTCTGCCTGTGCAGCCGCAACAACGCCGCCGACGTCGACGCGGTCTTCGCCGGCCACCCGGACATGGTGCTGCGACCCGAACATTTCACCGCCACCCGGGTCAACTGGCAGCCCAAGTCGGAGAACCTCCGCTCACTCGCCGAGGAACTCGACCTCGGCCTGGACAGCTTCGTGTTCCTCGACGACAGCCCGATCGAGATCGCCGAGGTCCGCGCCGCGTACCCGGAGGTGCTCGCACTGACGGTCCCGGCCGACGCCGGCCGGGCCCTGGCGTTCCTGCGGCACTGCTGGCCGCTGGACACCGACCGGGTGACCGACGAGGACCGTCAGCGGGGCGCGCGCTACGAGCAGGAGAACCAGCGTCGGGCGCTGCGCGACAGCGGACTGTCGCTGGCAGAATTCCACGCCGGCCTGGCCCTGCGGGTCGACGTCGACCCAGCCCGGCCCGACCAGCACGAGCGGGTCGCCCAACTCACCCAGCGGACCAACCAGTTCAACCTCGCCCCCGTACGCCGGGACGTGCGCGACCTGCGCGCCAGTGACCTGGAGTGCCTGGTGGTGACCGTGGCCGACCGGTTCGGCGAGTACGGCCTGGTCGGCGCCATGCTGTACGCGCACGACGGCGACCTGCTGCGGGTCGACACGTTCCTGCTGAGCTGCCGCGCGCTCGGCCGCGGGGTCGAGCACCGGATGCTCGCCCACCTCGGCAAACTAGCCCTGGACCGGGGCGCGACCACGGTCGAACTGTCGCTCGTCCCCACCGCCCGCAACGGTCCCGCCCGCGCCTTCCTCGCCGAAATCGGCGCCAAGCCGGCCGACGCCAAGCCGGCCGACGCCAAGCCGGCCGACGCCGAGCCGGGCGACGCCGAGCCGGGCGACGCCGAGCCGGGCGACGGCGGGACGGCCCGGGAGGCGAGCCCCGACGGGTCGACCCGGATCGGATACCTGCTGCCGGCGAGCGTGGCTGCCGGCGTACACCATCGACCAGGCGGATCCGACCAGCCGGCGCCGCCCGCGCACGCCACCCACCGACCACCGCCGCCCCCGGCGCAGCCCGACCGGCCGACCCCCGCAGCGCACCTCGAAGCCTGGCGGGTGGTGGAGCGGACCGCGACCACGCTCGCCGACCCGTCCGCGGTCCGGGCCGCGGTGCTCGCCGACCACGGTGTACCGCCGGCCACGGGTGTCGAGGACCCGGTCGAGGCGAGGGTGATGCAGATCTGGGCGGAACTGCTCGCGGTGCGACCCGCGACACCCGAGGACAACTTCTTCGCCCTCGGCGGGCAGTCACTGCAACTGGTCCAGTTCATGGCCAGGGTGCGGCAGGTGTACGCGGTCGAACTGCCGGTCGAGCTGCTGTTCACCCCGGCGTTCACGGTCGCGGAGGTGTCCCGGGAGATCCGGCGGCGCCAGCTCGACGGCGCCGACGAAACCGAGCTGACCGACCTGCTCGCCGAACTGGACCGGCTCTCCGACGACGAGATCGAACTCCTGCTCGCCGAAGAGGACGCTCAGTAACCATCCCGGCCGTTGGGATATGTCGGTGCCGTTCGGTAGAACGGGCCCGTGGACTCCAGCATGGACAATCCTGAGGTGCGGATGCCGTGACACGGGCACGCGAAACATCGGGGGAGGCGTAGTGCGGGTGGCGATCCTGGGGCCGGTCGAGCTGACCGACGGGGGCAGGCTGATTGCCGTACCGGGGCCACAGCTACGGTGCATCTTGGCGATCCTGGCGTCCGAGGCGGGACGAACGGTGCCGGTCGCGCGGATGGTCGACGCCCTGTGGGACGAACCGCCGACGAGCGCGCGGAGCGTACTGCAGGTCTACGTGTCCCGGCTGCGCAAGCTGTTCAGCACGCCGGACACCACGCTGGTCCACTCCGGCGGCGGCTACCGGCTCGACATCGACCCGCAGGACGTCGACCTGCACCGCTTCCGCGCCCTCGTACGCGAGGCCCGCGACAGCGCCGACGTGGCCGTCCGGCGCCGGCTGCTCACCGCCGCGCTGGCCGAGTGGCGGGGCGACGCGCTCGCCGACACCGCGACCGGCCCGCTGCGGGACCGTCTGGTCGTCGCACTGACCGAGGAACGGCTCGCCGCCCTCGAAGACCGGCTCGACGTCGACCTGGAACTGGGCCGCCACCACGACGTCATGGCCGAACTGGCCGCAGCGGTCGCCGAACATCCGGGCCGGGAACGACTCACCGGGGCGCTCATCCTCGCCCTGCACCGATGCGGGCGACGGGTCGAGGCGCTGGAGGCGTACCGGGACCTGCGTGACCTGCTGGTGGAACAGGCGGGCGTGGAACCGGGCGCCGACCTGAGGCACCTGCACCAGCTCCTGCTCAACGACAGCGCCGCGGCAGCCGAGAACCCGACCCCGTCCGCCGTGACACGGCAGACGGTGCCACGGCAGCTACCCGCTGCCCCGACCGAACTCGTCGCGCGCGACCACTACCTGGCCGCACTGGACAACCTGCTCGACGCGACCGGGGCACCGGTGCTGGTCACACTGGTCGGCCCGCCCGGTGTCGGCAAGACCACCCTGGCGCTGCGCTGGGCACACTCCGTCGCCGAACGCTTCCCCGACGGCCAGCTCTACGTCGACCTGCGCGGCCACGCGCCCGACAAACCGGTAGCCGCGCGTACGGTCCTCGCCGGGTTCCTCCACACCCTCGGCGTGCACCCGCAACAGGTTCCCGACAGCGAGGCGGAACGGTCGGCGCTGTTCAGGTCGCTGCTCGCCGGCCGCCGGATGCTGCTCCTGCTCGACAACGCCCGCTCGACCGAACAGGTCCGGCCGCTGCTGCCCGGCGCCGCGGGTTGCCTGGTCGTGGTCACCAGCCGGGCCGAACTGGCCGGTCTGGCCGCCCGCGACGGCGCGCACCCGGTCGCCGTGGTGCCGCTCTCCACCGACGAAGGGCTGGCCCTGCTCCGCCGAATCGTCGGCGACCGGCGGGTCGACGCGGAACCGCCGGCCGCCGGGCGGTTGGTCGAGCTGTGCGCGGGACTGCCGCTGGCGCTGCGGGTGGTGGCGCACCGTGCCGTACGCAGGCCCGGGTTCACCCTGACGGCACTGGCCGAGCAGTTGGCCGACGAGGCGCGGCGGATCGACCTGCTCTCCCCACCCGACGACCCGTCCACCGCCGTCCGGGCGGTGTTCTCCTGGTCGTACCTGGCACTTCCGCCGGCCGCCGCGACGCTGTTCCGCCGGCTCAGCGCCATGCCGGGTGACGATTTCGACGTCCGCGCCGCGTCCAGGGCGAGCGACGACCCGAACCTGGACGAACCACTCGCCATCCTGGTCTCCGGTCACCTGGTCGAGGAGACGTCGATCGACCGTTACCGGCTGCACGACCTGCTGCGGGTCTACGCCGCCGGCCTCGCCAACGGGCAGGAGCGCCGCGACGCCGCCGCCCGGGTGCTCGATTGGTACCTCGAACGCGCCAGCGCCGCCGTCGCGCTCCTGGAGACCGACACCGGCGACGACAAGGCCGGCGGTGAATTCGCCGACCAACGGGACGCCACCGATTGGCTGGAGGTCGAGCGCTCGGTCCTGGTCGCCGTCCCCCGCTTCGCCGCCGCCCTCGGCCTGCACGAGTACGCGTGGCGGCTGCCGAACACGATGTGGCGGCACTGGCTCGCCCGCGGCCTGGTCGACGACCTGACCACCACCCACGAGACGGGACTGTCCTCCGCCCGCCTCGCCGGCGACACCCTGGCGCAGGCCGACCTGCTCAACAGCCTCGGCGCCGCCCACTACACAGCCCGTCGTCACGACGCCGCGCTGGCCGTCTACGAGCAGGCACTGGTGCTGCGCGACGGGCTCGGCGACCAGGCCGGCGCGGCCCGGACGCTGATGAACATCGCGATCGTGCACTACCTCGCCGGCCGCTACCCGGAGGCGGTCGAGCACGGCCTGCGGACCCTGGCGCTGCGCCAGGACCTCGACGACGTGTTCGGCGAGGCCGTGGCACACAACGCGCTGGGCGGATTCCTCCTCCGCCTCGGCGACGCCGCCCAGGCACTGCAACACACCCAACGCGCACTGGCCCTGTTCGACAAACTCGGCTACCGCTACGGCCAGGCGGCGGCAACGCTCAATCTCGGGCACGTCCACCGGCACAACGACGAACTCGACACCGCCGACGGGCACTTCCGGGAGGCGCTCGAACGGTTCCGACCCCTCGGCGACGGGCGGCACATGGGCGAAGCGCTCTGCGGGCTCGGCGGGGTGCGTACCGTACGGGGCGAGTTCGCCGAGGCGCACGACCACCTGAACGAGGCACTCGCGATCAGTGCCGTGGTGGACGACCCGACGCTGCGCGGCGAGGTACGCCACAATCTCGGCCTGCTCCGGCTGGCCGCGGGCGAGCCGGAGGCGGCACTGCGCGACTTCGAGCACGTACGCCGAATCGACGACCGCTACCAGCAGGCCCGTGCGCTGCACGGCATCGCCCGAGCCCGGTGCGCCCTGGGGCAGCACGACATCGCCGTGCCCGCCTGGCGGGCGGCGGTCGACGCGTTCGCCGCGCTCGGCGTGCCGGACAGGGCCGACCCGGACTGTGCGACGTGTTCAGCGGGCGTTAAGCGTCTTGTCTGAGCCGGGCCTTCTCCTGACAGGGCAGGGACGTCGAGCCGCGCGTCCCAGCAGTCAAGGGGGGAAGGCTGTCATGGATCGTCGAGGCATCACCATCAGTGTCGTGGCCACCGACCGGGTCACGAAGAAGGAGTCCGGGCCGCGTACCAGGACCGGCTTCACCTGGAACTAGGCGACACCCGAGGCCGGTCTCTCGTGGGGGCGAGACCGTACCGGGTGTGAGGGTCAGCGCCGGTCCTCAGGGTGCCGGTCCGGGGTGGCAGAGAACCGGCGCTGCCGGCCAATGGGACAACCGGGTACGGGTCGGCAGCCCGTAGGCCGATCGACGCCGGGTGGGGCGGGACGTAACGTGGCGCCCGCGGCGCCGACGGGGCCGGTGGACCGATGTGTCGGCGGGCGGGTCCCGCCCCGCACCGACGAGGAGGCCGCGCGGTGGCAACCGTCCTGCTGGTCAGTCACGGTACCCACGGCGACGTATGGCCGATGATCCACCTGGGCGCCGGGCTGCGCGGCCGGGGCCACGACGTCACCCTGCTCACCCACGCCCCCTACGCGGAACCGGTACGCCGGGCCGGCCTCGGATACGTCCCGATCGACACCCCCGAGGAGTACGCCGCCTACCTCGAGGACGCCCGCCGGATCCTGCTGGACCGGGTCGGGTCGCCGAGCCCGCCGGACCTGCTCGCGCACTACCGGCGGACGAACCTGTTCGGCCAGCTCCGGCTGGAGGTCGAGACACTGCGTGAGCTGGCCGTACCGGGGCAGACGGTGCTGGTCGGCCGGCACACCTCGGGGCTGTCGACGCTGATCGCGGCGGAACTGCTCGGCCTGCCGGTGGCCTGGGCGGCGATGACCCCGGCCCAGCACCTGCTGCTGCCGGTCACCGAACACCTGCACCGGACCGCCCTGGCCGGGCCGATCGACCAGCTTCGGGCGGAGTTCGGGCTGGCGCCGGTCGACGACTGGGCCGCCTGGCTCGGCTCGGCCGACCTGCAACTCGGGCTCTGGCCGCGCTGGTTCGACGCCGCCGGTGACCCCACCCCCGACCGGGTGGCGAAGGTCGGCTTCCTGCTCGACGCCGAAGCCGCCGCCCCCGCCGATCCGGGATCGCTTCCGGCCGAGGTGGAAGAGGCGCTGGCGGGTGAGGTGCCACCGGTCCTGGTCGCCGGCAGCAGCGGACAGATGCTGCTGCACGACTTCTACGCCGCATCGGTGCCCACCGCGCTCGACGCCGGCCGTACGGTGCTGCTGGTGACGCCGTACCGGGAACTGCTGCCGGCGACGTTGCCGACCGGTGTGCACTGGTTCCGCTGGTTGCCGTACCGGGAGGTGATGCCCCGGGCGGCCGTGGTCGTCCACCACGGCGGCACCGGCACGATCGCCCGGTGTCTCGCCGCCGGGGTGCCGCAACTGGTGCTCGCGCACAGCTTCGACCAGCCCGACACCGGCGCCCGCCTGCGCCGGCTCGGGGTGGGGGAGTGGCTGCCGTCGACCCAGTGGGACCCGCCGAGGGCGGCGGCGCTGATGCGCCGGCTGCTCGACGAGCACGGCTACCGGGACCGGGCGATCCGACTGCGGGCCGCCGTCGGCACCACCTCGGTCGACCAGGCCGGTCGGCGGATCGAGGCGCTGGTGACCCCGATCGGCGCGGCCCACCCCGGATAGGACCGCCGCTACAGCTCGCTGACCACGATGTCGAGCTGGCGGGGTTTGCCGGTGGCGGCGGGTTGTTCCTCGACGGTGTACTTCAGGTCGCGCAGCGCCTCCACCAGCTTCGCCGGGCTGCGTGGTGCCGCACCGGCCAGCAACAGGTCGCGGACCAGCCGCCCCTTGGTGGCCTTGTTGAAGTGGCTCACCACGGATCGGCTGCTCACCCCGTTCACGACCTGCTCGTGCAGCACCCGTACGGCGACCGTCCGCTCGGCGGTACGCCCGGTCGGCCGCCACATCGCCGCGTACGCGCCGGAGCGCAGGTCGAGGATCGGCCCGCTGTCGGCGGCCTCGGTGACCACCGGTTCGAGCACCCCCCGCCAGTACGGCGTGAGCCCGCCCACCCCCGGCAGACCGACCCCGATCGCGCACCGGTACGCCGGGATCCGGTCGTCCACCCGGACCACGCCCCAGAGGCCGGAGAAGACCAACGCGGACCGCCGCAGCCGGGTGCGGGCCGCCGGGGTGAGGCTGCCGGTGTCCAGGGCGTCGTAGAGCACCCCGGTGTAGACCTTGGCCGCCGGTTGGGTCGGCGCGCTCCGCAACCGGGCGTTGAGGTCGATCTCCCCGTCCTGCCCCGCGCTCAGCCCGAGGACCGTACGCGCCCGTTCCCGGTCGTCGGCCGCGCAGAGGTCGACCAGTGCGTCCAGCACCCGTTCCCGGCCGGGGTTCAGCTCGCCCAGGGTGAGCGTGTCCAGGTTCAGCGGGCGGCCGGACCGGGGCGCGGTCTTCCCCTCCGAGGGTGGCAGCAGGATCAGCACGACCAGCAGCGTACGGCCCCTGCCCGCAGCCCGGCGCGGGTGGTGAGGGCTCCGGCGCGGCGTCGACCAGCAGAGCCCGGCGGTAGGACGGGCTGCCGGACGGCTGCCGATGACGACCCGGCCGCCGAGGGCACGCCTCCAGGTGCCCCTTTACCGGCTGCCAATGTTGCCGGCGTGTGACGGTGCGGCCGGTTCCGTCGCGATCCGATGTCCCTGCCTGTCACAAATCTGGCGGGGTTCCGCCATGTCCTTGATCCGCCATGGGTCACGCCCGCGAACCGAGCACCGACCGGCCCAGAATCGGCGACGGCGGCGTTCCGGAATGTGCGCCCGCCCGAGGAGGAGAAGGTCGATGGGTAGGTTCAGAGGCCGCACACCACGATGGGTGTGCGGAGCCGCGATCGGGCTGAGCGCGTTGCTCGCGCTGCCCACCGGGGCGGTCGCCGCTCCGCCGGTCAGCGCGGCGCCGGCCAGCGCACCCGACGCGAACCGCAAGGTGGACATGCCGGTACTCCGGTCGCTGTCGGACGGCAGCAGCACGACCTTCCTCGTGCGGCTCGCCGACGAGGCGAAGCTGGACGAGGCGGAACTAGCCCGGGTCGAGCGCGGGACCGCCGGTCGGGCCGGCCGCGTCGCCCGTACGACGAAGGTCTACCAGACCAAGGTCGCGCACGCGGAGAAGACCCAGCGCGGACTCCGTACGCTGCTGCGCGAGCGGGGAAGCAGCTTCACCCCGTACTGGATCGCGAACGCGATCGAGGTGACCGGGAACCTGTCCCTGGTGACGGAACTGGCCGCCCGGCCCGAGGTGGCCCGGATCAGCCCGGTCGGTGTGACCCGGCTGACCGACCCGGTGAAGACCGCCGGCAGCACCACCACCGCCGGCGCGCTGCCGTGGAACCTCACCCAGCTCGGCGCCGACAAGGTATGGGACTCCTACGGCGTACGCGGCGAGGGCATCGTCGTCGGCAGCATCGACACCGGAGTCCAGTACGACCACCCGGCGCTGGTCCGCCAGTACCGGGGCAACAACGGCGACGGCAGCTTCACCCACGACTACAACTGGTTCGACCCCACCGGCCTCTGCGGCGGCTCGACACCCTGTGACAACTACGGCCACGGCACGCACACCGTCGGCACCGTGCTCGGCGACGACGGCGCCGGCACGGTCACCGGTGTCGCACCCGGCGCGAAGTGGATCGCGGCCAAGGGCTGTGAGATCAACACCTGCTCCGACAGTGCCCTGCTCGCCGCCGGGCAGTGGATGGTCGCGCCGACCGACCACAACGGACAGAACCCGCGCCCGGACCTGGCGCCGGACGTCATCAACAACTCCTGGGGCGGGGCCGACGACGGCAACCACTTCTACGAGGAGATCCTGACCACCTGGGCGGCCGCCGGCATCTTCCCGTCCTTCTCCGCCGGCAACGAGGGCCGGGCCGGTTGCGGCACCGCCGGCTACCCCGGCACCAGCCCGCTGGCGTACGCGGTCGGCGCGACCGACAGCACCGGCACCATCGCCGACTTCTCCAGCCGGGGACCGGCGCGCGACGGTGTGATCCGTCCCGACATCACCGCACCCGGCGTCGGCATCGTCTCCAGCCTGCCCGGCAGCCAGTACGGTTCCGCCGACGGCACCTCGATGGCCTCACCGCACCTGACCGGCGCGATCGCGCTGCTCTGGTCGGCGGTGCCGAACCTGCGGCGGGACGTGGCGACCACCCGTGAGCTGCTGGACCGTACCGCGCACGACGTCGAGGACCTGAGCTGTGGCGGTACCGCCGCCGACAACGGGGTCTACGGCGAGGGCCGGCTCGACGCGTACGCGCTGGTCAGTCAGGCACCGGCCGGACAGGTCGGCGGGGTCGTGGTGACCACCACCCGGTCCGGCGGCCCGATGCCGGGCGCCAAGGTCACCCTCGCCTCCGGTGTGCTCACCCGCAGCGGGCACACCGACGGGCAGGGGCGGGTCGAACTGGGACGCGTCCCGGCCGGCGAGTACACCCTCACCGCGAGCGTCTTCGCGCAACGTACGCAGCGGCAGACGGTCACGGTAACGGCGGACGGAACCGCCAACGCCACGATCGACCTGTCCGACAGTGCGCCGTGGCACCCCGTACACGGAATCGTCCGGGATCCGGCCGGTCAGCCCGCCGCGGGCGCCACGGTGGCGCTGGCCGGGGAAACCTTCCCCGCCTTCGTCACCGGGACCGACGGCCGCTACTCGGGCATGCTGCCCGAGGCCGACTACGACGTGCTGGTCGACTACGGCCGCTGGCTGGCGCCGAAGACCGTCCCACTCACCGTCGACGGCGAGGAGACGCTCGACGTCAGCCTGGCCGCGAAGACCGACCGGCACGGGTACGCCGCCGGCGTGGCCCCCGCCGCCTGGGTGACCGGTGGCAGCGTGCTGCCGCTCACCGGCGACGAGGCCAGCCGCGCGGTCGACCTGCCGTTCGCGGTGACCTTCTACGGTCAGCCGCAGCGCAAGCTGACCGTGAGCAGCAACGGTTACGTCGCCTTCGGCGAGAGCGGCGGCGGCGACAACACCGCCCTGCCCGCACCGGCGATCCCGGCGGCGGCGGTGTACGCGTACTGGGACGACCTGGTGCTGGACCACCAGTCGACGGTCCGCACCCGGGTCACCGGCAGCGCACCGAACCGGCAGTTCCTGGTGAGCTGGACCAGGGCGGCGTTGAAGAAGGCACCGCAGACCCGGGTCGACTTCCAACTGCTGCTCGGCGAGAACGGCACCATCACCCTCCAGTACCGCAAGCTCGGTACGGCGGGTACCGGTGCCGGCGCCACCGTGGGCATCTCAGACGCCGCCGGTGGTGCGGCGCTCACGTACTCGGTCGACGCCCCGGTGCTCGACGAGGCCACCGCGATCACCTTCCGGGTTCCCGGCACCGGCCTGGTACGCGGCACCGTCACCGACGCCAACGACCGCCAGCCGCTGGCCGGCGCGACCGTACGGTTCACCCCGTCCGGGACCGCCCCGGTCACCGCGACCACCGACGCGGACGGTTTCTACCAGGTGGAGGTGCCGACCGGTGAGGTTTCGGTCGGTGCCGCCAAGTCCGGCTACGACCTGCCGGCGGTGACCCTCACGGTCGCCGAGGCGGTGCTGCAGAAGCAGGATCTCGCGATGCGGGCGCCGCTACTGCTCGCCGCCAAGAGCAGCGTGGCGGTGACCGCGCCGACCGGTGGGACCCGGAGCGTGTCGGTCAACCTGAACAACCACGGCGGTCTGCCGGCGAACTGGACCGCCAGGGAGATCGACTCCCCGACGCCACCGGTCACCACCCCCGGCCGGGTGCTCGGATCGTTCCCGATCCCCGACCTCTACAACGCCTACGGTGTCGGTTACCGCAACGGTGAACTGCTGGTCTCCGACAGCTACTTCTGGGGCCAGATGCAGCGCTTCGACACCGCCGGCAAGTCGCTCGGCAAGGGTGTCGTGACGATGAACGGCTGGCCCTCGGACCTGGCGTACGTGCCGGGCAAGGACCTGATGTGCGGGCCGAGCATGTCCATCGTGGACCCGCTGCCGATCGTCTGCTTCGACCCCGACACCTACGAGGTCAAGCAGACCATCACCGGTCCGTGGGCGGGCAAGCTGTACTACGGGCTGGCCTACCGGTCCGCCGACGACACGTTCTACCTCGCCGGTGACGGGAAGATCCAGCACCTGGCCGGGTTGTCGCACGCCGAACCGGGCGCGGTGCTCGGCCAGTGTGTGCCGGCCACACCGTGGATCACCGGGCTCGCCCTCAACGAGCAGCGCAACGTGCTCTGGGGGATCAACCAGGACAGCACCGAGGCGATCTGGGCGATGAACCCGGACACCTGCGCCACGCTCGGTTCGATTCCGGACCCGGACCCGGACCCGCTCAGCGGCGCCGGGATCGAACTCGACGACAACGGTGACCTGTGGCTGGTCGGCCAGGCAAACCGGCAGCCGTACCGCGCCGCCGTGTACCACGTGGACGGCTCCATGGCGTACAGCGACGTGCCCTGGCTGGCGGTGACCCCGCAGTCCGGGCAGGTCGATCCGGGGGAGAAGGGCAAGCTCGACCTCACCGTCGACACCACGGGGTTGGCTCCGGGCACCTACACCGCCACCGTGCTGGTGAGCAGTGACAGCGCCAAGACCCCGACCGCACCGATCACGATCTCGGTGACGGTCACCCCGCGCGGCTGACAACCGCACCCCAGGACGTGAACCGCCCCGCCGTGTGGGGGCGGGGCGGTTCACAACCAATCGTTGCGGGCGACGAACCAGCCGAGCTGCATCCGGGTGGCGCTGCCGGTGACGTCCATCAGCTGGCGCAGCCGGCGCTGCACCGTACGCAGGGACATGCCGAGCTGTGAGGCGACCGCCTTGTCCGGCAGCCCGGTCATCAGCAGGGAGAGGATCTGCCGGTCGGTGGCGGTGGGCATGCTCCACCGGTCCACGTCGTCGAGCGCGTCCGCGGCCGGCGCCAGCCGCAGCGGCGTGGCCCGTTCCCACACCTCGGTGAAGAGCGCCACCAGCACCTCCACCCAGGCGGCGCCGCGTACCACCAGCGCCCACGGCTCCATCGTCCCGTTGCGTCGGGGGAAGGACAGCAGCGCCACCCGGCGGTCCGCGACTGCGAGCTTGCCCGGCACGTCCAGCGCGACCCGCGCCTGCTCCCCGGCGGCGACCAGGCCGCCGATGTGCGCGGTGGCGTTGGGTCGCTCCAACGCCCGCCGGTCGTAGACCACCCGGAACCGTACGCCCCGGCCGAGCAGTTCGTGTTCGGTCGGGTTGTCGTGGAACTCGGCCGTGTACGGCGGGCGGTCGAAGCCCAGCACCTCCTCCTGCGCCCCGCGCAGGAACTGGTCGAACGTCCTACCGATCGCCGCCCCGCCGACCACCATGTGTACGCCCTGGTCGACCGGCTCGGCGGCGCGTTGGCGCTGCAACCAGTCCCGTAACCCGGTTCGCGCCTCCTGTAGCTCCCGCATCCGCTGCATGACCAGCGAGTCGATGGCCAGGTCCGGCGAGGTGGCCTCGGACCGGCCGTCGACGGTGTGCACCAGGCCGGGTTGTTCCAGGGTCCGTAACGCCTGGGACACCTCGGCGCGGTCGACGCCCAGCCGCCCGGTCAGTTCGTCGAGGGTGCCGGGCCGCCCGGACACGAGTTCCAGGTAGATCCGCTCCGCCAGCTCGGTCAGCCCGAACGCCGCCAGCATCTGCCCACCACCCCGCTCGATCGTCCACCCCGCAGCGGACCCTGGTCGATCCTGGAGCGCTCCCAGGACTCAGTCAAGCGCCGTACGGGCACGCTGCCGGCGCAGCCGGAGCTGGATCGCGGTTCCGGCGACGCCGAGGCAGAGGCCGGCCACCACGCTGAGGGCAAGGCCCCACTCGAGTACGCCGATGGTCGCCACATGTTGATCAGCGATTTCCGGGGAGGCGTCCTGGTAGGGCAGCGCGACCACGGACAACCACAGGAGCGAGCTGGCGGGGAGGAGGAAGGCGAGCGCGACGCCCAGCCGCCCGAGCACACCGGCGAGATACGTCCGCGAAGCCGTGGTCGTCTTCAGCTCACGTACCAGTCGAACAGCGCCCAGCCAGGCGGGGTGACCATGACCAGCAACATCAGCAGGGTCGCGGCACTCGTGACGGCCAGCGGCGTCCAAACGCGGCGGTCCGCGCGCACGTCCGGTGCCATCAGGATCGGCCACGCCACCGCGAGACTGATCGCGGCCGGGACAAAACCCACACCGACGGCGATGACCGCCGGCCAGGACCAGCCCGGTGGCGACTGCTCGGGAAAATACGCGGCATCGCTGGCGAGGTACGCGACGGCGGCGTAGACATAGCCCGCGACGACGAGCAACTGGATCGACACCAGTGGGCCGACCCATCGGCCCCTCGCCGCAAGATTTGCTACCGGGGCATCCACCGGCACATCCTACCGACTCCGGCCGTCAGGGCGCCGGCCCGTCGATGTCGCGTTGCCCGATCCGGTGCACCCGTCGTTGGTGCACCGGATCGGGCAACGAGCAGTACGGATATCAGGCCGTCGACCCGACGGAACTCACTCGCACACCACGCCGTCGTTGTCTGCGTCCCGGTACCACGAGTATTCGGGGTCGACTCCTCGCCGGTAGGGCCCGTACCCGGCGGCCTTGGCCTTTGCGCAGGTCGAGAACCGCGGGTCGTTGCCGCCACCCTCGGCCGGCGGTGGCGGGGCCGGAGGCTTGGGCGCGGTTCCGCCGCCCTCGGTCGTCTCACAGGCGACCCCGTCGCCGTCGGCGTCCAGAGCCGCGCGGTAGCCGGGTTTCCCCTTCGCGAGCGGTGCCTTCCCAGCAGCCCGTACGGCCGTGCAGTTCGCGTAGTAGACCGGCTTCGGCGACGCGGTGGTCTTCGCCGGTTTCGGGGCACCGGTGGTCTTCGCCGGCTTCGGCGCCGTAGTGGTGGGCGCCGGCTCGGCGGTCGTCGGAACGGCAGCCGGCTCGGAGGAGGGTACGACCGGTGTGGCGGCCTCCGGCGCGGGGGCGCTTGTCGAGTTCGCCTGTGCGGCTACCGCCGCGGTGTCGGCCGGCTTCTTGCCCGACGGCTCGTCGGCGCTCGCACCGATCACCGCCAGTCCACCGCAGCAGAAGACGAGCAGGGCGAGGGGAGTGCCGAGCAGAATGCCTACCCGGGCGCGGGTGCTGCGCCGCTGCCACCACGACTGTTCGGCGGGCTGCACAGCGATCGGGTAGGCCATGGTGGCGTCCGCCGGATCCGGGTACGCCGGTTGTTGCCAGTTGTCCTGGGGAGGATGGGTCACCCCGGTGAGTCTGACCAGCTACGGTCCGCATCGGCACCCGCTGATCAGGTGCGCCCGCCGGCCGGTACGGCTCGGACGCGACGTCGGCCGGTGCGCGGTCCAGGATCTTTCGGCGGTCCGCCGCGGCCCCTTTGTTTCCGGTGGATGTCCGTCGAGATCGACGCGGTGGTCCTGCCTGCCGTGTCCGGCCCACCGTTGCGGCCGTCGTATCCCGAGGCGACAACGCTCTAGCCGACCGGAACCAGCCCGTCGAGTAGTTGGTCGAGCAGTCGGTCGAAGCTGGGCGCCGTGCCGCCGCTGATCGTGGCGAGCACCTCGGCCAGCCGGGGATACTCGCCGCCGCCCACCACCGTGCGCATCAGGCCGGTTGGGCGGCGGCCTGGTCGGGGGAGGGCAGGGGATCGCCGGTCTCCAGCAGGCTCTTCAGGCTGGAGAGCAGTTCCGGCCAGCCGTGCTGGATGCCCTCGCGGATGGCGCTGCCGGGCTCGAAACCGTCGTGCGTGACGGTCAGTTTCACCATCTCGCCGACCGGTTCGATGGTGAAGGTGACCTTCGAACGGGGTTCGCCGGCCATCTTGGCCACCAACTCGTCGCTCATGTCGTAGGCGGCGGCGAACTCCGGCGTGATCGTGTGCCAGGTGTACGACAACCGGCTGTACGGGTCCGCCTCCAGCACGACCTGGGCGTGGTCGGCCATCCGTACGCCGTTGACGTTCCAGGCGACGGTCGACCCGATCTGCCACTCGGATTCGAAGGTCACGCCCCAGTAGCGGCTGGTGAAGGCCGGGTCGGTCAGTGCCCGCCAGAGCCGTTCCGGGGTGGTCCTGATGTAGTTGGTGTAGACGAATTCCAGGTCGCTCATGGGTTCCTCTTCCAGTGCTCTCTTCAGGTCGGCGAGCACGTGCACCCGCTCGCGGTGGTACTGGCTGATCCAGCGTTCGGTGATCGCGTTGATCGGGGCGGCGTTCAGGTAGTGCAACTTCTCCCGGCCGCGCCACACCGGGGTCACCAGGTTGGCCGACTCCAGCACCGCCAGGTGCTTGCTCACCGACTGTCGGGCCATGTCCAGCCCGGCGCACAGCTCACGCAGGCTCTGGCCGTTGCGGGCGTTCAGGCTGTCGAGCAGCCGGCGACGACTGGCATCCGCCAGCGCCTTGAACACCTCGTCCACGCGCCACCTCGTCCCTCCCCCAGACATGCAGCCATTTGGCTGCCCAAAGAATAGGCAGCCAAATGGCTGCATGTCAACGATTCGCCCTGGTCAGCGTGGCGCCGCCCGGGCCTGTCCGGCGGTTCGTGCCGGACAGGCCCGGGTCCGGAGGAGGCTCAGCGCTTGAGCGTGAAGGTGAAGTCGCCGGAGAGCTTGCCGCCCAACCGGCCCGCCGAGACGATGTTCCCCTCGGTAATCAGCCTCTCCACCTCGCCCCGGGAAAGGCCGCAACCTTCGGCGATCAGTCGCACCGGCCGGACCGGGATCCGCGCCGCGAAGCGGACCGCGACGTCGATCACCTCGTGGTCCAGGTGATCCGATCGGCTCAGGTGATCCGATCCGCCGGTGTCGAGGCGCCAGGCGTCGTCCCAGTCGAGGGCGATGCGATTGCGGCGCTGCACGACCGGATCCTGGAGCAGTTCGGCCGTCAGGCCAAGGTCGTTGTCGTGCAGCCGGTCCAGCAGCTCAGGTTGTACCGAACGCACGGTCGTCCGTTCCAGGACCGTGAGCTTCGCGGTTTCCCCGCAACCGGTACAGAGCACCAGGAGCCAGGCGTCGATGAGCTTGTGGTTTGCGTTGACGCGAAATTTGCCGCTTGCCCGGAAGTGTTCGGACGCGCACGCGTGGCAACGGCGGCGAACAAGGGGCAGGCAGGTGGGCACGACCATCCAGTTTTTGAGCACAGAAGTACACCGGTTTCAGTGAGAAGTCCGCAGCAAAAAGGAGCGCGGCGCACAGGCGCGACGCGCGACAAATCAGCGCTTGGGAGGTCTCACGCGATGTACAACGGCATGTCCTTCACCGGACGACTCGGTTCCGCAGCACGGTAATGGCGCGCAGCGGCGCTGCGCCACTGGTTTGCGCGCCCCACCGCCGGACGGGCTCTAGTCGAACTCGTAGCCGTATCCGGTGCGCCGGGCGCGTGGCATCAGGGCCCTGGCCCAGACGAGAGGATTGACCCCGACCGGCTCGGGACCGAACAGGTTGCGCAGCACGAAACGGTCCGCGGCCGGTGACGACTCCGCCTGCGGGTCGTGCTGGTCGACCTGGGCCAGGATGTCGTCGAGGACCGGGGAATTCACCCGGCCCGCCGAGAGCCAGATCGCGATCTTCGCGTACGCGTTGACCAGCTCGCGCCGCCCGACCAGGAGCAGGGCGACCGGTGCGACCAGGCCGAGCAGGTAAAGCGGGGAGAAGCGCCAGCTCAGGATCCCCACCAGCGCACAGGTCGGTACGAACAGCGAGATGCGGAACTGGGCCTCGGCGACCCAACGGTCGAACTCGCCGTGCAGCTCCGGCTCGGCGCCGATCAGGCGTTCCACCGTCGGCTCCAGATCCCGCAACACCAGCGCGACCTTGCGTTCGATGCCGTACATCGACTCGGCGATCGCGTGGTCCAGTCCCGGGTACTGCAGTGCGAGGTCGGCGGTGGTGACCGTCGCGGGCACCAGCACCGCCCGGCCGGGGTGACGCGACGGCAGGGTCTGCCGCGCCTTGTCGATCATCTGGAGACAGTGGTCGCGGTAGTCGACGGCGGTGGAGTAGCGCTCGATCGCCTGCTTGCGGAACATGTCGAACAGCGGTCGACTGACCGAGCGGGGACCGGGGCAACGCGTACTGGAGTCGATCCGGCGCAGCGCGCTGCCGCGAGCCAGGGCGACGACCTTCCGGTGGTCCCAGCCGGATGCCAGCAGCCGGGGCTCCAGCAGCCTGTTCGTCGTGTTCGAGATGATCCCGACGATGTACGCGCAGACGCTGACCGCGCCGAGCAGGACCGTCTTGCCGAGCCAGTTGCCGAGTTGGATCAGGCTGTCCAGGGCCGGCGGGTACGGCTGAAGTTCGAGGATGTCCTCACCGACAGCGATCCAGACCGCCAGTACCCAGACGTATCCCGCGATCAGAGGTGCGCGTACCTCTCGAAAGCCGGGCAGCAGATTTGCGAGCAACGTCAGCCTCTCTCGGAGTCAACTTCGAGCGGCCGGAAGCCTACAAGGGACGGACGCGCTACGCGGTCCCGGCGGTGGCCCGCTGCCGGTTGCGGGTGGTGCGCCGCCCCGGCACGTGTTCACGCCCCCACCGGACCGTCCGGTCCAGGATGCCGCGCGCCATGATGACGATGCAGGTGCCGGCGTTGATGAACGAGCCGACCACGTCACTGGGATGGTGCATTCCCCGGTACATCCGGGTCAGCGCCACTCCGACTGGCACCGCCACCAGCAGTGACCACCAGGCGACCTTCGTCGACGTACGCCGGGCTCGTAGTGCCAGCACGAGGGCCAGGCCGCAGTAGAGCGCGACGGCCGCCGACGTGTGTCCGGACGGGAAACTGGAGGTGGGTGGGGACACGTCCATGTGCTCGACCGCCGGACGCGGCCGGTCGATCGCCAGCGTCGTGAACAGGAAGATCAGGGCCTGGGCGGTCACCGCGCCGATGAGGAACGCCGGCTCCCGCCACCGCCGGAGTGTCAGCGCGAGCACGCAGGCCACCACCGCGGTGACCGCGATGATCGCCGGTGTGCTGGCGATCGTGCTGAACACCAGTGAGACGCCGTTCGCGGTCCCGCTGCGTTCCGCCTCCAGTTGCCGGTTGACCGTGTCCTCGACGGTGAGCGGCCAGACGTCGTCCAGCACTTTCGTGACGAGCAGCCCCAGGCCGACCATTACGCCGTAGAGAACCGCCACCGGCAGCAGGAGGCGTGTGGTGAACTGCCGGAGCACGTGGGGTATGGCCGCGATCGACATGGCTCCTCAGCTACCCGGTGCCGGGCAAAACTACGCCTGGCCGTCCCTCGCCGACCGTACCTCTTCCTCCTCGTCCACGCCCTCGGTCAACGGGTCGCCCAAGCGATGTCCGACCCGCCCGCGCCAGGTGGCGAACGCCGCCGTCGTGGCCGCGACCACCGCGCCGCCGAGCACCCAGCCGCCCAGCACGTCGCTGAGCCAGTGCACGCCCAGCGCGATCCGGCTCAGGCCGGTCACCGCCGTGACCGCGAGAGCGGCGGCCCAGATCCCCCAGCGGGCCGTCCGCCGCCGCCGGGCCTCACCGATCTCGCGGACGAAGGGCAGGAAGACCAGCACCAGTACGCCCGCAGCCAGCGCCGCGGTGAGCGCGTGACCGGACGGGAAGGAGTAGCCGGCCGCGTGCTCCACCGGGTCGAGCAACTCGGGTCGTCCTCGGCCGAACAGCAGCTTGAGCCCGGCGCCCAACAGACCACCGGCGACCATCGTCGTGACCGCCCAGAGCGCCACCCGGCGGGCGCCCCGCCACCACAACCAGATCACCACCGCCAGGACCAGCAGCCGCAGCGGTCCAGGGCCGAAGACGTCGGTCCAGATCTGCATCGCCGAGGTCCAGCCCGGGTTCGCCACCGCTTCGGCGTGCAGCGACTCGGCCAGTCCCTCGTCCACGCTGCGCAACGGCCACCAGGCCGAGATGACCAGGAGGGACAGCACCGAGAACGGCACGAGTACGAGCACCGCCGCGACCGAGGCGAGCGTCAGCCGCAGACCCAGCGAGCGGTCCGGATCGAGGCGCCGCGTCCACCACCCTTTTTTTGCCGACTGTTCATCTGTCTGTGGTTGTGGTGAGCGCATGGACCATGCCGTACCCGAGGTGCCCGCCATTCATGCCCCGTCCCCCGCAGTGGGCGGGCCGAAACTCCGAGTGGAGCCTCATACGGGACACGCAGGGACCAAGATATCGAATACGCTATATCTCTATAACTACCTCGTGCCTGCCCCGGACGGATGCACACCTGCCCGCTGAGCGCTGAACAGAGGACATCGCCGCCCACCCAGACGACGCGAGGCAATCGGGGCTTCTGTAGCGGGGAGAGACGCATGTTCGGACACAGCCGTGCGCTGGCCAGCGGCCTGCTGGTCATGGTCCTGCTAGCCGCCACCGCTTGTTCCGGCGCCGAGGGCGACGGCAGCGGGACGGCGGGCAACGACGACCTGGACAAGGTGACCTACCTGACGGCGTTCGGCGCGTCCGGCCGCGACGCCTTCGCCTTCGTCGCCCAGGAGAAGGGCTTCTTCCGGGAAGCCGGCATCGACGCCGAGATCGAGCTGGGCCAGGCATCGGGCGAGAACGTCAAGGCGCTCGTCGGCGGACGAGCCCAGTTCGTGAACATCGACCTGATCGGCGCCTGGATCCTGGCCGGCACCAACGCCGAGTACAAGGACCAGTTCCGGGCCATCGCCGCGGTGCACCAGCAGACCCTGGTCGCCATCCTCGCCCTGGAGGGCGGCGGCATCACCTCACCGAAGGACCTGGCGGGCAAGCGGATCGGCGCCGCGACCAGCTCCGTCAACCAACTGCTCTTCCCGGCGTACGCGCAGCTCGCCGGGGTCGACGCCGCAGGCGTGAAGTGGGTGAACGCGGCCCCCGCGCAGGTGCCGGCCCTGCTCGCCTCCGGTCAGGTGGACGCGGTCAGCACGTTCCTGATCGGCCGGGCCGGGATCGAGAAGGCCGCTGGGAAGAAGACGGTGCTGCTGCCGTACAACGACTACCTGCCCGACCTGTTCGGCAACGGCATCCTCGCGTCGGACCGGGTCATCGAGGACGATCCCGAGCTGTGCAAACGTTTCCGGGAGGCGCTGATGAAGGGTCTGCGGTACACGATCGACCACCCCGACGAGGCGGCGCAGATCCTGTTCAAGGCCCAACCGGCCGCCAACGTCGAAGCCGCCAAGGCCGAGATCACGTCGATGACGCCGTACGTGGGGCCGGCCGCCGGGGCTCCGCTGGGCGCCATGGACGAGCAGCGGGTGACGTCGGCTCTGGCCGTCATCCACGATCTGGGGCTGGTCAAGGAGGCCCTGCCCCCGCAGGCGGTGGTCGACTTCAACCTCACTCCGAAAGCCTGAACGGGGAGTACGCATGACCACCTCCACCCGGCCGTCGGTGCCGCCCCACGGGGGCAAACCCTCGTACTCCTTCGACAACAACGACCCGGCGGCGGCCGACCGGCACAACTTCCTCGCCGAGATGCTCGACGAACCCACCTTCGCCCGGCTCGCCGAACTGGGGGACCTGACCGGTCGCCGCTGCCTGGAACTCGGTGCCGGCGGCGGTAGCGTGGCCCGCTGGCTGGCCGCCCAAACCGGTCCCACCGGCACGGTGGTGGCCACCGACCTCAATCCTCGCCACATCCCCGACGACCCCGGCTACACGGTCCTCCGGCACGACCTCAAGGACCCGCTGCCCGACGGACCGTGGGACCTCATCCACGCACGGCTGGTGCTCATGCACGTGCCCCAGCGGCGGGAGGTCATGCACCGGCTGGTCGAAGCCCTGGCGCCCGGCGGGGTGCTGGTGATCGAGGACTGGCTGACCTCGGCCGGCAAACTGGTCCTGGCCGCGCCCGACGACGAGGCCGAGGCCCTGGTCGACGCCTACCAGGACACCCTGGTGGGGCAGGTCCTGACCGCCAACGGCACCGACTCGACCTGGGCCGCGCACATCCACTCGGTCATGCTCGCCGAAGGGCTCGTGGACGTGGACACGGTCATCCACTCCCGATCCTGGCCGGGAGGCAGCGCCGGTGCGCTGCTCGTCGCGGCGAACGTGGCACAGGTACGCACCCAGATGCTGACCCGGGGATTCACCGAAGCACAGTTGGCGAACCTGCAACGGCTGGTGCACGATCCCCGGCTCGTGGTACGCGGCCACCTGACCTACTCCACCGTCGGCTGGCGTGAACAGGTCTCCGGATGAGCAGCACCGGCACCGGTCAAGCCCTTGCGCGTCTCGCCTTCATCGGGCTTCCGCTGCTCGGAGCGGTCGGCGCGATCGGAGCCTGGTGGGGCGCGACCATCGTCTTCGACATCCGGTCGTTCTTCCTGCCCTCACCGCCGCAGATCGTCGACCGTTTCCTGGAACAGCCCGAATACCTCATGCGCGAGGCGTGGGCGACGCTGGTGGGAACCCTCGCGGGGTACGGCATCGCCGTCGTCTTCGCACTGATCCTCGCCCTCGTACTGGCCGCCGCACCCGCGCTGGAACGGGCGACGCTGCCCCTGCTGATCACGCTCAACTCGGTGCCCAAGGTCGCCATCGCACCGCTGCTGGTGCTCTGGCTCGGCTACGGCCCCAAGCCGAAGATCTTCCTGGCTGCGCTGATCTGCTTCTTCCCGCTCGTGGTCTCGGCCATGTCCGGGCTGGCGTCGACCCCGGCGGAACTGACCGAACTCGCCCGCTCGCTGAGCGCCTCCTGGTGGCGGACCTACCGCAAGTTCCGCATCCCGTGGGCCCTGCCGCAGATCTTCGTGGGACTGAAGGTCGCGATCTCGCTCGCGCCGATCGGTGCGGTCGTGGCCGAGGTCTACAACCCAGACCATGGGCTCGGCGCGGTGGTCGCACTCTCCACCGCGTCAGCCGACACCCCGCTCGCATTTGCCGCTATCGCCCTGCTCGCCCTGCTCAGCGTCGCCCTGTACTACCTGGTGGTAGCCGTGGAAACCCTGCTCCTACCCTGGGCCCGCGACACCACCGGCTAGGCGGCACCCGCCTTCCAGAGCGTGATCCACGCGCTCTCTGCTGTTCCCAGAGGTGCCCGTTCGACAGTCAGGAGCGCATGGATCATCGAGCGCCGCTCAGCCGGCGAGGGTGTCGGACGAGACCTGCCACAGGCGGGCGGCTGCCTCGGGGTCGAGCGCGTACGCGGCAACACCGCGCCGTACCTCGGGCCGGTGTGGCTCGGCCTCGTTGCAGTCCTCGAAGTAGCGGCCCCCGATGCCGTCGATCAGTGGTGAGGCGGCGAGCAGCACCGACGTGGCGGCGCCCTGCTCCGGAGTCTTCCAGGACACCCCGGTGCTGTTCGTCTCCAGCGTTGCCGGTGCCTTCGCCGACTCGGGCAGGTGACGCATCAGGTTCGTACCGATGATGCGTCCGGGGTTCAGTGCGTTCACCAGGATCCCGTCGGCGGCCCAGCGCCTGTTGCCCTCGACCGCGAACAGGATGTTGGCCGTCTTCGACTGCCCGTACGCCACCCAGGGGTCGTAGGGGCGTCGCTCGAAGTGGATGTCGTCGAAGTCGATGCCGCCGCCGACGTGACCGACCGAGCTGACCGAGACGACGCGGGCGCCATCCGCCGCGGCGAGTGCGTCGTGCAGGCCGGTGGCCAGGGCAAAGTGGCCGAGATGGTTGGTGGCGAACTGCATCTCCCAGCCCTGCGCGGTGCGCATGAGCGGCGGGGCCATGATGCCGGCGTTGTTGACCAGGATGTGCAGCGGCCCGGTCCAGCCGGCCACGAACGAGGCGACCGATGCCCGGTCGGCGAGGTCGAGCGGGGCGACCCGGACCTGGAGGTTGCCGGTGCTGGCGATGATCTCCGCGGCCGTATGCTCGCCCGCCGCGAGGTCGCGTACGGCGAGGGTCACCTCGGCGTTCGCGCCGGCCAGCGCACGGGCGGTCTCGACGCCGATGCCGGACGCGGCACCGGTGACGATCGCACGGCGGCCGGCGAGATCAACGCCCGCGAGGACCTCCGCGGCGGTCGACATCGCGCCGAACGAGGTGGTGACAAGGTCGTTGCTCACGGTGCTGCTTCTTCCTGCTCGGACACGTACCTTGAAGTGGAGGTATGCCTCCGCTAAGCCAACGTAGCCGGACGGTGCTCGGCTCGCAACGGGGGAGGGACACGATGGGATGCCCCCTGCTTAAGGTAATCGTCCAATCTCGGTTAATTCGTGCGGTTCGGTCATACAGGCGCCGGGCCCAACCGGTCAACGCGAATCCGTCCAGTGCCCCGCGTTGTCCGGGCGACTCCTGGGTTGCCGCGCCTGCCAGTCCCGCAGCGCCCCCTTCAAACGGCTGTTCTCCTCTCGGAGACTCGCCTCGGCAGCGTCCCGGGCGATCAGCTCGTCCACCACCTGCCGGACGAAGGCGTAGACCTGCTCCTCGGCCAGTCCGCGCCGACCAAGCCGGGTGCGACCGAAGCGCACCGCCCGTACCTGCTCGGGCCGCAGACGCGACAACCGTCGTACGGCTCGCGTGACACCCACCGCCCGCGCGTTCACGACCGGCATCCGTACGTCTGCGACGTACCCATGAAGTTCGCTCCTTCTCTGGTTGACGGCTCAGTTCGGTCGTCGTTCGACCGGTAGCAGACTGGCTCGGACGAGGATCTGCGTCTGATCGCCGGAGCGACCGCCGGGCAGGATCCGCACCCCCTCCAGCCAGATCCACTCGGCCCGCTCGGGTCGGTTCGCCACCAGCCGCACGCCGGTGACCCGCAGCGTCACCGGCCCGTCGGTCGGCCGGAACCGGTCTTCCGCTTCGAGTCGCAGTACCGCGCCGAGCTGCACACGAACGTCAAACACGACGCCTCCGCGCGGGTGCCGCGATCGGGGCCGGTGGGATCAACTGGACCCCGGCGGGCTGGACGAACAGCTCACGCCGTTCGATCGCCGTACCCTTGCGGTCCAGGACGTATCCGGTGATCCAGGCCCAACCGTCGTAGGTCGGTTTCTTGCTCACCGAGATCACCCGGAACACCATCGGAGGCGATCCGGCGAACTGCACCGACGCCCGCCGGTCGATCCGCAGTACGTCACCCGGCTCCGGCACCCACACACGATCCTCCAGCGTCTCCACATCCGTGCCTGGAAGGCGGGCTCGCCGGCTGTTGCCGCTGCCGGTGAGCCCGCCCGGCGCCCACCGCCGCAGCCCTCAGGCGGTACGGCGGTGAGGTCATGGGTTCCATTCACGCGGTAGCGACCCGGTGCCCGCCAGACGATCGGTGGGGACGTCGGACGTGTCCGCTTCGCCGTTCGCTGACCATCCGTTCGCATCCGACCCGCCGGCCGTGTTGTGATCGGGGCAGCTTGGCAGGCAGGGGGCGAAGGTTATGGGCGCAGCGATGCCACTCACCGCAGACGAGGTGGCCAGGGTCCGCAGGTCCTACGACTGGCTTGCCGGTCTCGCTGGCGGCCTGCACTGGGTGGAGTCCTCGCCGCGGAGTGGCAAGGCGGTGGTGGCGAGTTGGTGGCCGTCACCGGGCTCCCGGACCCGTGTCTCCGAATTGCCGGCGGACAGCGTCGGCAGCACGCTGCACGCTTATGGCGGCATGCCCTACGGCTGGCTGCCGTCGCACGGAATGGTCCTGGTGGACGCCTCGGCCGGACAACTCCACGGAGTGGCCGGGCTACCTGCCACCGCACACTCGTACGGCGACCTCGCTGGCTCCGGCGACGAGCTGTTGTGCGTACGGGAGGACGACGGTGGCGACGAACTGGTTGCAATCGAGCCGGCGACGGGGACATGCCGAGTGCTGCGAGCGACGGATGGCTTCCTCGCCTCGCCGACCCCCGGCCGGGATCGGCTGGCATGGGTGCAGTGGGACAGGGCTGTCATGCCGTGGGACTCGAGCGAGATCTGGATCGCCGACCGAACGGCATACGGCTCGATCGGTCGACCCAGACGCGTCGCCGGTGGTCCGGACGAGTCGGCGGTTCAGCCGCGGTGGGGTGAGGACGGTGCGCTGTATTTTCTCAGCGACCGGAGCGGCTGGTGGAATCTCTACCGGTGGAGTGTGGGCGGCACGGAGGCCCTGGCGCCGATGGACGTCGACTGTGCCAGGGCGCCCTGGGAGTCCACTTATGCCGACTACGTCCTGCTGCCTGAGAACCGCATCGGCATGGTCGTCCAACGGGGCCCATCACACCACCTCGTGCTCGTAGAACCAGATGGCGAGGTCGTACGGATCGAACTGCCGTACACCTCGATCAAGCCCTACCTGGCCGCCCTCGGCAGCCGGATCGCGTTGATCGGCTCGTCGCCGACCCGCGCGCAGGAGGTCGTGCTGGTCGAAACCGACGGCTCGGACAAGATCGAGATAATCCGAGCCGGCACCGACCGGGCGGACCTGGCGGCGGTGCTCTCGATACCCGAGGTCATGCGCTTCAGTTCCGCCGGGATCGAGGTGACCGGGCTCTTTTATCCGGCTGCGACCGGCGGCGCCCCCGCGCCGTTGATCGTCAGGCCGCATCCCGGACCGACACACCAGAGCAATCTTCGGCTGGACTGGGAGGTGCAGTTCTTCACAAGCCGAGGGTTTGCCGTCGTGGACGTCGATTATCGGGGGAGTACCGGCTACGGTCGGCAGTTCCGGAAGGCATTGGACGGCCACTGGGGCCGTTTCGACGTGGAGGACTGCCGGACCGTCGCGCTGCACCTCATCGAGAACGGTTCGGCGCGGCGCGGGGCGGTCTTCATCTCCGGCGCCAGCGCCGGCGGCTATACGGCGTTGCGGGCCGTGTCTGAGGACGGACCCTTTGCCCTCGCCGTCGCCCGGTCGGCGATCGTCGATCCGGGGCGTTGGACGGTCACCGCGCCCCGGTTCCAGCGACCGCACGCGGCTGTCCTCGCCGGTGCCGACGGCAGAGTGGCGGCGACCGAGGTCCTGCGTCCGGTGCTGCTCATCCACGGAGTCGAGGACCCTGTTGCCCCGATCGCCGACGTCATCGAGCTTGCGGACGCGTTGAACGATCGGCAACTACTGGTTCGGATGATCCGGCTCGACGGCGTCGGACATTACCTTTCGGACGCCGCTACGCTGTCTGCCGCATTGGAAGCCGAACTCGACGCCTATCGGGCCGTACTCAGGAGCGCTGGGATATCCCCCGCAGAGTAACCACGGGCGGCAGTTTCGTGTGGACGTACTCGCCCAGGTCGCGAACCACGGGCAGATCGGCGTAGGGCTGGAGTTCAGCCATCATCAGCGCGATTCGGTGGGCGCTCCGAAAAGACACGACCTCTGCCGCCCGGTCAACGGCCCGGTAGCCGATCGCGCAGGCGTGCTCGATCTCGCGGGACCGGGCCAGCGAGGTGGCGTGCAGTGACGTGTCGAGCGCCAGGCGACGGGCACGGCGCGGCGTCAGCAGTTCCACCGCGCGGGCGGCTTCGCGTTGGGCGAGTTCGTGGTGGCCGAGGTCGAAGAGGCAGTGGGCTCTCTCGTCGGCGAGGTCGGCCTCGCCGAAGTAGGAGATCCAGGGTGGCTCGTCGGCGGGATCCCGCCGTGAGAGGTCGGCTTCGACCTGGAGCAGAGCAGCAGCACAGCCGGCTGCGTCACCGCGTCGGGCATGGGCACGGGCGAGCACGACGCGTAGTGCCGCGCGTACGGCGTAAATCGTCCGTTGTCTGGTGCCCGCCAATGCCGCTGCGGCCAGCCGCGCGGCCTGCTCCGCGTCACCACAGTGCAGGGCGAGATGGGCGAGGCTTACCGCGATCAGGTAGCCCCCGTAGATCCGGTCGCCGCTGGCGGTCACGATCTTGAGAGCGTGCAGATAGTGTTCCTGCGCTATGCCGTCGGCGCCGAGATCAACGGCCTCGTAGCCGGCCAGTTCGAGCAGACCCACCGCAATCTGGGGGGAATGGGTTGCGAGAACATCAAGATCAGGGCCGAGGTGAGTGGCAACCTCTGGGTAGGTGTCACCGGCTCCCCGGACATGTCCCATCACCCGAAGCCGCTGAAGTCGTTCGGCGAGAACTGGTTCGCGTTGGGCGTGAGGGCGCCGAGCGTCCCGCTCAGGAGAGAGGAGCCAGTCGAGCACCGGCCGATCAATGGCCGCCGCGTCGAACGCTACGGTCGTGGTCGGGCTGACCGGGTCGCCGGACAGACGAAGAAGTCGCTCACGTTGGAGTATCGGCGCCATCCACCGAAACGCCCCTCTGGCGCCGAGTGCCTCATCGCAGCGATCTATCAGCGCATCCGATGGCATCCGTTCGGCGGTCTCGATCTTCCGTACCAGGTCCTTGTGTACGAACAGCAAACCACCAAGGTCGGCTTGGGACATTCCCGAGGTCTCGCGCAGTCGCCGGACCTCGGCGCCGAAGAAGTGCAGTGGGGACCGCGTCGGGTCGAGTTGTTTGGGAGCTTGGCCCATCATCACCGCCGTCCGGACGCTACCAGTTACAAACAATCGCCTGTTTTCAGTCAAACGCTTGCAGTGGCCAAGTCGGACAGAATCCATGCGGACATTGGCTGAGTCCTCATCGCTGAGGACCAGGAAAGACCTCCGGGCTGGTTCAGGAGCCGTTGCGGAGGTCGCTCAGGCGCTCGTGGGTGAATCGGATGTTGTCGAAGGTGACAACACAGCCGTCACCGGTCGGCGACTGCGCCTCGAAGCCGATCATCGCGGACGTGGCGGGGCCGTCGACAGCGAAGTAGCGGATCATCCGCCACACCTCGCCGTCGAGCGAGGCGTGGTAGGCGAAGGCGGGGCCGATCCGGGACACCCGCAGCCACACCGTACGGCCGTCGACAGCAAAGGCGTTGGCGTCGTCGGCGACGCCACGGGCGACCACGGAGACGATCATCGGTTCGTCGTCGGGGGAGAACTCGAAGCAGAGCTTGCCCCAGTGGTGGTCGTCCACCCACAGGAGCAGCACACCCGCGTCGTAGGTGGCGGCGAACTCCACGGTGACGCGGGCGCTGAACTGGAAGTCACCGTCCGGCGGGACGCCAAGCAGGGTCACCGCGTCGAGCGTCGACCCGGCGTCGTGCGGGTTGTCGGACCCCGGGTCGATGAAGATGTCGCTGTGGGGTGCTGCCGTTCCCGTCACCGTGGCGGACGCCTCGGTGATCGTCCAAGCCGCCTCGGCGGACGGCGAGAGGGTGAACGGCAACCCCGGTACGTTCCACGCGCTGGCCATCAGGACCTACTCCTGGTCAAGGCAGAGGCAGAAGGGGTGACCGGCCGGGTCGAGGAGTACCCGTACGTTCTCCTGCGGCTGGGCCGAGGCCAGCGTGGCTCCCAGGGCGATCGCGTCGGCGACGGCGGAATCGAGGTCGCCGACCTGGAAGTCGAAATGGATCATCGGGCGTTGCTCGCCGTCGACGGGCGGCCAGACGGGACGCTGGTAATCGGTCGCCTGCTGGAACACCAGATAGACGGAACCCTGGGGAGGCGCGACGATCGCCGTACCCGGTTCCTCGTGGCCGATCGGCCAATCGAGCAGCTCCGAATAGAACCGCGCCAGGGCACCGGGATCGGGTGCTTCGATAGCGGTACCCCACCACATGCCGGCCGTCCGAGATCGCATCCTCGTATCCTGGCGCAGTGGCTTCGGTCACGCTACCCGGTGCGGCAGAACCGCGGTGCCGGTGACGGGCCGGTTCCGGGGGGATCATGAGTCGTACGGCTACGGTCAGCTTCGGCGACCGGTACTTCTGGACCTACGACGTCAGCCTCTCCATCCTGGTCGCGGAAACCGTCGCGGTCGCCGAGGAACTGCCGTCGGGCCACCGGCCGCCGTGGCTGGCGGAGATGCTGACCGACCTGCGGGTCACGGCGGTGGTGACGGATTCCGGCCTGAGTATCGGCGACGGGTGGCCGGCCGAGCAGGTCGAGCGGTTCGTCGGCTGGGTCGCGGAGGCGGGCCGGCGACTGGCCGTCCGTGGCACGATCACCGAGGCTGAAGCGTACGCGTGGAAGGTCCTCGACGATCACACCGTGGCCTGGCGGGGCGAGGCGACAGTGGACACCGGCCCGGTCGTACAGCTCGCGGAGGCGGTCATCGCGCTGGTGAACGGCACGCTGCCGCCGCCACCGGACGGGCACTCATGGTTCTACGGTCTGCCCGACGGGCCGAGGACCCTTCCTCAGCCGGGGTAGCCGCCGCGTAGGCGGGCGGTGGCGGTGCTGGCGAGCCGACGCAGCGGTTCGGCTGCCTCCGGGTGGTCGTCCAGGGCGTCCTGGAGGCGGGCCCGCCAGCGTCCGGCCTCGACCGCCTCGGCGTTCGTCCCGGTCGGCCACCGGAGGCGGGCGCGGGTGTCGGTCAGCTCCCGTCGGTGCTCGGGACCGAGGATCGTCGCGACCTCTCCGCTGAGCCAACCGAACACCTCGTCGGTCTCGGCGGCGGCCACGACGACCCGAGCGGTGTCCCATGCCACTCGTGGGTGGTGAATGACCTCTGGCATCGCGCCCTCCTCGACTCGTGGCGGTGCTGCGACCATCGTCTATCCGAACATCGACCGTTGACAAGCTGGCCGATCAGCCGAAACGACCCGATCAAGCGGCCAACGCGCCGCCGAGCACGCGTTTGTCGGTCAGGCTGGGGCCGTACGACTCGATCAGGACGGGGGCGTCGAGCAGTGCGCCGATCGCGGACGCCCAGTGTGCGGGCCGGTCGAGCCGCGCCGGGCGGGCGCGGCCCAGCAGGGCGGTCAGCCGTTCCTGGTACGCGAGGTCGCCGCGTCTACCGGGCAGCAGGCGGTCGAGCGTCGACCCGGACGGGCCGGCGAGCGTGTACGCCGGGCAGATGGCCAGCTCCGGAACGCGGTCCGGGACGTCCAGGTGGGTGACGGCCAGCGCGTCGACACCACCGGCCACCTCCACCGCGTAGCGGTGGGCGACCGCGTCGAAGTGACCCACCCGGAACGCGCCCTGCCAGCGCCCGGTGCCGTTGTGCCGCTCCGGCAGCGCGGCCGTCAACGACGCGTCCTCGGTGACCAGTGGTCCGGCGCCGTGCCGGGTGGTGTAGGTCCGGACCACCCCCAACCGCAGCGCCTCATGCCCCGCCTGCGCCAATAGTGTTTCCGCGTTGTCGAACGTCGTGGTGGACCACGTCGTGTACGGATGCCACCCGAACCACTCGTCCAACAGCACCCCCTGCGCCCCCTCGAACACACACCTGCCCGTTTCCAACAGCCGCCGCAACGTCGAGGGACCGTCCACGACCGACACGATCGAGCCGAACGCCCGGAATACCGACACCACCTCGTCTAGCGGCGGCCCGCCCAGCTCACCCAGCTCGTCGGTGAGGCGGTCGCGTACGGCCGCCAGCCGGTGGCGCAGTCGTGCCGGGTCGAGGGTGTCACCGGCCCGGGGTGCGTCGGGGTGGCACAGCGCGTACGCCGTGGTCTCGCCGACCCCCATGCCGCAGGAGCCGTGCCGCCCGGCGCCCCGACCCAGCTCGCGCAGCCGGTTCGCCGCGACGTGCCAGGGTGTGCTGAGCAGTGCCTGCGCGTCGACGGTGAGCAGCCCGAACGGGTCCGGTACGCCGAGCGCGTTGAGCTGCTCCGCCTCGGCGGCCAACGCGAGCGGGTCGACCACCATGAAACGCGACAGGTGGGTGGGCACCCCGTGCAGGGTGCCCGACCCGAACTGGGCGAACGTGTGGTGCCGCCCGTCCGGCGCCACCACGTTGTGCGCCGCCTGCGCGCCCCCGTTGAACCGGATCACCGCGCCGACCGGCCCGTCCGCGCAGAGCAGGTCGACCACGGTGCCCTTGCCCGCGTCGCCGTAACCGAGGTCGACGACGATGGTGTGCCGGCCGGCGCCGGTCACAGCCGGATCAGCCCGTCGTCCGGGCCGTCGGTGTCCAGACCGGCGGCGGGCAGGTCGGTCCGGACCACGGTGCCCCGCGCCGACCCGATGGTGGCCAGTGCCTTGCCGACCGAACCGGTGGCGGTGGAACCGACGTCCGCCAGGTCGGTCAGGCCCTCGGCCAGGTCGATCGCCTCCTCGCCCAGGCCGACGGTGAGCGCGATCGTCTCGCAGACCGCGTCCAGGTCGTCGAGTTCGATCACGTGCTGGCCGAGCAGCCGGCGCCAGTAACCGAGGATCTCCGGGTCACCGGCGTAACTCGCCCCGCTGGGCAGGATGTAGTAGACCTCGAAGCGCTGGCGCAACTCGGCCACGATCGCCGCGACCGAGATCGGCTCGGCCAGCTCGTCGCCGATCCACCGCCGCACCTCGGCCGGCTTCACCTGCGGGTACGGCAGCTCGTCACCGATCAGGAACAGGTAGCCGCGCCGGCCCCGACGCTCGACACTGTCCAGGCTGGTGTGCCGGGCCATGAAGTACATCGCCAGCTCGTACGACTCGGTGCGCTGACCGCCACCGCCGCCTTCCAGCACGATGCTGCCCAGGTCGTCGTCCATCCGGTTGTCCGACTCGAACTGCCCGATCTGCAACGGCACCCGGTCGCAGGTGGCGTCGCCGATCGCGCCGAACATGATCTGCGGATCGGCCGCGTACCCCTTGCGTTGCAGCAGGCCGAACAGTTCCGGCAGCTTGGTCTGGAGCGTACGGGGCACGTTGCCCATCGATCCGGTCACGTCGAAGAGCACCGCGATCGGAGTCGAGCGGGGGTGCTCGTCGCTGTCGCGGCTCTCCCGTACGTCCACCCCGCGCGGGTCGAGCCGTTCGTGCACCTTTCGCGCCCCACTGTCGCTGTACGCGAACGCACTGCGTCCGGTGGCCGCGCGGTAGCTCGCGGCGGCGCCGTAGACGTCGGTTGACCAGCGTCCACTACCCATGGTCTTTCTCCTTCTCTCGGTGTCTTACGCGGTTGTCGTCGGTAGGAGCAGGCGCCGGAACCGGCGCGGGCCGTAGAGCTTTTCGAGCAGTTCGTCGAGTTCGCCCAGCAGCCGCCAGGCGTCCTGGGGGCGTCTGCGCGGGTTGGGTTGGGTGCAGCCGCGGGTGAAGCGGAACAGGGCGTTGTTCGCCCGGCTCCCCATCAGCCAGCGCATGCAGCCGGTGGCCAGGTGGATGTCGGTGGCCGGGGTGGCCGGTGCCCGGTTGGTGACCTCGGGCGGGTACCAGTCGCGGTGGCGGGCGACCAGCGCCGGCACCGAACCGCCTTCGGTGGTCACCGAGTAGCACCAGTCGACCAGGACCACCCCGTGCTGGTCCGGTTCGATCAGCACGTGTTCGGGCAGCACGGCGCCGTGCACCACGCCGGCCCGGTGTGCCCAGCCGAGGGCGACCAGCAGGCGCCGCCAGATCCAGGCGACGTCGCGCGGGTCGAGCCCGTCCGGGTAGGCACGTGCCACCTCGGTGAGCGGGACCAGGCCGGGGGAGTAGGACAGCACGTTAGCGGTGCGGCGTACGCCGGTGGTCGGGTCCTCGTGCCGAAAGCTCTCCACCAGCTCCGGCGCGTAGGCACGATGCTGCGGGTCGCCGTCGCGGCGCAGTGTGGCGAGCGCGGTGGCCTCCCGTTCGAGCAGGTCGTTGGCGGCCGGTTGGCGGGGCAGTTTGAGCAGGGCTTCCTTGCCGTCGTAGCGAACCCGGTAGAGGTTCGCCAGGTCGCCGGTGGCGAACCGTTCGCCGAGCGAGTAGCGATGTCTGCGGGTGGTGAGCGTGGCGTCCCCCCGGCCCTGATGGGTGGCCCAGAGGCTGGACAGCCGGGCGAAGACGACCGTCGCGGTCGCCCGCCGCCAGGCCGGCACGGCGTCCGGGTGCAGCAGCCGGGCGAGTTTCCGGTACGTCGCCGCGGCGTCCTCACCACGGAACAGCTCGCCCGGCGTACGGGCGGCGTCGACGAGTGCGACGGCCTCGGCGAACGTCATCGCACACCGTCCTCACGGGACGGCCGGAGCAGGGCCGGGTGGAGCAGTTTGGCGTCGCCGGCCCGGTAGAGGCGGGCCCTGGGTCCGCCGCGCTCGCCACCCCGGCTGGTGGTTTCACCGGTGCTCTCCACGAAGCCGGGCACGGACAGCACCTTGCGGTGGAAGTTCCCGGCGTGCAGTTCCTCGCCCCAGACCGAGGTGTAGACCGCGCGCAGTTCGCCGATCGTGAACCGTTCGCCGAGGAAGGCGGTGGCCAGCGGGGTGTATTCCAGTTTGGAGCGTGCCCGTTCCAGCCCGGCGGCGAGGATCGCGGTGTGGTCGAAGGCGAGTGCGCCGGCCGAACCGACCGGGACCCAGGCCGCGGCGGCGGCGTCGGAGCCGGCCTGCGGGTCGGGCAGGCTGGGCGCGAACGCCAGGTAGGCGACCGACACGATCCGCATTCTCGGGTCCCGGTCGGGGTCGCCGTAGCTGGCGAGCTGCTCCAGGTGCAGCCGGGCGAGGGCGCCCTCGCCGGGATGCAGCCCGGTCTCCTCGGCGAGTTCGCGGACCGCCGCAGCCTCGAGCGGCTCGTCGCGGACGAATCCGCCGGGCAGGGCGCGGTGCCCGGCGAACGGCGGCGCCCCACGGGTGACCAGCAGTACGTGCAGGCCACCGTCGCGGATGGTCAGGGTGACCACGTCGACGGTGACGGCCAGCGCCGGAAACGCGCGCGGATCGTAGCTGTCGAGGAATTCCTGCTCGGTGGTCATGCCCTGCCTCCGGCCTATCATTCTCTAACTGAGTGTTTCTCAGATCGAGAGTAACCTAACCCGCAGGACGGCTGAGGTCAACCGGGTTCGGTGCCGGGTTTGGGGCTCCGACGACGACCCAGGGTTGTTTGGCGGAGCCCTTTTGCGCCTTGATCGGTCGGGTTTTCCGCATCTTCAAGCCTTCGGGGTGAATCCACCGATAGGTGGCTGACCGCGAGTCTTCCTCGGTTACCTTCAACCGGAAGATTCGCCCAAGTCGGACATTGACCTTGGACGGGCTGTTGCCAACCAAATGGTGTCGAAGAAGTGGCGGAAGGTGGAAAGGCTCATGGTTGGACGAAGGCAACTTCTCGCGGCCGGTGCCGCAGGTGGTGCCGCACTGATGATCCCGGCAGCGAGCCGCCCGGCGAGCGCGTACGCGAGCGTTCGGTCGGCGCTCGCGCTGAACCCGGCGACCATCCCGAAGTACGTCACCGACCTGGTGATCCCACCCGTGATGCCACCGCTGGCCCAGAGCGGACAGCACGCCCTCGACGAGTACCGGATCGCCGTACGCCAGTTCCAGCAGCAGGTGCTGCCGCCCAGTTACCCGAAGACGACGGTCTGGAGCTACGGCTCACCCGGCCACGGCAACACCTTCTCTTGGCCGGCGTACACCGTCGAGGCCAAGGTCGGCCGCCCGGTCCGGATCACCTGGGCGAACGAACTGGTCGACGACAAGGGCAACTTCCTGCCGCACCTGCTGACCGTCGACCCCACCCTGCACTGGGCCAACCCTGGTGGCGGCATCGAACACCGGGACCACCGCCCCACCTTCACCTCGGCGCCCGAGGCGTACAAGGGCCCGGTCCCGATGATCACCCACCTGCACGGCGCGCACACCACGCCGGAGAACGACGGCTACCCCGAGGCGTGGTACCTGCCCGCCGCCAAGAACATCCCCGACGGGTACGCCCCGGTCGGCAAGTTCTACGACGAGTTCCACGAGACCTTCAGCCGCCAGCACAAGGCGGCCTGGAAGGCCGGCTCGGCCACCTTCCAGTACCCGAACGACCAGCGCGCCACGACGCTCTGGTACCACGACCACACCCTCGGCATGACCCGGCTGAACATCTACGCCGGACCTGTCGGGTTCTACCTGCTGCGCGGCGGCCCCGCGGACGTGGCGCCGGGCGTGCTGCCCGGACCGGCACCCGCGCTCAACGACCCGCCGGGCTCGCGGTACTACGAGATTCCGCTGGTCATCCAGGACCGTACGTTCAACGAAGACGGCTCGCTGTCGTACCCGAGCGAGGCGGCGATCGACGGGTTCGACGGGCCGTACATCCCCGACAGCGACGTCTCGCCGATGTTCAACCAGACGTTCTTCGCCGAGACCATCGTGGTCAACGGCAACACCTGGCCGGTGCTCAAGGTCGAGCCCCGCCGCTACCGGTTCCGCGTGCTCAACGCCTGCAACTCGCGGTTCCTCGTGCTGAAGATCGCCGGGGACGCGACCGCCCGACCGGCCCCCACCGCCGTACCGATCTGGCAGATCGGCTCCGACGGCGGCTTCCTGCCCAAGCCGGTCCGGCACGAGCAACTGGTGATCGGCAACGCCGAGCGGGTGGACGTGGTCGTCGACTTCACCGGCATCGCCGAGGGCACCGCGCTGTACCTGGTCAACGAGGGGCCGGACCACGAGTTCAGCGGCGGTACGCCCGGCACCGACTACGCGGTCGCCAATCCCGCGACCACCGGACAGGTGATGAAGTTCCTGGTCGGTTCGCTCGTCGCACCCGACGGCAGCCTTCCGCCGGAGCAACTGGAACTGCCCGCGCTCACCCCGCTGGGCAAGGAGTCGGGCACCCGGCAGTTCTCGCTCAACGTGCAGAACTCGACCGTGGTGCCGGCCGCTGGCACGGTAGCGCACCTTGCCGGCGGGGTGGACGCGGCCGGCGCGCGGCAGCCGCTGCGCTGGCACGACCCGATCCGGGACAACCCGAGCCTGGGCGCCACCGAGATCTGGGAGTTCCGGAACTTCACCCCGCACGCGCACCCGGTGCACATCCACCAGGTCCAGTTCCAGGTGCTCGGTCGGGGGCCCGACGGTCAGACGCCACCGGACCCGTCGGAGTCCGGCTTCAAGGACACCGTCGTCACGTTGCCCGGCCACCTCACCCGGGTGAAGGCGAAGTTCGACCTGCCCGGCCGGTACGTCTGGCACTGCCACATCCTGGAGCACGAGGACAACGAGATGATGCTCCCGTTCTTCGTGGGGCAGGCGCCCAAGGGCGGGGCGCACACCGGCGACGGTGGCAAGGACGGTGCCGACCCGGTGCTGACCGCGGCCGGGGTGACCATGCTGGCGGCGGCCGCCGCGACCGGCGTCGTCCTCACCCGGCGCACCCCCGCTTCGTCCCCCTCCGCCTGACCGGTCAGCGAGGGGCCCTTCCTGTCGCTTCACAGGAGGGGCCCCTTGCTAACCGGAGCCGGGGCGCGGCTGGCGGGGGGCCGACGGTGGGAGCGGGTCGTGGGCGGCGTACGGGTAGCGGCCCGGTGTCGGCCCGCCCAGCGGGGCGAGAATGTCGTCGAGCAGGGCCCGCATCGCCACCGACGGCTCCAACTGGAGTTCACTCAGGATCAACTGCCGGTACGCGTAGAACGCGTGCAGCGCCTCGTACGCGTTGCCCTCGGCCAGGTGCACCTGCACCACCAGCCGGTGCGGTGTCTCCCGCAGCGGTTCGGCCCGCATCGCCTCCAGTGCCGCCTGCAACGCCTCGCCGTGCTGACCGGCGCGCAGGTACGCGCGGGCGATCTGCTCCAACGTGTGCAGCCGCAACTGCCGTAGCCGCTCCCGCTCCACCAGCACCCAGTCGTCGTACCAGCCGGGCAGCAGGTCGTGCCGGCCGGCGATCACGACTCCCTCGGCCCAGCGCGGGTCACCGCCCTCGCGTACCCGGGCGGCGGCGCGGACCAGGTCGTCCACGTCCACCTCTACCCGGGCGTCGAGGCGTACCGTGCCGCCGGAGGTGAGCACCGGGCAACTGCCGTTGCGGCGCAGCCGCCACAGTGCCGTACGCAGCCGGGACAGCGCCCGTTCCTCCGGAGTGTCCGGCCACAGCAACCCGGCCAGGTGCGTACGCGTGGCGCCCGGCCGCAGCCCGATCAGCGCGACCACCCGTTGCAGCCCCCGTGGTACGACCGCGGGGGCGCCGCCGTGCAGCAGGCGGAAGCCGTCGAGCAGGAAGAGTTGGACGGTCTCGGCCTCGGAGCGCTGGCCGGGGACCGGTTGGCGGAGCACGGTGGGCGCCATGCTGCTGTCAGAGGTCATGGTCGAACCCCCTGCACCGGAACCTTGTCCCGAACCGCGCTGGCCGGGAATGGTGCCCCCGGGCTGGCTGGGCATGACCGTGGTGCAACGGCTCTGTCGTTGAACTGTCCCATGCCCCCGAAAGTGTGACGAAGAGTAGCAATTGCCCATATGCTCGGTCAATCGTAGCGGCGATCTTTTGACTCCCGCGCGCCGTGGTGTGCCGGCGACTCGTTGGGCCAGGCCCCGAATCGTTGGCCCCGGTACGACCGCCGTACCCGATCCACCCTCCGCCGATCACGCCACCGCGGCGTCACCGCAACGTCACCGGATCCGGTCACCGGGCGGTCCACCTCCGTGACATCACGTTGACGGTCACCGGAGCATCGTGACCAGCGTTTCTGTGGACGCGCCGTCGCTTCCGCAGCGGCGGCGACCGGAAACCTCCCGCTGGCCCGATCGCACTCCGCGCACATCACGTCCCGACCCTCGAACCGAGCGGGCACGGGGCACGACCGTTGGGAGGTCACAGATGCATCGATCGCTGATCGTCGCCAAAATCATGCCCGGCGCCGAGTCGGAGGTGGCACGGATCTTCGGCGAGTCCGACGAGACCGAACTGCCGGGCATCGTCGGCGTACGACACCGATCCCTCTACCGCCTCGACGATCTCTACGTGCACCTGTTGGAGACCGAGGAACCGGTCGCGGCCGGGCTGATGGCGGCCAGCCAGCACCCCGAGTTCGTCCGGGTGAGCGAGCGACTGCGGCCGCACATCTCACCGTACCTGTCGACCTGGCGCTCGCCCCGCGACGCGGTCGCAGGATGCTTCTACCAGTGGAACGCGTCGGTCCCGGTGACCGGGAGCGGACGATGACCGCAACCACCACCGACGCCGTCGCGGACCAGTTCTGGACCCGCTGCCGGTCGTGCTCCTCACTGCTCTACCGCAAACGGTTGCGTCGCAACCTCGACGTCTGCCCCGAGTGCGGCGACCACCAGCGGCTTGCCGCGCCCGAGCGGATCCGGCAACTGGTCGACCCGGGCAGCTTCACCGCGCTGCCCGACGACGTCGCCGCGGTGGACCCGATCGAATTCGTCGACACGGTGCCGTACCCGCAGCGGCTGGCCGCCGCCCGCGCGGACACCGACCTCACCGAGGCCGTCGTTTGCGGCGAGGCCCGGATCGACGGGCACCAACTCGTCCTCGCGGTGATGGACTTCCGGTTCCTCGGCGGCAGCCTCGGCGCGGTCGTCGGCGAACTCATCACCCGGACCGCCGAGCGGGCACTCGACCGCGGCCTGCCGCTGCTGCTGGTCACCGCCTCCGGCGGCGCCCGGATGCAGGAGGGCGTGCTGTCGCTGATGCAGCTGGCCACGGTCAGCCAGGCCATCGCCGCGCTGCGCGAGGCGGGACTGCTCACCATCAGCCTGATCACCGACCCGACCTTCGGCGGCGTGGCCGCCTCGTTCGCCACCAACACCGACCTGGTGGTGGTGGAGAGCGGCGCCCGGATGGGCTTCGCCGGCCCCCGGGTGATCCACCAGACCATCCGCCAGCCGCTGCCGGGCGGCTTCCAGACCGCGGAGTTCCTACTCCGGCACGGTCAGGCCGACATGGTGGTGGAACGGTGGGGCCTGCGCGCCCGGCTCCGGCCGCTGCTCGCCACCGCACACGCCGCCCGGTCCGCCGCCGTACGCAGAGCCGACGGCACCGGCGGGGCAGGGTCGGTCGGCGGTTCGCCCAGTTGGGTGGGGCCGGCCGGCTCCGGACTGACACCCGGTGACGCCGCGGGATCGTCGGTGCTGATCCGGGACCCGGACCGGCTCGCCGAGCCGGACGGCTGGCGGGCGGTGCAGGCCGCACGCCACCTGGACCGGCCGACCACCCTGGACTACCTGGCCACCGCGTTCGACGGCTTCACCGAACTGCACGGTGATCGGCTCGGCGCCGACTGCCCGGCGATCGTCGCCGGCCTCGCCCGCCTCGGCGACCAGCACCTGGTCGTGGTCGGGCACCAGAAGGGACACCACACCAAGGACCTGCTGGCACGCAACTTCGGCATGCCCACCCCGGCCGGCTACCGCAAGGCGCAGCGGGTGATGCGGTTGGCGGTCCGGCTCGGGCTGCCGATCGTGACACTGATCGACACGCCCGGCGCGTACCCGGGCGTCGAGGCCGAGGAGCAGGGCCAGGCGGCCGCGATCGCGGACAGCATCCTGGCCATGACCGGTCTGCCGGTCCCGGTCGTCGCGGTGGTCACCGGCGAGGGCGGCAGCGGCGGTGCGCTCGCCCTGGGCGTCGCCGACCGGGTACTGATGCTGCAGCACGCGGTCTACTCGGTGATCAGTCCGGAGGGGTGCGCGGCCATCCTCTGGAACGACCCGACGGCCACCCCGCGCGCCGCGCGGGCGCTCCGGGTCACCGCGCCGGACCTGCTCCGGCTGGGTGTCGTCGACGGTGTCGTACCGGAGCCGCCGCACGGGGCGCACAGCGATCCCGCGGCCGCCGCCGACCTGCTGCGCCGGGCCATCGTCGAGACACTCACCCCACTGCTGCGGCTACCGGCGGAGACCCTGGTACGCCAGCGCCGGCTGCGCTTCCGCGGGTTCGGTGCCGGCAACCGCCGGGTCCTGCCACCGGCGGGTACGCGATGACGGGCGACACGACCGACGACGAGCACCTGTTGGCGCAGTTGCGTGAGCAGGCGAGCCGGCTGGTGGCCGAGGTGGACGGGCCGCTGCGCCGGATCAGGATGCGCAGCGGCAGCGCCGTACTCGAAATCGAGTGGCACGGTGCTCCGGCACCGAACGGGGCTGCTGCCGGCACCGGCATGCTCGCCGTGTCCGCCGTCGCGGGCGGGTCGGTGGTCGCCGGTGCCGCCGCCGACCGTGAGTCCCCCGACTGGGTGGTCGCACCGATGGTCGGCACGTTCTACCGGGCCGCCGAGCCGGGAGCGGCACCCTTCGTCGAGGTCGGTGACCTGGTCGAGCCCGGACAGGTGATCGGCATCGTCGAGGCGATGAAACTGATGAACCACATTACGGCCGAGCACGCCGGCAAGGTCGCCGAAGTGCTCGTTGGCAACGGCGAGCCGGTGGAGTTCAACCAACCGCTGATCGCCCTGGTATCTGCCTGACGCCGAGGACGGTGTCCGATGTTCGAAAAGCTGCTGATCGCCAACCGGGGCGAGATTGCCCTGCGTGTTGCCCGGGCCTGTCGTGAACTGGGCATCCGTACGGTCGCGGTCCACTCGACCGCCGACCGTGACTCGGCCGTCGTCCGGTACGCCGACGAGAGTGTCTGCATCGGACCGGCGGCCAGCCGGCACAGTTACCTCAACGCCGCCGCCATCGTCGAGGCGGCCCGACAGACCGGCGCCGAAGCCGTCCACCCCGGCTACGGCTTCCTTTCCGAGGACCCCGACTTCGCGGAGATCTGCGCCGACAACGGGTTGACCTTCGTCGGCCCGCGCCCCGAGGTGATGGCCGCGCTCGGCGACAAGTCCCGGGCCCGGGCGCTGATGCGCGAGGCGGGGTTGCCGCTGTTGCCGGGCAGCGTCGAGACGCTGGCCACGGTGGGGGAGGCCCGGGCGGTCGCGGACGAGATCGGCTACCCGGTGATCATCAAGGTGGCCGCCGGTGGTGGTGGTCGGGGCATGACCGTGGTCTGGTCACCCGCCGACTTCGCCCGCGCGTACGCGCACACCCGTACCGTGGCCCGCGCCGTCTTCTCCGACGACCGGGTCTACGTGGAGCGGTACCTGCCCCAGGCCCGCCACGTCGAGGTGCAGGTGCTCTGCGACGGGCACGGCGGTGGGGTGCACCTGGGCACCCGCGACTGTTCGGTGCAGCGCCGCCACCAGAAGCTGGTGGAGGAGGGCCCCGCGCCCGCGCTCTCGGCCGCGACCCTGGAGGCGATCGCCGCGGCTGCGCTGCGCGGTGCGCTGAGTGTCGGCTACAGCGGCGCCGGCACGGTCGAGTTCCTGGTGGACGAGGCGGAACGGTTCCACTTCATGGAGATCAACTGCCGGATCCAGGTGGAACACCCGGTCACCGAGATGATCAGCGGCGTCGACCTGGTCCACGAACAGCTCTACGTCGCCAGCGGCGTACCGCTGCGGATCAGCCAGGACGAGGTCCAGTTGCGCGGGGTGGCGATCGAGTGCCGGGTCAACGTGGAAGACCCGGACCGGGACTTCCTGCCCACGCCCGGCCGGCTGGACCGGTTCCAGCCGCCCGGTGGCCCGTTCACCCGGGTCGACACCCACGGCCTGCCCGGGTACGTGGTCGGACCGCACTACGACTCGCTGCTCGCCAAGGTCATCGTCTGGGCGCCGGAACGGGCCCTGGCCCTGGACCGGATGGAACGGGCACTGGACGAGTTCGACATCACCGGAGCGGGAGTGCACACCACCATCCCATTCATCCGGCGGGTCCTCGACGACGCCCGGTTCCGCAAGGGCAGCTACTCCACCGACCTCGTCGACCGCCTGCTGCGTGACGGCGGCGCTCCCGGCACGTCGGCGGTACACACCTGACCGAGCCGGCCGTAGGGCCGGCTCGATCCCGTTCGACACCGTGTTTCGACCACCTGACCGTGTTTCGACCACCTGTCCGTGTTTCGACCACCTGACCGTGTTTCAACCATCCGACCGTGTTTCGACCACCTGACCAGTCCTGTTCGTCGAGTTCAAGGAGACCCAGATGACCGTGCAGAGGGCGGACAAGCGGCTGGCCACAGCCGAGGACATCACCTCGATCCTCGTCCGCAACTGCGGACTCAACGCCGACTCGGCCGCCGCGGCACCCACCGCGTCACTGGAGGAACTCGGCATGGACTCCCTCGCCCTGCTCGAACTCCAGGCCGTCGTCGCCGACCGGTACCAGGTGCAGATCCCGGAGGAGGTGAAGCACCTGTCCATCGCCGAGATCGCCGAACTGGTGGACCGCCAGGTCGACCCGGCCAGCGTGCCCGTGCAGTCGACCGGTGCCGCCGACGAACCGCCGGACGCCGATCCCGCGGCGACCCTCGACGCCGCGACGACCACGCAGACCGCGGCCGGCGCCGCGGTGGTGACCACTATCGAACCGGTCAGCTCCGTCGGTACGGATCCGCCGGGGCACACGGAGAACAGCATCGTGATCGCCGCGCCCCGCCAGTTGGTCTGGGACCTGACCAACGACGTCACCACCTGGCCCACCCTGTTCACCGAATACCAGTTGGCGGAGGTGCTGGAGCAGCGGGGAAACCGGGTGCTGTTCCGGCTGACCATGTTCCCGGACGAGAACGGCACCGCCTGGAGCTGGGTCAGCGAACGCACGATGGACCCGACCGCGTACGAGGTGCACGCGCGCCGCGTCGAGACCGGGCCGTTCGCGTACATGCGGATCTACTGGCGCTACGACGAGGTGTCCGCCGGCACCCGGATGACCTGGGTGCAGGACTTCGCGATGAAGCCCACCGCCCCGGTCGACAACGCGCAGATGACCGAGCGGATCAACAGCAACAGCAGGATCCAGATGAACATCATCCGTGACCAGATCGAAGCGGCCGCGCGGGAGCGGGCCGTCGACGTACGCGCCGGGGGCGACGATGAGTGAGCGCAAGCCGTACCTGGTGGCCGCCCGGGACGTGCCACCGGACCAGCGACGCGGCGGAGAACTGCGGGTGCTGCTCGGCCCGAAGACCGTCGGTGCCACCTCGGGCTTCATGGGGGTGGCGACCCTGGCACCCGGGGAGCGGATCGCCGAGCACTACCACCCGTACAGCGAGGAGTTCCTCTACGTCGCCCGTGGTGCGATCACCGTCGACCTCGACGACCGACCCGTACCGGTCGCCGCCGGCGAGGCGCTCTTCATCCCGGTCGACACCCGCCACCGGCTGCGCAACACCGGCGACGAACCGGCCGAGGTGGTCTTCCAACTCGGCCCGCTCGCGCCCCGCCCCGAACTGGGGCACGTCGACACCGAACACGCCGACACCCCACCGACCCGGCCGGAGTTCGCGTCATGACAGCGCGCCGCACCGTGGTGACCGGCATCGGGGTGGTCGCGCCCGGTGGGCCGACCCGTAAGCAGTTCTGGGCCACCATCACCGACGGGCACACGGCCACCCGCCGGATCAGCTTCTTCGACCCGTCGCCGTTCCGCTCCCAGATCGCGGCAGAGTGCGACTTCGACCCGGTCGCGGCCGGACTCACCCCGAGGGAACGCCGCCGCGCCGACCGGTACGTCCAGTTCGCGCTGGCCGGCTCGATCGAGGCGATGGCCGACAGTGGACTCGACCTGAGCGACGCGACCCGGCTGCGTACCGGAGTGGTGCTCGGCTCGGCCGTCGGCGGGACCATGGCGCTCGAAGACGAGTACGTGGTGGCCAGCAACTCCGGCGCGGAGTGGTTGGTCGACCACGAGTGCAGCGGACCGTACCTCTACCAGGCGCTGGTGCCGAGCAGCCTGGCCGCGGACGTGGCGGTACGGCACGGGCTGCACGGACCCGCGCAGGTGATCTCCACCGGCTGCACCTCCGGCATCGACTCCATCGGGTACGCGTACCAGCTCATCGCCGACGGCGAGGCGGACATCGTGGTGACCGGCGCGTCGGACACTCCGATCTCGCCGGTGACGGTCGCCTGCTTCGACGCGATCAAGGCGACCACCCCGGACAACGACGACCCGGCACACGCCTCCCGCCCGTTCGACCGGGACCGGCACGGCTTCGTGCTCGCCGAGGGAGCCGCGGTGCTGATCCTGGAGGAGCTGGAACACGCCCGGCGCCGGGGCGCACACGTCTACTGCGAGGTCGTCGGGTACGCCAACCGCAGCAACGGCTTTCACATGACCGGTCTGCGCCCCGACGGCGCCGAGATGGCGCTGGCGATCGGCTCGGCGCTGGACCAGGCCCGGGTGAACCCGGACGAGATCTCGTACATCAGCGCGCACGGGTCGGCGACCCGGCAGAACGACCGGCACGAGACGGCCGCGTTCAAGCGCTCGCTCGGCCCGGCCGCGTACCAGGTGCCGATCAGCTCGATCAAGTCGATGGTCGGGCATTCGCTCGGCGCGATCGGCTCGATCGAGATGGCCGCCTGCGCGCTGGCCATCGAGTACGGCGTGGTGCCCCCGACCGCGAACTGGGCCAACCGCGATCCCGAGTGCGACCTCGACTACATCCCCAACACCGCCCGCGACCTGCCGGTCGACGTGGCCCTGTCGGTGGGCAGCGGCTTCGGCGGCTTCCAGTCGGCGATGGTGTTCAAACGGTTGCGGGAGCTGGACCGGTGACGCCCCGGGCGGTGATCACCGGCATCGGTGTGGTCGCACCGAGCGGCATCGGCACCGACGCGCACTGGAAGAGCGTGCTGGCCGGGGAGAACCGGATCGGTCGGATCACCCTGTTCGACCCGGACCGCTATCCCACCACCCTGGCCGGTGAGGTCGCCGACTTCGACGCCGCCACCTTCGCCGACAACCGGCGGCTGGTGCAGACCGACCGCTGGACGCACCTCGGTTTCGCCGCCACCCGGCTCGCCCTCGTCGACGCCGGCCTGCCGGAGGTGGCCACCGACCCGTACGGCTACGCGGTCACGCTCGCCAGTTCCTCCGGCGGCAACCTGTTCGGGCAGCGGGAACTGCAACGGCTCTGGGGGCAGCCGTCGCGCACCGTCGGGGCGTACCAGTCGATCGCCTGGTTCTACGCCGCCAGCGTCGGCCAGGTCTCCATCCACCACCAGTTCAAGGGGCCGTGCGGGGTGCTGGTCGCCGAGGCAGCCGGTGGGCTGGACAGCCTCGCCCACGCCGCCCGGATCATCCGTCGGGGTACCCCGGTGGTGATCGCCGGCGGCACCGAGTGCCCGCTGAGCCCGTACGCGCTGGCTTGCCAGATCCGCAACGGACTGCTCAGCGACAGCGACGACCCCCAGCGCGCGTACCGGCCCTTCGACGTCGCCGCCTCCGGTTACGTGCCGGCCGAGGGGGGAGCGGTCTTCGTGGTCGAGGAACTCGAACACGCGCTGGCCCGCGGGGTCACCACGATCTACGGCGAGATCGCCGGCTGGGCCGCGACCCACGACGGGCAGCACACCGTACGGGTCGGCGCCGCCGACGGTACCCAGTACGCCCGGTCCCTGCGGCTGGCGCTGGAACGGGCCGACTGCCCACCCGAAGAGGTGGACGTCGTGTTCCCCGACGCGCTGGGTGTACCGCGCTACGACCGGGCCGAGGCGGGCGCGCTGCGTACCGTCTTCGGGCCTGACTCTCCGCCGGTGACCACCCAGAAACCGCTGGTCGGACGGGCCCACCAGGGTGGTTCGGCGCTGGACGCGGCGAACGCGCTGCTCGCCCTGCGCCATCAGGTGCTGCCGCCGACCGCGGGCCTGGACAGCCCGGCGCCCGGCTGCGAGCTGGACTTCGTCCGGCAGACCCGCACCCAGCCGGTGCGTACCGCGCTGGTCGGCGCGCGGGGCTTCGACGGCTTCAACAGTTCCGTGTTGATCCGTGCCTACCAGCCGCCGGGCCAACGTGCCGGCGATGACCAGTGAGCCAGGAGAGGACGGCGATGGGCGTATCGGGCAAGGGACGGGTGGTGTTCCTCATCCGGATACCGGCGGAGCGGACCGACGAGTTCCTCCGGGCGTACGAGCGGATCCGCTACCAGGTCGCCGAGGGGGTGCCGGGACACCTGGTGGACCAGGTGTGCCGCTCGACCACCGACCCGGAGCAGTGGTTGATCACCAGTGAGTGGCTGTCGTTGGCCCACTTCGAGGACTGGGAGCGCGGCAGCGACCACCGGGAACTGGTCAAGCCGATGCGCGAGTGCATGACCGAGGCCCGGTCGATGCGGTTCGTCGTCCACGAGCAGACCTCGGCGCGAAACCGCACGGTCGAGCGGGACGGCGCCGGGGACTGGGCCGACGAGGAGATGGAGACGGTGACGGCGGAGGTCTGACCGGGATGCCGCCGCGCCGACCGAGGAAGGAAGAACGGATGAGTTCGAACTGGCATGCGCTCTACTACCCGCTCAAGCCGGGGAGCGAGGAGAAGGTCAAGGAGCTGTTCCGGATCAGTGGGCGACCACAGTTCGAGATCTTCGGCGACGACGGGCGGCTGGTCGGGCGACTGCTCGGCACGATGGCCTTCGTCGGCCGGGAGATGGCCGTACGGGTGATCGAGGTCGAGGGTCCGCTCGGCCTGGTCGCCGCGCACATGAGCAAGCAGGAGGCGGTACGCGAGTTCGAACGCGAGTTGCAGGAGCACCTTGCCGTTCCCCGGGACATGGCCACCCCGCAGGGTGCCCGGGACTTCTTCCGCCACGCCTCGATGGAGTGTGTCCTGTCCCGCCGCCACGACCAGTAGCGCGGGTCGACCGTCCGGCTCGGCACGGTGGCAGGTCGGGTGGGCGGTCTGATGTGGTGGTAGCTCGGGTGGCCGGTTCGGGCCACCCGAGCTACCCGGAGTCCGCGCGTCGGATCTGGTGCGGTCGCAAACCGGGGTACGGGTGGCGAGTCGGAAACCGGGGTACGGGTGGCGAGTCGGAAGCACGGCAGCGGGTGCCGTCACGACGAACTGCTGCCGCCGCCTCCACTGTCGCCCCCGCCGCCCCAGCCGCCTCCACTGTCGCCCCACCCGCTGTCCGGGTCACCGTGGCGCTCGTCGCCGTACTTCTTGATCGGCGTCTGGCCGAAATGCGAGCCGGAGCCGCGTACGCGGTAACCCCGCCGCCGACGAGCGTCGCGGGACATCGCCTGCAGCGCCCGCGCCCCCTCGTCCCGCGACGACCCGGTCCCCGTCCGCTGCCGTCCGCGCACCGCGACGACACCGATCAACGCCACGGCGACGATTGCCCCTATCGATATCCACAGCATGCCGTCAGGGTAGGAAGGCCGGTCCAGAGTGCAGAACGGCCGAGCGCGACAGCATTGGGGCCGGGCGCGCGGCGGTACGGCCACCGGGTGGCACGGCAAGCGGGATGTGCCCGGTGCTGCCTGACCGGTGACCGAACCGGGTCAGCGGGATGTGCCGGGTGCTGCCTGACCGGTGACCGAACCGGGTCAGCGGGGTGTGCCGGGTGCCGCCTGACCGGTGACCGAACCGGGCAGGTCGGGCGCCGCCGGCAGGACCAGCGGATCGCGGGCCTTCGCCACCAGGTCCACCACGATCCGGCTCAGCCGCTGGGCCGAGGCGGACATCGACTCGTTCGCCTCGACGATCGCGGACGCCACCTCCGCGCGCTTCTCCTGACCGTAGCGGACCGCCTCCTCGATCCCGCGCGCCTGGGCGTCGATCGAGTCCGCCACCTCGAGGATCGTCTCCGGCCGGATCGTCGGGGTCTGGATCACCTTGGCGATCTGCGGCACCGCCGTCCTGGACGCGGCGGCGTACGCGCTCAGCACGTCGTTGGCCCCGTCTGCCACCGCCTGCTGCATGCCGGCCGCCTGGTTGGCCTGTAGCAGCAGACCCCACTGGGCGATGGTCAGCTTCATGGTCGGGATGGTCAGGTTGATCAGCAGGGCCAGCCGCTGCCCCAGGCCGTAGTTGAGCGTACGGATGTTGCGGACCTGCGGTGAGGTCGACCACGCGACGAACAGCCGCTGCTGGAACTCGTTGATCCGCACCTCGAGGGCCGAGATGAACTCGGTCACCCGGGACAGCCGCTCCTCGGAGTCCCGGCGGTGGATGTCGTCCGGGTCGATCGTGATCGACCGCGCGTCCGCCACCGCCGCGTCCCGCACCAGCTCCATCACCGCTATCGCGCCGATGAGCTGCCCGATCGCCGCCTCGTTGGCCTTGTACAACTCGTCGCAGAGCACCACGTTACGACGCAACTGGAGCTGCTTCTCGCTGAGCTGGCCGGCGACCAGGTCGAGCTGGCGCTCCACCGTACGGGCCTCCTCGAAGAGCATCTCCAACAGGTTGCGCCCCTTGCGGAACAGTCCACGGATCGAGTCGGCGAACTTGTCGAACGCCTCCCGTACCTTCGGATCCGACGGGTCGTATTTGCGGCGGAAGCCGCGCATCCGGTCGTTGAGCTGGCGCATGATCGACGTCAGCTCCGGGATGTCGACCCGCCCGACCTCCCGGAAGATCCGGGTCACCTGGGCGTTGACCTGCTCGATCGCGGCGCTGCCGAAGTTCGCCAACTCGTTGGTACTGGCCAGCATCGTCGGGTAGAGCTTCTCCGCGACCACCCGGGCCTGTGCCCGCTGCTCCGGACTGAGCAGGTCCGCGCAGACCAGGGCCCGTGGCTCGGTCGAGACGAGCACGGTGGCCACCGCGCTGTCAGCCGCGCCGGCCGGCGGGTCGGCCGGCCCGCCGACGATGGTGCCGAAGTCGATCTGTAGGGCGTTGCCTTGCGTCATCGGGTTCCTCTCCCGTTCGGGTGCGTCATCGGGGTCTTCTCCCGTTTGGGTGCGTTCATCGGGGTCGGTACCGGGTCAGGCACAGGTCTTGGCGTCCTTGACGCAGGCCAGCAGGGCGAGCGTCACGTCCGCGGCCGGAGGCGGGGTGACCCGGATCTGTTCGGCCAGCGGGATGTCCGGGAAGTCGGCCACGTTGCTCAGTCCGAGTTGGATCGCCGACCGGAAGCCGTAGCTGCGCCAGGCCACCGTCTGGACCTCCGGGTCCTTCATCGCCTCGATGAACCGGGCGCTGTCGGCGTCGAGGGCGAGGATCGGGTGGTCGCTGTAGATGGTCGGGTCGGGGTAGAGCACCCGGATGTTCTTCAGCAGCGTGCCGGCGGCCGACGAATCGCGTACGATTTGCTGGATCACCTGGTTCTCGTAGCCGGCGTAGATCGGCGCCTTGAACTCGCCGCCCTGGGTCAGCCACTCCCGGAACCCGGTCTCGGAGGTACGCGACTGCAAGCCCTGCGCGTCGTAGATCTGCCGCATCGTCGGCAGGGCGGTACGCGCCTGCGCCAGGTTCGGTGCCGCGTACGGGTCCGAGGTCGCCACGATCGCCAGCTGCAACTGGGCCAGGGTGAAGCCGCTGTTGGACTTCGCCGGGTCGGTGCTCGACACCGAGATCGGCCCTCGTAACCCCTCGGCGCCGACCGAGTCCCAGGTCCGGTGCTTGAGCACGTAGTCCAGCAGCAGCGCCTTCATGTCGATCAGGTAGTAGCGGTTGTCCCGCTGCTCGACCAGGCCGAGCTTCACCAACGCCTCGGTGCCGCGCGGTCCGGCGTACAGGACCTCCGGCGACTGCAACACGTTCTCCGCCCGGTACGCCGCGAACGCGCCCTGGTGGCCCGCTTCGAACACGCTCTGTGCGCTCGAACTGGACGGCCACAGGCAGCCGATCTTCCTGGCCTTCAGCTCGTCCGTGGAGAGCTGCACCTGGTCGTACGACCCGAGATGCTGGAAGTCGACGGTGAGCCCGTACCGCTCCCGCAGGACCCGGGTGACGGTGGGATCGGCCATCAGCTCCGACTTCTCCGAGCCTCCCAAACAGGTGATCGCCACCGGTGCCGCCGGGCCCGGTGCCGCCGGCTGGCCGGATCGCAGCCACAGCACTCCGGCCACCACACCGACCACGATCACCATGCCCAGCCCGATGAGAAACCGCAGACTCGGCAGTCTCACGTCAACTTCCTCTCGATTGAACCGTCGGAGCACGCTGCTGACGGCATCGGCTACGTCACCTCGGGCATTCGTGGCGGGGCCACCGTGTCGAGGTTCGCCACGTACTGTCCGATGTCGCCCTGGTTGACCAGCCGCACGCTGTCCAGGGTGAAGTCCGCGAACCGTTGGAACGCCTGGTCCCCGCTGGTCAGCAGCGCGTCCGCGTCCCGGTAGAGCAGCGGTGAGCCCTGGATGTCGAGGTACCTGCGTACGGCACCGTCGAGGGAGACCAGGTGCGCGCCGATCTGGCTCGCGGTCGAGTACAGGGTGTTGGGCGAGGTGCTGCGTACCCGGTCGAACAGGTCGGGCACGTGTCGGCAGGCGGTCTCCAGACTGGCGCGGGCCGCCGGTGCCTGCACCTCCCGGCTCAGCCGCCGTACGTCGCGCAGCGTGCGCAGCGCCTCCGCGACCTTCGCGTTCGCCTCGTCCAGGTAGCTGTCACCCGCCGCCCTCGCCGGGGACCGGTCGTCGACCATCAGGTAGACGCCGATCGCCGCCGTCACGGCGAGCAGCGCCGGCCACAGCACCGATCGGGTGGCGAGCAGGACTCCGACGAAGACCAGCGCGCCGGTGGCCAGCCCGGCCGGGGCCGCGAGTTTGTGTCGCACCGGGCCCGCCCTTACTTGTAGCCGGCGGCCTGGCGCAACGCGGCGACCAGGTCGTTCTGCTCGAAGAACGCGCCGGAGGTGGCCTGGGCGACCTCGGTCAACTGGCTCGGGTCGGCGTCCTTGCCGAACGCGATGGCGACCACCGGCACCCCGGCCCTGCGCAGCGCGTCGAGCGCCGCGGGCCGCTCGCCCTGGCTGGACTTCCCGTCGGTCATCAGCACCACCAGGCGCTTGCGGTCACCGAGGGACGAATCCGTGAGCTGGGCCGCGGCCCGGAGCAGGCAGCCGTACAGGTTGGTCTCGCCGTCGGGGCGGTAGCGGGTGATCGCCTCGGTGAGGCCGTGCAGTTGACCGGGGTCGTTACCGCTGACCGTGAAGGGGCTGCCACCGGTGATGCCGCCGTTGAAGATCGTCACGGTGGTCACGTCCTGCGGGTGGGTCTGCAGGAAGTTGCGGGCGGCCTGCTCGGCGTCGAAGACCTGGGCGGCGGCCTGCTTCACCCCGGTCCACCCGTCGTTGTCCTGCATGGAACCGCTGCCGTCCAGGCAGTAGTGCACCGCGACCGGGCGGCGGTAACTGGTCTGGTAGCGGTTCAGCGCCGACTCGATCACGGTTGCCACCGGGAACTGGATCCCCTGTTCGTTGATGGTGGCCTGGATGCCCCACTCCGGGTTGAACACCGACAGGTCCGGGTTGTCCAGGGTGAGACCGATACTCGACGCCGGACGGCGTCCGAGGCCGCGTAGCTTCGCCTGCGCGTCCGGCGCAGACAGCACGTGCGCCTGCAACTCGGTGAAGAGCTGCCGTTTGGCGGCGTCGTCGCCGTTGCCGTGCGGCAGGAAACCGAGCGGTGCGTCGCTGATGGCCAGGGAGCCACGGGGGTAGGCGACCACCAGCGGTTCCCGGCCCGCCTTGACCAGTTCCTGGTTCCGCTCGATCACCAGGTCCTCGTAGGTGAACATGGTCCGGCAGTCGTCCGGCCGGGCCAGGCAGTCGGTCATCAGGGTGCCGGTCGACGGCGGGGTCTGTTCCATCGCCTTGACCAGCCGGGTCACGCCCTGCACCACGGCGGGCGAGTCGAGCTGTTCCTGGGTCAGCGGCTTGCCCGGCCCGTTGCCGGCGAAGTGGTTGAGGAAGCCGAACAGCACCGTCGCGCCCGAGTTCGACTGGGTGGGGTTGGTCATCCAGACCCGGGTCCGCCCGGATTCGACCGCGGTCAGGATCTCCGCGATCGACACGTCGTCACGCCCGGCGAAGCCGAGCCGCTGCATCTCGCCGCGCCAGCCGGCGAACACCACCGGGGTCAGGAACATCGGCTTGACGTCCTGCAGGACGTTGCGCTGGTCGCCGACCTGGAGGAAGACGCTGCTGGCGAACCAGTACGCGTCGTACTCGCCGGAACCGGCGGCGAGTTGCCGCGCCTGGTCCACCGAGCCCATGAAGGTCACCGGGCACCGGTAGCCCTTGGCGTCGCACCAGGGCTTGACGATGGTGTCGATCACCGACTGCTGCTCGGACCCGGCCACGATCCGCAGCGTCGTACCGACCGGGCCGGACGCGCCGGACCTGTCGGGGTCCGGTGGCCCGTCGTCGGTACAGCCGGTGAGGAGCAGCGCCACCGCCAGCGCGGTACCGGCCAGTCCCTTGAATCGCACCCGTGCCCCATTTCCCGTATGGAGATCCTGTTCCGAACGGGTTCTTGGTAGCAGTGCGCGGCTACCGGCGGGTTACCCGGCACGAGGGGACTGACCAGGGCCGCAGCGGTTCGGCCAGGGATGATCAGGGCGTGCCGCACGTCGATGACGCCAGGTCGTCGATGAGATGTCATCCGGATGTCGCCGCCCGGTCACCGTCGTCACCCGGGCGGGCCGGCGCGGAAGGTTCGGACCGGCGGGTCGGGCGGTCAGCGGTGGTGGCGGCGCCTTCGCCGTACGACGAACCAGCGGACGAGCACCGCCAGCACGACCACCGCCGCGATCCCGATGCTCGCCGCCCCGAGGTAGCCCTGCGCCCGTTTCCAGGACGCGCCGAGTACGTACCCGACCAGGACAACCGTGGTCGCCCAGGTCACCCCGCCGACCACGTTGTAGGCGAGAAACCGCCGGTACGGCATCCGGGTCATCCCGGCCAACGCCGGTACCAGCGCCCGCAGCACGCCGATCCAGCGGCCGAGCATGACGGCGGCCGGGCCGTGGCGCTGGATGAACGTCTCCGCCCGTTGCCAGCGCTCCTCGCCGACCCAGCGGCCCAGCCGGCTTCGGCGCAGCGGCATTCCCGTCCGCCGGCCGATCTCGTAGCCGACGCTGTCCCCGACGACCGCGCAGACCGCCGCGACGATGACCAGCGCCGCGATGTTGGTCCGCCCGGTCGCGGCGAGCGCGCCGCCGATCAGCAGGGCCGTCTCGCCGGGGAGGATCAGCCCGATGAAAGCGGCGCACTCGCCGAAGGCGAGCAGCCCGACCAGCACCAGCAGCGGCCAGCCGGACAGGTCGGACAGGATGCTGGTGAGTTGGTCCACCCGTCGGCCCCGATCAGCCGCTGCCGGACGGTGGGCGCATCCGCGCGCCGCTGCCGTTCGGGCGCGGGTCGACTCGGACGGGTGTGCGCATCTCGTCCCCTCGTCGGGCAGGTGCTGCCGCTGGTGCCGCAACCGGTGGTCGGCATCGGACCACCAGCACCATCAGAACACCTCGCGACGGTCCGACCAGGGAGAATCCGCGACCCTCCCAGGTCACCGTCGTCACCCGGACGGGTGACCCGTCGACTCCGGCTCAGAGATCCAGTACGAGTCGTGGGCCCCGGGACCGGGACACGCAGATGTACATCGTGTCGTTGGCCGCCTGCTCCTGCTCGGTGAGCACCGAGTCCCGGTGGTCGGGTTGCCCCGCCAGCACACTGGTCTCACAGGTCCCGCAGGTCCCCTCGGTGCAGGAGTAGAGCACGTCCACGCCCGCGTCCTCGATCGTCTCCAGTACGGAACGGTCGGGTGGCACGGTCAGCACCAGACCCGACTTCGCGAGTTCGACCTCGAAGGAGCCCGCCAGCACCGGCGCGCCCTGCTCCTTCGGGGCGAAACGTTCCACCCGCAGGGTGCCCGGACGCCGCTCTCGGCAGGCCGCTTCCATCGCCAGCAGCAGGGGTTCCGGCCCGCAGCAGTAGACCAGGGTCGCCGGATCCGTGTCGGCCAGGATCTCGTCGAGGTCGAGCAGGCCCGTCTCGTCCTGCGGCCGGACCGATACCCGGTCGCCGTACCGTGCGGCCAACTCGCGCAGGAAGGCCATCGAGGAGCGGGTACGGCCGCCGTACACCAGCCGCCACGGGACACCGGCGGCCTCGGCGGCGGCGAGCATCGGCACGATCGGGGTGATCCCGATGCCGCCCGCGACGAAGACGTACCGCGGTGCCGGCTCGAGCGCGAAGTGGTTACGCGGCCCCTGCACCCGTACGGTGTCGCCGGTCGCCAGGTTGTCGTGCATGAAGCGGGAACCGCCGCGGGAGGTCGGCTCCAGCAGCACCGAGATCGTCCACTGCCCCGCCTCGGTCACATCGCCGCAGAGAGAGTACTGACGGGTGGTGCCGTCGTCCAGGATCACGTCGATGTGGGCGCCCGCGGTCCATTCGGGCAGCGCCCCGCCGTCGGGCTGGGCGAGGGTCAGCCGTACGACTCCCTCGGCGGCCCGCTCCCTGCTCCGGACGACCAGGTCGAGCTTTTCCTCGCCGCCCGTGCTGCCCATGTCCGCTCCTCCTGGTGCTCACACCCGCATCTCGGCCCGGGACCGACCGGTGGGTGGGACCGGCCGGTACGGCGCGGCGTCGCCGCCGTGCTGCTCGGGATGGCGCAGCAGCCAGTCCCAGAGTTCGACCGGATCTTCGGCCTCCTGCGTCGTACCGCACCAGCAGTAGCCACGCAGGAGGTCGGAGCCGGGCAGCCAGACGATGCGGTAGATCCCGGTGCCGGTGAGCCTGGTCGGCTCCGGGGTCATCGCGCCGCTGCCTGCGCCTGTGGGGTGTTCGCCGCCGCCATCCGCCTCAGTATGCGGCGGGCGGCCAGGCCACCGGTATCGATGTTTATGCTCAGTTCCCGGAAGCCCTCCGGCTCGGTGGCGATGACCTGCTCCAGCCGGTTGAGCGCGGTGACGTCCTGCAACACCACGGTCCGGTTGCTGCGCTCCAGGAAGTCCGAGACCTCCCGGTCGTCGAGGGCGAAGTCGCGCGCCACCGCCCAGAAGTCGTGCGTACTGGTCTCGGTTTCCGGGGTGATGGCGTAGACCACCTCGACGTGGAACGCGCGCTCGTCGGTGCCGTCCGGCTCCGGGTAGACCCCGACCGGGGCGATCCGGCTGTGCAGCAGGTAGAGGCACGGCGGGTGGTACTCGATGTCCTGCCACCGTACGATCCGGCCCTCGATGCCGGTCGAGCGGGAGTAGAACGGGGGGCATTCGGCATCGTCCATGTGCCGACTGACGTAGATGATGCCCCGTTCCTCGTCGACCTCAGTGGTGATCGGCGTGTTCGCCACCTCCGGGGTGCCGATGTAACCACCGTGCAGGTACGTCTCGTGCGAGAGGTCGAGCAGGTTGTCGACCAGCAGGTCGTAGCGGGCTGCCAGCGGCTCCATCCCGTACACGGCCGTGTAACCGTCCAGGTCGAGCCAGGGCGCCCGCGGGATGGTCGACTCGTCGGCACCGGCCGGCTCACCGATCCACACCCAGACGAACGAGTCCTGCTCCTTGACCGGGTACGAGCCCAGTCGCGCCGCCCGGGGCACCCGGGTCTGCCCCGGCACCGCCACACAGACCCCGTCCGCGCCGTAGGTGAAGCCGTGGTACCCGCAGACCACGGTGTCGCCGACCAGGTGACTCGGCGGTTGGGACAGCGGGAAGCGGCGGTGCACACAGCGGTCGGTCATCGCGACCACGGCACCGGCCTCGGTACGCCAGAACAGGATCGACTCCCCGCAGACCGTACGGGAGAAGAGGTCCCGCCCGATCTCGCTGCCGTAGGCCGCGACGTACCACTGGTTCCTGACGAACTCCATCTCCGGTCTCCTTCCCACCGGCCCCGCCCCGCGGGCTGCGCGGCGGGGAACGGTTCCGTTCCGGCTTACTGGAAGAGCGCGTCGACCTGCGGCGCCTTCGTGACCAGGCCGTCGCGCAGGGCCAAGTCGGCCAGCGCCTGTACGGACTGCCGGTTGATCTCCGCCGGGAAGGAGGGCAGCGTCAGGGTGGGGATGATCTCGGCACCGATCGAGGTGTACGTGGACAGGACCTGTCGGGTCTCGTCCGGGTGGGACGAGGCGTACGCCTGCGATTCCACCATCGCGTCGGTGAACGCCCGAGCCAGGTCGGGGTCGGACTTGAGCAGCGCCTCCGAGGTGAAGTACGTGGCCACGGAGAGGTTCGGGGTCGCCTCGGCGTAGGCCGAGGAGATGTCCCGGCCCTTCTGGTTGCGGGCGATGGTCAGGAAGGGTTCGACGATGAACGCGGCGTCGACCCGACCGTTCATGACCGCCGCCGGCATGTCCGGGAACGGCAACTCGACGAACTTCACCGTCTTGGGGTCGCCGCCGGCCTTGCGGACCGCCTCGCGTACGACGGTGTCGCTGATGTTGTTGAGGGTGTTGATCGCCACGGACTTGCCGGACAGGTCGGCGCTGGACTTGATCGGACTGTTTTCCGGCACGACCACTCCGGCGAAGTCCTTGCCGGGTACGCCGGTGGAGGAGGGACCGGGCGCGACGATCTTGAGGGGGAGCCCGCGGGTCTGCGCGAGCAGCAGCGACGTGTTGTTGCTGAATCCGAACTGGAACTGGCCGGAGAGCACGGCCGGCACGATGGCGGCGCCGCCCTGGGCGAGTTCGAGTTTCACCTCGAGTTTGCGCTCGGCGAAGAATCCCTTCTGGACGCCGAGGTAGATCGGCGCCACGTCCAGGATCGGGATCACCCCGACGGTGATTTTCCTGGCCTGGTCCCCGGCTCGGCTGTCGGTGCTTTCGCCGTCTCCACCACCGCCGCAGGCGGTGAGCAGCATGGCCGCGGCCAGGACTACGGCAAGTTTCCTACGCATCTGGTTCTCCCGATCCGGCCGAGAACATGTAGCTTTCGGCCAACCCCGTGCGAATCGTGAAGGTGAATCCCTCTATGGACCCTAGAGACGGTCGGACGGGCGGTCAACAAACCGCCGGTCGGAGGCCGTGGGCAGCGGATCGTCGACCGGCGAGCCGCTGTCCGGTGGACGGGCCGGGAGCGTACGGGCCGGCTCAGTCCTTGTTCTTCTCGCAGGCGATGCCGTCGCCGTCCCGGTCCAGCTTTGCCGAGTAGCCGGGATCGCCCCGGTGCAGCGGTGTCACGCCCGCCCGGCGGGCCTGGTTGCAGTTGCGGTAGACGACGGCGCCCGGGGTCGGCGCGACGACGGGTTGGGCGGTGGGCGGGGTGCTGGTGGCCGCGGTCGTGCTCCGGGCGGTCCCGGTTTTCGCGCGGGGCTGGGCCGGCGGCGCGGCAGTGGTCGGCCGGGCTGTCGTCCGGGGCGTGGGGGGTGCCGGTGGTGCGACCTGCACCGGTGCCATGGCGGCGCCGTCCGGTGCGAGTGCGGTCGGGGTCTGACCGGCGAAGACGGCGCTCAACGTGGCCGCACCCACGCCCAAGATCAGGACCAGCAGCATCGCGAAGAGCCAGTAACGTCGGCGGTTGGCGCCAATCCGGGCAGGTGCCGCGGCGGTGGGCGAGGGGTCCGCCGGTCGGGGGACCGGCGAGCGGTAGCGGCCCGCCGCCTGGTTACCTCGCCCGTACGCGAATGCGCGAGGCTCCTGCCGCTGGTTGTCGAGGGGCGGCTGGCTCACCAGAGCAGGTTACAGGTGTGCTCAGCGAAGCCGGCCGATGGCTGGCGCGCGTCGGGAAGGTTCGGACGGCCGATGGCCGGGGCCGGATGTGGCCTGCGCCACAAGGTGGAACACGGGGCATGGTTTGTTACTTGAGTCGTACAGGCTCAACTCAAACGATGGCAGGTGTTCGATGGCAACTCTTCCGGTTCTGCCCCTGACCGACGCAGTCCTGCTGCCCGGGATGGTCATCCCGGTGACCCTCGACCCGAGCACCCAGGCTGCCGTCGACGCCGCTCGCGCGGCGGGTGACAAGAAAGTTCTTGCGGTGCCCCGAGTTGATGGGGAATATGGCTCTGTGGGCGTTATCGCCCTGATTGAGAAGGTCGGTCGGCTGCCCGACGGCGAGCCGGCCGCGGTGGTCCGCGGCCTGTCCCGGGCCCGGATCGGCTCCGGCGTGCCCGGACCCGGAGCGGCGCTCTGGGTCGAGGCCAACGAGTTCGAGGAGCCCGCGCCCAGTGGCAAGGCCAAGGAACTCGCCCGCGAGTACAAGGCACTCACCACGTCGCTGCTCCAGGAGCGCGGTGCCTGGCAGGTCATCGACGCGCTCGAGCGGATGACCGACCTGTCCGAGCTCGCCGACTCCTCCGGCTACGCCTCCTGGCTCACCCTCGCTCAGAAGACCGAACTGCTCTCCGCGCCCGACGTGACGACGCGACTGGAGCTGCTCGTCGGCTGGGTCCGCGACCACGTCGCGGAGCAGGAGGTCACCGAGCAGATCAACTCGGAGGTCCGGGAGGGTCTGGAGAAGTCCCAGCGCGAGTTCCTGCTCCGCCAGCAGCTCGCCGCGATCCGCAAGGAACTGGGCGAGGACGAGCCGGACGGCTCGGCCGACTACCGGTCCCGGGTCGAGTCCGCCGACCTGCCCGACAAGGTACGCGAAGCGGCCATGCGCGAGGTCGGACGGCTGGAGCGGGCCAGTGACGCCTCCCCGGAGGCGGGGTGGATCCGCACCTGGCTGGACACCGTACTCGAAATGCCGTGGACGACCCGGACCGACGACAACACCGACCTGGCCGCGGCCCGTGAGGTGCTCGACGCCGACCACGCCGGCCTGAGCGACGTGAAGGACCGGATCCTGGAGTACCTGGCGGTGCGCAACCGTCGGGCCGCCCGCAACCTGCAGGTGGTCGGCGGTCGTGGCTCCGGTGCGGTGCTCGCCCTCGCCGGCCCGCCCGGAGTGGGCAAGACCAGCCTCGGCGAGTCGGTCGCCCGTGCACTCGGCCGCAAGTTCGTCCGGGTGTCCCTCGGTGGCATCCGCGACGAGGCGGAGATCCGGGGTCACCGGCGCACCTACGTCGGTGCGCTGCCCGGCCGGATCGTGCGGGCGCTGCGCGAGGCGGGTTCGATGAATCCGGTCGTGCTGCTGGACGAGGTCGACAAGATCTCCGCGGGCTACGCCGGTGACCCGGCCGCCGCCCTGCTCGAGGTCCTCGACCCGGCCCAGAACCACACCTTCCGGGACCACTACCTGGAGGTCGACCTCGACCTCTCGGACGTGCTCTTCCTCGCCACCGCCAACGTGGTCGACTCCATCCCCGGCCCGCTGCTGGACCGGATGGAACTGGTCACGCTCGACGGCTACACCGAGGAGGAGAAGGTCGCCATCGCCCGCGACCACCTGCTGCCCCGGCAGCTGGAGCGGGCCGGCCTGACGGCCGAGGAGTTCAGCGTCAGCGACGAGGCCCTGGGCCAGGTCGCGGCCGAGTACACCCGCGAGGCGGGGGTACGGCAACTGGAGCGGGCCCTGGCCCGGATCCTGCGCAAGGTCGCGGTCGCGCTGGCGACGACCGACGGACCGGTACGGGTCGACACCGACAACCTCAAGACCTACCTGGGACGGCCCCGGTTCACCCCGGAGTCGGCCGAGCGCACCGCCGTACCGGGCGTGGCGACAGGTCTTGCCGTGACCGGTGCCGGTGGTGACGTGCTCTTCATCGAGGCGACCAGCATGGAGGGCGAGCCGGGGCTGACCCTGACCGGCCAGCTCGGCGACGTGATGAAGGAGTCGGCGCAGATCGCCCTGTCGTACCTGCGCTCGAACGGCCGCAAGTTCGGGCTCGACCCGAACGCGCTGGCCGGACGCCGGATCCACCTGCACGTACCGGCGGGTGCGGTGCCCAAGGACGGCCCCAGTGCCGGCATCACCATGGTCACCGCGTTGGCCTCGCTGGCCTCCGGCCGGCCGGTCCGCCCGGAGTTCGGGATGACCGGTGAGGTCACCCTGGCCGGCCGGGTGCTGCCGATCGGTGGGGTGAAGCAGAAGCTGCTCGCCGCACACCGGGCCGGCCTCACCGAGGTCATCATCCCGGCGCGCAACGAGCCGGACCTGGACGACCTGCCGACCGAGGTGCGCGAGGCGTTGACCGTGCACACCCTGGCCGACGTGGCGGACGTGCTCGCGCTGGCCCTGCGGCCGGCCGAGGAGGTCGAAGACGTGCAGACGCTGGACGGTCCGGCGCTCGCGGTGGCTTAACACCTGCGATCGCCCACGGTCCCGGGCGATCGATGCGAGGGCGCTCCACTTCGGTGGGGCGCCCTCGCCGTCTTCGCGTACGCCGGATGGCACACTGCCGCACATGGGTGACGTACGGCCGTGCTCGCCTTGGCGCAGGCGCCCGTCGGCCGGCATCCGCTCGCGCCCTGAGAAGGGGTTCCCCGGCTGGTAGAGTCACCTGCGAGTGATCGGGAACCAGGGAGACGAAGACATGGTGGGTGACGACGACATCTCCGGGTGATACCCGGAAGTGATCGGCCATCGGTGGGCGCCCAGCAGCGCCGACATGGCCATGTTGTCGTTCGATCCTTCCCTGTTTCCCGCCGGGCGGCCCCGGTACGCCCGCATCACCCTCGAAGGCAATCGCATGTCCGACGCGTTCATCGTCTGTTCGAACGTTTCCTTCTCCTGGCCGGACGACACCCCGGTCTTCCAGGACCTGTCCTTCTCCGTCGGCGGCGGCCGTACGGGCCTGGTGGCGCCGAACGGTGCCGGCAAGAGCACCCTGCTCAAGCTGATCGCCGGGGAGTTGCGGCCCAGTACCGGCTCCGTGTCCGTGTCCGGGATGCTCGGTTACCTGCCGCAGACCCTGCCGCTCGTCGGCGACCTGACCGTGGCGGAGGTACTGGGCATCGCCCCGGTGCTCGCGGCGCTGCAAGCGATCGAGTCCGGCGACGCGAGCGAGGAGCACTTCACCACGATCGGCAACGACTGGGACATCGAGGAACGTACCAGCGCCGAACTGGACCGACTCGGTATCGGCGACGTCGACCTCACCCGCCGCCTGCACACCCTCAGTGGTGGTCAGGTCGTCTCCCTGGGCCTGGCGGCACAGCTGATCAAGCGGCCGGACGTGCTGCTGCTCGACGAACCGACCAACAACCTCGACCTCGACGCGCGCCGCAAGCTCTACGGCGTGATCGAGGAGTGGAAGGGCTGCCTGCTGCTGGTCAGCCACGACCGCGCCCTGCTCGACCGGATGGACCGCATAGTCGAACTCGACCGGGGCGAGGTCCGTTCCTACGGCGGCAACTTCACCGAGTACACCGAGGCCGTGCGCGCCGCGCGGGAGGTCGCCGAGAAGAACATCCGCAACGCCGAGCAGGAGGTCAAGCGGGAGAAGCGGGAGATGCAGCAGGCCCGCGAGCGGGCCGACCGGCGGGCCAGCAACGCCTCGAAGAACCTCAAGAACGCCGGTCTGCCGAAGATCTTCGCCGGGACGATGAAGCGGGGCGCCCAGGAGTCCGCGGGTAAGGCGAACACGACACACGCCGGCCGGGTCAGCGATGCCAAGGCCCGACTCGACGAGGCGGGCCGCGCGCTGCGCGAGGAGCAGAAGATCACGCTGGAACTGCCCGACACCAAGGTTCCGGCCGGGCGTACGGTCTTCCTCGGCGAGCGAATGCGGATCCGTTACGGCGACCTGGTCCTGTTCACCGGCGACGGCGCCGACCTGACGATCCGGGGCCCCGAGCGGATCGCGCTGACCGGGCCCAACGGCGCCGGCAAGTCGACCCTGCTGCGGTTGGTCAACGGTGACCTGGAGCCGGAGGGCGGCGAGATCAAACGGGCCGACGGCCGGATCGCGTACCTGTCCCAGCGGCTGGACCTGCTGGACCTGGACCGTACGGTGGCGGAGAACCTGGCCGCGTTCGCACCCGGGATGGCGCAGGCGCAGCGGATGAACCTGCTCGCCCGCTTCCTGTTCCGGGGCTCCCGCATCCACCTGCCGGTCGGGGTGCTCTCCGGTGGCGAGCGGTTGCGGGCCACCCTGGCCTGCGTGCTGTTCGCCGAGCCGGCGCCGCAGTTGCTGCTGCTGGACGAACCGACGAACAACCTCGATCTGGTCAGCGTCGCCCAGTTGGAGAGCGCGCTCGACGCGTACGAGGGCGCGTTCGTGGTGGTCAGCCACGACGAACGGTTCCTCGCCGAGATCGGGGTGGACCGCTGGCTGCGACTCTCCGACGGCCGGCTGTCGGAGGCCCGGGCACCCGACGCGACTGAGGGCGTACGGAAGGGCCGGACGGGGGACCGGTGACCTACCCCGGGTGGGGTGGGCACCGCCCGCGTCCGGCCCGCCGCTGCCGTCGTTACCGCTGCGCGGTGCGTACCAGGTACTGCACGCCGCCCACGTCGGTCTTCGGCCCACCGGCCTTGGCCGGTCCGAACTGGACCACGTCGACGGTGAAGAGCCTCGACGACACGGTCGTCGTGGAGAAGATCAAACTGAACGCCGGACGTTCACCGGGGTTGAGCAGCAGGTCGTTGATCTTGGCGTTTGCCGCCACGATCTCCACCTGGTTGCGGCCGACTTCGCGGATGCCGGTGCCGGGCCGCCCAGCCTGTACCCACCGCTCGAACAGAACCGGACCCAGGTCGGCGACGATCCGCCCGCCGGCATTCTGGAACGGTTCTCCCCGCTGGTTGAACACGAGGTCGTTCCTGGTCGGTACCTCGGTCTCGTTGCCGATCGCGAATGGGCGCACGGCGGGGCTTCCCGGGGCCGGGTTGACCGAGTCGACGTTGCGCCACGCAAGGTTGTTGTTGTACTGGACGTTGATGCTGTGGCTGGGACCTTCGGACGTCATCGGGTCGGTCGGGGACACCCACCGGGCCAGCAGACAGAAGTGCCCGGGACCGGGTACGCCGTTCCACGGGATCGTCACCGTGGTGACGCCCGGCACCGCGCTCGCCGGGGTCGCGCCGATCAGCGTCCAGTGGATCGGCCAGGTCGCGCCGCCGCCCGGAGTCGTACGGTAGAGCTCCAGCGTGCCGTTGCTGACTCCGGAGCCGTACGGGCCGGGGTTGTTCAGCTTGACGAAGACGTAGTTGGTCACGCCGACGATCGGGTTCTGGCTGGTGGCGCACTCGATCGCGGTCGGGCAGACCTTGATGTCCGGGCTGGCCCAGAGCGGGTTGAGGTAGTGCGGTTCCGCGCCGACGTCACCCGTGACGTCCCGGATGTAGGCGTCGGTACGCGCCGCCACCGTTGCCCCGTCGGTGGTCGAGCCGGCCAGGGCGGCGCCGGCGGTGGTCAGGGTCAACAGTGTCGCCAACACCGTTCCGACGATCAGCCGGGGCCCTGAGCGTCGGGCATTCTGTCGTGCTGTGCCCATGGTAATTCCCTCCGGTTGGTGGTGGAGTGGTCCGACAAATCGCTGCCCGGATGGGCCGCGGGGTCGGCAGAATTACTGTATGGCACAGATCGACGACTATGTTTAGAGGCGTAATTCCGATTGCCTTGGGTGCCCGGTTATGTCGGTAAGATTGCCATTTCGAATGCGGCCCGAATGTCGACTCGGCAAGCGGCCCGCGGCGATCGTCGGCAACCGGATGCCGTGCGTCACGGCCGTCGATCGAGATGGAAATACCACCGGACGGCGGGTGCGCGGTACCGCGGCTGCGCCGCTGTCTGTGCTGCTCCGCCTGCCTTCGGCCCGTGGGTGGCGGCCGTGACGTGGATCGGGCGGTCGTCGTCGGTTGGCACCGCCGATCCCGTCTCCGCGTGCCTTGGGTGCCGATCGTGGGCGCCTGTTTGCACGGTTCAGTGGACCAGTCAAAACGAGGGTGCCGGTAAGCGACTCGGATGACGAAAGACGTACGTCGGGTGCAGTGCCTTGGTGTCACCGATGCCCGGTGACGAAGAAAATCGGTCGCCCATCCTCCCCAAATGAGCGACCGATGTCCCGAGCCGGTCCGGTCAGGGCGTCCAGGTCGGTCCGATGTCCTCTGACCGGGTGGACAGATTGCGATAGATGTCCCGGCGGAGGGTGATCTGTCCGACCGGATGGCGGCCGGCGTTGCGCCTGATCCTCCTCAGGCGGCGCTGCCGGTCCACCATGGAATCAAAGCGCTGGTCTGCTGGGTTCGGCATTCCGACCTTCCGGGTTGTCGTCGTCGTCCTCGGGGGCCAGGTGCCGTACGGCCTCGGTGTCCACCTTGACCCGTAGGCGCCTGTTGATCTGGATGTCGACCGCGTACCCCCGGTTGCTCGGTGCGTCCTCCGGGTCTGATGCCTCGGTCGGGTCATCACCGTCTCGGGGGCTCGCTCCGTCTTGCTGGGTCACTCGTTGAGTCCTTCTGTTCGTAGGGGAGGCTTGTGGCCCGGTACGCCTGCGTCAAGATCACCTAGGGTGACCGTGACGCTACAGACCATACATTGACTGGCTGGATCCCCGATCTCGTGCTGCTAAGACGAGGTGTGTCCCGGCAATTAGGTAAAAAAGTCGCGCTACTGGACCATCTGGTGAAATGGTGGTCGTCGCACCGGGCGCAAGGTGAATTGCGGAATGCCGCAATGAGTACGCCACAGTGATGGCTGTCAACCTCCGATGTGGATGTCGCACACCCGGTACGTCAATTGGGGTCCTATGTGTCCCACTAGTCGTGTTCCTGACAGCAGACTTCGCAGTAGCGGGAATAACCTCCCGGCGACCGTCGCGGGAGGCGAAAGTGGGGGCGATCGCCACCCGGGCAGGTCCAGCTCGGTCCGAGGGTCGGACCGGTCGTCATCGAGGGGACAACCGTGATCACACCGGGGGAGTGCGCTGTGGCGACCAGAGGCGGCACTGGGAAGCCAGCTCACGACCGGGGCCCCGGTGCAGGACGGTGCCCGTGACGCGGGTGGCCGACGGACGAACCATGACTGATGGGCGAAGCGTGGCTGACGAGCGAGCGGTGGCCGACGGACCGGGCGGGATCATCGGGGGACCACCCTTGCCGACCGGGCCGGTGGTGTCCGAGGCGGGTGTGACCGGCGACGGATCCGTGGCCGGGGGAAGGGATGCGGGACCGGGCGCTGGCGACGGCAGCCGGTCACTGGTGAAGGTCACCGTCAACCTCACCCCGCGCGCGGTGGACGCACTCGACCTGGCCTGTACGCGTACCAGGGACACCAAGACCGACACGATCAACCGTGCGCTGGTGGTCTACAACCTGGTGCTGGAGCTGATGGAACGCGGCGGGGGCAGCCTCACCCTGCAAAACCGCGACGGTGGCACCGAACGGATCCACCTGCTCTGAACGGCGACCCCGCTCGGCTGACGGGAAGCGCCGGGGGTGGCCCTTCCCGTCAGCCGGTGGTGTCAGTTCTGCTCGGTGCGGCCGAGGCGCCAGTAGCCCATGAACGCGACCGCCCGGCGGTCCATGCCGTACTCGCCGACCAGTTGCCGGCGCAGCGTCTTGACCACGCCCGCCTCGCCGGCCAACCAGGCGTAGAGGTCGCCGTTGCCGGTCTGCCGGTGGTCGTCGGCGTCGACCGGGACCTCCCACAGGATGTCGGTGTCGACGTCGACGTCCTCCAGCTCGACCGCGGGTGCCGGGGTCGCCGAGCCGGCTCGTAGGCGTCCGGCGGCGGCCCGTACGGCTGGGACGAGTTGGCTGCCGTGTTCCGCGCCGTCGCGGGGCAACCAGGTCACCCGTACCCCGGGAGGTCCGGCGATCGGCAGGTGGTCGCCGCTGACCGGTACCTCCAGCAGTGCCTCGCCGTACGCGTCGGCGGGCAGCCGCTCCAGGATCGAGCCGATCGCCGGTACGGCGGTCTCGTCACCGGCCAGCAGGAGGCGGTCGGTACCGACCGGTGGGTGGAATTCGAGCCCGCCGTGCACGCCCGGGTAACCGGCGTCCGGGCCGAGCAGGGCCGCGGTCGAACCGGGCCGGGCGGCGACGGCCCACCGCGACGCCGGTCCGCCGTCACCGTGCAGCACCAGGTCGACGTCGACCTCGGCCGCTCCTGGCCGGACCGCCCGGACGGTGTACGTGCGGATCGGGTTGCGCCGCTCGGCCGGCAGCTCCCGCCAGCGCGGGTACCAGTCCGGTCCGACCGGCATGTCCGTCAGCCCGGTGTCCGGCAGCGGCAGGATGAGCTTGATCCGCTGGTCGTAGCCGTTGTCGGCGAACGCGCCGAGGTCCGGCCCGGTGAAGGTCACCCGCAGGAAACTCGGACTCAACCGTCGGGCGTGCAGCACCTCGACGCCGAAGACGCGGTACGGCTGGATCGAAGTGGGTCGCTCGGCGGTCTGGGTCACGGCAGCCTCCATCTTCCTTAGGTATGGCTAACCTAATCCAACCGGGCTGGAGATCGTCAACCGCCCCCGCCGGCGGCGACCGCGACATCGGCCCGCCCCGGTCGAGTCGTGTTACCGCCGTGCGGGCGGCTGGCGGCGTTTCGGTTCGGTCGTCACAGGTGCGGGCGGTGCGCCGACGGATGCTTGCCCGGATTTGTCGCCGAGGACGGATTTTGTTGCTGGGGACGGATTTTGTCGCTGGCACCGGGCAGGCATGATGGTGGCTTCCCAACGAACGGGTCGATGGTCTTCCGTGACGGGGATCAATCCGGTCGACCGGAGGAGGAGTCATGGCGCGGTCCGAGGACAAGCAGTGGATGCCGGACGAGGTGGACCCGACCGGACCGAACCTGGCCCGGGTCTACAACGCCATCGGTGGCGGTACGCACACGTTCGGTGCGGACCGGGAGATGGCGAACCAGCTGCTGACCGTACAGCCCGAGTTGGCGTACTGGGTGCGTACCAACCGGGCGTTCCTGGCCCGGTCGGCCAGGTTCGTGTTCGAGGCGGGGATCCGGCAGGTGCTCGACGTCGGCGCCGGTCTGCTCGCCCCGGGCAGCGTGCACGACATCGCCGCGCAGGTCGCGCCGGACGCCCGCGTGCTCTACCTGGACGTCGACCCGGTGGTGGTCGCCCAGGCCAACGAGATACTGCGCGACCAGCCCTTGGTGTCGGCGTTCCGCGGCGACCTGCGTAACCCGGCCGAGGTGGTCCGGCTGGCCTCCGAGGCCGGCCTGGACTTCACCCGCCCGGTGGCGATCCTGCTGGTCGCGGTGCTCCACTTCGTGCAGGACTCGGACGACCCGGAGGGGATCCTCGCCCGGCTGCGTGACGCCGTACCCGCCGGATCCTATGTGGTCATCTCGCACGCGTCCCGGCCGCCGCAGCTCACCGAGGCGGGTGTGCAGGCGGAGAGGGAGTACAGCGAGCGGACCGCTCCGGTGGCGTTGCGCACCCGGGAGCAGGTCGAGCGCCTCTTCGAGGGCTGGGACCTGCTGGAGCCGGGACTTGTCCAGCCGCCGTTCTGGCGCCCCGAGCCGGAGGACCTGGTCGAGCCCGCCGAGGTCGAGCGGGCCAAGGGGACGCCGGCCTGGGTCGGGGTGGCGATCAAGCGTTGACCCGGTCGAGGCGTCACCGGCGCCGAGGGTTCAGTCCTTCACGGCGCCGGTGAGGCCGTTGACGAAATAGCGCTGGGCGACGAGGAAGAGCACGATGACCGGCACCACCAGGATCAGCGAGCCGGCCATTATCTCGTTGTACCGGGGCACGTTGCCCGAGGCGAGCATCTCCAGGGCCAGCGGCAGGGTGTAGCGGGACTCGTCGTTGAGCGAGACCCGGGTCAGCACGTACTCGTTCCAGGTGGGCACGGCGGTAAGCACCGCGATGGTGATCAGTGCCGGACGGCTCAGCGGCAGGTAGACCCGCCAGAAGATGCGGGCCTCGCCGGCCCCGTCCACCCGGGCGGCGTCGTGCAACTCGCGCGGAATCGACCGGAACGCGTTGGTCAGCAGCAGCACCGTCAGCGGGGCGGTCCCGTTCACGAACGGCAGCACCAGTCCCAGGTGGGTGCCGAGGATGCCGAGCTTGTTCTCCAGGATCACCAGCGGCAGCAGCACGGTGATGCCGGGCACGAACAGCAGCGCGACGAAGAACCAGAACAGGAACCGGCGACCGGGGAAGTCGAGCACCGCGAAGGCGTACGACGCCAGGCTGTAGACCACCAGCACCCCGAGCACGGTCAGCCCGGTCACCCGCAGGCTGTTGAGCAGGTAGTCGAAGAAGTGCAGCCGGCTCCAGGTCTCGACCAGGGTGTCCCAGGTCGGCTGGCGTGGCACCAGGTGGCCACCGCGCAGGATCTCGTCGCGGTCCTTCAACGCTCCGGACACCATCCAGGCGAACGGGTAGAGGCTGACCACGGCGTACAGCGCGAGCGCGGCGTACGCGACGAGCTGGCCGACGGAGGGGCGACGGCGTACGGCCGGTCGGATGACGGTCACTGGCTGCTCCGCAGCAGTCGGGCGTTGACCACGGTGAGCAGCAGGGCGGCCAGGAAGATGAGCCAACCGAGCGCGCTGGCCACGCCGAGGGTGGGGGAGAGGTTCTGGAAGAAGGCGAGCTGGTACGCCTGTAGGCCGAGTACGTCGGTGTGCCCGCCCGGCCCGCCGTTGGTCATCAGCAGGAAGATCTGGAAGCCCTGCATGGTGTCCCGGATCCCGAGCAGGGTGATCGCCGCGGTGATCGGCACCAGCAGTGGCCAGGTGATGTGCCGGACCACCCGTACGCCACCGGCGCCGTCGAGCTGCGCGGCCTCCGTCAGGTGCGGGTCGATGGCCTGTAGTCCGGCGAGGTAGAGCAGCATCGCCACCGGCACGCCGCCCCAGATGATGATCACGATGAGGGTGCCGAGTGCGGTGTCCGGATCCGCGAGCCAACCCTCGGGACGGGCCACGCTGCCCAGCCCGACCGAGCGGAGCAGCAGGTTGATCGCCCCGTCCGGTTCGAGCACGTACCGCCAGGCGTAGTAGACCGCGATCCCGGTGGTCACGTACGGCAGGAAGTAGACCGACCGGAGCAGGCCGCGCAGCCGCCGGATGGTGTTGAGCAGTACGGCCAGTGGCAACGCCACCGCCACCGTGCCCAGCGGTACGGCGAGCATCGCGATCGCGGTGTGCCACGCGGCGGCCCGCAACTCGGGCGCCAGGGTCGGGTCGCGGTAGAGCAGGTCGCGGTAGTTGTCCAGCCCGACCCATTCCCAGTTCGGGGTGAAGCCGTTCCACTTGGCGAAGCTGAGCGTGACGCTGTAGCCGACGGTGTAGAGCCCCATCACCAGGAAGAGCAGGACGGCGGGCGCGACGAAGGCGTACCCCATCAGCCACTGTCGCCGGGACCGGCGGCCGGCCCGGCGGGTGCGGCGGCGTTGCCGTCGGGACGGCCCGGCTCCGGGCCGTCCCAACGGGTCGATCGTGTTCAGGATCGCCACGGTGCGTCCTAGCCGGACTTCTGCCACATGGCCGTGATCACCTTGTCGAGCTGCGCGGCGGTCGCCGCCGGGTCGGTCTCGCCCAGCGGGGAGAACTTCACCAGCGGATCGCCGACCTGGACCTCGTCGTAGTCCGGCGGCCGGAACCCCTTGTCGGCCGCGTCGTAGGTGCTCTCCGGCGGCCCGGTGAAGTACTGCTGCAACGCGGCGAGCTTCGGCCCGAGCAGGGTGGCGGCCTCGGCGCCGAGATCGGTCGCCGGCAGGTCCAGCGACGCCTTGGCGAACGCGCCCGATCCCTCCGGGGAGGTGAGGTGGTCGATCCACTTGACCGCCGCCGCCCGGTTCTTCGTCTGGGAGCTGACCGACAGGCCGGTCAACGCCAGCGGGGCGAGCCGCAGGTCGGTGACCTTACCGCCGGTCGCCGGTGGGATCGGGAACGTGACCAGGTTCTCCGCCGGCATGCCGTTCTGCGCCAGGAAGGCGAGGGTGAAGGTGCCGCCGACGTTGAACGCGGACTTGCCCTGGGCGAACGCGACGTCGGCCTCGTCGATGCCGAGCGCGCTCACCCCGGCGATCCAGTGTGGCTTGAGCTGCTGGTAGAGCTGGAGCGTACGGAGCCCGTCCGGGCTGGCGAAGCCCTGCGCGGGGTCCTTGTCGAACAGCGCCTCGAACCCGGCCTGGCCGAGGTACGCGAAGGCGAGCTGCTCGTAGATCCAGTTGAAGCCGGTCTGGCTCACCTTCAGGCCGAGCGACAGTCCGCCCTGTTTCGGGTCGGCGGCGCCGGTCGCCGCGAGGTAGCCGATGAACTCCTCCCAGGTGCGCGGGGGCTTGTCCGGGTCGAGTCCGGCCGCCTTCATCTTCTCCCGGTTGCCGTAGACGATGCCGAAGGTGCCGGCGGTGAACGGCACGCTGAACAGGCTGCCGACCTTGGCGTCCTTGACCTCTTCCTGTTCGGCCCGGCGCTTCTCGGTGACCAGCCCGGCCGCGCGGGTGTTGGGCAGGAACCGTTGCAGCGCCGACTCGGGGAAGTCGGGGGCGAGGTCGCCGAGCAGTCCGGCGCCACCGATGCGCAGGTCCTCGCCACCGGCGTGCAGTTCGAAGACGTCCGGCAGGTCACCGGTCTGCGCGGCACTCTGGATCTTGCTGGTGAACACGTCGTCCGGCGTGTACGCCTCGATCTTGACGGTGATCCCGGTCTTGGTCTTGAACTCGGTGGCCACCTGTTCGAGGGCCGCGACGTGGGTGTTCTTGAAGGTCCACATGGTCACCGACTGGTCGGTCGAGTCGGCGTTGTCGTCGTTGCCGCAGGCGGTCATGCCGAGTGCCAGCGTCGCGGCGGCGACACCGGCGAACATCCGGCGGCGGGCCGCCGATGATCTGCTCATGGTCACGGTCTGCTCCCCAGGAAGACGGGTGTGTCGGGTGCGCCAGTGCTGCGGTGGGTCACCTTCCTCGCGCGCCAGTCATCCGAGCTATCCCACCGGCCGGGGCGCCCGGCATCACGGCGATCCGGTGTATTAGCCCTGGCCAAGGCGGGTAGGCATCCGATGTTTATCGCAGGTTACGAGCATCATGCCGAAGAAACAAGACGTGGGTAAATATTCATCGATGTTGCACCCCTGGCCTCGTCGCCCTCGGGTCGGCCTTCATCGTGGACGGTGATGGTCGTGATTTTGCTCCACGCCGTCCAAATGTTTCACACATCGATCCTTGTATTGCGGTCATGTGAACAAAGCTGGCAGGATGACCGTGATCGGCCGGCTGGGCGGACGCCCCGCGGCCGGCACCCTCGGCGCGCGCCCGTGTCACCCCTCGCCCCGGTACGACGCGGTACCGATCCCGCTCCTTCACGAAAGGGAGTGCACCCATGGCAGTCTCCCGCCGCAGGTTCATGTCATCGGTCGTGGCCGGCTCCGCGCTGGCCGCGGTGTCCACGTCAGAGCTGCTCGCCGCCGCGGCCCGGCCGGCCCACGCGGCCAGCCCGCCCGGCGACGTCGTCGGCAAGATCTCCGTGGGATACCAGGGCTGGTTCTCCGCCCCCGGCGACGGCGCGCCGATCGGCGGCTGGTGGCACTGGAGCCGCGACCGGTTCCAGTCACCGTCGCCGAGCAACACCACGATCGTGTCCTGGCCGGACAACCGCGAATACACCCGGACCTACAACACCGCGTACCCCAACCTCGGCAACGGCCAGCCGGCGGCGCTGTTCTCCTCGTACGACCAGCAGACCGTCGACACGCACTTCCGGTGGATGCAGGAACACAACTGCGACACCGCCGCGCTGCAACGCTTCAACCCGTTCGGCGACGAGGGCCCCACCCGCGACGCCATGGCGGTCAAGGTCCGCGGCGCGGCGGAACGCTTCGGCCGCAAGTTCTACATCATGTACGACGTCACGAGCTGGACGAACTTCCAGTCAGAGTTGAAAACCGACTGGACTACGAAGATGTCCGCCCTGACCGCGTCACCGGCGTACGCGCGACAGAACGGCAAGCCGGTGGTCTGCATCTGGGGCTTCGGCTTCAACGACAGCGGTCGGCCGTTCCCGCCGGCACCCTGCCTGGAGGTCGTGAACTGGTTCAAGGCACAGGGCTGCTACGTGATCGGCGGGGTGCCGACCTACTGGCGTACCGGGGTCAACGACTCCCGGCCCGGCTTCCTCGACGTCTACCACGCCTTCAACATGATCTCGCCGTGGATGGTCGGCCGCACCGGCACCCTCGACGGGCTGGACTGGTTCTACAACAACGTCAACGTCCCCGACCAGGCCGACTGCAACGCCCACGGCATCGACTACCAGCCCTGCGTCATGCCCGGTGACCTCTCCTCCGGTCACCGCTACCACGGCGACTTCTACTGGCGGCACCTCTACAACATGATCAGGCTCGGCGCGCAGGGCCTCTACGTCTCCATGTTCGACGAGTACAACGAGGGCAACCAGATCGCCAAGACCGCCGAGAGCGCCGCCTGGGTGCCGGCCGGCACCGGCATCCGTGCCCTCGACGAGGACGGCACGGCCTGCTCCTCCGACTACTACCTGCGGATCACCGCCGACGGCGGCCGGATGCTCAAGGGTCAGCTCGCCCTCACCCCGATGCGACCGACCCAGCCGGTTGCCGGCGGTGGCCCCGGCCCCGGTCCGACCAACCTCGCCGCGGGCAAGCCGACCACGGCCAGCAGCCAGAACGGCCCGTACCCGTCCGGCAACGCGGTGGACGGCAACCCGTCCAGCTACTGGGAGAGCAGCGGCAGCCTGCCGCAGTGGTTCCAGGTCGACCTCGGTGCCGCGGCCGGCGTCAACCGGGTCGTGCTGCGGCTGCCGAGCGGTTGGGAGAGCCGTACCCAGACCATCACCGTGCAGGGCAGCACCAACGGGTCCAGCTTCTCCACCGTCGTCGGCCAGAGCGGTTACCTGTTCAACCCCGCCAGCGGAAACACGGTCACCGTCAACTTCGCCACCGCCAACCTGCGCTACCTGCGGCTCACCGTCTCCGCCAACACCGGCTGGCCGGCGGCGCAGTTCTCCCAGGTGGAGGTGTACGGCGGCGTGATCAGCGAGCCGGGCACCCCGCCGAGCGTACCGAGCGGGCTGAACGTCACCGCCAAGACCGCCACCAGCGTCTCGCTCGCCTGGACCGCCTCCGTGGACGACGTCGGGGTGACCGGCTACCAGGTACGCCAGGGCAGCACCGTGGTCGGCTCGCCGAGCGGTACGTCGTACACGGTGGGTGGGTTGAGCCAGGCCACCGCGTACAGTTTCTCGGTGGTCGCGCTGGACGCGGCGAACAACGTCTCGTCGCCGTCGAACACCGTGACGGTCACCACCGACGCGGCTCCGCCGCCCACCACGAACCTGGCGCTGAACCGGCCCACCGCCGAAAGCGGCCACGTCCAGGTCTACGGCTCGTCCAACGTGGTCGACGGCAACCCGAACACCTACTGGGAGAGCCCCAGCAACGCCTTCCCGCAGTGGGTGCAGGTCGACCTCGGTGCCGCGACCCCGGTCCGCCGGGTCGTGCTGAAGCTGCCGCCGTCATCGGCCTGGGCGACCCGCAACCAGACGGTCACCGTGCAGGGCAGCACCAACGGCTCGACCTTCACCGCCGTCGCCGGCCCGAGCAGCGTCACCTTCAACCCCGCCAGCGGCAACACCGCGACCGTCCCGCTGCCCGCCACCACCACCCGGTACGTCCGCGTGGTCTTCACCGCCAACACCGGCTGGCCGGCCGCCCAGCTCTCCGAACTGGAGATCTACAGCACCACCTGACCCGACGCCACCGGCCCGGACCCAGTACGGTCCGGGCCGGCAACCCTGCTCCGAATCCGGGTTGCCGCCTTGGGCTCCCCGCCACAGCAGGTGCGGCGGTCGGTTGATCGTGTCTGTCCTGGTACCCCCGGTCCGCGCGCACGCGTCGAGGGGCATCGGGGCGCGGGGACGAGTGTTACACGCAGGGGCGGCTGCTGCGCGGCGCCTCGCCCCGACCCCACCGCACCTGGAACACCACCGGGGTATCGAAGTCGTCGTCGGTAGCGTCAGCGGTCGAGAAGATCTGCCGCAGCGGCACGAACCGGATCCAAACGTCGTCGTGCTGCGGCACCACGATCGACTCCCCGATGTCGGAACCTTTGACGCTGCAACTGGCCTGGGGGGTCACGACGGAGAAGGATATGCCGTCCTGGTTGACCCCGCTCAGCACGATCTGGACAAGACCGTCGGGCGTCGAGACGTCGCGGAGCCAGCTCGCGGTCACGTTCTGCGTCTGCGGGAGCGTACTGGTCGTTGTCGCAGGAGCCTCGGTGGCGTGGCTGGTCGTGGCGGGGACACCTGACCCGACGGGTGGGGTGGAGCCGGTTACCTGCGGCGCTCCCCGGTCGCGGCCGAGCGTGAGGATGCCCGCGAGCCCGGTCGCGGCGACCACCAGGGCGGCGGCCGTCACCCAGAGGACCCTGCGCTGCCGGCGGGGCTGCTCGTACGTCCACGCCGGAGTCTCGCCCGGGGTGTCGGCGGCAGGGTTGCGGACCAGTGCGATCCGATTGCCGTCGTTGCGGCTGCGACGCTGCGGAGTCGGCTGGCCACGGCTACGCAGCTCGGACTCGACCTGGTGGAAGAGGGTGTCCATGTCGAGCGGGTCGGGGCCACCGGGCACGCCCTTTTCCAAGGCACCCAGCAGCGCCGCAGTGAAGGCGGTGTACCTGTTTCCCGGTGGCGCCAGGGCGAGTGTCGTCTCGGCGGTGGCAGTCATCAGGTATGTGCCGTCGATGACGGCGTGGTCGGCCAACGGTCCCGGCGCGGCCATGAAGCCCGACATCGCCCGCCCGCTGAAGCAGCAGTCGAGCATTACCACCTTCGCCCGGCAGCGACGCGCGGTCGTGACCACCTCCCGGCGTACCTGGGCGAACCGCACCGCATGGTGCAGCGCGTCCGCGGCACCACCGACCAGAGCGAGCTCAAGCTCGCCGTTGTCGAGCAACCCGTGACCGGCGAAATACACAACCAGCGCGTCGGTGGCCGCCGCGGCCGCCTCGTGGATCGGGTCGAGGATGTCCTGAGCGGTTACCGGGTCCACGACCACGCGGCAATGCTCCGTCGGCAACCCCCACCGGCTGGGGTCCGTGAGCACGGCGGACAGGGCGGCGACGTTGGCCGCGGCGGCGGGAATGGCCGGCATCCGGGTGTACGCCGAGACACCGATCAGCACGGCCCGCGACCTGGCCGGATCGGGTAGGTAGGCGGACCCCGTCACTGGCCGGTCTGACCCGACCCGCCGTCCTCCTCAGCCAGGAACTGCCGGATCACGTCGACGTTCCCGGCATCCCCGCTCGGCAGCGTCAAGGTGGCACCGTCCTCCCGGCTGATCGTGATGGTCTCCGGGCGAGAGCGGGAGCGACGCCAGGCGTCGACGGCCAACGCGAGACCGGAGATCGCCGTCGCCTGCCCGAGCAACACGTCGATGATCTCCAGTGCGCCGAGCTTCCCCGGATCGGCCGGCCCGGGCCGTACCTCGGCGCTTCTGACCAGGCCGGCATCCGCGCGCAGCCAGTCGAAGAGCTCGGCCGAAGCCGCAGGGTCGTCCATCACGATCCGTACCTGCACGCCGTACTCCCTCTCCATCGCCAAAGGCCATGGTCAGCGTCCATGATAGGCGCCGGGCGCACCGCGATCACGCCACCGGCGGAGTGCCGCCGCCGGCCACCGGTGCGGTTGGCGGCCGGCGGGGCTCGAGCCCCGCCGGCCGCATCCGCTACTGGGTTACCACGTCGAAGCGGTCCACGAGCATGTACGTGCCCGATCGTTTGACGCCGCGCAGGGTGTGCGAACCCGGCGATAGTCCGCGGACGCCGTAGACGACCTGTTGGGTCAGGCGGGTGCTGCTGCTGGTGTCCACCGTGGCCCGCAGGACACCGTCAAGGTAGATGTCCACCAGGCCCTGGTCGGAGTAGCGCTCCGACAGGTAGTCGATGCCGGTGCCGTTGAACGTGTACGTGAACGACCCGCCGTTGCCGGTCGTGTAGTGCACGTCGTCGTTGTAGTCGCCGAAGCCGCGGGCGCTGCTGACGGCCCAGCCGGTGCTGTACGTCGCCACGTTGTCGTTGAATCGCTGGAGCGCGCCGGTGGTCGGATAGAGCTGCGACCGCGGCACGATCTGGGCGGGTGTGTTGGGGCTGCTCCAGATGAGCTTCATGTACGCCGAGCCGCTCTGGTCGGTCTGTTCCAGGCGGATGTCGTGCCGGCCGGCGGTGAGCGTGACGCTGCCCTGGTCGACGGCGGGTGCGTGGGGCGTGGCGTTGTCGATGACCAGTTGCCCGTCGATCCACAGCCGGACCGTGTCGTCCGACACCGCGGTGAAGGTGTACCGCTCGGAGTACCGCGGCTCGATCGAGCCGGTCCAGCGGCTGGCGAAGTTGTCGGTGCCGATCGAGGCGGCTGGGGAGCCGCTGAAACGCCAGGCGTAGTTGACGGTCGGATCCGTACGGGTGACCGCTGGCGTACCGGCGAATGTGGTGTTGTTCCAGAATTCCGCCTTGAGCCCGGAGCCGGTGCCGACCGCCGCGGGTGCGGGGGTGCTGATGTCGGCCTCGATGACGGTGGCGATGGCGTTGGTGGCGCCGCCGCTCGGCAGGAAGTCGTATCCGTCCCCGGCGGCGCGCACGGTCACCGGCGCCGCGCTGCCGAGCACCCGGGCGCCGGTGACCGTGAACGGCGACCGTTGGCTGAGGTGCAGAGTCGTGGCCCAGTTGTTGACGATGAGATAGAGCTTGTTGCCCTTGCGGGTGACCTTGCCCCAGGTGGGCGTGCCGACCAGGCCTGTGTAGCCCGCGCCGGTGATGGCCGCGCCGTTGGTGGTCATCCAGGTTCCGACGCCGTTGAGGGCACCGGACTGCCCCGCCGTGACCGCACCGGTGGGCGTCGGGCCGATGTTGAGCAGGAGGTTGGCGCCGTTGCTCGTCACGCTAGCCAGGTCGCGTACGAGTTGGGTCGGTGACTTGAAGTTGGTGTCCCAGGCCGCGTACCCCCAGGTGTTGTTGATGGTCATGCAGGTTTCCTGCAGTTGTGCCGACGGCGGGGAACCGGCGAGGGCCTGTTCAGGGGTGCCGTAGTCGCCGTCGACGGGCCGGCGCTTGCCGATCCGGTTGTTGGTGATGACCTGGGGTGAGATGCCGCGGACGAACCGCTCCAGATCCTCGCCGTTCTGTTCCGACCACGGGTTGGTGGGATTGCTCTCGGTCCACTCGCCGTCGAACCACAGCAGCGCCGGGTCGTAATTGGTCACGAGTTCCTGCAGTTGCGCCTTCATCTTCGTGACGTACGCCGGGAAGTTCGCGACGAAATCCGTGTCGTGCCAGTCCCAGATCGAGTAGTAGAAGCCGAGTTTGATGCCGTTGGCGGTCGCGGCGTCCTTGAGTTCGCGCAGAAGGTCGCGGGAGAAGCCGGAGTGGTCGCGCAGGTTCCACCGGTTGACGCGGGTGGGCCACATGGCGAACCCGTCGTGGTGCTTGGCGGTGATCACGATGTACTTCTGACCTGCCTGCTTGGCCAGCTGCACGATCGCGTTCGCGTCGAACGCCGCAGGGTTGAAGGTGGCGGCCTTGGCCTCGTAGTCGCTCCACGGGATGTTGCATTGCCGCTTGATCCATTCGACTTCCCGGCAGGTCCCGTATTGGCCCTGGTAGACGGCGTACGTGCCGAAATGGATGAACATGCCGAAGCGTGCCTCGTCGAACCAGCGGGTGCGTGGTCCGCTCAACGCGTCATCGACGACGTAATTGTCGCCCGGAGCGGCGGCCGCCGGTGCCGACGGAATGACGACCGTCGCCGCCATCGCGATGAGCAACGACAGTCCTATTCGGAATATTGGTCGCATGGTGTCCTCTCCTGTGCGTCGCGCACCATCCACGCACCGGCCCCGGGCAACTGGCGATGGACGTTCAGAGATTGAAATGACTCGATAATATTCCCGAAACATCGGAGGTATGTCAAGGACCGGTCCTCACGTGGGGTGCAAACAGCGAGAGCCCCGGCCGATTCATCGGATGAGTTCGGTGAGCGGTCGCGCCGAGTGACACTGCTCGGGCTGCGATCGCCGAGAGTGCCGTCCGCATCCGCGCAGCCGCTGGCCCGGAAGTCCTCACCCACGCAGCCGGTCGTACCGAGCTGCCGCCGGTCGCGCTGAGCTGCCGCCGGTCGGGCGAGGCGGCGTTGCCTTGCCCCGTGACGGGGCGGTGGGCGGCCTTCAGCCCTGCGCGTCCAGGTCGCGCAGGGCGAAACGGAGGTGCTCCCACTCCTCGTCGAAGATCACGTGTAGGCAGCGCAGGACGGACTCTTCGTGGTCGGGTGACCAGGCGCTCGATCGACGCTCGGCAAGCACGTCCGGCGTGACGGCCGCGAGGAAATCGCGGACCATCGCCTGCCGCTCGGCCCGCACCCGGAGCACCGCAGCGAAAGTCGGCTCTTCGCTGGCGAAGATCGACATGTCGAGCCCGTCCGTCTCGTACTCGGCGTGCGGCTGGCCGAGCGGGTGGAAGGGGTGTGGCAGGCGCAGGATCGCCTTGCCGAGCCATGCGTCGGTGGCGAACGCGAGGTGGCGCAGCGTCTGCGCGAACGACCACTCGCCGTCTATCGAGACGTCGGCGGCACCCTCGGGCATGGACAGGACCCGGTCGACGGCGGCTGCCCAGGCGCGTTCGAGCGCCGCCCACGCCGTACGCAGACCGTCCGGGTCGCTGGCCTGCTTCAGCTCACGCCCCGGGAACCGCCGGTTGAGCTCGGCCTCGACGAGCGGCACGACGTCGACACCATTGACCAGCAGCGGGCCTTCGGCCAGCCACGGTGCGTCGATATCCAGCCCGTGTACGTCGACACCGCGCATCACGGCGCCGGCCAGCGTCGACCTGTCGAACCGTGCACCCCGCAGGTCCCGGTCGACAAAGGTCGTGATGTTGTCCTGGGCCATGGCGCCATCCCACCCCTCCGGTGATCGGGGGGATGCTAACGCTCGGGTCCGACAATCCGGGCCCGACCCGCCAGTCCGGTCCTATGCCGGCTCGTGCAGCCGGTCCAGGCGGGCGCGATGGGCCTGGCTCAGGTGAAGCCCTTGCGCAGCGAGATTCTCCTCCAGGTGGTCCACCCGAGCCGTACCGGGAATTGGCAGGATCACCGGCGACCGGCTCAGTAGCCACGCCAGCGCGACCTGGGTGGACGTGCCACCAGCCTCAGCCGCCACCGCGGCGACTTCCGCCTTCGCTCCCGACGCCCCGGCCGAGATCGGGCGCCACGGCAGGAACGCGATCCCGGCCCGCTCGCAGGCTTCGAGAACGGGCTCATGCTCACGGTCGAGCACGTTGTACCTGTTCTGCACACTCGCCACGTCGACGATCCGCCGTGCCTGGTCGAGTTCGGCGACGGTGACCTCGGAAAGTCCGATCCGGCCGACCTTCCCCTCGGCCCTCAACTCCCGCAGCGTGCCGAGCTGGTCGGCGAGCGGCGTCTCCGGATCGATCCGATGTAGCTGAAGCAGCTCGAGCCGCTCCAACCGCAGTCGGCGCAAACTCTGCTCGACCTGCGTACGCTGGACAGCCGGTCGCCCGTCCAGCCTCCATTCGCCGGAAGGGCCCGACCGTTCGACACCGACCTTCGTGGTGACGAGCAGTCTGTCCGGATAGGGGTGCAGCGCCTCGGCCAGGAGTTCTTCGTTGGCGCCCCCGCCGTACAGGTAGGCGGTGTCGATCAACGTGACGCCCAGCTCGACGGCCCGCCGGGCCACCCGCAGGGAGGCTTCGCGGGCAGGGCCCGGCTCGGTCGGCAGGTGCATCGCGCCGAACCCCAGCCGCCGTACCTCCAGGCCTGCGTCGAAACGGAACACCGACGATGTCATGCGCTCTCCCCGCTGAAGGAGAAACGCTAACACCACGATCGGGCCACGTCCGGCCGCAGTCGGGGAGCGCGGAGCCCACCGGGAACACGACAAGCAACAGCCTGGTACGGAATTATCGGTTCGGGGATCAGGCGGAACGGACGCCCTCGGCCAGGTCTCTGGCGATGGCTTCCACGGCGGCGATGCCGGACTGGCGGTCGGGCGCGTCGATCAGGGCGCGGACGAAGGCCGAGCCGACGATGACACCGTCTGCGAAGGCGGCGACCTGCGCGGCCTGGACCCCGTTGCTCACCCCGAGCCCGACACAGACGGGTACGTCGGTCACCGCCTTCACCCGCTCGACCAGGTCCCGCGCGCCCGCGCCGACCGAGTTGCGCTCGCCGGTCACGCCCATCAACGACGCCGCGTAGACAAAACCGCGTGACGCGTTCGCCGTCATCGCCAGCCGCTGCGGGGTGGAGGTCAGCGCGACCAGGTAGACCCGGTCCAGGTCGTGCGCGTCCGAGGCGGCCTGCCACTGCGCGGCCTCGTCCGGGATCAGGTCCGGTGTGATCAGCCCCGAACCGCCCGCGGTGGCCAGGTCGTCGGCGAACCGGTCCACGCCGTACCGGTCAACCAGGTTCCAGTACGTCATCACCAGTGCCGGCGCACCGGCGTCGACCACCCCGCGTACGGCGGTGAACGCGTCCCGGGTCTGGGTGCCGGCGGCCAGTGCCGCCTCGGTGGCCCGCTGGATCACCGGGCCGTCCATCAGCGGATCCGAGTACGGCAGTCCCACCTCGACGATGTCCACGCCACCGGCCACCATGGCCCGCATCGCGGCAACCGAGGTCTCGACGTCGGGGAACCCGACCGGCAGGTAACCGATCAGTGCGGCGCGGCCCTCGGCGCGAGCCTTCTCGATGGTCGTACGGACGGTCACTTGGCCGCGTCCTCTCCGTGCGCCGCGTCGGCCGCCCCGGCCGGTGCGGAGGTGGCGTCCGGCGCGGGCGCGCCGTCCAGCAAACCGAAGTAGCGGGCGGCGGTGTCGACGTCCTTGTCACCGCGGCCGGAGAGGTTGACCAGGATGACCCCGTCCGGGCCGAGTCGGCGGCCCTCGCGCAGCGCACCGGCCAGCGCGTGCGCGCTCTCGATCGCCGGGATGATCCCCTCGGTACGGGAGAGCAGCAGGAACGCCTCCATGGCGTCCGCGTCGGTCACCGCCTCGTAGCGGCCCCGACCGATCTCGTGCAGCCAGGAGTGCCCCGGCCCGACGCCGGGATAGTCGAGCCCGGCCGAGATAGAGTGGCTCTCCACGGTCTGGCCGAACTCGTCCTGGAGGATGAAGGAGCGGCTGCCGTGCAGCACACCGGGTGCACCGCCGCTGATCGCCGCCGCGTGCCGGCCGGTGTCGACACCGTCGCCGCCCGCCTCGAATCCGGCCAGTTCGACCTCGGTGTCGTCGAGGAAGGCCTGGAAGATCCCGATCGCGTTCGACCCGCCGCCGACGCAGGCGCAGATCACGTCCGGCAGCCGGCCGACCAGGTCGAGCACCTGCTGCCGGGCCTCGATCCCGATGATCTTCTGGAAGTCGCGCACCATCGACGGGAACGGGTGCGGCCCGGCGACCGAACCGATCAGGTAGTGCGTGTTGTGCACGTTGGTGACCCAGTCGCGCATGGCCTCGTTCATCGCGTCCTTGAGCGTGCGCGAGCCCGCCGTGACCGGGATGACGGTGGCGCCCAGCAGCCGCATCCGGGCCACGTTCAGCGCCTGCCTCCGGGTGTCCTCCTCGCCCATGTAGATCACGGCTTCGAGGCCGAGCAGGGCGGCGGCGGTCGCGGTGGCGACGCCGTGCTGGCCGGCGCCGGTCTCGGCGATGACCCGGGTCTTGCCCATCCGTACGGTCAGCAGCGCCTGACCCAGCACGTTATTGATCTTGTGGGACCCGGTGTGGTTCAGATCCTCGCGCTTGAGGATGATCCGGGCACCACCGGCGTGCTCGCCGAACCGAGGCGCCTCGGTCAGGATGCTCGGCCGGCCGGAGTAGCTGCGGTGCAGCTCGTCGAGCTGGGCGACAAATTCCGGATCCAGCAGCGCCGTGGTGTACGCGGCGTCCAGCTCCTCCAGCGCCGCGATCAGCGCTTCGGGCACGAACCGCCCACCGAACCGACCGAAGTACGGCCCGTTCTGTGCGGAGAGCGGGGCGGCCGCGGCCGCGGGATCCTGTGCGGTGTTGTCGACAGTCTGGGTCACCGGGTCCTCATCAGTTCGGAGCAATAGGTCGCGATCAGCGCGGATCGTCCGTCGCGGTGGCGAGGCCTGCGGAAAAGCTTACTTTCCGCGTCGAGCCGCTCCGGCGCACCGGATCCGCCCCTTCCCGAGGATCAGGACGCCGGACGCGGCGCGCTGGCCAGTCCGGGCGGGGCGCTGGCCAGCGCCGCCTGGATCGCGGCGATCAGGGCCAGCGCCGACTCCTCGGTCAACTCCACCGCCACCCGGGCGGCCGGACCGGCGGCCGGATTCACCAGATCGATGTTCACGGTGTGCTCGTACGGGGCGTGCACGGGGTGGTCGACGTACACGGTGGCGTCGGTGAGACCGAACCAGCCGGTCGGGCCCTTGCCGCTGCCGTCGATCTCGATCTTCTCGGTGACGTAGGTGCACATGTCCGGCTCCTCAGGCGCTCAGGTAGCGGTCGAACCAGGCGAAGATCTTCTGCCAGCCGTCGACCGCGGCCTGGGGGCGGTAGCTGGGCCGGTCGGTGGCGAAGAAGGCGTGACCGGCGTTGTCGTACGTGTGGAACTCGAAGGTCTTGCCGAGCCGGGTCAGCTCCCGCTCCAGTTCCTCGGTCTGCTCCGGCGACGGGTACTTGTCCTCCGCGCCGAAGAGCCCGAGCAGCGGGGCGGAGAGCCGGTCGGCCATGCCCAGCAGCGGTTGGAACGTCGCGGGCATGCCCGCCGGGGGCGTACCGACCACGAACGCGCCGTAGCAGTCGACCGCGGCGTCGAGCGGCAACTGGCAGGCGGCCAGGAACGACTGCCGGCCCCCGGAGCAGTGCCCGATCACGCCGACCTTGCCGTTGCTGGACGTCAGCCCCCGCAGGTACGCCGCCGCGCCGGCCACGTCACCGACCAGCCGTACGTCCGGCACCCCGCCGTTGGCGCGGGCGGCGGCGGCCGCGTCGTCCGGGCTCGCGCCGGGCGCTTCCCGGCTGTACAGGTTCGGGCAGACGGCCAGGTAACCGTGGTGGGCGAGGCGACGGGTCATCTCCTTGGTCGCCTCGTCGTAGCCGGGCATATGGTGGATCACCACCACCGCGCCGTACGGGCCGGGGCCCAGCGGGCGGGCCAGATAGGCCTCGATCTCGTCCCCGTCCGCCCCGGTGAGCGTGACCGTCTCCGCCAGCATCGCGTCGTACATGGTGCCACCCGATTTCCGCGCGTTCGCCGTACCTTGGCCGGTATTCCGGCCCGGATCCGGGTCAGCTTAGATCAGCTAGATCCACCGATCCTGGGGGCCTCCGGACCGACCCGGCGGCCCCCAGGCGATTCACGCGGGGTCGGTGCCGCTCACCACCGGTAGTCGGCGCCGTCCGTGCCGAGGTTGATCAGCATTCCGGTGTGGGTGTAGAAGTTCATCGCGCTGAACAGGGCGAACCCGAAACCGGCGATGGTCCAGCACCAGTAGAGGGTGAGCCAGGCAACCCGCCCGTTGCCCCGTACGGCGGCGGGGAACAGCAGACAGCCGACGGCCGCGGGACCGTACAGCAGCAGGGCGAAGAAGAGATTCTCCACCATCGGCCAGTCGTGCAGCAGTCCGGTGATCGGTTCCTCCGCCGGGGCGGCGCCGACGACGTTGAACCGGATGATGGCCAGGGTGCACCAGACCAGGATGATGCCGAGCCAGAACACCACCCAGCTCACCGGGGTGAGCACCGCGCGCAGCGCCACCGGGTCGAGTTCCTCGCCGTCGGGTCGTCGGCCGAGATACCAGGCGGCGGCCAGCAGGATGACGCCCAGCAGCAGGGTCGGCTCACCGAAGATCGTGTCGATGTAGTCCTTGGCGGGGGCGGAGGGATGCCAGATCGTGGTGACGAAGCCGAGCGAGGTGAGGACAAAACCGAGGATGCCGAACGTCGCCGCCCAGCCGCTCGGGCTGACCGGCTGGTTGCCGAGCAGCAGCAGCGGCGGTCGTTCACCCCGTACCACCGCCCAGAAGCGGGGTACGAGGAGCAGTGCGATGCCGGCGCAAGCGCCCATCAGGGTGTTGAAGAGGATCAGCCGCATGGTGTCTCTCCTTAGGCGTGCGGCGAGAACTGCCATCGTGGTGCCGTCCGAACCGAACTTGTCGCGGTAGGGAAGGAGGCTGACGCGGATGGGAGCCGACTGCCATGGGGCGGGCGTCACCAGGGCTGTGGATGGAGATGGGTGCCTGCGGAGGGTTTCGGGGTTGACTCGTGATCGGTGATCTGCCTGCCCGCGGTCGTCGTCCGGCGACCGCCGGCATCGGTTGGGAGTGACCACCGACGGCCCCCGATACATTCAAGTTTGTCAACAATCCGGGGTGTGTTCGCGGCGTAGACGATGAGTGAAAATGAACCATTCTCGTACTCACCGGCACTAGGGGTGCGAGCAGGGGATCCTTGCCGGTTGCGGGTCGGGTCCGTCGAGCCAGCGGACGGCGATTGGCCGTCGCTGGTCCCGTACGCCGCGCGTAGGGTCGTGATCATGGAAATCCTGCGGTACGCCGCCTTCAGCACCGACCCGAGCGGCGGTAACCCGGCCGGGGTGGTGCTCGACGCGACCGGCGTGGACGGTGCGGAGATGCTCCGGGTGGCCGCCGAGGTCGGCTACTCCGAGACCGCCTTCCTGCTGCCGCGCGGCGACGACCACTTCGACATCCGCTACTTCAGCCCGCTGGCCGAGGTGCCGTTCTGCGGCCACGCCACCATCGCCACCGCCGCCGCGTACGCCCAGCGGCACGGCACCGGACGGATGCACCTCGACACCCGCGCCGGTCGGGTCGACGTGACCACCGCCGCCACCCCGGACGGTACGACCACCGCGACGTTGACCAGCGTCGCGCCGCGTACCGATCCGATCGACGCCACCGACCTCGCCGAACTGCTCGCGGCCCTGCGCTGGGATCCGGCCGACCTCGACCCGGCCCTGCCGCCACGGGTCGCGTACGCCGGTGCCCGGCACCCGGTGATCGCGGCGGCGACCCGGCAGCGGCTCGCCGACCTGGACTACCACCTGCCCACGCTGGCCGCCCTGATGGCGCGCCACGACTGGACCACCGTCGACCTGGTCTGGCGCGAGTCGGCGGAGATCTTCCACGCGCGCAACCCGTTCCCGCCGGGCGGGGTGTTCGAGGACCCGGCCACCGGCGCCGCCGCGGCCGCGTTCGGCGGCTACCTGCGCGAGTTGGGGCTGGTCACCGTGCCCGCGATGGTCACCGTCTACCAGGGGGCCGACCTCGGCCGCCCCAGCGTGCTCACGGTCGGCATCCCTGCCGCCCCCACCTCCGGCATCGCCGTCACCGGCACCGCCGTGCCCCTGCCGAGCCCGTTGCCGAGCTAGGCGACCGTCCGGTTCTCGCGTAGCCCGGCGATCGCGGCGGGGGAGAGACCCAGGTCGGCGAGGATCTCGTCGGTGTGCTCGCCGGGGTGCGGCGGCGGACGGCGGATCGCACCGGGGGTGCGGCTGAACCGGGGGGCCGGCGCCGGCTGGACGGCACCGGCGTGGCTGACGAAGACCCCGCGCGCGGCCAGGTGCGGATGCTCCGGCGCCTCGTCCCAGTCGAGCACCGGGGCGACACAGGCGTCGCCGTGTTCCAGCAGCGTCGCCCACTCGTCCCGGGTCCGGCTGCGGAACAGCTCCGCCCAGGCCGCCCGGTCGACCGCCCAGGAGTCCGGATCGAACCGGCCCTGCCCGTCCCCGGACGGCGGTCGCAAGCCGGTACGGGTGACAAGCTCGGCGTAGAAGCGCGGCTCCAGCGCGCCGACGGCGACGAACCGGCCGTCGGCACACTCGTACGTGTCGTAGAAGGGTGCCCCGCCGTCGAGCAGGTTGGCGCCCCGCTCGTTGCGCCACATGCCGAGACCGCGCAGCCCGTGCAGGGCGGTCGAGAGCAGGGTGGCGCCGTCGACGATGGCGGCGTCGACCACCTGCCCGGCACCGCCGGCACGTACGTCGAACAGCGCGCAGACCACCCCGAAGGCGAGCATCATCCCGCCGCCGCCGAAGTCGCCGATCAGGTTCAGCGGCGGCACCGGTCGTTCGTCGGCGCGGCCGATGGCGTGCAGGATCCCGGTCGGCGCGAGATAGGTGAGGTCGTGTCCGGCGTACCCGGCGTTCGGCCCGTCCTGCCCCCAGCCGGTCATCCGCCCGTACACGAGGCGCGGGTTGACCTCGTGGCAGTCGGCCGGACCGAGGCCGAGCCGCTCGGTCACCCCCGGACGGAACCCCTCCAGCAGTACGTCGCTGTCCCGCACCAGGTCGAGTACGAGTTGCCGGGCGCCGTCGGCCTTCAGGTCCACGCCGATCGAGCGGCGCCCCCGGTTGAGCACGTCCGGGTGCGGAGTGCCGAACCGTTCCGGGTGCACGTCGGCGGTCCGGTCCACCCGGATCACGTCCGCACCCATGTCGGCCAGCATCATCGCGGCGAACGGGCCCGGCCCGATCCCGGCGAGTTCCACCACCCGTACGCCGTGCAGCGGACCCACGGCCGGGCCGTCGGCTGGACCGTCGGACGGGTCGACGGACGGATCGACGGACGGGTATCGTGCGGGCATCCCGCCACGATAGTGATCTGATCGCTCCGGCTCCGGCGACCCACCGTGATCGGTATGTTGATTCGGTGCGGCAGCGGCAGTCGGACAAGGGGGTGACCTGGGAAGAACTCTTCTTCGATCTGGCCTTCGTCTTCGCGGTCACCCAGATCACCGCCGAGCTGTTCCGCGACCACGACCTGTTGGGTGTCGCCCAGGCGCTCATCCTGTTCATCTCGATGTACTGGGCATGGGTCGGCGTCACCATCTACGCCAACCAGCGCGACATCGGCAACGTCCGCGACCGGGTCGTCATCTTCACCCTCGGCTTCGGCAACCTCGTCCTGGCCCTTGCCATCCCCGGCGCGTTCGACGACCGTGGGCTGCTCTACGGGGTCAGCTACCTGATCATCCGAGTTCTGCTCGCCGGCTTCGCGGTCAACAACTTCCGCGAGTGGCGGGGCTTCTTCGTCGGCCCGTACGGGGTGGGCGCGGTGATCGCCGGGCCGTTGCTGCTGATCGGCGGCATCGTGGACGGCTACGCCCGGATCGTGCTCTGGGCGACCGCCTCCGCGATCGACATCTTCAGCCCGTTGGCGTTGCGCAGGCAACTGGCCAGGTTCCGGGTCCGGCCCGTGCACTACACCCACCGGTACGGGCTGCTGCTCATCCTCGTACTCGGCGAGTCCGTGGTGCAGGTCGGCGCCGTCGCCTCCAGCCTGCCGTTGACCTGGTACCGGATCCTCGCCGTCGCCGGCTCGTACGCGCTCGCCTGCGGGCTCTGGTGGGCCTACTTCATCCACGGTCTCTGGGCGTTCCGTCGTGCCGTGGTCCAGTCCGAGGGCAGCGGCGACGTACGGCGGGCGATCCTGCTCTACGCGCACCTGGGTTTCAGCTGCGGGATCATCGTCATCTCCGTCGGCCTGGCCGAGGTGGTCCGGACGCCGGAGAACGGGATGCGGATGGGAGACGCGGCGCTGCTGTACGGCGGATCCGCGCTGTTCCTCGGCACCTTCGCCTACACCCACTGGCGGCTGCACCGGACCGTGGCCTGGCGCCGGCTGCTGGCCGCCGGTGCCTGCCTGGTCTTCTTCCCGGTCGCCACGGTGATCCCCTCGCTGGCCGCGCTGGTCACCCTGGCCGCCGTGATCATCGTGGTGAACGTGGTGGAACAGGCGATCCTGCGCCGGCACGGCGCGGGGCGCTTCTCCGGCATCGGCCCGTACCGCCCGGACGGGGTCGAGTCCGAGGCCGACGAGGGCATGCGGATCGGGCCGGGCAGGGGAGAGGACACCACCGACGACGGCCCGGTGGTGAGCGACTGACCCTCGGGGCTCAGCCGGTGCCGGCACCCGTGCCGGTCAGGCCGAGCCCACCGAGCAGGTGGTCGAGCCGGTCGTTCTCCGTACGCAGGAAGTCGCCGAAGGCGTCGCCGTCGAGGTAGGCGTCGGTCCAGCCGTACCTGGTCAGGGCGGTCCGCCACTGCGCCGAGTCGTGCAACCGGGCGATCGCGTCCCGCATCGCCTGCACGTCGCGGCGGGCCAGTCCGGGTGGGGCGACGATGCCCCGCCAGTTGCTGAACACCACGTCCACGCCCTGCTCCCGCAGGGTCGGGGTGAGGATGCCGGGGATCCGGTGTTCGCTGGTGACGGCGAGGACCCGTAACTGCCCGGAGGCGATCTGGTCGGCGTACTCGCTCTGCCCGGAGACACCGAACGCGACCTGGTGGTGCAGGATCGCCGCGAGCAGGTCGCCACCGCCGTCGTACTGCCGGTAGGAAACCTTCCGGGGTGGGATGCCGACGGCGTCCGCGACCAGCATCGGGGCCAGGTGGTCCGGGCCGCCGGCCGAGGAACCGCCGCCGACCGGTACGGCCGCCGGGTCCGCACGCCAGGCCGCGATCAGCTCCCCCAGGTCCCGGTACGGGGACTCGCGGGTGACCACCACGATCGCCGGCTCCTCGATCAGCCGGGCGATCGGCGTGGTGTCCTGGAGCGTCACCCGGGCGCTCTCGGTGTACTGGCTGCCGACCACCCCGAGCCCCATCAGCATCATCAGCCGGCCGTTGCCGCGCTCGTAACCGAGCCGTTGCAGACCGACCACGCCCCCGCCGCCGGGCAGGTTGAACACCTCCACACCACGGATCACCCCGGCGTCCTCCAGTGCCTTCGCGGCGATCCGCGCGGTGACGTCGTAGCCGCTGCCCGGCGCGTTGGGCACCAGCACCCGCAGTTCGGACAGGTCACCAGCGGGCCGGCCGGTGCCGCAGCCCGGTACGCCGACCAGCAGCACGGCGAGGCCGAACGCCAACGAGCGCTTCAGCCGTCGCACTGGTGATCTCCTCCTCTGTCGGCTTTCCTCCGCTGAATCCCCGCTGCCGTTATCTGTCGGCCCGTGGCCGTCCGGTGCGCGCATACCTGGCGCCTGGCCGAGGTACCTGACGATCCTGCTCGTCCGACGCCCCGTTGTCACCCGCCTGGCCTCGGGTAGTTTGCGGTTGACTCCGGCGTCGGTCGGGCGGACGCTTCCCACCACGCCCATCCGGGTCCGGTCCAGCCCGTCCCGGCGTCGAAATGGGTGCCGACCCCCCGGCGGAGGAGGAGCGATGCGTCAGCGGATGTCCCTGGCCGGCCAGTTCCTGCTGCTCCAACTCGGCATCGTGCTGCTGGTGGTCGGTGCGGTCGCGGCCGTGTCGATCGCCGAGTCCGACGCGGCGTTCCGTCGCGAGGAGGGCGCCCGGCTGCGGTCGGTGGGGGAGAACGCGGCGATCAACCGTACGGTGCGGCTGGGTCTCGGCGACCCGACCGGACAGGAGGCGCTGGCCGCGGTCGCGGAAAGCGCCCGAGCGGTCTCCGGTGCCTCGTACGTCCTGATCGCCGACGCCACCGGCAAGCTCGTCACCGGCCCGGACGCGGGCACCGCCGCGATGCTCGGCACCAGTGACGGGCTCGCCGGCCGGTCCTGGGTCGGCGTGGTCGACGACGGGTCCAAGGCACTGGTGGCGCACGTGCCCGTACTCGACGAGCGGGACGGCAGCTTCCTCGGCCTGATCGTGGTCGGCGACGTCTACCCCACCCTGCCCGAACAGCTCGCCGCCGGGCTCACCAACCTGCTTACCTACCTGCTGCTCGGCGGGGTGCTCGGGGTGGCCGGGTCGCTGCTGCTGGCCCGCCGGGTGAAGCGGCAGACGCTGGGCCTGGAACCGGACGAGATCACCGGCCTGGTCGAGCACCGGGAGGCGATGCTGCACGGCATCAAGGAGGGCGTGCTCGGCACCGACGCCGCCGACCGGGTCACCCTGGTCAACGACGAGGCCGTACGCCTGCTCGGGCTGCCGGCCTCGCCGGTCGGGCAGTCGCTGCACGCCCAGCCGATGGAGCCCCGGCTGCGTGACGTACTCACCGGGCGGGTCAGCGGGGTGGACCAGATCGTGCTCAGCGACGACCGGGTGCTGGTGCTCAACCGCCGGCCGGTGCTGGTCCGGGGGCGCCGGGTCGGTTCGGTGACGACCCTGCGGGACCGCACCGAGCTGACCGCGTTGCGCCGCGAACTCGACGTCAGTCGACACACCACGGACACGCTCCGGGCCCAGGCACACGAGTTCAGCAACCGGCTGCATACCATCGCCGGGCTGGTGGAGTTGGGCGAGCACGAAGAGGTGGTCCGCTACATCACCCGGGCCAGCCAGGTGCACGAGGCGCTCAACCGGGACGTGACCAGCCTGATCCGGGACCCGGCGCTGGCCGCGCTGCTGATCGCGAAGGCGAGCCTGGCCGCCGAGCAGGGGGTGCAGCTGGTGATCTCCGCCGAGTCGGACCTGCCGGTGGTCGACGAACGGCTCGCCGGTGACCTGGTCACGGTGATCGGCAACCTGATCGACAACGCGCTGGACGCGATCGGGCCGGGCGGCCGGGTGGAGGCGGGGGTACGGGTGCACGACGGCGAGGTCCACGTGACGGTCAGCGACTCCGGTCCCGGCGTACCGGAGGAACTGGTCGAGGAGGTGTTCCGGCAGGGCTACAGCACCAAGGACGAGGCGCTCGGTCACCACGGCCTCGGTCTGGCCCTGATCCGGCTGATCTGCCAGCACCGGGGCGGCAGCGTGCAGGTGCGCGGCTCGTCGTTCGTGGCCCGGCTGCCGCTGGTCGTCGGGGTGTCGGCATGATCCGGGTGCTGGTGGTCGACGACGACTTCATGGTGGCGAAGGTGCAGTGCGGCTTCGTCGCCCGGGTGCCGGGCTTCGCCGTCGCCGGGGTGGCGCACACCGGCGCCGAGGCGCTCGCCGAGGTGGACCGGCTCCGGCCGGACCTGGTGCTGCTCGACATCTACCTGCCGGACGTCTCCGGCCTGGAGGTGCTGCGCCGGTTGCGTGAGGGCGACGCGGTGGTGGACGTACTCGCGGTGACCGCGGCCCGGGACGTCAACACCATCCGGACCGCGTTGCGCAGCGGCGTGGTCCACTACCTGATCAAGCCGTTCAGCTTCGACGCGCTGCGTGACCGGCTGGAGCGGTACGCGGTCGCCCACCACGGTCTCGCCGGCTCCCGCGAGGTGGCCCAGGACGACGTCGACCGGCTCTTCTTGGCGCTCCGCCCGGCACCCCCGGTCGAACTGCCCAAGGGCCTGACCCCACCCACGGCCGACCTGGTCGCCGAGGCGCTGCGAAAGGCCGACGGCGACCTGTCGGCCACCGAGTGCGCCGAGCGGGTCGGCCTGTCCAGGGTCAGCACCCGCCGCTACCTGGAGCACTTCGTCGGTGCGGGCAAGGCCGGGGTGAGCCTGCGGTACGGCTCCGCCGGCCGACCGGAACGTCGTTACCGGTGGACCGGCGGAGCCTGAGGCGGTTCTGCCTCAGTCGTCCTCGCCGAAGGCGAGGCGCTGCACCGACTTGGCCGACCTGCCCCGCAACCGGGCGATGATCCTCGGCAGGTACGGCACCACCACGGCCAGCACCACCAGCGACAGCAGTACGGCGGTCAGCGGGCGGGTGACGAAGACGCTCAGGTCACCGTTGCTGAGTACGAGGGTGCGGCGGAACTGCAGTTCCATCATCGGGCCGAGGATGGCGCCCAGGATGACCGGTGCGATCGGGAAGTCGTAGTGCCGCATGAAGAACCCGATCACCCCGATCCCGTACGCGATCAGCACCTGGGTGATGTCGTTCGACGCGGCGTACACGCCGAGGGTGGCGAAGACCAGGATGCCGGCGTACAGCACCGGGCGGGGGATCTGGAGCACCTTGACCCAGAGCCGGATCAGCGGCAGGTTCAGCGCCAGCAGCAGCACGTTGCCGACGTAGAGCGATGCGATCAGCGCCCAGACCAGCTCCGGCGACTTGTCGAACAGCTGCGGGCCGGGTTGCAGGTTGAAGATCTGGAACGCGGCCAGCATCACCGCCGCCGTGGCCGAGGTCGGAATACCCAGGGTCAACAGCGGCACGAGTACGCCGGAGAACGCGGCGTTGTTCGCCGCCTCCGGCCCGGCCACGCCCTCGATCGCGCCCTTGCCGAACTCCGCCTTGTTCTTCGAGCGGTACTTCTCGAAGGTGTAGGAGAGGAAGGTGGGGATGTCGGCGCCACCGGCCGGCAGTGCGCCGAACGGGAAGCCGACCGCGGTGCCGCGCAGCCACGGGCGCCAGGACCGCGACCAGTCCGACCGGCTGAGCCAGCCGAAGCCGCCGCGGCCCGGTTCCAGCGGGGTGACGTGCTCCGGAAGCTGCCGCAGCCGGCTCGCCACGTAGAGCGTCTCGCCGATGGCGAACAGCCCGACGATGATCACCACGACGTCGATGCCGTCGAGCAGTTCCAGGGTGCCGAAGCTGAACCGGGCCTGGCCGGTGAGACCGTCGAGCCCGACCAGCCCGAGGAAGAGTCCCAGGCTGAGCGAGAGCAGGCCGCGTACCAGGGAACGGCCGACCAGGGCGGTGACCGCGACCATCGCCAGCAGCGCCAGCGCGAAGTAGTCCGCCGCCCGGAACTCGACCGCCAGCGCGGCCACCGGCCGGGCGAAGAGGGTGAGCAGCAGGGTGGAGATGGTCCCGGCGACGAACGAGCCGATCGCCGCGGTGGCCAGGGCGGCGCGCGCCCGACCCCGTCTGGCCATCTGGTAACCCTCGATGGCGGTGGCCACCGAGGCGGACTCACCCGGGGTGTTCAGCAGGATGCTGGTGGTCGAGCCGCCGTACATGGCGCCGTAGTAGATCCCGGCGAACATGATGAACGTGCCGATCGGGTCGTCCAGGCTGAACGTGACCGGCAGCAGCAGGGCGATGGTCAGCGCCGGACCGATGCCGGGCAGTACGCCGACGAAGGTGCCGAGGGTGACCCCGATCGCGGCGTAGAGCAGGTACTGCGGCTCCAGCACGGTGCCGAAGCCGCTGAGCAGGTCTCCGAAGACGTTCACAGCGGCAACACCCCGGACGGCAGCGAGATCTCGAGTAGGTGGGTGAAGCCGAGGTAGATGCCGAGCACCAGGGGCACCGCCACCAGCACGTCCCGGATCGAGTGGTGACTACCGAGGATGCGGGCGGCGGCGACGAAGAAGACCGCCGAGGCGAGTACGAAGCCGACCGGGTCCAGGAGGAGCACGTAACCGAGCAGTGCCACACCGAGCAGGGCCGGGGTGAGCCACTGCACCGGCCCGGTCGCCTCGGTCTCGTCGACCAGCTCCGTACCGTCGGGCAGGTTCGTACCGTCGGCCAGTTCCGTACCGGCGCCGGGTTCCTTGTCGGCCGGGGCGGTTCCGGCGACCGGTGCCGGCTCGTGGACCGTCTCCGAACGGAGCGCCGGATCCGCGCCGTCGGTCGGTTCCACTGTGGTCGCGGCGGCGTCGGTCGGGTTGGCCGGGCGGACGAACTGGCTGACCAGGTACCAGGCGGAGAGGACCACCCAGCCGGCCGTCACCACCAGCGGCGCCAGCCACGGCCCGTGCGCGGAGAAGTCGCCCTCGGCGGAGTCGTACGCGGTCCAGCAGAGGAACAGTCCCACCAACAGCAGGACGGCGCCGAGGATCCGCGGTCCCCACGGCGCCCGGGGGAGGGCGACCCGCGGGTCGACCCTCCCCTGTGCGTCAGTTGTCGGCAGAGCCATTAACCGGCCAGGCCGATCTCGCTGAGGACCGTGGTGATCCGGGTGTTCTCGCTCTCGAAGTACGCCTTCGCCTCGTCCCCGCTGCGGTAGAAGTCCTCCCACTTCTGGTCGGTGAGAGTCTGCTTCCACTGCGCCGACGAGTGCAGGTCGTCGATCAGCTTGATGATGGCGGCCCGCTCACCGGCCTTGATTCCGGGCGGGGCCACCAGTCCGCGCCAGTTCATCAGCTCCACGTCGTACCCCGATTCCTTGATCGTCGGGGTCGGCTTGCCGGCGCCGACGTCGATGCCGGCCGGTCCGGAGACCGCGAGGGCGCGCAGCTTGCCGGCCGCGACCAGGTCGGAGTACTCGCTCGCGCCGGAGACGGCCGCGGTCAGGTCACCGGAGAGCAGCGCGGCCTTGGACTCGCCGCCACCGGAGTACGCGATGTACTTCATCGCCTTGGGGTCCGCGCCGGCCGCCTTGGCGAGCAGGCCGACCAGGATCTGGTCGGTGCCGCCGGCCGAACCGCCACCCCAGTTGATCGACGAGGGGTTCGACTTGGCGTCGTCCATGAGCTGCTGCAGGGTGGTGTACTTCGAGGCCGCCGGTACGACGATCACCTCCTGCTCGGCGGTGAGCGTGGCGATCGGCGTGACCTGGCTCAGCTTCACCGGCGACTTGTTGGTCACCACGCCGCCGATCATCACCAGACCGGTCACCATGAGCTGGTGCGAGTCACCCTTGTTCTTCGTGACGAGCTGGGACAGGCCGAGGGTGCCGCCGGCACCGGGCACGTTGTAGACCTCGACCGACTCGGTGACCAGCTTGCTGTCGGTCAGCGCCTTCTGCAGCGACCGTGCGGTGCTGTCCCAGCCGCCGCCGGGTGCGGCCGGCGCCATCAGCTCCAGGGTGCTGGTCGGGTACTTCACCGCCGCATCCGAGCCGGCGTCGTCGCCGTCCTTGGCGCAGCCGACGGCCCCGAGAGCCATCAGCGGTACGCACACCAGCGCGGCGGCCCGACGCCGGATCGCCGGTCCCCGGCCGGGTGAGTACGGGCCGCCGCGGGATCGGAGTCCCGCCGTGCCTCGAACGTCTGTCATCACTATCTCCTCGGCCGGGATCGTCATCTGTTGCCGCAGCGTTTCCACTGGGTTGCGTAGATGCTTCCGGGCCGAGTGACTCCGGTCACGGTTGCGGTCGCGGAGTTCGTTGTGGTCTTTGTGGTCATGGCGGGTCTTCGGCGCCCGCTACTGCTCGGGTCGGGGCCGGACGAGGTGGTGCCCGGAGCAGCGTCGCTCCGGGCACCACGTCTTGATCCGTCTTGCCGATCGGCCTACCGGGCCTTACAGGAACCGGTACGCGGTCCCGCCCCGGACCGTGCCGATCCGCACCCCCGTGCTGGGCTTCGTCGCCGCGACCATCCTGTTGTTGCCCAGGTAGATGGCCACGTGACCAGGTGTGTAGATCACGTCTCCGGGCATCCACTGCCCGGCTGGGACACGCCGGCCGCGGCTGGCGATCGCTCCGCTCTGGTGCGGCAACTTGATGCCGACCCGGGCGTAGCTTGCCGCGACCAGGCCACTGCAGTCGAAACTGTTCGGGCCGGACGCTCCGTAGACGTAGCGCTTGCCGACCTGGGCCAGCGCGTACGAGACGACCGTTCCGGCGGCGCCGGACGGGGGTTTCACCGTGGTGCCCGGCTTCGGGGTGCCGGTGGACTTCTTCCGCGCCGGCGCGGTGGACGTGCTCTTCGGCGTGCTGGCTGTGCCCCTGCTGGGGGTCTTCGCCTTCTCCTTGGTTGCCTTCGCCTTCGGCGGCGTCGTCGCCGTGACCGTCGGTGTGGCAGGGAGTGCCGGTGGAATCTTGGGAAGCCGGTCCGCGCGATCGGCGCGTTCGGCGGCGAGCAGTCGGGCCTCGGCTGAGGCCTCCAGAGCGGCGCTGGTCTCGACTGTCGAGCGTTCTTCCGGTTCGGGTCGGGCCCCGATGGCTGCCGGCGGGAGCCAGAGGGCGGTGACGGTCAGGACGGTGGTACCAGCTGCGAATCGGTGCAGCGGATGCCGTACGTTCAGGATCGCTCCAATGTCGGCCCGGTGCTCACATGCGTATCTCGGGCGGTGTGGCCTGAGTTGCCGGCCACAGGTCCGAAGTACCGGGCAAAGCGGTATGGAAGTGCTTCGGCCGCGATGAGGGCCGTTCCGGACGCTAGGCGCTCACGCCGTGGATCGCCTGTTGGCGTGAGCCGATTCACCCTTACCAACGACTACTTCGTCGGAACGTCGCGGATTCCTGCCCGATTGCCGTCTCAAACCACCTATATTGGTTCCTATTCGGGCAATCCTCAAGGGACACGCCCGGAAATTCGCGATCAAATTGGCCCGACTCTCGAACTCCCGGGCAATCGCGAATGTTCCTCCCGTTCCGACGCGGAAATGCGAGGTGAAAAGGGCCCCTTCCCATGCAACAAAGCAATAGGAGAGGGCCCTTCACCACCAAGGGTCAGGCGCGGTGGAGGACGGCCAGTTCGGCGTCGTGGGTCGCGGTCCAGTGCACCGGGAGGCCCACCGCTCGCAGGTGGCTGCCCGAGTAGAGCCGCTCGTCGTGCCGGTAGCGGGCCGCCGGGTCGAGCCCGCGCAGGGGCAACCGGACCGGGCGGGACGGCAGCAGTCCCGCCCCGTCGAGCCGGCCGGTGTGCCAGGCCAGCACGACCACCGTGCCGCCGTCCGGGGAGGTGTACTGCACCGCGCAGCGGGACTGGTCCGGCCCGCCGACCAGGTGCACGGTGCCGTGCATGACGATCTCGCGGATCTCCTTGTAGCGGCCGATCCAGACAGCGGCCTCCGTACGCTGCGCCGCGCTCCAGTGCCGGATGTCGGCCCCGATGCCGAGCACGCCGGCCATCGCCAGCACGAACCGGAACGCCAGCGACCGGGGACGCGGGTCGAACAGTCCGGGCGAGTCGGTCACCCACGAGCTGAGCAGGTGCGGCGCGTTGGCGTGCAGGAAGCCGTACTGGATCGCCAGCCGGTCCAGCGGACCGGTGTTGTCACTCGGCCAGAACACATCGGACAGACCCGCCATCGCCAGGTCGGTACGGGCACCACCACCGGCACACGCCTCGATCACCACGTGCGGGTGGTCCCGGCGCAGGTCCTGGTAGATCCGGTGCAGGTTCGCCACGTGCGCCCCGTCGAGGTCCACCCGGGCACCCGCGCCGCCCCGGCCCGGTTCCGTACGCGGCCGGTTGAAGTCCCACTTCAGGTAGCTGATGTCATGCCGGCGCAGCAGACCATCCACGGTGGAGTGGACGAACTCCGCGACCTCGGGCCGACCGAGGTCGAGCAGGTACTGGTTGCGGATCGGCGTGATCGGTCGACCGTCGATCGCGTACACCCAGTCGGGGTGTTCGGCGTAGAGCTTCGAGCGGGGGCTGACGCACTCCGGTTCGACCCAGAGCCCGAAGTTCAGGCCCAGCGCGCGTACGTCTTTGACGAAGTTGTCGAAGCCGGCCGGGAACTTGGCCGGATCCGGGGTCCAGTCGCCGAGCCCGCCGTGGTCGTCCGGCCGTCCGACGAACCAGCCGTCGTCGACCACGAACGTCTCCACACCCAGGTCGGCCGCGATCCGGGCCAGCGCGAGCTGGTTGTCCGCGTCGACCGCGAAGTAGGTCGCCTCCCACGAGTTGTAGAGCACCGGCCGGGGGCCGAGCCGCTCGCCCGCGAGCTGACGCTGGTAGGCGTGCCAGACCCGGGCCAGCCCGTCCAACCCGTCCGGGCTGTACGCACCGGCGGCGACCGGGAGGGTGAGGCTGGCACCGGCGGGCAGGTCCAGCGGGCCGTCGGGCAGGTTCCGACCGACCCGTACCCGGGTCAGGCCGCCGGTGTCCCGGTCGGCGCTGATCTCCCACGAACCGGTCCAGGCCAGCGCCATGCCCCAGGTCGGGCCGTCCGGCTCGGCGCTGTCGCGCACGGCGAGCCAGGGCACGTAGAGGTGTCCTGGCACGCCCTGTGCGCTGCCGATGGTGAAGCCGCCGTGGCCGAGGTCGACGTGGTCGAGCTGGAACTCCTGGGCCCACTGCCCCCACTGGTAACTCAGCCGGGCGCCGTGCGGCGTGGGCACGCAGAACCCGGCCGAGCCGGCCCGGACCAGTCGCAGCGCTGCGGTGCCGTCGTTGGTCAGCTCGACCCACCGGCGTACGACGTCGGTGCCGGCCGGTATCTCGTAGCGGATCACCGCGCGCAGCCCGGTGACCGGGTCGGCGAAGCCGACGGCGAGTTGCCGCTGGTCGGCGTCGGCCTCGGTGTGACTCCACCGCCAGGAGACCCTCCGGTCGCCGGTGGCCGTCTCGACCACCAGATCCGGGCCGGTGAACGGGCGGTTGGCGTCGGTGGCGTACTCGATCGGGGCGGCGTCACCGGCGGTGAGGAACGGGGTCGGTCCGTCGTAGCCGACCGGCGAGGGGCCGTCGCCCACGCCGTGCGGACCCCAGGCGACGAGTTCGAGCCAGCGCCCGTGTTCCGGCACCTCCGGCACCGCCACGGTGTACTCGGTGCTCGCTCCCCGCAGCGTCCACACCCGTCGGGTCCGACTGTCGAACGTTGTCACTTGACCGCTCCGATCGCGAGGCCGGACACGAAGTGGCGCTGGAAGCGCAGGAACACCAGCAGGGTCGGCACCGCGGCGATGACCGTACCGGCGGCGATGACGTTCCAGGACGACACGAACTGCCCCTGCAACGCGAGCAGGGCCGGGGTGACCGGCATGTTGTCGTCGGTACGCAGCACCGTGATCGCCCAGAGCAGGTCGTTGAAGATCCAGGTGAAGGAGAGCGCGCCGAGCGCGGCGAGCGCCGGTCGGGTCAGCGGCAGGATCACCCGGGCGAAGATCTGCCCCGGTCCGGCGCCGTCGATGGTGGCCGCCTCCTGGATCTCGTTCGGCAGGTCGCGCATGAAGCCGTGCAGCACGAACGTGTAGAAGCCGAGCCCGAAGCCGACCTGCACCGCGATCAGCGCGTACAGGGTGTCGAAGGTGCCGGTCAGCTCGCTGAACTTGCTCACCGGGATGAGCAGGATCTGCGGTGGCAGCAGGTTTCCGGCGAGCATCAGCAGCAGGATCGTGCGCCGGCCGGGGATCCGGAAGCGGGCCAGCGCGAACGCCGCCAGCGCCGCGAGGACCAGGCTGAGGGCGACCGCCGGCACGGTGACCAGCATGCTGTTGATCAGGGCGCGCAGCTCGCCGCCGTCGGTCCAGGCCTGGCGGTACGTGTCCAGCGTGAACGAGTGCGGCAGGCTGCCGACCCCGTTGGCGGCGATGTCGTCGAACGTACGCGTCGACATCACCACCACCCAGAGGATCGGGGCCAGCCAGAGCAGCGACAGCAGGCTCATGCCGAGGTGGAACGAGCCGGTGCGCAGTGCGCGGATCATGCGTCCTCCCGGAACGCGCGTACCAGGTAGCCGAGGATGACGGCGAGCGCGAGCACGAAGATGACCACGGCGATCGCGGACGCGTAACCCAGCCGCAGGCTCTGGAACGCGGTCGAGTACATGTAGGTGCTCAGCAGTTCCGACGAGTGGTACGGCCCGCCGCGGGTCAACGCCCAGACGATGTCGAACGACCGCAGCGAGTCGATCACGATGACCGACAGCACCACCGCGTTGACGCCGCGCAGCTGGGGGATCGTCACGTTCCACAGCCGCTGCCAGTTGTTGGCGCCGTCCATCTTGGCCGCCTCGTGCAGCGCGGGGTCGATCGCCTTCAGCCCGGCCAGGAACAGCACCATGACGTAGCCGATCTGCCGCCACAGGGCGGGCAGGATCACCGCGTACAGGGCGGTGTCCGGGTCGGCGAGCCAGGGCCGGATCAGGTGCTCCAGCCCGACCGCGCGCAACAGTTCGTCGGCGACCCCGTCCGGCTGGTAGAAGACCCGCCAGACCAGCGCCGTCACCACCAGCGAGAAGACGACCGGGGTGAAGAGCGCGGCGCGGTAGAAGCCCACCCCGCGCCGTTCCCGCTGCAACAGCAGCGCCATCCCGAACCCGCCGAGGACCGACAGGCCGCCGAAGAGGACGAGCCAGAGCACGGTGTTGAGCAGCGCACCCCGGAAGGTCGCGTCGCCGGCCAGCTCCGCGTAGTTGTCGAAGCCGATGTACGTGGGCGGCTCCAGCCCGTCCCACCGGGTCAGCGAGAACCAGAATCCCTGTAGGGCGGGCCAGAACACCCAGATGCTCTCGACCGCGAAGGGTACGAGTACGAAGGCCACCAGCAGCGGCGACAGGGGCTTGCCCCGTCGCCGCCGCCAGCGGGTGCTGGCCGGTGCCGGCGCGTCCGGCGCCAGCACCCGCTCGTCGACGGAAGTCATCAGCCCTTGAAGACCTTCTCGGCTCCGGCCTGCCATTCGCGCAGGATCGCGTCGATCTGGTCGGGCTTGTCGATGAACTTGGTCAGCGCGGTGTCCGCGGTGGGCTGGAGGGCGTCACTGGAGTCGCGGTTGAAGAACTGGGTGAGTTCCTTGGCGCTGTCCAACATCGCCTTGCCCTTCACCACCAGCGGCGAGTCGGACGCCTTGGCCTTCGGGTTGGCCGGCAACACGATGCCCGCGCTGGCCGCGACGTACGCCTCCTGCGCCTCCACGGAGGCCAGGTAGGTGAGCAGTGCCTTGGTGCCGGTCGGGTTGCCGGCCTTGGCGCTGGCGAAGAAGCCGTCGGTCGGTGCCTCCTCGGCCACCGGCACCGCCGGGTCGATGATCGGGAAGCGGAAGAAGTCGAGGTCGCCGAGGGCGTCCTTCGGGGCGGCGTCGGCGAAGAAGGTGCCGATCAGGAACATGCCGGTCTTGCCCGCGAGCAGCGCGGTGGTCGCCTCCTGGAACGGGTACGCCTTGCCCTTGGGGTCGAAGTACGGCAGCACCTCGCGCCACTTCTCCAGGACCGCCTTGACCTTCGGGTCGTCGAAGCGCTGCTTGCCGGCGAGCAGCTCACGGTGGAACGGTGCCCCGTTGATCCGGATGTTGAGGTAGTCGAACCAGGCCGAGGCGACCCACGGGGTGTCGCCGAGTCCGATGCCGATCGGCGGGATGCCCTTGCCCTGGAGGGTCTGGCAGAGCGTGATGAACTCGGCCCAGGTCTTCGGCTCCTGTACGCCCCACTTGGCGAAGTTCGACTTGCGGTAGAAGAAGCCCCACCAGTAGTTGTTCATCGGCACGAAGATCTTCTTGCCGGAGGCGTCGGTGGAGAGGGTGCGCAGCGACTCGGGGTAGTCCGACATGCCCTGCCACACGTCGGAGACGTCCAGCAGGAGGTTCTTGCTGGCGTAGTCGTTGGCGACGGAGCCGGCGTACCAGGTGTAGAGGTCCGGCGGGTTGGCCGAGGTCAGGTACGTCGGTAGCTGGGTGCGGTAGGTCTCGGACGCGATGGTGTTCAGCGTCGCGGTGCCCTTGCCCTGCTTGTTGAAGTTCTCGATGATCTTCTCCATCGCGGCCTTGGCCTGCGGGGAGGAGAGGTTCGACTGGAGGGTGATCGGCCCGGTGGCGCTACCGCTTCCGCCGGGGCTGCTGGCGGAACTGGCGCAGCCGACCAGGCTGCCCGCTCCGAGCACGCCCAGGCCGGCGAGGCCGACGTGCCCAAGGAACCGGCGACGACTGGGGTCGAAGTCGCTCACGGGGGTGTGTCCCTTCCTCAACGACACGATGCGTCACGGATCGCGGTGTGTCGGTCCTGTAAACGGTGTGATCAGAAGGTTGCATCTGGGGCCGGCGACTGTCAAGATTTCTTCGTAATTAATGATTTGATCATCGAGGTTCGGCGGACGGTGAGCCAGCATATGCGACGGCTTGAAGGCAAGGTTGCCCTGGTCACAGGGGCAATTGGCGGCATCGGGGCGGCTGTTGCCCGGCGGCTCGCTGCCGAAGGAGCGGCGGTCGGACTCACCGACCTGCGCGACTCGGAGCCGCTCGCCGAGGAGATCAGGGCGGCCGGTGGGCGCGCACATTCGGTGATGTCCGACGTGGCCGACGAGGACGGCTGGACCGCTGCCGTGACCGCCGTACGCGACCGCCTCGGGCCGGTGGACATCCTGGTCAGCAACGCCCACCTCAACGAGGTGGCACCCGCGCACGAGACCAGCCGCGAATCCTGGGACCGGCAGATCTCGGTCTGCCTGACCGGCACCTTCCTCGGCGTCCGCGCCTGCCTGCCCGACCTGCGGGCGAACCGGGGCGCGGTCGTGATCGTCTCCTCCGTACACGCGCTCGTGGGGTTGCCCGGACATCCGGCCTACGCGGCGGCCAAGGGCGGCCTGGTCTCCCTCGGCCGCCAGCTCGCCGTGGAGTACGGCCCGGAGGTACGGGTGAACAGCGTGCTGCCCGGCCCGATCTTCACCGCCGCATGGGATCGTGTGTCCGAAGAGGACAGAGCGCGTAGCGTCGCCCAGACGGTCGCCGGCAGGTTCGGCACCCCGGACGAGGTGGCCGCCACCGTGGCCTTCCTCGCCTCACCAGACGCCGCCTACGTCACCGGCACCAGCCTGGTGGTGGACGGCGGCTGGACCGCGGTGAAAGCCTCGGCCTGAAAAATCGATCCTGACGAGCGAGAAGGCACCCAGAGCATTGGCACAGTACGCACGCCGCGGCATCCATGGCCAGACCGTCGAGGTCCTGGCCCGACGCATCCTGGCCGGCGAGATCGCCGAGGGCGCGACCCTCAACCTCGCCGCCCTCCAACAGGAGCTCGACGTCAGTCTCACCGTGCTGCGCGAGGCGCTCAAGGTGCTCACCGCCAAGGGCATGGTCGACGCCCGGCAGAAGCGCGGCACCTTCGTCCGGCCCCGGTCGGACTGGAACCTGCTCGACGGCGACGTCATCCGCTGGCAGTTCGCCGACGGCGCCGACCCGCGCCTGCTCGACGCGCTGCACGAGGTGCGCAGCATCATCGAACCGGCCGCCGCCCGGCTCGCCGCCACCAGGGCCGTCGCGGCCGACCTGGACAGCCTCGACGGCGCGCTGGCCGAGATGTCCGCCGCCGAGGGTGACCCGGTGGCCGCGGTCGGCGCCGACCTCACCTTCCACCGCGCGCTGCTCGCCGCCACCCACAACGAGCTGCTGGTGCGGATGGAGGTGGTGATGGAGACCGGCCTCGCCGAACGTGACCGCCTCGTGCACGGCGTCGAGCAGTACGACGACCCGGTACCCAGCCACCGCGCGGTGGTCGACGCCATCCGGGCCGGCGACAGCGCCGGTGCCGAACAGGCCATGCGCGGACTGCTGGACAAGGCCGTCCGGGACGTCGAAAAGGTACGTCAACAGAAAGGCACCCGGTGAAGATCAGCCGAATCGAAACCTTCCTCGTCCCGCCCCGGTGGCTGTTCTGCCGGGTGGAGACCGACGAAGGGTTGATCGGGTGGGGCGAGCCCGTGGTGGAGGGGCGCGCGGAAGTGGTACGCAGCGCGGTCGAGGTGCTCTCCGAGTACCTGATCGGTGAGGACCCACTGCGGATCGAACAGCACTGGCAGGTGCTCACCAAGGGCGGCTTCTACCGGGGCGGGCCGGTGCTCTCCAGCGCCGTCGCCGGCCTCGACCAGGCACTCTGGGACATCGCCGGCAAGGCGTACGGCGCCCCGGTGCACGCCCTGCTCGGCGGCCCGGTCCGGGACCGGGTCCGGATCTACTCCTGGGTCGGCGGGGACGACCCGAACGAGGTCGCCGACGCGATCGCCGCCCAGGTCGCCGCCGGCATGACCGCGGTGAAGATGAACGCCTCCGGCCAGCTCTCCGCCATCCCCACCGCCGCCGAGGTGGCCGGGGTGGTCCGGCGGGTCGCCGCCGCCCGCGAGGTGCTCGGCGAACACCGCGATGTCGCCATCGACTTCCACGGCCGGGCCACCGCCGCCGGAGCCCGCCGCATCCTGCCGGAACTCGCCCCGTTCCACCCGCTCTTCGTCGAGGAACCCCTGCTGCCCGAACAGGGCCACCTGCTGCACGACGTCGTCACCGCCTCGCCGGTGCCGGTCGCCACCGGTGAGCGGCTCTTCGGCCGGGCCGAGTTCCTCACCCCGCTGCAGGCCGGGGTCGCGGTGCTGCAACCGGACCTGTCCCATGCCGGCGGCATCTCCGAGGTACGTCGAATCGGCGCGATGGCCGAGCCGTACGGCGCGGTGCTCGCCCCGCACTGCCCGCTCGGGCCGATCGCGCTCGCCGCCAGCCTCCAGATCGCCTTCGCCACCCCCAACTTCCTGATCCAGGAACAGAGCATCGGCATGCACTACCACGGCGGCGCCGAACTGCTCGACTACGTGGTCGACCCGGAGCCGTTCCGTTTCGTCGACGGGCACATCCGCCGACCGGAGGGACCCGGCCTCGGCGTCACCGTCGACGAGGTGGCGGTCCGGTCCGCCGCGCGGGAGGGGCATGCCTGGCGCAACCCGGTCTGGCGGCACGACGACGGATCCTTCGCCGAATGGTGACCAGGTCATCGGCCCCGGCAGTGCCGATCCCGTTGCGGGTGACGTACGACCACCGCCTCGGCGGGCGGTGGACCAGCATTGCCGGTGGGGGTCGGCAGTGGCTCTGGACCGGTCCCGACGGTGGCCGTGACCAGGTTCTTCCCGGCGACCCGTTCGTGGACGCGGGCGGGCTGGAGGAGTGCGTGCCGACCGTGCGGGGCACACCGGACCACGGCGACGCCTGGTCCCGCCCCTGGCGTGTGACCGGCCCCGGGACCGCCACCGTCGAGTGTCCCGACTTCACGCTCACCCGTCGGTTGACCGACGAGGGCGGTGTGGTGGTGGCCGACTACCGGCTGCGAGCCGCCCCCGGATACCGGTTCGTCTGGGCCGCGCACGCCCTGCTCGACCTCGGCCCCGAAGCCCGGCTGGTGGCGCCCGCCGGCACCCCGACCCGGCTCTACCCGGAAGCCGCCGAACTGGTCCGCTCGGCGGTGGCGTCCTCGGTGAGGGCGCCCTCGGCGGTGGTCCGCTCGGCGGGGGCGCCCTCGGTGGGGGCGCCCTCGGCGGTGGCGCGCGCTGCGGTGCCGGATGATTCCGGCGGGCTGCCGGGCCATGGTGGATGGCCGGGGGGCCGGCCGTGGCACAGCGCCCCCTGGCCCGAACCGGAAGGACTGCCGCTGCACCGGCTCGGCCCGGACGACGGCACCGCCGTCGGTGCCGTACTCGTCGGCTGCGCCGAGGTACGGGTGGTCGACGGTACGGACACCCTCACCCTCCGACTCGACTGCGCCGACCAGCCCCGCTCCACCGCCCTGTGGCGCAACCTGCGCGGCTGGCCCGCCGAGCGCCCGTACCGCAGCATCGGCGTCGAACCCATGCTCGGCACCGTCTTCGACCGCTCCGAGGGCGGTCCCGATGCGGCTGTCGCCGTCGTACCGGCAGGTGGCGAGGTCCGCTGGCAACTCACCATCTCCGCCCACCGATCCGACCCCGACCACGGATCCGACTTCGCCCACGGATCCGACTTCGCCCACGGATCCGACTTCGCCCACGGATCCGACTTCGCCCAACTTTCCGCCCAGCGATCGCCCGGAGGCGACCACCGATGAACCTGCTCGACTCCCTGCGTACCCACCGGCTGCTGGCGATCGTCCGGGGGAGCGACCCGGACGCCGCGCTGGCGACCGTACTGGCCCTGGCCGACAGCGGGATCAACCTGATCGAGGTGTCGCTGACCAGCGTCGACGCCCTCGGGGTGCTGCGCCGGGCCCGTGCCGCCCTCGGCGCCGAGTACGGGCTCGGCGCCGGCACCGTACTCACCGCCGAGCAGGCCGCCGACGCCGCCGAGGCCGGTGCGACCTACCTGGTGACGCCGGCACTCGCGCCCAGCATCGCCGAAGCCGCCCGGCTCGGACTGCCGGTGCTGGCCGGGGCACTCACCCCGACCGAGGTGGTCCAGGCGACCACCGCCGGGGCGGCTGCGGTCAAGCTCTTCCCCGCCTCGGTCGGTGGCCCCGACTACCTGCGCGCCCTGCGTGACCCGTTCCCGCAGACCGCGTTCGTACCGGTGGGCGGGGTGGACGCGGCCGGTGCCCGCGACTACCTCGACCGGGGCGCGATCGCGGTCGGGGTTGGCTCGCCCCTGGTCGGCGACGCGGTCCGGGGCGGCGACCTCTCCGCCCTCCGGCAACGGGCGGCCGACTTCCTCGCCATGACGGCGGTCGCCCCGGCCGGCGGGGCATCGTGACCGGCACCCCGATCCCCGGCGCGGACGGCCCCTTTCTCGGGCTCGACGTCTCCGCTGCCGGCACCGACATCCCCGGCTTTCTTGCCGGCCCCCGCGCTTCCGGCTTCGACGGGCCTCCTGGGCTCGATGTTTCTCCCGGGCCTGATGTTTTTCCCACGCCCGACGGTTCTTCCCGGTCCGATGCGTCCTCCGGGGTGTCCTCTCGGTTCGACGTGTTGACGCTCGGGGAGACGATGGCCGCGTTCCGGGCGGCGGCGCCGCTGCGCCTGGGCGGCACACTGTCGCTGTCCGTTGCCGGTGCCGAGTCGAACGTGGCGATCGGTCTGGCCCGGCTCGGTCACCGGGTGCGGTGGATCGGGGTGACCGGTGCCGACGAACCGGGCGAACTGATCCGCCGTACGCTGCGCGCCGAAGGCGTCGACCTGGGACTGGCCAGGATCGAGCCGGACGCCCCGACCGGACTGATCCTGTTCGAGGCGCGAGTCGGCGACATCAGCCGGGTCACCTACTACCGGAGCGGGTCGGCCGGCTCACGGCTGAGCCCCGACGACGTGTCGCCGGCCTTCGCCGACGCCCCCTCGACACCCCGGATCCTGCACGTCACCGGCATCACCGCCGGGCTCGGTACGCAGCCGTACGCGGCGGTGCTGGCGGCGGTCGACGCGGCCCGCGCCGCGGGGACCACGATCTGCCTCGACGTCAACCACCGGCAGCGGGTCTGGTCGGTCGAGCGGGCTGCCGCCGCGCTGCGTCCACTGCTGCCCTCGATCGACCTGCTGGTCGCCTCCGACGACGAACTGGGCGTACTGACCGATGATCCGGACCCGGTCGGCGCACTGTGCGCCGCGGGTGTGCCGGAGGTGGTGGTCAAACACGGCGGGCAGGGTGCCACCAGCCACAGCGGACGGGGAACCGTGCACGCCCCGGCCCGTACGGTTCCGGTGGTCGACACCGTCGGCGCCGGGGACGCGTTCGTCGCCGGGCTGCTGTCGGGGCTGCTCGACGGGCTCGACGTGGCCGGACGGCTGGACCGGGCCGTCACCACCGGCGCGTTCGCGGTCGCCACCCGGGGCGACTGGGAAGGGCTGCCCACCCGCGCCGAGCTGTCGTTGCTCGACCACGCCCCCGGCAGCGCCGTACGCTGAACCGCTCCGCGCGGCGCCCTTGTGCCCGCCATCCGTGCGGCGCCTTTGTGCCCGCCATCCGTGCGGCGCCCTTCTGCCTGCCATCCGTGCGGCGCCCGTGCGTCCGCTGTCCGCTGAGCACCCTTGTGGAGGAAACGATGCGGCTCACCGAGCCGACCCCGTGGAGTAACGACCGGTTCGAGTTGGGCGAGGGAGCCCGTTGGGTGGACGGCCGGCTGGTCCTGGTCGACCTGCTCGCCGGCCGGCTGTTGGAGACCACCGGCGAGGCACCCACGCCGCTGCGGGAACTCCGCCGGCTGGACGCCCCGCTCGGCGCGGTGGCGCCGATCGCCGGGCGGCCCGGTGACTGGGTGGCCGCGACCGGCACCGGAATCGCCGTGCTCACCGGCACCGACGGCTACCGCGAACTCGCCGACCTGGAGAGCGCCAATCCCTCACCCGCGCGGATGAACGACGCGGTCGCGGATCCGCACGGCCGTTTCTGGGCCGGCAGCATGGCGTACGACAACACGCCCGGCGCCGGCACCCTCTACCGCTACACCGGGTCGGGTGCGCCGGTACCCGTCGTCACCGGCCTGACCATCGCCAACGGGCCCGCGTTCGACGCCGCCGGCACCACCATGTACCTGGCCGACACGCCCCGGGGCGAGGTGGACCGCTTCGCCGTCGACCCGCGTACCGGGGATCTCTCCGGTCGGCAGCCGTTCCTGCGACTCGCCCCCGACGAGGGTGTCCCGGACGGCATGACGGTCGACGCCGCCGGCCACCTCTGGGTCGCCCTCTGGGGCGGGTACGCCGTCCGCCGCTACCGCCCCGACGGCACCCTGGATCGCGAGCTGCGCCTGCCAACCGCCCAACCCACCAGCGTCTGCCTGGGCGGCCCGAACCTGTCTCGCCTCTTCATCACCACCGCCCACCACTCCCTGTCCCCCCGCCACCCCCAAGACGGCGCCCTCCTAGCGATGGACACCGAAACCCCCGGCCTCCCCACCCACCCCGCCACCCCACCCCGTTGATCATGAAGTTAGCGCGGGTTTTCGGCCTCTACGGTGTCGTTAACTTCATGATCGACGGGGTGCTTCGGGTGGTTTTGGATGAGGGAGGTGGCGGTTAGGACCAGGGCTGTGCCGGTGAGGGTGGGGAGGGTTACCGGTTCGTGGAGGGCTAGGGCGCCTAGGAAGAGTGCGACTACGGGGAGAAGGTAGGTGGTGGTGGACGCGACGGTCGATCCCAGGTCGTCGATGAGGCGGTAGTTCAGTACGTAGGCCAGCCCGGTACCGACGGTGCCGAGCAGCAGCAGGCTGCCGACCGGCACCACGCCCCACGTCGGCGCGGTCAGGCCACCGAAGGGCAGGGCGAGGGTGAGCAGTACCGCCCCGGCGGCGAGCTGACAGGCTGCCAGCACCATCGGGGGAATGCCACGTCCGGTGAGATACCGGCCCATGTAGACGAAACTGACGCCATAGCTCGCCGCGGCGGCGAGGCAGGCCAGCCCGCCCCAACTCGCGATGTCACCGGCCGACTCCCAGGGCGTGAAGATCAGCACGGTTCCGGCGAAACCGAGTGCGATGCCCATCCCGCGCCGGAGGCTCACCGCCCGGTCGGTACCGGCGAGTACGGCGACCAGCACCGTCCACAGCGGTGTGGTCGCGTTGAGGACTCCGGCGACGTTCGACCCCACGGTCTGCTCGCCGAATCCGACGAGCGTGTACGGGATCGCGTTGGCGAACAGCGCCGCGACGACAAGATGCGCCCAGATGCCGCGCCGGGTCGGGAAGGGCATCCTCCGTAGCAGGGCGATGGGTGCCAGCACCGCTACCCCGAGCAGCAGCCGGAACAGGACGAGTTGGACCGGTGTGAACCCGTCCAGTGCCAGTTTGATCCAGAGGAAGCCGGAGCCCCAGATCAGGGCGAGCAGGGCGAGTCTCAGGGCATTTCCGCGGCTCAATCCGTCTCCCCGTTCCGGTACTCGATCTCCGGCAGGTCGAGGACGACCCGGCGGACCGGTGCGGGTTCATGATCCACCGCGGGTCGGCCGAGCGGGGGCCCGGCTGCCGCCGACTATGCCCCCACCCGGTCCCGCCGGTTGGCCCGGACCAGCGCCCAGGTTGCCAGCGACACCCCGATCCCGGCGAAGAGGGTCGCACCCAGCAACAGGTACGCCGTGTCGTGGTTCTCACCGGCGCGAGCGTCGTTGACGTCGGCTTCCGGAGCCTGCGGGTCGTAGACGATCGGCACCTCGTCGCCGACCGCCGGCTGGGGACCGGACGCCTCGTCGCCCTGGCCGATCAACGCCCGCACCTGCCTGCCGTCGGGCGTACGGAACTCGACCTCGGTCCGTTTGGCCTTGCCCGCACCGACGTCCACCACCCGGGCGGTGGTTCGTTCACCGTGATCCCGCAACGCGTTGTCATTGCGCCACACCTGCACCGTCGCGATCGCGAACCCGACGATCACCGCGATCCCGAGACCGACGAAGAGCGGCACCGGCGGCCGACGACGTTTCCCGAAGAAGACCATGGACGTCGATTACCCGGTCGGTGCGGAAGACGAACCGGGCGACGCGCGGTCGCGGTGGTCACGTTGACGCCGGACCGGTCCGTGGGACAGCATGGCCTGCACGAGCGGTGCGCGGAGGAACCCGGTGCGAGTCCGGGGCGGTCCCGCCACTGTGACCGGGGAGTGACCTCTCACGTACGGGCCACGGCCGAGCGGCCGGAAGGTCGAGGGGAAGCGTCGATCCGGGAGTCAGGAGACTCCGACCGCTCGGTGACACCCAGCCACACGCGGGCGTGGATACCCGCGGAAGGGACTTGAGCATGGCTTCTGCGCGCCTGAGCGGGCGATGACCCCGCCGTACCCCTTCTCCGCCGTCGTCGGCCTGGCCGAACTGCGACTGGCCCTGCTGCTCAACGCGGTTTCTCCGGCGATCGGCGGGGTGCTCGTCCGGGGTGAGAAGGGCACCGCCAAGTCGACCATCGTCCGGGCGCTCGCCGCGCTGCTGCCCGACGTCGACGTGGTCCCCGGCTGCCGGTTCGCCTGCGACCCGGCCAACCCGGACTCCGAGTGCCCGGACGGCCCGCACGAACCGGGCGTGGTCGGCCTGCGGCGCCGCGCGACCCTGGTCGAGCTGCCGGTCGGCGCCACCGAGGACCGGGTGGTCGGCACCCTCGACCTGCAACGTGCCCTGGCCGACGGGATCAAGGCGTACGAGCCGGGGCTGCTCGCCTCCGCCCATCGCGGGGTGCTCTACGTCGACGAGGTGAACCTGCTGCCGGACCACCTGGTGGACCTGCTGCTGGACGCCGCCGCGATGGGTCGGGCGCACGTCGAACGCGACGGGGTGTCGGTCAAGCACGCCGCCCGGTTCCTGCTCGTCGGCACGATGAACCCGGAGGAGGGCGAACCCCGCCCCCAACTCGTGGACCGGTTCGGGCTGGTGGTCGCGGTGACCGCACCCCGGGAAACGGCTCCCCGGGCCGAGGTGGTCCGGCGGCGGCTCGCGTACGAGACGGACCCGGTGGGCTTCGCGGCACGCTGGGTCGACGAGGACGCCGTACTCGCCGAGCGGATCGCGGTCGCCCGTCGACGCCTGCCCGGGGTGCGGCTGCCCGACCAGGAACTGGACCGGATCGCCACCATCTGCCTCGCGTACGGGGTGGACGGGTTGCGCGCCGACATCGTGGTCGCCCGGACCGCGGTGGCGCTCGCCGCCTGGCACGACCGGGACGTGGTGACCGCCGACGACGTCGCCGCCGCGGCCAGGCTCGCCCTGCCGCACCGCCGCCGCCGGGACCCGCTCGACCCGCCCGGCGCCGACCAGGAGAAGCTCGAGGAACTGCTGAGCGAGCACGGTGCGGACGCCGACCCGGAGCCGGACCCGCCGGCCGGACCCGACGACGATCCCGACGGTGGCCCGCCCGACGGGCCGCCCGAGGGACCCGACGGTGGCCCGCCACCGGGCGGACCCGACCGGGGACCGGACTCGTCCGACGGGACACCCCCGGCGGCCACCGGACCGGAGCAGACCGGCCCGGACGAACAACCCGTACCGGAGCAGCGGACGGACGAGCAGAAGACGGATCAGCCGACCGCCGGAAACCAGCCGACGGTCGCGGCGACCAGCCCGTACCGGACCCGTGCGCTGGCCGTACGCGGACGGGGGACCGGTGCGCACACCGGCCGCCGCTCCCCGGCGTACGCCCGGCGGGGTCGGGTGGTCGGGGCCCGGCTGCCGGCCGGCCGGCTGACCAGCCTGCACCTGCCCGCCACCCTGCTGGCCACCGCCCGGCGCGGAGCCCGCACGGTCACGGCAGCGGACCTGCGCGAGGCGGTGCACGTCGGGCGGGAGGCGAACCTGGTGCTCTTCGTGGTCGACGCCTCCGGGTCGATGGCGGCGCGCCGCCGGATGCGGGTGGTGAAGACCGCCGTGCTGTCGCTGCTGCGCGACGCCTACCAGCGGCGGGACAAGATCGGCATGATCACGTTCCGGGGCACCGGGGCGAGTACGGTGCTGGAACCGACCGCCAGCCACGAGGTCGGCGTGCTGCGGTTGGCCGAACTGCGCACCGGAGGCCGTACCCCGCTCGCCGCTGGCCTGCGCCAGGCGGCCCGGACCCTGGAGTCCGAACGCCGCCGCGACCCGCGCCGCCGGCCCCTGCTGGTGGTGGTGACGGACGGTCGGGCGACCAGCGGTCCGGACCCGTTGACCGTCGTGCCGTCGCTGGCCGACGTCGCCTCCGTGGTGGTCGACTGCGAGTCCGGGCCGATCCGGCTCGGGCTGGCCCGGCGGCTCGCCACCGCACTCGACGCCGACTGCGTCCCGCTGGACGCGCTGCACACTCTCGGAAAGGCGGCCTGACATGCCCCAGGGCAAGCCGGAGCAGGTACCCGACGACGGTCTCACCACCCGGGAGCGGCGCCGCCAGCCGGTCACGGCGGTGCACACCGGTCAGGGCAAGGGCAAGTCGACCGCGGCGTTCGGGATGGCGTTGCGGGCCTGGAGCGCCGGTTGGCCGATCGCCGTCTTCCAGTTCGTGAAGAGCCCGAAGTGGAAGGTCGGCGAGGAGACCGCGCTGCGTGCGCTCGGGGAGAGCGGCAAGGGCGGCAGCGTGGTCTGGCACAAGATGGGCGAGGGCTGGTCCTGGATCCAGCGCCCCGGCACCGAGCGTGACCACGCGGTCGAGGCGGCCGAGGGCTGGGCCCAGATTAAACGCGACCTGGCCGCCGAGGCGTACCGCTTCTACGTGCTGGACGAGTTCACCTATCCGATCAAGTGGGGCTGGATCGACATCGACGACGTGGTCGCCACGCTGCGTGACCGGCCGGGCAACCAGCACGTGGTGATCACCGGCCGGGACGCCCATCCGGACCTGGTCGACCTCGCCGACCTGGTCACCGAGATGACCAAGGTGAAGCACCCGATGGATGCCGGCCGCAAGGGCCAGCAGGGCATCGAGTGGTGACGGTTCCCCGACTGGTCATCGCGGCACCCGCCTCCGGGCACGGCAAGACCACCGTCGCGACCGGATTACTGGCCGCGTACGCCGCACGGGGGGTGCGGGTGGCCGGGTTCAAGGTCGGTCCGGACTACATCGACCCCGGCTACCACACGCTCGCCGCCGGCCGCCCCGGGCGCAACCTGGACCCGGTGATGGTCGGGGAGGACCTGGTCGGGCCGCTGTTCGCGCACGGTGCGGCCGGCGCCGAACTCGCCGTGGTCGAGGGTGTGATGGGCCTGTACGACGGGCGGGTCGGCGCCGGTGACTTCGGCTCCACCGCGCACGTGGCCGCCCTGCTCGACGCGCCGGTGCTGCTGGTCGTCGACGCCTCCGCGCAGGCCCGTTCGGTGGCCGCGCTGGTGCACGGCTTCCGCTCGTTCGGTTCGGCCGCGACCGGGGCGATCCGGATCGCCGGGGTGCTGCTCAACCGGGTCGGTTCGGACCGGCACGAGCAGCTACTCCGGGAGGCCTGCGCCGAGGTGGGCACACCCGTGCTGGGTGTGCTGCGCCGGCACGCGGTGATCGCCGCCCCGTCCCGCCACCTCGGGCTGGTGCCGGCGGTGGAGCGGCGGGCCGAGGCACTCGAATCGGTGGCCGCGCTGGCCAGCCTGATCACGGAGAGCGTCGACCTGGACGCCGTACTCGCGGTGGCCCGCAGCGCACCGCCGCTGGCCGCGCGACCGTGGGAACCGCCGACCGTCGCCGTCACCGGGCCACGCCCGGTGGTCGCGGTCGCCGGTGGTCCGGCTTTCAGTTTCGGGTACGCCGAAACCACCGAACTGCTGCGCGCGGCCGGTGCCGAGGTGGCCGTGGTCGACCCGCTGCACGACGAGGCGCTGCCCGCCGGCACGGCGGCCCTGGTCGTCGGCGGCGGCTTCCCCGAGGTGTACGCCGAACAGCTCACCGCCAACGCCCCGCTGCGCGCCGAGGTGGCCCGGTTGGCTGCCTCCGGCGCCCCGATCGCCGCCGAGTGCGCCGGCCTGCTCTGGCTCTGCCGCAGCCTGGACGGGGCACCGATGTGCGGGGTGCTGGACGCCGAGGCGGTGATGACCAGCCGGCTCACGTTGGGTTACCGGGACGCGGTCGCGCTGACCGACAGCGTGCTCGCACCGACCGGTACCCGGGTCACCGGGCACGAGTTCCACCGGACCACGATCACCCCCCGAGCCGGTCGGACACCGGCCTGGGCGTGGCGGGACGCGGCACCGGAGGGCTTCGTCACCGGGGGCGTGCACGCCTCGTACCTGCACCTGCACTGGGCGGGTCAGCCGTCGCTGGCCCGGAACCTGGTCGCCGCGTGTCGCTGATCGTCGGCGTCGGGGCACGTTCGGGGGTGCGCGCCGACGACCTGGACACGCTGATCGGCGCGACGCTCGCCGCCAACGGGCTGGACCCGGCCCGGGTGACCGCGCTGGTGACCGTGGACCGGCGGGCGGCGGGACCGGCGCTGGTCGAGGTCGCCGCGCGGCGGGGCTGGCCACTGCTCGGCTACCCGGCGGAGACGCTGGCCGGCGAGCGGGTGCCGCACCCGTCCGCCCTGGCACAGGCCACCATCGGTACGCCGAGCGTGGCGGAGGCCGCCGCCCTGCACGCCGTACGGGACACCGGTGCCGAGCCGATCCTGCTGGTCGCCAAGCACACCGACGGTACGGCCACGGTGGCGGTCGCCGCCCCGGCGGGTGACCTGGACACGTACCGTCACCACGTTGGCGGCTCGGGCCAGCGCGGCTCGGGCCAGCGCGGCGAAGATCGGCACGGCGGGGATCGGCACGGCGGGGATCGGCACGGCGGGGATCGGCACAGCGAGGAGACGAGATGACGGAGCGGACCGGTGGGAAGGTGGACCGGCGGGTCGAACCGGGCGGCGGTGCGCTCGGGGAGTTCTGGCGGGAGCGGCACCTGTGCACGATCACCACCATCCGGCCCAACGGCACACCGCACGTGGTGCCCGTCGGGGTCACGTACGACATCGAGACCGGCCTGGCCAGGGTGATCTCCTCGCGTACCTCCCGCAAGGTGGTCCACCTGGCGGCTGCCGGTGGCCCGGTCGCGGTCTGCCAGGTCGACGGCCGCCGCTGGTCGACGCTCGAAGGGCACGCGGTGATCCGGGACGACCCCGCATCCGTGGCCGACGCCGAGCGCCGCTACGCCGAGCGTTACCGGCAGCCGCGTCCGAACCCGGAGCGGGTGGTCATCGAGATCCGGGTCACCCGAGTGCTCGGCAATGTCTGACCAGCCCACCTTCGTGGTGTCCGCGCCAACCGGTTCGACGGTGTCCGCGCAGTTCGGTTCGACGGTGGCCCGGCGGTCGGGTGTGGTGACGGTGGTCGGGATCGGCGCGGACGGCTGGGCCGGACTGACCGGTGCCGCCCGAGCCGCGATCCGCTCGGCCGAGGTGCTGCTCGGCAGCACCCGGCAACTCGCGCTGCTGCCCGTGGACCTGTCCGGGCCGGACACGACCTTTGCCGCCCGGCCGGACGAGGCCGAGCCGTCAGCCGTCACCTCCGCCGCCGCGCCGCTCGACCAGGAACGGATCGCCTGGCCGTCGCCGATGCTGGCGGCGCTGCCCGGCCTGCTCGACGCCCACACCGAACGGGCGGTCTGCGTACTGGCCAGCGGCGATCCGATGTTCTTCGGTGTCGGTACGACGCTGACCCGGCTGCTCGGACCCGAGCGGGTACGGGTACTGCCGCACCCGTCGTCGGTCTCGCTCGCCTGTGCCCGGCTCGGCTGGCCCGCCGACGAGGTGGAGGTGGTGAGCCTGGTCGGGCGGGCGGTGGACCGACTGCACCGATCCGTGCACCCGAACCGGCGGCTGCTCGTACTCAGCGCCGACGGCGCCACCCCGGCTGCGGTGGCCGCCCTGCTCACCGGCCGTGGCTACGGCGACAGCGCGCTGACCGTACTGGAGTCGCTCGGTGGGCCGGACGAGCGGATCCGGGTCGGCACCGCGGCCAGGTGGGACGAGCCGACCGGTGCGCTCAACATCGTCGCGGTGCACTGCCACGCCGACCCGGACGCGGTGGCACGCCCGCTGGTCCCCGGTCTGCCGGACGACGCGTACGAGCACGACGGGCAGTTGACCAAGCGGGAGATCCGCGCGGTCACCCTGGCCCGATTGGCGCCGATCCCCGGCCAACTGCTCTGGGACGTCGGCGGGGGCGCCGGCAGCATCGCGATCGAGTGGCTGCGTACGCACCCGTCCTGCCGGGCGGTGGCGGTCGAGCGGGAGCCGGCGCGGGCGGACCGGATCGTGGCCAACGCCGCCGCGCTCGGCGTCCCGGAGCTGCGAGTCGTACGCGGTGCCGCCCCCGAGGCGCTGGTCGACCTGGAACCGCCGGACGCGGTGTTCGTCGGCGGCGGGGTGACCGTGCCGGGCCTGCTCGACCGGTGCTGGCAGGCGTTGCGACCGGGTGGTCGGCTGGTGGTGAACGCGGTCACGCTGGAGTCGGAGCGGGTGGTGACCGACGCGTACGACCGGCTCGGCGGTGACCTGATCCGGCTGGCGGTCCAGCGGGCGGCACCGGTCGGCAACTTCACCGGCTGGCGGCCGATGCTGCCGGTGACCCAGTGGACGGTGGCGAAACGATGACGGTGTTCTTCATTGGTGCGGGTCCGGGCGCCGCGGATCTGATCACGGTCCGGGGCCGGGACCGGCTGGCGTCGGCACCGGTCTGCCTCTACGCCGGCAGCCTGGTCCCGCCGGAACTGCTGGAGCACTGCCCGCCCGGTGCCCGGCTGGTGGACACCGCCAACCTGGACCTGGACCAGATCGTGGCCGAACTGCTCGCCGCGCACACCGCCGGCCTGGACGTGGCCCGGCTGCACTCGGGTGACCCGTCGGTGTTCAGCGCGATGGCGGAGCAGATGCGCCGGCTGGACACGCTCGGCGTGCCGTACGAGGTGGTGCCGGGAGTGCCCGCGTTCGCCGCGGCGGCGGCGGCGCTGGGCCGGGAGCTGACCGTGCCGGGGGTGGGTCAGACGGTGATCCTCACCCGCACCGCGGCCCGTGCCACCCCGATGCCGCCGGGGGAGGACCTGGGCACCCTGGGCCGTAGCCGGGCCACCATGGTGCTGCACCTGGCCGTGCAACGGATCGGTGAACTGGTCGACGAACTGGTTCCGAACTACGGGTCGGACTGCCCGGTGGCCGTGGTCGCCCGCGCCAGCCGCCCCGACGAACTGGTGCTGCGCGGCACCCTGGCCGACATCGCCGACCAGGTACGCGAAGCCGGCATCGTCCGTACCGCCGTGGTGATCGTCGGCGACGTCCTCACCGCCGCCACCTTCCCCGACAGTCACCTCTACTCGACCACCCGCTGCCGTGTCTGATCCGTGGGTGGATCGGGTCAGGTCAGGGGGTACGGCCGACGATGGTGCCGGCGCGGTCGATGACCACCACGTCGACCTCGACCGGGGCGCCGCGCAGGACCTCCGCGGCGGTGTTGCGGGCGCCGACGGCGACCAGGTCGCCGAGCGGCAGCCCGGCCGCCTGGCACTGGCGCAGCGCGTCCAGCGCGGTGTTCGCCCCGCGTACGCCCTCGACCAGGGCGGGACCGCCGCCCGACCCGGCGACCAGTTCGGCCAGGGCGTGGAAGTCCACCTGGGACCGGCCGGAGTGCAGGTCGAGGTGACCGTTCGCCAGTTTGGTGAGCTTGCCGATGCCGCCGGCCACGGTGAGCCGGGGAATCGGGTGTCGGCGCAGGTACTTCAGCACCGCGCCGGCGAAGTCGCCCATGTCGAGCAGCGCGTCGTCGGGCAGCCCGTACAGCTCGGTGGCGACCCGCTCCGAGGTGCTGCCGGTGCAGGCGGCCACGTGCCGGTGCCCGGCGGCGCGGGCCACGTCGATGCCGCGCCGGATGCTGTCGATCCAGGCCGAGCAGGAGTACGGCACCACGATGCCGGTCGTGCCGAGGATGGACAGCCCACCGAGGATGCCCAGCCGGGGATTCCAGGTGTGTCGGGCGAGTTCCTCGCCGCCCTCGACGGAGATCTCCACCAGCACGTCCCCGGTGCCGCCGTGCCGGTCGGCGACCTCCGCCACCGCCCGGCGCATCATGTCCCGGGGCACCGGGTTGATCGCCGGCTCACCGACCGGCAGCGGCAGGCCGGGTTTGGTCACCGTGCCGACTCCCGGCCCGGCCTGGAACACCACGCCGACGCCGGCCGGTGCCGGGCGTACGGTGGCGCAGACCAGGGCACCGTGGGTCACGTCGGGGTCGTCACCGGCGTCCTTCACCACACCCGCGAACGCCCGCCCGTCGCCGAGTTCCTCGCGGGCCAGCGCGAACGCCGGCCGCTGTCCCTTCGGCAGGGTGATCTCCACCGGGTCCGGGAAGGAGCCGGTGAGCAACGCGGTGTACGCGGCGGTGGTCGCCGCGGTGGCACAGGCACCGGTCGTCCAGCCGTACCGCAGCTGGGTCGTGGTCCTGCCGCTGGTCACCAGCTCAGCATGCCTGCCGGCCGGACGGGGGCCGACCCGGGGGTACGGCCGCGTGAGCGGGAGCGCCGGTGGTGGTCGTGGCGGAGCTGACCGTCCTGTTGCTCGGCGGCACCGGCGAGGCCCGGCGGCTGGCTGCCCTGCTGGCGCGCGAGCGGCCCCGGTGGCGTGTGGTCACCTCGCTCGCCGGCCGGGTGGCCGAGCCGGCGCTGCCCGAAGGCGAGGTCCGGATCGGTGGCTTCGGTGGGCCGGCCGGGCTGGCCGACTGGCTCCGCCGGGAACGGGTCGACGCGGTGCTCGACGTGACCCATCCGTTCGCCGCCACGATGAGCGCCTCCGCAGTGAGTGCCTGCGCCGAGGTCGGGGTGCCGCTGCTGGTCGTACGCCGAGCGGGGTGGACCGCGCAGCCCGGTGACGCCTGGCGGCGGGTGCCGACGCTCCAGGCCGCCGCCGCGACCGTCGCCGGGCTGGGGGAGCGGGTTTTCCTCACCACCGGACGGCAGAGCCTGGCCGCCTTCGCCGGGCTGGACCGGCAGTGGTTCCTGGTCCGCTCGGTCGAGCATCCCGAGCCGCCGTTGCCGCGCCGGCTCGCGGTGATCCTGGACCGGGGCCCGTTCACCGTGGACGGCGAGCTGGCCCTGTTGCGCCGGTACGGCATCGACGTGCTGGTCACCAAGGACAGCGGTGGCACCATGACCGCGGCGAAGCTGCACGCGGCCCGGCAGCTCGGTATTCCGGTGGTGATGGTCGACCGTCCCGCAGCCCTGCCCAGCGACCAGGTCACCCGGATCGAGGACGCCCTGCCCTGGCTGGCCGCGCACTCCGGTTCGCCGGGACAGGGCTGCTAGCAGGCAGTGCAGCCAGCACACGGAACGGGGGCCGCAGCGTGGGCCGCGACCCCCTCATCCGGCGTTGCCCCGCCGGGATCAACTTGTCAGGCGTTGTTGTACAGCCAGCTCGACCAGCCGGAGCAGGTCGTGTTGCACAGGCTCATCCTGACCCTGCTGCCGTAGGAGCCGTACGCGTTGAGGCTGCTGTCCTCGTAGTAGTCCTTGTTGCAGACGCCCGGCTCCCCGAGGCCGAGGTTGTTGATGCAGACCCCCTCGCGGTAGAGCACCCAGCGGGAGCCGTTCCACAGCTGGTTCTGCCACTCCAACCGGGTGGTGCCGGACGACCAGGACTGGGAGCCCCACTGGTCGCCGTACTTCTTGAAGCAGCCGTCGAGTTCCTGGGTGCCGATGCAGTCCCCCTGGATGTACGACGCCGACACCGCGTAGTTCGCCTCGTACGCCGCGGCCGAGGCGGCGGTCGGTGCGATCGCGCCACCGACCACCAGCGCGGCCGCCGTTGCGATGATTGCGAGCAGTCGTCTCATGCGTTACCTCCGTCGTAGGCGGAGAACTCCGGGCCACGGAACCGGTACGACTCGTCCTGTGCGCCGAACCCCCGCATGTCGCCAGACAGGTCGTGTGTCTGATGCCCGCCCCGTGGACCCGGAGCGATGACCCCACCCTGCCCTGCGGACCTGTCGGGAACGTTGGGTGAACCTTGAATCGGCTCGTCACGGCGGAGCGGGCCGATCAAGCCCGGTACGCCCCGTACCCGCTGTCAGGCCGACTGGCGGTGGACCAGGACCGGGTCGAAGATGACCGAGGTGACGCGTTGCTCCGAGTCGTCGATCCGGGCCAGCAGCAGCCGCGCGCTCTCCGCGGCCATGTCCTCCAGCGGGTGCCGGATGGTGGTCAGCGGCGGTCGGGCGGCCAGCGCGGCGGAGCTGTCGTCGAAGCCGATCACGGCGATGTCGTCCGGCACCCGGCAGCCGGCCTCGCGCAGCGCCATCAACGCCCCCTGGGCCATCAGGTCGTTGGCGACGAAAACGCCGTCCAGTCCTGGGTGCTCCCGGTGGAGCTGGTACATCGCCTGCTCACCGCTGTCGTGGGTGAAGTTCCCGGCGACCGCCGGCACGTACGGGTGGCCGTGCCGGGCCATCGCCCGGCGGAAGCCGGCGATCCGGTCCTGGCTGGCCGGCACGTCGACCGGGCCGCTGATCATGCCGACCTGTCGGCAGCCCCGGCCGACCAGGTGGTCGGCGGCGAGGGCGGCGCCCGCGTCGTTGGCGACGTCGACGTAGCTCACCGGCAGCGGGGTCGCCGGTCGGCCGACCAGTACGGCGGCCAGGCCGGCCTCGGTCATCAGCGCGGGCAGGGTGTCCTCGGGGTGCAGTGAGAGGACAACCGCCCCGTCGGCCTGACCCTGTCGCAGGTCGCCGACGAGCCGGACCCTGGCCTGCTGGGTGCCGACGAGTTGCAGCGCCAGTTGGATGCCGAGCGGGCGGAGCACGCTCAGCAGGCCGCCGACGACGCGACCGAAGAACGGGTCGGCGAAGAACCGGCTCATGAACGGGTCGTCGTCGTGGTCCTCGTTGTCGGAGACGACCAACGCGATGGTCCCGGTACGGCGGGTGACCAGCGATCTGGCGGCCCGGTTCGGCACGTAGCCGGTCACCTCGACGGCGTGCCAGACCACCTCGTGCAGTTGCGGGTCGACGTTGCGGATCCCGTTGACGACCCGGGAGACGGTGGCTCGGGAGACACCGGCGACCCGGGCGACGTCCTCCAGGGTGGGCAGCCGGGCACCGGCCCGGATCTCACCGCTCATCGAGCGCGGCACCGATGCTCATGCCGGCATTTATAGCACAGCGACCGGAGAGCGCTTTCCCATCGATTCGGGTCGACGCGGGGATGGCGGGGCGCCCCACCGGCACCCGCCATCCCTTCCGTGCCCCGAGGAAACGTCAGCGGTAGACGCCGAACTCCCACAGCGAATAGCCGTACGCGGTGGCCCGTTCCGTGCCGTTCATCCGTACGTATCTGCCGGTGCCGGAGATGGCGAGACTGTCGAAGCCACCGTTGCCGCTGGTGGTCGAGTAGACCGTGGTCCAGGTGGCACCGTCGGTCGAGGTCTGGATCTGGTACGCCTTCGCGTACGCCGCCTCCCAGGCCAGTTGTACGTGGTTGAAGGTGGTGACCGTACCGAGGTCGACCTGGATCGAGGCGGCCCCGACCCACTCGCTCGCCCAGCGCGTGCCGTAGTTGCCGTCCACCGCGTACGACGGCAGCTGTGGCCCGCTCGGTCCGGTCGGCTGGTACGACGACGCGCTGGTCGGCTTGCCCAGCGCCACGTTGGTGCCGGGTACGGTCGGTGGGACCACCCGGAACGAGCGCTGCTCAATGCCGACGTTGCCGTGACCGTCGAACGCGTACACGTAGACCAGCCAGACCCCGAGCTGCTCCGGTGCCCGTACGGTGAACCGTCCGTTGCCGGTCTCGGTGAAGCTGACGTGGTCGAACCCGCGGTTGCCGTTGATGTGCTTGCTGTTGACCATCAGGTTGTAGCGGATCAGGTCCTGCTGCGGATCGGTCGCGGCCACCTCCACGGTGAACTGACCGCCGGCCGGCACCGCCGTCGGCGAACCGACCGTCATCGCGGTGATCTCCGGTGGGGTGTTCGCCGACACCTGACCGGTGTACGCCTGCCGCAGCGCGTGGTAGCCGAGCCGCCGCCAGCCGCCGGTGGTGACGTTCAGCCAGACCCCGCCGAAGTCGTTCTCCAGTCCGTAGTGGAACTCGGTCGCGCCGAGCGCCACCCCCGGATGCGCCTTGATCGCGTTCCAGCTCGCCGTGTAGCCGGCCCGCTTCTCCAGGTCCGACGGCTCCTTGGCGACCCCGTTGGCGTCCGGGTCGACCTCCCACTCACCGGCCGGTCCGGCCTCGGTCACCAGGTACGGCTTGGTGTATCCACCGGCGATCCAGTCCGTCTTGACCGTGCCGATCGCGCCGTACGCGTTGACCGCCAGCAGATCCAGCGCCGGGGAGTACGTCCGGTAGTACGGCCAGGCCCCGGTCCACGCGTCGGTGGAGGTGACCGGGTGGTTCGGGTCGGCGGCGTGGATCGCCACCGCGATCTCGTTGACGAACCGGGCGTACGCGATCCGGCGTGCCTCGACCTCGGCGGCCGGTAACCCGTGGTCCTGCATGGTCAGGATGACCTCGTTGCCGACGTCCCACATCAGCACGCCCTGGTAGCCCTTGAGTGCGTTGACCCGGGCCACGATCTCGTTCCGGGCGGCGGCCTTGTATGCGGTGTCGTTGACGTAGTCCGCGCCCTGGTTGAGCCAGTGCCCGACGACCACCTTGATGCCCTGCTGGGCGGCCCGGTTGAGCAGCGTCGGGGTCTGCGCGTCGTCCACCCCCCAGGTGCGGATGGTGTTGACCCCGGCGTTCTTCAGGTCGCGCATGTAGCCGTCGGCGGCACCCTGCGGCGGACCGTAGGTGAGCCCCTTCACCTCGTACGGCGCGCCGTTGACCTGTAGCTGCCAGTTGCCCTGGCTGCCGGTCACCCGCACCACGCTCGGTCCGGCCGGGGTGGCCGGGTCGGTCATCGCGGCCGGGACGGTGCCGGTGGCGCGGGCGACCGTCACGGAGTCGACGCTCAGCGTGCCGCCGGAGACGGTCTCCGAGGTCGGGGTGGTCTGCCCGGCGACCGCGTTCGGCAGCGAACCGCCGATCGCGAGGTCGAACCGCAGGTAGAAGGCGTGCTGCACGGCGGCCTGCCAGGCGGTCACGCCGACCTGGCTCTCCCGGACCACCCAGGTCTGCCGGCCGTCGAGGTAGAACCGGATCTCCTCGTCGGTCTTCGTCCGGTCGATGACCTGCGCGTACTCGTGGTAGCCGGTCTGGCATCCGGTGCAGCTCGCCAGGCCGCTGGTCCGGCCGTTGTACTCGTTGCACACGCCCTCCGGGGCGGTGCCGCAGTGCAGGGTCTGGGAGAGCTGGCTGCGGCCGTTGACGTCGGTCATGATGTCGGTTTCGCCGACACCCGGCCAGTTGTTGTAGTTGCCCCGGTACGCAGCACCGGTGGCCCGGAACCCCGGCCAGTAGCCGAGCGCGTTCGTGCCGTCCGGCTGCTTGAGCACCGCGCTGAACTTCAGCAGCTCACCGGGGCGGGGGGTGAAGTCGGCGCGCTGGGTCTCGATCCGGCCCGAGGTCCAGTTGCCGGCACCGTCGCGGATCGCCCGCAGGTTGAGCCGACCGGCGCCGTCGAGGTGCACGTTCGCCGTCGACGCGCTCGCGGTTTCCACCGAACCGGTGCCCCAGTTCGGGGCCCCGCCGGGATACTGCGTACCGGTCCGCAGCAGCCAGTTCGCCGCGGACGGGCTGGTGTTCGCGGGTCCGGTGAAGTCGTCGGTCCAGAGCGTGGTCCAGTTGCCGGGCACCGGGTCCGTCGGAGTGGGGGTCGGTGGCGGCGTGGTGGGCGGCGGGGTGGGTGTGCTGGTCCCGCCGGTGCGGATCAGGAGTTCGTAGAGGGAGTAGCCGTAACCGGTGGCCCGGGTGGTGCCGTACATCCGCAGGTAGCGACCGCTGGCGCTGAGCGGGATCGTCTGGGTGCCGCCGGTGCCGGTGGTGGTGGCGTACGCGGTGGTCCAGGTGGTCGCGTTGGTCGACGTCTGGATCTGGTACGCGCTTGCGTACGCGCCTTCCCACTGCAGGACCGCCTGGCAGATGGGCCGTACGGTGCCGAGGTCGACCTGGAGCCACTGTGGATCCGACCAGTCCGACGACCAGCGGGTGGCCGGGTTGCCGTCGACGGCGGCGCTGGCCGGGGTGTCGGCGGCCTGGGCCGAGGAGGCGGTCGCGGGTCGGCCGAGGGCGGCGTTGTCGGTGCCGCAACCGCCGGTCGGGCTCGGCGTGGGTGTGGTGCCGGTGGTGCCGTACACCTGGAGTTCGTAGAGCGAGTATCCGTAGCCGCTGGACCGGGCGGTGCCGTACAGCCGCAGGTGGCGGCCGGTGCCGGTGACCGGGATGGTCTGGGTGCCGCCGGTGCCGGTGGTGGTGGAGTAGATGGTGGTCCAGGTGACGGTGTCCGCCGAGGTCTGGAGCTGGAAGGCGGAGCCGTACGCGCCCTCCCAGCGCAGTACGACCTGGTTGATGGTGGCGGTGACGCCGAGGTCGACCCGGATCCACTGCGGGTCGGACCACTGGCTCGACCAGCGGGTGGCGAAGTTCCCGTCGACGGCGGCCGAGGCCGGGGTGTCGGCGGCCTGGTCGGACGACGAGACGACGGGCCGGCCCTGCGACAGCAGGACGTCGGCCGCGCTGGCCGGGGGTGGGGCCACGAACAGGTAGGCCGCGACCAGCGCGAGCAGGGCGGCCGGGAGCAGGACCTGCCAGCGTCGGGGCACGGCTGTCGGCCCGGCTGGTGGGGCTGGGGGGACCGGGTACACGGTGGACTCCTGCCTCTCGACGACAACGGGGTCGCGGCGGGGTGGGATCGGTGCTTTCCTTGGAGAGCGCTCTCCGTTGCTCGAAGTGTTACGCCGAGTTTTCCGGCATGTCAAGAGATCCGTCGATGTCTGCCCGGCCCTTCTTGACACGGCCCGCCGGTCCGGGGGACTCTGGCGAGAGTGGTCGGAGAGCGCTCTCCGGCGCAGACGCACGTATCCGTCGTCGTAGCAGTCCGTCGTCGTAGAAGCTGGAGATCGGATGAGCATCCTCGGGGCAACGGAGACGCTGGCCGGCGACCGCCGGGCCGACCTACGGTTCCCGGTCGACTTCTGGTGGGGGGCGGCGACCGCCGCGTACCAGATCGAGGGCGCCGTGACCGAGGCCGGCCGTACGCCGTCCATCTGGGACGTCTTCGCCGCCGCACCGGGGCGCATCGAGGACGGCGCCACCGGCGAAACCGCCACCGACCACTTCCACCGTTACCGCGAGGACGTCGCGCTGATGGCAGAACTCGGCCTGTCCGCGTACCGGTTCTCGATCGCCTGGCCCCGGATCCGTCCCTCCGGCGGGCGCGGTGTCAACGCCGCCGGACTCGACTTCTACGACCGTCTGGTGGACGCGCTGCTCGCCGCCGGGATCACCCCGGTCGCCACCCTCTACCACTGGGACCTGCCGCAGGAGTTGGAACAGGCGGGCGGCTGGACCAACCGCGACACCGCCGGCCACTTCGCCGACTACACGGCCACCGTCGCCGGCCGGCTGGGCGACCGGGTACGCCTGTGGAACACCCTCAACGAACCCTGGTGCTCGGCCTTCCTCGGTTACGGCTCCGGCGGCCACGCGCCGGGCCGGACCAGCCACCGGGAGGCGCTGACCGCCACCCACCACCTGCTGCTCGCCCACGGTCTGGCCACCCGGGCACTGCGCGCCGCCGCGACCACCGGACAGGTCGGCATCGCCCTCAACGCCGGTCGGGTACGGCCGGTGTCGAACGCCCCCGCCGACCTGGACGCCGCCCGCCGCATCGACGGGCTGCTCAACCGGATCTTCTTCGACCCGCTGCTGCGCGGCGCCTACCCGGCCGACGTCCAGGCGGACACCGCCGGGCTCACCGACTGGTCCTTCGTCCGGGACGGCGACCTCGCCGTGATCAGCACCCCGATCGACGCGCTCGGCGTCAACTACTACCAACCGGACCTGGTCGGCGCGGCACCCGTCGGGCAGACCGACCCCGGTACGCCGTACCCGACCGCGCAGGACATCGCGTTCCACCCGACGCCCGGCCCGGTGACCGACATGGGTTGGTCGATCGACCCCACCGGGCTGCGTGAGGTGCTGCTGGGGATCCGCCGCGACTACGGCGACATCCCGATGTACGTGACCGAGAACGGTGCCGCGTACGCCGACCGGGTCACGCCGGACGGGCGGGTGCGCGACCCGGAGCGGATCGACTACCTGCGCGCCCATCTCGCCGCCGCGCACGAGGCGATGAGTGCCGGGGTGGACCTGCGCGGCTACTTCGTCTGGTCGCTACTCGACAACTTCGAGTGGGGGTACGGCTACAGCAAGCGGTTCGGCCTGATCCACGTCGACTACGCCACCCAGGCCCGCACGTGGAAGGACAGCGCCCACTGGTACCGGGACGTGATCGCGGCGGGCGGTGTCGAAATCAGCTAGGAATCTGTCCAATGTGTTCACAGAAAACGGTGGTGTACGGGCACCGCGTCCTGTGAGACTTGTCCCCGCGATCATGACGGGCGGCGTACCGGCCGACCGTCGGTTGACCCATTCGTCGACTCACGGGGAGTGTTTTGGTGTTCAATCGTGCACGCAGTTCGGCAAGTCCGATGTCCTGGTGGGGTGCGGTTGTCGCGTCCGTACTGGCGGTGGTGCTGGGCACGCCGGCCCCGGCACTGGCGGATCCACCGTCGAATCTGGCGCCGCCGGTGACGGAGGACCACGGGTCGATCGAGATCACCGTGCCCCGGCCCGCGCCACCGACGGCCCGATGGGGACTGGAGTCGTACCCCGGGGTGACCCGGGAGCAGGCGCTGGCCGATCAGAACGCCGAGTTCGACACTCCGCTGGCCGGAGTCGACATCGGCTGGGCGGACGACGTCCGGATGATCGGTGCCCAGGTCGTCGACTTCGACGGGCAGTCGTCGTACCTGACCGCGGCGCCGGCCGCGCTGGACACCTCCAGGACCTTCGCCATCTCGGCCTGGGTCAGGCTGACCGACAAGTCCCGGGACCGGGCCCTGGTCAGCAAGGACAGCGATGGGCTCGACTCGCTGTCCTTCGGCTACCGCGCGGACATCAACCGGTGGTCCGTACAGATGCCGTCCAAGGCCGCTGCCCCGAGGGTCAAGTGGGCGAAGGCGCGGTCCGTGTCGGTCCCGAAGGTGGGCCTGTGGACCCACCTGGCAACGGTCTACGACACCGCCGACCGGACCCTCAAGCTCTATGTGAACGGCATCCTCGAGGGAACGGCCACCAACGCCGTCGGATTCCAGGACCCGCAGGGTGAGGTTCGGCTCGGCCGCTCGGATGCGGCCTGGTGGCAGGGAAACGTCGCCGACGTGGTGGTGTACGACCGTGCCCTCACCGACGCTGACTTCTTCGGTCAGCGTGCGTCGGACCCCAACTCGGGCGGTGTGGACGAGCCGGGCCTGCTCCGGCCGGTCATGGTGGGAACGTGGGGCTTCTCGCGTGCGCGGTCCTGTTACGAGGAGGGCAGCGATCCCATCTTCTGCGGCGCACCGGAGGACGGCCAGTTCGGGCGACGCCTCAAGCTGACCCAGGGCAGTTCCGTCGACTTCGGGCGCGACGGTGACGCTGGACTGCGGTTGGACGGCGTGCACTGGATCGACGACCCTTCCGACCCGTACTACGGTCTGGCGACACAGGAGTACGGCCGGTCGCAGAGCAACGTCGGCGACGAGGGCAACCCGGTCTGGCAGGACGGGCCGGTGCTGCGTACCGATCAGTCGTACTCGGTGTCGGTGTGGAGTCAGCTCGACCAGGTGCAGGGCGCGCAGACGCTGGTGTCGCAGGACTCGACCGGCTTCAGCGCCTTCCAGGTGGCGTACCGGCCGGACAACGGCGGGGAGTGGGTGTTCAAGGTCCGGGCGAACGCCAACGGTCCGAAGGACACGAAGACCACGTACGCGGTCACACCCGCGCTGGATCCGACCGGCTGGCACCACCTGGTCGGCGTACTCGACGCCACCCGGTCCCAGGCTCGTCTGTACGTGGACGGCGCGCTCGCCCAGACGGTCGGGCTGAACCCGGCGTGGAAGCCATGGCAGGCGTCGGGCCCCCTGCTGGTGGGCCGGGCGACCACTCCGGCCGGTCCGGTGGAGTGGCTGCACGGCGGCCTCGACGATCTGGCGCTGTACCAGGGCGCGCTCACCGACACCGCCGTCAGTACGCTCTTCGACCAGCAGTCGTGATGATCGAAGGCTGAATCCTTGGTCCTGCCCGATCTGTTCTCCGGTCTCGAGCACGCTTACGGCGGGGCCGACGACGTACCCGGAATACTGGCTCGGATTGCCCGCACCGATCGCGCGGACGCGAGAGAGGCGGTACGCGACCTGGGACTGCGCGTCTGCCAGCAGGGTGGTGCCGTCAACCAGACGACTCCGTACGTGGTCGGGCCGCTGTTGGGTCTGGCACTCGATCCCGGGGTGCTGGTCCGGGGCGAGGTCGTCGGTCTTCTGCTCCGGATCACCAGGTCCGGCCGGGCGTGGCACAGTGCGGCCCGGCTCGCGGCTCCCCAGTACCAACAGAACTACACCGAGCGGTTGGAGTGGGAGAACCACCTGCTGCGGCAGGTTCTCGCGGCCGGCCCCCGCATCGTGCAACTGGCCGAGTCCGCGAACGCCGAAATCGAAAAGCCGGCCGAGGAACTGCGGCAGGCGAGTGCGGAACTCGTCAGGAGAGCACGGGAACCACTTCACTGACGGAGCTGTCCGCCGGTTCGGGTCACCTCAGGTGCCGAGCCGGCGGACACCTCTTCGCGCCGACCGACTGGCCGCGCGGGTGCGACCGGCGGACCTCGGCGGCGGCGCTCGTACCGTGCTGTCGCGGGCGGGGTCAACACGTGAATGTTCCAGTTGCAGTACCGCGACGACGTCGATGCGGACGGTCGGTCGGGGTCGGCACCCCTCGCCAAACCTCTCGAATCGGCGGGGCGACCGCAGATCTTGCCAGTTCCGCCGCCCACCGACCGACCGATCGGCGGTCCGGCGGTCAGGCCGGATACCGCCGGGGCGTGAAGACCACCGGATCGGCGGAATTCCGGGTCACCACCCGCGTGGTGGACGAGCCGACCAGCAGCAGCGTACGCATGTCGACGTCGGCCGGATCGAGGTCGGCGAGCCGGACCACCCGGACCCGTTCGCCCGAGCCGCCGACGTCCCGACCCAGCACCACCGGGGTTTCCGGTGACCGGTGCGCCAGCAGCAGTTCCTTCGCCGCCGCGACCTGCCAGGTACGGCTCTTCGACCCCGGGTTGTAGATCGCGATCACCAGGTCGGCTTCGGCCGCAGCGCTCAATCGCTTCGCGATGATGTCCCAGGGCTTGAGCCGGTCCGACAGCGACAGCACGCAGTAGTCGTGCCCGAGCGGGGCACCGACCCGGCTCGCCACCGCCTGGGCCGCGGTCAGGCCGGGCAGTACCCGTACCGGGATGTCGGTCCACTTCGGTTCGGAGGCGACCTCCAGTACGGCGGCGGCCATCGCGAACACGCCGGGATCGCCGGAGGAGACCACGGCTACCCGCCGCCCGCGTCGGGCCAGGTCCAGGGCGAACTCGGCCCGTTCCGCCTCCACCCGGTTGTCGGAGGCGTGCCGGCGCTGGCGCGAGTTGGCCGGCACCCGGTCCAGGTACGGCCCGTATCCGACCAGGTCGTCGGCGGCGGCGAGCGCGTCCTGCGCCTGCGGGGTGCACCACTCGCGCCCGGCCGGACCGAGCCCGACCACCACCACCTCGCCGAGGCCGTCGGGCGCGACGGGCACCGGCTCGGTGGCCGGCACCGTCGGTGAGTCGACACCGGCCAGCTCGGCGCGGGTACGTTCGTGCACCCGGCTCGGCAGCAACGCCAGCGAGAAGTACGGCACCGTCGCCGGATCCACCTCGGCGAGCCGGGCCGACTGCTGACGATCGGTGGTGGCGCGTTCGACGTACCAGGCCTCGTCCAGCCGCCCGGCCTGCGCGAGTGCCGCGCGGACGTTGCCGAAGGTGCGGCCCAGCTTCATGATCGCCGCCGAGTCGGTGGCCGTCAGCCGCTCCGCCAGAACCTCGGTCGGCAGAGTACCGGGCAGCACGGTCAGGATCTCGTCCCGCTCGACCAACGGACGCCCGAGTACGGCCGCGGCCGCGCTGACCGAGGTCACGCCCGGCACCACCTCGGTCGGGTAGCGACCAGCAAGCCGCTTGTGCATGTGCATGTACGAGCCGTAGAAGAACGGGTCGCCCTCGCAGAGGACCACCACGTCCCGCCCGGCGTCCAGGTGTGCGGCGAGCCGGGCCGCGCTCGCCGCGTAGAACTCCTCGATCTCGGCCCGGTAGCCGTCCGGGTGCTCCGGCTTCTCCGTGGTGACCGGGTAGGTCAGCGCCTCCTCGATCTGCCCGTCCCGCAGGTACGGCTCGGCGATCGTCCGCGCCACACTCCGCCCGTGGCGCGCACTGTGGTACGCGATCACGTCCGCCCGCTCGACCAGCCGGGCGGCCTTCACCGTCACCAGTTCCGGGTCACCCGGTCCGAGCCCCACCCCGTACAGCCGGCCCGTGGTGCGGCCCGGTTCCGTCCCGCTGCCGTCGAGGCCCGGTTCCGTCGCGTCCACGGGCATGCCGCCGTCCACGCTGGTCACTCTTTCTCGCTGGCGATGGCGTTGATCGCCGCCGCGGTCATCGCGCTGCCACCGCGCCGCCCGTGCACGACCAGGTATTCCAGTCCGCCGGCATGGTCGGCGAGCGCCCGCTTGGACTCGGCCGCGCCGATGAAGCCGACCGGGATGCCGAGCACCGCCGCCGGCCGCCCCGCACCCGCGTCGACCATTTCGAGCAGGCGGAACAGCGCGGTCGGGGCGTTGCCGACGGCTACCACCGCGCCGTCGAGCCGGTCGCCCCACAACTCCAGCGCGGCGGCGCTGCGGGTGGTGCCGAGTTCGGCGGCGAGCGCGGGCACCCGTGGGTCGCGCAGGGTGCAGATCACCTCGTTGTCGGCGGGCAGCCGGGTCCGGGTCACCCCGGAGGCGACCATCTCGGCGTCACAGAGGATCGGCGCCCCGGCGCGCAGCGCCGCCCGCGCCGCCGACACCACGCCGGGGGAGTGGTCGACGTCCGCCGGCAGGTCGACCATGCCGCAGGCGTGGATCATGCGTACGGTCACCGCGGCGACGTCGTCGGGCAGGCCCGACAGGTCCGCCTCGGCGCGGATCGTGGCGAACGACCGGCGGTAGATCTCCGCACCGTCGCGGACGTAGTCGATCACTTACCCCTCCGTGCCGCCGCGATCGCGGCAGCGGTTTCGTCCAGCGTCGCCGACCGCGGGTGCGGTCGACCGTCCAGGCTGACCTGGTAACCCTCGACGGTGGCCAGCACCTCGACATGCCGGTCCGCCGGCCGGCCGCAGCGCCGCTCACAACCGACCCAGTGCACCGGCAGGTCGCCAGCGCCCGGCACCGCCGAGGCGTGCACCCGGGTGGCGTCGGTCCGTACGTTCGCGAGCGCCTTCGCGCAGCCGGGACGCCCGGCGCAGCCGGTCACCCCGACCCAACCGGCGGCGGCATCCGCCACCAGACCCTCGGCCGCAAGCGTCGCCAGCCGGCGCTCAGCCTCGCGGGTGCTCAGATCGGGTACCACGACGGTGCGCCACGGAGTGATGTTGATCTCGTCGCTGCCCGCGCTCGCGGCTGCCCCGAGTGCGTCGAGCTGCGCTTTGGTGAGCCGGCCGAGCGGCACCACCAGCGCCAGCGCCACCCGCCCGTCGAGCTGGGACACCGCCCCGACCGGTGCTCGCGTCGGCACCTCGGGGATCGTCAGGTCGCCGGGCGGCACCAGGAGCGTCGGGTCGAGCGCCGCAACCAGGCGGGCGGTGACCCTCCGTACGCCGTCGTCGAGTTCGGCCAGCCGCCAGGCGGTGCTGTGCTGCGCGGTGGACTCGGCGAGGAACAAGCGCGCGGCGAGCAGGGCGGTCGAGGCGGCCTCCCGCGGGCTGACCCGTACTCCCGTGTCGGTGCCGGCCAGCAGCACCGCCACCGGACCTCCCGGCACGGCGAGCAGCCCCACGTCCGCCCCGAAGCCGGTCACGTCGCCCCGACCGTCGTCGACGGTGAACAGGAACCGACCGGGCAACCCGGCCAGCGCCGGATCTGCGCAGAGCCCCTCGTCCAGCGCGTCGACCAGCGGCCGGACGTCGAGCAAACCCCCACCGACCCGACCACTGAGTACGGAGGCGATGACGTTGCGTACGCGTTCGTGGGTCTCCGACGGCAGCAGCCCCGCCTCGTACAACCGGGCGGCCAGTTCCCGCTCGGCACCCGCCCGCAGGCCACGAAGCTGTACGTTCCCGCGCGAGGTCAGCTCCAGACCACCGTCACCGAGTTCGTCCGTGGCGGCGGCCAGCGCGGCCAACTGGTCGGCGTGCAGCCGCCCACCGGGCACCCGCACCCGGGCCAGGTTGCCGTCGGCAGCGGCATGTACGCGCAGCGTCCCCGGACAGGCGTCCGGTGCCGACCGCCCTCGTGGTGACCACACCCGGCGGATACTACGGCCTGGGTGGGCCCACCCCGGCGGAGCGGCACCCCTACCGGGGGCCGCTTGACGAACGGGGGTCCGACTCGTGAGAGTGAGAACCGCTGAACGCGGCGACAGGTGGAGGAAGCCGGTGTGATCCCGGCGCGGTCCCGCCACTGTTACCGGGGAGCGGACCCCGACACGGTCACGGCCCACACGGGCGGGAAGACCGGGGCGAGCGACGATCCGGGAGCCAGGAGACTCCGGGTCACCGCGCGGCATGGAGCGTACCCGTCCGGGCCCGCCCCGAGCCGCAACCGACGAACCCGGGGCGCGGACCCCGAGGGAGGAACCACCATGTCACGCCACGCCCTGCGCGGTGCCCGATGATCCTGCTCCTCTCCACCTCGGACACCGACCTGCTCTCCGGCAGGGCCAGTGGCGCCGACTTCCGGCTGGCCAACCCGGCCCGCACCTCGGTCGAGGACCTGCCCGCCCTGCTCGACGGCGTCGACCTCGTGGTCGTACGCATCCTCGGCGGCTACCGGGCCTGGGAGGAGGGGCTGGACGCGCTGCTGGCGGGTGCGCTGCCGGTCGTACTCCTCGGTGGTGAGCAGGCACCGGACGCGGAGCTGATGCGCCGCTCGACCGTGCCCGCCGGGGTGGCCGCGGAGGCCCACGCCTACCTCGCGCACGGCGGCCCGGCCAACCTCACCGAGCTGCACCGGTTCCTCTCCGACACGATCCTGCTCACCGGGTACGGCTTCGCCCCACCGGTGCCGACCCCCGAATGGGGACGGCTGGAGCGTACGGCCCGCAACAGCGACGGGCCGGTGATCGGGGTCCTCTACTACCGGGCCCACCACGTGGCCGGCAACACCGCCTTCGTCGAGACGCTCTGCACCGCGATCGAGGACGCCGGAGGTCGCCCGCTGCCGGTCTACTGCGCGTCGCTGCGCAGCCCGCAGGCCGCCCTGCTGGAAACCCTCGGTGAGGCGGACGCGCTGGTCGTGACCGTGCTCGCCGCCGGTGGCAGCCGACCCGCCGAGGCCGGTGCCGGCGGCGACGACGAGGCCTGGGACGTCGGCGCGCTCGCCGCCCTCGACGTGCCGATCCTGCAGGGGCTCTGCCTGACCAGCAGCCGTGCGGTCTGGGCGGACAACGACGACGGCCTCTCCCCGCTGGACACCGCCACCCAGGTCGCCATCCCCGAGTTCGACGGCCGGATCATCACCGTGCCGTTCTCGTTCAAGGAGATCGACTCCGACGGGCTGACCGTCTACGTGGCCGACCCGGAGCGATCCGCCCGGGTCGCCGGCATCGCGGTACGGCACGGCTCGCTGCGCCACATCCCGCCCGCGCAGCGCCGGATCGTGCTGATGCTGTCGGCGTACCCGACCAAGCACGCCCGGATCGGCAACGCGGTCGGCCTCGACACCCCGGCCAGCGTCGTCCGGCTGCTCACCGCCATGCGCGACCAGGGGTACGACATCGGTCCGGCCGACGGCCCCGACGCCTTCCCCGGAGTGACCGCCGGTGACGGCGACGCCCTGGTGCACGCGCTGATCGCCGCCGGTGGCCAGGACCTCAACTGGCTCACCGAGCAGCAGCTCGAAGCCAACCCGATCCGGATCCCGGCCAGCCGCTACCGGGCCTGGTACGACACCCTCCCGTCCGAGCTGCGCGAGGGCATGGAACGGCACTGGGGGCCGCCGCCCGGTGAACTGTTTGTCGACACCTCCCGCGACCCCGATGGCGAGATCGTGCTCGCCGCGCTGCGTTCCGGGAACACCGTGGTCATGGTCCAACCGCCGCGTGGTTTCGGCGAGAACCCGGTCGCCATCTACCACGACCCGGACCTGCCGCCGAGCCACCACTACCTGGCCGCGTACCGGTGGCTGGCCGACGAGTTCGGCGCGCACGCGATGGTGCACGTCGGCAAGCACGGCAACCTGGAGTGGCTGCCCGGCAAGACGCTCGGCATGTCCGCCGCCTGCGGGTCCGACGCCGCCCTCGGTGACCTGCCGCTGATCTACCCGTTCCTGGTCAACGACCCCGGCGAGGGGACCCAGGCCAAGCGGCGGGCGCACGCCACCCTGGTCGACCACCTGATCCCGCCGATGGCCCGCGCCGACAGCTACGGCGACATCGCCCGGCTGGAACAGCTCCTCGACGAACACGCGAACATCGCCGCGCTGGACCCGGCGAAGCTGCCGGCGATCCGGGCCCAGATCTGGACCCTGATCCAGGCCGCCAAGCTCGACCACGACCTCGGCCTGTCCGACCGGCCGCACGACGCCGAGTTCGACGAGTTCATCCTGCACGTCGACGGCTGGCTCTGCGAGGTCAAGGACGTCCAGATCCGCGACGGGCTGCACGTACTCGGGGTGGCGCCGAGCGGGCAGAACCGGGTCGACCTGGTGCTGGCGATGCTCCGCGCCCGGCAGATGTGGGCCGGTCAGGTCGCCGCCCTGCCCGGCCTGCGCGAGGCGCTCGGCCTGACCGAGGACGGCACCGCCGGCCGGGTCGAGGTCGACCGGATCGAGGAAACCGCCCGCGCGTTGGTGCTGGCGATGGAGGAACGGGACTGGACACCCGGCGTCGGCACCGAGGTGTGCGAACGGGTGCTCGGCGACGCCGTGGCCGACCACGAACCGGTGGTCCGGGTGCTGGAGTTCGCGGCAGGCGAGATCGTGCCCCGGCTGGACCGGACCAGCGACGAGATGACCTCGGTGCTGCACGCCCTCGACGGCGGCTACGTGGCCGCCGGCCCGAGCGGATCGCCACTGCGCGGCCTGGTCAACGTGCTGCCCACCGGCCGCAACTTCTACTCCGTCGACCCGAAGGCGGTGCCGAGCCGGCTGGCCTGGGAAGCCGGGCAGGCGATGGCGGACTCGCTGCTGGCCCGCTACAAGGCCGACAACGGGGAGTGGCCGCGCTCGGTCGGACTGTCCATGTGGGGCACCAGCGCCATGCGTACCGCCGGTGACGACATCGCCGAGGTACTCGCGCTGCTCGGCGTACGGCCACGCTGGGACGAGGCGTCGCGTCGGGTCACCGGCCTGGAACCGATCGACCCGGCCGAACTGGGCCGGCCCCGCATCGACGTCACGATGCGGATCAGCGGCTTCTTCCGGGACGCGTTCCCGCACGTGGTGGCCCTGCTCGACGACGCGGTACGCCTCGTCGCCGGACTCGACGAGCCGGCCGAGTCGAACTACGTACGCGCACACGCGCTCGCCGACCAGGCCGAGCACGGCGACGAGCGGCGCTCGACCATGCGCATCTTCGGCTCCAAACCGGGCGCGTACGGGGCCGGACTGCTCCCGCTGATCGACAGCCGGAACTGGCGCGACGACGCGGACCTCGCCGAGGTGTACGCGGTCTGGGGCGGTTACGCCTACGGCCGGGGCGTGGACGGGGTGCCCGCGCGCGGGGACATGGAGACGGCGTACCGGCGGATCGCGGTGGCGGTGAAGAACACCGACACCCGTGAGCACGACATCGCCGACTCCGACGACTACTTCCAGTACCACGGCGGCATGATCGCCACGGTACGGGCGCTCACCGGCAAGGCACCGGCGGCGTACATCGGGGACAGCACCCGGCCGGACGCGGTGCGTACCCGTACGTTGAGCGAGGAGACCGCCCGGATCTTCCGCGCCCGGGTGGTCAACCCGCGCTGGCTTGCGGCGATGCGCCGGCACGGCTACAAGGGCGCGTTCGAGTTGGCCGCGACCGTCGACTACCTCTTCGGGTACGACGCCACCGCCGGTGTGGTCGCCGACTGGATGTACGAGAAACTGGCCGAGACGTACGTGCTCGACCAGGAGAACCAGAAGTTCCTCACCGAGTCCAACCCGTGGGCGCTGCACGGCATCACCGAACGGTTGCTCGAAGCGGCCGACCGGCACCTCTGGGAGCACCCCGAGCAGGCCACCCTCGACGCCCTGCGCGAGCTGTACGTCCAGACCGAGGGCGACCTCGAAGACGACGGCTCCGAGTAGCAGGGCTGGGCCCCTTGTGAACGACAAGGGGCCCAGCCTCGCTACCAGGTGATCGGCAGGGTTTCCAGGGTGCGTACGGCCATGCCCTGACGGAACCGCAGCTCGTCGGTCGGCACCGCGATCCGCAGGTTCGGCAGCCGGCGCAGCAGCCCGCCCAGCGCCTCCTGCAACTCCATCCGGGCGAGCTGTGCGCCGAGACAGTGGTGGATGCCGGCGCCGAAGCCCAGGTGCGGGTTCTCCGGCCGGGACAGCCGGAGCTGGTCCGCGTCGGCGAACGCGGCCGGGTCCCGGTTCGCCGCGACGAACGCGGGCAGCACCGCCGAACCGGCCGGCAGGACCACCCCGCTCAGTTCGACCTCCTCGGTGGTGACCCGGGGCAGCATCACGCCGGTTTCACCGAGCTGGATGAAGCGGGTCAGTTCCTCGACCGCCTGCGGGATCCCGTCCAGGTCGGCGCGGAGCCGGGCGAACTCCTCCGGATGGTGCAGCAGCGTCAGCAGGAACATGTTGATCTGGTTGGTGGTGGTTTCGTGGCCACCGATGAGCACACCGACGCAGACCGAGACGAGCTCCCGCTCGGTGAGCTTGTCCTCGTCGTCACTGGCGCTGATCAGGGCGGTGATCAGGTCGTCGCCGGGTTCGGCGCGCTTGGCGTCGATCATGTCGGCGAAGCTGTCGAACGCCGCCTGGGTGCCCTCCGGATCCCGGCTCCAGTCGCCCATCATCGTGTCCGACCAGGTCTTGCAGAGATACCGCAGGTGCTCCGGTACGCCGAGCAACTCGCTGATCACCGCGATCGGGAACGGGGTGGAGAAATGCTTGGCCAGGTCGACCGGACGGGGTTGCGCCTCGACCGTGTCGAGCAGTTCGTCGACGAGTTTCGCCACCCACGGGCGCAGTTGCTCGACCCGACGCGGGGTGAAGGCGCGGGCGACGAGCCGGCGCATCCGGGTGTGGTCCGGCGGGTCCATCCCGATCAGCGACTCGGTTTCCAGCACGCCGAGTTCCTTCGGCGGCCCGCCCGGCCCGACGGCGGCGGCGCGGCTGAACCGGGCGTCGGTGAGCACCCGGCGGACGTCGGCGTACCGGCTCACCAGCCAGGCCGGGCTACCGTCGGGCATGGTCACCGGCACCACCGGCTGGTGATCGCGCAGCTCGGCGAGCTGCGGGGACGGGTGGAAGATCGTCGGCGGTGCCGCGAACGGGTAAGGAATCGGCGTCTGCTGGTCGGTCATCGGTAACCTGCCCTGGGGTTGAGCTGCGGATACGGTGCGGGTACGAGGGTCTGCCGCCGACGGTTCACGGCGGCGCGCTTGCCACCTGCCTGGTCGGTTGCCACTGCGCGGCGAGTCGTTGCAGCACCGGGACCAGGTCGGCCGGGGTGGGCCGGGACTCGATCCGGTCGCGCAACCGTCCCGCCGCCTCGGCCCAGTGCTCGGCCCGCAGCAGGTCGGCCACCCGGTCGCGGATCTCCGGGCCGCTCACCGAAGCGTCGGTGAGATAGTCGCCGGCTCCGGTGACGGCCAGCCGGCCGGCGTTGAAGTGCTGGTCGCTGACCTGGGGCAGCACCAGTTGGGGTACGCCGGCAGCCGCCGCGGTCATGGTGGTTCCGGCGCCTCCCTGGTGCACCAGCGCCCGGCAGGTCGGCAGGACCAGGTGCAGGGCCAGCGGTGCGGCGGCCAGCCGTACGTTGCGCGGCAGCTCGCCGAGCCGGTCGTGCTGGCTGGCGTCGACCGCGACCACCACCTCCACGTCCAGCGCGGCGATCGCCTCCACCACCTGTGCCGCGCCGAAGAACCCGGTCAGCTCGGCGCCGGCCATCATCGTTCCCCAGGTGACACAGACCCGGTCCCGGCCGCGTCCCACCGTCGCGTCGGTCGCCCACAACCAGTCCGGCACCCTCGACACCCCGTTGTAGGGCACGAACCGGGACGGCTGGCTGGTCACCGCCAGTGGCACCTGCATCGGCGCCGGACACGGGTCGACGGTCAGCGCGCCGTCGAGGTCGACCCGGTCGACGTCGACGCCGAGCCGGGCGGCCAACGGCCCGATCACCGTGTCCGGGTCGAGGTCGAGTTCACTGCCGGAGTCCGGCCCCCACAGGTGCCGCACCCCCGGTACGCCGAGCGCCGCCGCGGCGATCGCACCGGCCAGGTTGAACGGCTCGTACAGCACCAGGTCCGGCTGGAACACCCGACCGAAGGCCACCAGGTCGTCCAGCATCGCGTCGGCGTACCGGACCACACCGCCGTCCGGGGTGATCTCCGGCTTCATCCCGTCGCCGGCCGGGGCGGAGCCGGCGGACCGTGCCGCCACCCGGCCGATCTGCCCGCTGAACACCGCCGCGAAATCGAGGTCCACACCGACCGGTACGGCGGTCAGCCCGGCCGAGGTGATCGCGTCGACGAGCCCGGGCCGGCTGGCGACCCGCACCTCGTGACCGGCGGCCTGCAACGCCCAGCCGAGCGGGACCAGCGGAAAGAAGTGCGACCGCCAGCCCCAGGTTGTCATCAGCACCCGCACCGGTGCCGCCTACCGGCGCCGTACGGTGACCATCAGGCCCCGCCGATGGCGAGTATGGTCACCCCGTCGACCGTGCTGATCTCCACCGGGAAGTACGGCTCGACCGTGGTCCGGAGGAAGTCCAGCTCGTCGACGAAGGGCAGCGGGAGCAGGTCGGCGGCCCGCAGCCGGTCCTCGGTGCGGACCAGTTCCACCCGCCCCGCCACCCGCAGCGACTCCAACAGGTAACCGCCGAGGTCCTCCGGGTTGAAGAAGCGCCACACGTCGACGTTCACCACCCGGTCGAACCGGCGGTCGGCGTACGGGGTCAGCAGGCCCATCAGGTGCGGATTCCGCTCGCCCAGCGGGGCGTCGTAGTCGAAGGTGACCGCGTCCGGACCGAGTCGCGGCTTGCTCGCGCCGAAGCCGACCAGCAGGCTGTTGCCGCCGTCGAGCCGCTCCAGCAGTGCCGGCGGCAACTCGCCGACCTGGCCGAGGCCGTGTGCGCGGCAGACCTCCAGGGCATCCTCGAACCAGGCGATCCGCCGCACCAGGGTGGCCCAGTTGCCCGGGTAGCCGAGCAGCTCCATGTCGTACCGGGGGTGCTTGGTGGCGAGGTACCGGTAGTTCTCGGCGAGCTGCGCCATCAGCACCGGCCAGGCCCGGAAGTGCGGCACCGCGTAACAGAGCGCGTCCGCACCGAACTCGAAGGTGTCCCGGGACCGGCCGTACTGGTGGAAGATCCGGTAGAACAGGTCGTTGTCCTCGCCGCCCCAGGTCACCAGGGTCTCGTCGAAGCCGCCGATCGCCTCCAGGGTGGCCCGGTCCACCGAGGCGTTGTTGGTGTGCCCGTACAGCCAGGGGGCGCGGGGGAAGTCCCGGCGGTGGTTCTCGGCCGCGAACAGGTAGTCCCGGACGTCCTCCCGGTAGTCGCCGATCATCGCCTCGTCCGGGGTGCGCCCCGCCCGCAGCGCCCCGATCGCGGCCCAGTCGACCGCGACACTGCGGCCGAGCAGGACACCCGGGCGGTGGTCGCGTCCGGTGTGGAACTCCAGGTGCCGGCGGAGCAGGTCGGGGTGTGGGCAGTGGTCGGCGTCGACGAACACCACCACCTCACCGCGCGCCTCGTGCAGGCCCCGGTTACGGGCGACCGACCGGCCCCGGTTCTGTTCGTGCCGGACGAAGGTCAGGTCCAGGCGGTCCGCGTACGGCGTGACCAGCGCCTCCAGCGAGGGGGTCGAACCGTCGTCGACGACGATCACCTCGAACCGGTCGACGGGCAGGCTCTGCCGGGTGAGCCCGTCGAGGGTGATGTCGAGCAGGTGCCCGTGGTTGAGCACCGGCACCACCACGCTCACCACCGGGGTGGCCCCGGTTCGTCGGTCACTCACCGGACACCTCCGGGGCGAAGGTGCGGGCCACCGCGAGCAGTCGTTCGTTCGCCTCCGCCGAGCCGACGGTGATCCGTACGCCCTGGTCGGGGTAGGGGCGTACCAGGATGCCGGCCTGCCGGCACCGGGCGGCGAAGTCGGCCGCGGCCGGACCCAGCGGCAGCCAGAGGAAGTTCGCCTCGCTCGGCGCGACCGGCAGCCCAGCGGCCAGCAGTTCGTCGCGCAGTGCGGTGCGGGCCGCGATCAGGTCGTCGCGCCGCTTGGCCAGTTCCACGCCCGCGCTCTCGTCCAGCGACGCCAGCGCCGCCGCCTGCCCGAGGCCGCCGGGGTAGAAGACCAACCCGACCATCCGTGCCGCCGCCGCGATCGCCGGGGCCGCCACCGCGTAGCCCACCCGCAGGGTGGCCAGGCCGTACGCCTTGGAGAAGGTACGCAACACGCAGACGTTCTGGTGCTCCCGGTAAAGATCGAGGGCATCGGGTACGTCGGGATCGGTGACGAACTCCCGGTACGCCTCGTCGATGATCACCACCACCTCGGGCGGGATCCGGTCGAGGAAGTCCTCGAGTTCGGCGCGTCCCAGCACCGCCCCGGTCGGGTTGTTCGGGTTGCAGATCAGCACGCACCGGGTCCGGTCGGTCACCGCCGCGGCCATCGCCGGCAGGTCGTGCCGGTAGCCGTCGAGCGGCACCGGCACCGGCCGGCAGCCGGCGTTGGCGACGATGAGCGGGTAGCCCTCGAAGGAGAGCGCCGGGTACACCACCTCGGTACGGTCGCGCCCGAGCGAGGCGACGATGTGCTGGCTCAGCCCGGCCGAGCCCGGCCCCACCAGCACCTCTGCCGGCGGTACGTCCAACCGTCGGGCGAGCGCCGCGACCAGGGTGCCGGCGGTGTGCTCCGGGTACCGGTTGAGCCGGTGCGCCCCCTCCTGCACCAGGCGCAGCACGCTGGGCAGCGGCGGGTAGGGCGTCTCGTTCATCGCGAGGTCCTCCGGCGCCGGTCCGGTCGGGGCGACCCCGCCCGTCGCGTCGGTGGCCTGCCCGGCCCGGCTCGAGTCCACTGTGCTGGTCATGGTGTCGTACCGCCGTTCGCCGTGGGCCGCACCGTGCCGGCGTACGCGCGCCGGTCGCTGAGCAGCCCGAGTTGGTAGAGCCGGTCGACCGGGGTCAACCGGTGCAGGTCGACCCCGGCGAGATTGCCGGTGGTCAGTCGGAGCAGGCGTGGGTTGGCCGCGGTGTGCCGCATCATCCGCCCGCCCAGCAGTCGCGCCACCCCGGTGGTGCTGGTCAGCATCCGGGCCGCGTTGTGGCTGACCGTCGCGGTGTGGTCCAGCCGGCGCAGCCGGGTGCCGTGGTACTCGGTCAGCGCCCGGTCCACCGCATCGGCCTCGGTGCCGCCGGCCGCCCTGATTAGGTCGGCCAGGGTCTCCGCGTCACCGAGCGAGCTGTTCATGCCCTGCGCCGCCATCGGATGTACGGCGTGCGCCGCCTCGCCGACCAGGGCGAGTCCGGCCGTGGCCAGCCGGGGCGCGCGGAGCCGGTAGACGGCGAGGATCTGCCGGTGTCGCAGGTTCGCCCGCAGCGCCCCGGCGAGCGGTGCCAGGGCCGGCAGCCCGGCCAGTACCCGGTCACACCAGCCGGTCAGCGCGTCCGCGCCGAGCCCGCGCATCTCGTCGGCGCGGATCTGCACGTAGAGCCGGCACCGGCCGCCGGGCAGCGGATAGACCAGCCGCAGGCCTTCCTCGCCGCGATAGGCGCTCACCTCCGGGGCCACCTCGACACCGGGCAGGTCGAAGGCGAGCAGCTTGTGGTCGTAGTCGTGCCGCTCACCGGCGAGTTCGACCGACTTGCGCAGTCGGGAGGAGAGCCCGTCGGCGGCGACCACCAACCGGGCGGCGATCTCCACCGGACGGCCTTCGTCGAGTACCCGTACCCCGGTCACCCGGCCGGCCGGGTCGCGCAGCGCCTCCTCGACCAGCACACCTCGGCGGACCTCCACGTTCGGGTCCAGCGTGCCGGCCAGCGCGCGCAGCACGTTGGAGTACCCGGTGCAGAGGATCTGCCGGTACGCCCCGGGCAGCGCGTCGTAGTCCAGGCCGAGCAGCATCCGCCCGTTCGGGTCCCGGATGGCGAGCCGGCTCACCGGGACCGCGCCGCCGTCGAGCAGCGCCGGCAGCGCACCCCAGTCGTGCAGGATGCGGACCGACTCCGGTTGTAGCAGTTCACCCTTGGCCACCTCGGCCGGTGCCGCCTGCCGGTCCAGCACCAGCACCGACAGCCCCAGGGCGCCGAGCGCACGCGCGCTGGCCAGGCCGCCGACCCCGGCGCCGCAGACCACGACGTCGTAGCTCAACGCGCCGCCGCCCCAACCGCCGCGCGGTAGCTGCCCAGCGCCCGCAGCGCCAGCGACTGGGCGATGGCACCGTTCGGGTAGTACATGTAGTGCCGGATGTAGGCGCAGATCCGGCTGGGCCGCCAGATGCCGTCCGGTTCCTGGGCGCCCAGCAGCCAGCCGATCCCGCGCCGGATCACCTCGTCGTCGGCGGGCACACCGGCGGCGAGCAGGGCCGGCAGGGTCCAGGCGGTCTCCTCCACCGAACCGTCGTCGGTCGCGCCGCCCGAACCCCACGACCCGTTCGCCAGTTGGGCTCGGAGCAGCCACTCCTTGGCCCGTACGGCCACCGGGTCGGCGCCGAGGCCGGCGTGGACCAGCGCGTCGAGCACGATCGCGGTGCCGGTGGTGAAGTCGCGGTACCAGAGGTTGTGGAAGGAGCCGTCGGGGCGTTGCTGGGTCAGCAGCCACTGGGCGGCGGCCACCACCGGTGGGCTGTCCGGGGCGTGACCGGCGTCGCGCAGGGCGATGATGCCCTGGCTGGTGATGCCGGGACACGGCCCGTCGTTGGGCAGCTTGGTGTCGCGTACCCAGAGGCTCCAGGAGCCGCGCTGGTCCTGTCGGCCGACCAGCCAGTCGAGGCCCGTACGCAGCACCGGGTCGCCGTCGTGCCCGGGCAGCCGGGCCAGCGCGGAGAGGATCTCGGCCGACTCCAGGGTGACCGGCCAGCCCCGTGGGCCGGAGTAGCTCCAGCCGCCGGCCGGCACCCCCAGCACGGTGAACGGTTCGGCCTGCTGGTTGCGGTGGAACAGCTCGCGGGTGGCGGCCAGCCGAGGGTCGTCGCCGTAGCCGGCCGCGATCAGCCCGGTGGCGGCGAAACCGGAGCGGGTCAGGTCGAGGTTGGCGACCGCGTCCCACGACCCGTCCGGCCGGACCGAACCGCGCAGGAAGCCGGTGATCGCGGTGACCAGGTGCGGGGCTTCACCGGCGTGGGTCAGACCGAGGCTGACCAGCGCGGCGGGCCACGGGTCCTCGCTGAGCACACCGGTCTGTCCCTCGTGCCGGTGGATCGTCTCCAGCAGGCGCAGCGCGGTCGGCAGGGCGAGCCGGCGGGTGGCCCGGCGCAGCGGACCGGGCGGCGGCAGGGTACGGGTCTGCAGCAGCGCCATCCCGATGAACGGTGCGGTACGGAACGACATCCGCTGCCGCCGTACCTTGTCGAACAGGACCAGTTCCAGCGGCAGCCGGCGCAACTGACCCGCTTCGGGGAGCCCGGCGAGGGCCAGGAACTGCTTGCACATGGCGGTCACCGCCAGGTCGTCGATGACGGCGACCCCGCCGAGTTCGGCCAGCCGGCGACGGCCGGCGGCGACCGCCTCCTCGCTCTGCTTCGGTGCGACGTGGTGCAGGGTGGCGGTGGCGATGATGGTGGGCACCAGTTCGGTGTCGGCGCCGGCCACCCCGCCCCAGCCGCCGTCGGGTCGCTGGTACCGGCGTAACCACTGGGCACCGGTTTCCACGAGTTCGGCCGAGCCGGCCGGGTCGGCGGCGTGCAGGGCGGCGATGGACCCCGAGGTGCCGAGTACGGAGCCGGGCGGTGCGTCGCTGAACGCACCGTCGGGGCGCTGGCGCCGGAACATCTCCTCGGCTCCGGCGGAGATGGCACGGGTGATCTGGTCGATGTGGACCGACTGCATATGGGGACTTCCTTCAGCTGTGTTCCGGTACGTGGGGTAGTGGCACGAGGTCGATCGGGGCTTTGGCCGGACCGGCGGCGGCCGATGGGCTCGATGTTGCCGGATCGGCGGTCGTCGTCGCTGCCCCTACCGGTCCGGGCCCGAGTTCGTAACCGACCCGCATCCTGGCCTGGGTCCACCAGGTGAGCAGCAGGATCGGCAGCAGCAGCACCGCGGTGCGGGTCAGGCCGAAGCCGAGTGCGACCAATGCGCCGGCCAGCCCGATCCGTTCCAGGACGAGCAGTTCGTGGGCGCGTAGCGCGGTGCGTACCGGTAGGTCGGTCCGGTGGGTGTGCAGGGTGAGGAAAACGGCCAGGCCGCCCACGGCGACCACCGCCAGTAGGCCGAGGTAGAACACCCGGCCGCCCGGATGGATCGAGCCGGCGGGCGCGACCAGGCCGCCGACGAGTGCGGCGGCCAGGGTCAGCAGGTAGAAGCCGGTGGCGGTCCTGATCGCGACCCGGTTGCCGTGTTGCACCGGCAGGGTCCGGTAGCCGCCGGCCCGGTCACCGACCACGTCGCGGAGCGTGCCGACCAGGTTGGACGCGGTGTCGTGCGCCCAGATGGAGACGATGAACGGCACCAGCACCCACAGGTACGGTCCGGGCGCCAGCAGCCCCCCGTAGAGCAGAGCCAGCGCGCCGAGCATGCCCCGGACCAGGTTGCCGGCCAGCCCTCGCGCCTTCAGGCCGCGGCTGTAGGCGACGATGCCGCCCGCGGCGAGCAGCGCGACCAGCCCGGTACGCGCACCTCCCGCCACCGCCAGCGCGCCCACCGCCGCCAGGCAGGCGATTCCGCAGACCAGTGCGACGGTCGGGTGCAGCCGGCCGGAGGGGATCGGCCGGTGCGGTTTGCCGATCGCGTCGAGTCGCCGGTCGAACCAGTCGCCGAGGTAGTGCCCGCCGAGCCAGCCGATCGTCGGTGCGGCCCAGGCGGCGAGCAGCCGCCACCAGTCGTGCCGGGCGCCGGTCAGTCCCGCGCCGGCCAGTCCGAGCAGCCCGACGTACCAGAGGGTGTACGGCCGCCAGGTCTGTACGTGCGCGAGCAGTACGCCGCGCAGGCGGCGGTGTGTCGTGCTGACCATCGCGGCCTCACCACTCCCGCGCGGTGGCCCACCGGGTGATTCCCGCGAGCACCGAGACACTGGGCGACGACTCTAGTGTGGACAGTTGGAGCCGGGCCCGGTCGAGATGATCGGTGATGTGCTCCGGGGCGCTTTCCAGCGCCCCGGTCTCGTGCAGCAGTTCGTGGAAGTCCGCCAGCGCGGCCGGGTCGGCCGATCGTCGTCTCAACGCCTCGACCAGTCTCCGGCGCTGGTCCGGGTCACCCGCCCGGTACGCCAGCAGCACCGGCAACGTGGGCCGGCCGTTCGCCAGGTCGTTTGCCGGCGACTTGCCGGACTCGACCGCCGGGGTGGTGTACGCCAGCAGGTCGTCGCGGATCTGGAAGGCGATGCCGAGGTGTTCACCGTAGCTGGCCAGCTGTGCGCAGCGGGTCGGGTCCGCGCCGGCGAGGGTGGCCCCGATCTGGCAGACCGCCCGGAACAGTGCCCCGGTCTTGAGGCGGACCATCTCCACGTAGGTCTCCACCTCGACACCGGGATCGCCGACCAGTTGCGCCTCCAGCACCTGGCCCCGGCACAGGTCGGTGCCGGCCCGGGCCAGGATGGCGACCGCGGTGCCGATCGCGGCGTCCGGCACTCCGGCGGCGCGACATTCCGTGATCGCCTCGAAGGCGGTGAAGATGAGTGCGTCACCGGCGACGATCGAGTCCGGCATTCCGTATACAGAAGGGACGGCGGGACGACCGCGACGGACTTCGTCGGCGTCGATGATGTCGTCGTGCACCAGCGTCGCGACGTGCAGGTATTCCAGGCCGAGTGCGGCGGGGAGAATGTCCTCCGGTCGACCGCCCACCGCACCCGCCGACTCCAGCATCATTATCGGCCGGATCAGTTTTCCCGCCGGCAGCAGAGCGTAACGATGTATAGTCGACAACCGGTCCGTGGAGTCTGTCGTTGCTGGCCATCTGTGATCGAGTGCGTCACGTAGGAGCTGCCCGGCGCGACCCGAGGCCAGGTCCTTCAGGAAGTCGCGCGGATCCGTACCGGCAATGGCGGTCATGGGCTGATGTTCCTTGCTAGCGGGATCGCGGCTGTGTCCGTTGTGGATCAATTGAATTACGGCGACCGTACCACCGGCCCTGCACCGGGTAAAGAAGTTTCTCGATGGTATTGTCCCCGTAACAAACCAGTCTCAACACCGAGATGTCAGGCCAATTCACGGTCGTTCGGCCCAACTGCGTATGACCTTGGTTAATGACCTCCTCTCTGTTCAAATCAGGCAAGATCGACACTCTCTGATCGAATCGGAACATGCCCAGTTCGGGCCGCCGATAGGCCAGTGGATCGGCTTCCGGGGCAATGCCGAATCCGGCGGCCGGATAGCCTTCCTCGCCTATCCGGAGCGTTATGATCGGGCCATGTCGGAGGCGTACCCCGGCGATCCGGAACTGCACACCGGGACACACCGACGGTCGCTGCCCGACCTGGTGGCGGCCGATTTCGGGTACGCACCGAGGCCGTTCGACCGCGGGTAGCCGACGGACACCCGGCGTTACCGACCGACCAGCTCGGTGAGGTCAGCCACCAGTTCGTCGAAGCCGGGGCTGCCGAGATGGCGCCGCTGCATGGCTCGGGCCCGCCACCGGTAGCCCGGGTCGTCGAGCACCCTCGCGCAGGTTTCGACCACGTCGGGCACGGTCAGTTCGGCCACGTCGAGCCGCTCGCCCAGGCCGAGTTCGCTGATCCGGTCGGCGTTGGCCGGCTGGTCGGCGAAGACCGGCAGCGCCACCATCGGCACCCCGGCGCCCACCGCCTCGTGGACGGCGTTGAAACCGGCGTGGGTCAGGAACAGGTCCACCGCCGGCAGCAGCGTCCGCTGCGCCACGAACGGGGTCAGGTGGACGTTCTCCGGCGGCGGCCCGACCAGGTTGGCGAGTTCGGGTCGGCCGCCGAGCGCCAGCACCGTGTGGCACGGCAGCGAGCCGAGCGCCGCCACCAGCGGCGGCAGCAGCTCCGCCATGCCGGGCAGGGTCAGCACCAACGAACCGAGGCTGGCCAGGATCACCGGTCGGTCCGCCGGCAGCGCGGCGATGACCGGGTCCAGCGGCGCCCCGTCTCCCGCCGGTGCCCGGTAGTGGCGGGCCGTGGGCAGCCGCAGCTCGTCCGGGTACCAGGCATCGGGCACCAGGCCGGCGCGCAGGTGCCGGTGCGGGTGCAGCGGGTCGTCGACGCTGGCCAGCCCGAGCGCCGCGCGCTGCGCGTCGAGCGTGGCACTGACCAGGGGCAGCTCGCGCATCGCGTACGGCGAGATGTCGAGCGTCACGTGCGGGATGCCGAGCAGCTCGGCGAACAGGTAGCCGCCGTACTCGGCGGGCTCGTGCACGACCACGTCCGGCTGCCACGGTCCGGCGACGTCCAGCAGGTCGCGGGCGAAACGCAGCGCGATCGGCCCGGCGTACGCCCGCGCGATCTGCTCCGCCGCCACCGGGTCTACGGTCCGCCGCTCGGTCAGCAGGCGTTGCGGCAGGCCGAACTCCTCCGCGAGCCGGGGATCGTTGCGCAGCCGGTCCTGACCGGCCACATTGGGCAGCGGCAGGTGCGGTACGCCGTACCGGGCGAGTTCGTCCGCCATCGAAGCGGCGGTGGCCACCGCGACCGAGTGCCCGAGTGCCCGAGCCGTGCGAGCCAGCGGTACGAGTGCGGGCACCAGGTGCGAGTAGATCGGCTGGCTGGTCAGCAGGATGCGCACGGCTTCCCCGTCCTCGTCGCGGTGCCGGTCCGTACGGCGACCCGCGCGCCGCCCGGTCGGGTACGACCCCGGCGCGGAGATCCGATGCTGCACCCGACCCGGAGTGCCGTCAAGGTTTCCGGTTCCGCCAGTCGATCGTCCAATCTGGATCACGATCCTCTGGCGGGTGGCCCGATGCCGTGGAATGATTCGTCGATCGAACGGCGACGTTCTTCGAGGCCGGAGGCGGACATGTCGGTTTCAGCCGGGACCACGCTCGACGTCAGGCCGATCGCGGGCGCGCTCGGCGCGGAGATCCACGGCGTCGACCTGACGAATCTCACCGACGAACTCTTCGCGGAGCTGCACCGGCTCCTGCTGGAGCACCTGGTCATCTTCGTCGTCGGCCAGACGGGACTGACGCCGCAGGCGCACGTCGCCTTCGGGCGCCGGTTCGGTGAGGTGGAGCTGCATCCGTACCTGCCCCGGCTCGACGGCCAGCCCGAGATCGTCGTGATCGACTCCGAGAACGGCGGCAAGGTCGACGTCTGGCACACCGACATGACCTTCCACCAGAGCCCGCCGCTGGCCTCGATCCTGCACCTGGTGAAGTGTCCGGGCGCGGGCGGCGACACGATGTGGACGAACCAGTACCTCGTCTACGAGCAGCTCTCCGCGCCGATCCGGCAACTGCTCGACGGGTTGACCGCGATCCACGTGATCAGGATCGGGAACGAGTTCACCAGCCGGGCCGAACACCCGGTCGTACGCGTACACCCGGAGACCGGCCGCCGCTCGCTGTACGTCAACCGCCTCTTCACCTCGCACATCCCGCAGCTCAGCCGCAACGAGAGTGACGCGCTGCTGCAGTACCTGTTCGAGTTCTCCGAGGGGCCGCAGTTCACCTGCCGCTACCGCTGGCGGGCCGGCGACGTCGCGGTGTGGGACAACCGGGTCACCATGCACTACGCGGTGAACGACTACACCGAGCCGCGGCGCGGCCAGCGGGTCACCATTCTCGGCGACCACCCGGAGGGCGACTCGCCCCGGTGGGAGCATTACCAGGCGGCGCCGGGTCAGCGGTACTGGCCGGGGCGGGTCAACGCGGTGGAGAACTACTGACCCGGCGGGCCACCAGCTACGACGCGCCCCGGCGCTACGACGCGCCCCGGCTGACCCGCTTCGGTCGGCCTCCCGGTCAGGCGCCGGCCAGCTGCGGGTAGAGCGCGGTCAGGTCGGCGGCGAGCCCCGCCTTCACGCTGCGGCTCACGTCGTCGGCCAGGATCTCGGCGGCCCCGGTCTCGATCCCGTCGAACGCCTGCCGTGCCACCTCGGCCGGGGAGGTCTTCGGACCGGTGATGTGGGCGGCCATCTCCGTGTCGACGTACGCGACGTGCAGGCCGGTGACGCCGACGCCCTGCGGTTGCAGCTCCAGCCGCAGCGAGTTGGTCATCGACCACAGCGCCGCCTTGGACGCGCTGTACGAGCCGCTGATCGCGAGCCAGGACAGCGCGGAGTGGATGTTGAGCAGGTGGCCTCCGTTGCGGACGAGCAGCGGGGCGAAGGCGCGGGTGACGTGGAGCGGGCCGTAGAAGTTCGTTTCGAACTCGCGGCGGACGTCGTCGACGCTGGAGCCGAGGAACTCGGCGCCGATCGCGATGGCCGCGTTGTTAACCAGGACGGTGACGTCGCCGGCCAGGCGGGCGGCGGCGGTGACCGACTCGGGGTCGGTGATGTCGAGGGCCACCGGGACGACGTCCGGGTTGGTGATCGTCTTCGGGTCGCGAGCAGCGGCGTAGACCTTGCTCGCGCCTCGGGCCAGGGCCTGTTCGACGAGTGACTTGCCGAGGCCACGGTTGCCGCCGGTGACGAAGACGACCGAGTTCTGGATCTTCATGGTGGGAACTCCCTGGGGCGTGGAAACCGATCTGTTTCCCGACTATAAACCGATCTGTTTCCGACTGCAAACCGATCGGTTTGCAGTCGCCGGGATGACGGGTAGGCTGCGGATATGACCTCGACCGCCAAGCCCGCCCCGCGTGAACGGCTACTCCGAGCCGCAGCCGACCTGTTCTACCGCGAAGGCATCACGGCGACGGGGGTGGACAAGCTCTGCCAGGCCGCCGGGATCTCGAAGAAGTCGATGTACCAGTTCTTCGCCACCAAGGACGAACTGCTGGCGGAGAGCCTGAATACCTGCGGACCGGCCAGCGTCGCGGGCTACTTCGCCGATCCCGCCGCCGACCTCACCCCGCGCGAGCGGATCCTGCACGTCTTCGAGCACCTGGAGAAACTGGCGGCGGAACCGGACTTCTTCGGCTGCCCGTTCGTCAGCGCCGCCGCCGAACTGCGCGATCCGACCCACCCCGCGAGCCTGGTCGCCGGCCGCTTCAAGCAGATGATGACGGACTACTTCGAGGAACAGGCGAGACTCGCGGGCGCGACCGACCCGGAAACACTGGCCAAGCAGTTGACCATCGTCTACGACGGGGCGGCAGCCCGCAGCGTCGTACGGGCGGCCGGGTTGGACGGGCTCAGCCTGCTCACCGCCTCGGCCCTGCTTGCGGCGGCAGGCGTCCACCCGGCCAGCCCGGAGTAGCCCGACCGCTGGTCCCTCCCGACCGGACCCTTTCCTCGGGGGTCGTACGGACGGGTGACGCGAGGCCGGCGGGCCCGGACCGACCGGGGCGCGCCGGGCGGGGCGTGGGTCAGCGCCGGGCGGCAGGACCCGGAGCAGGGACCGCGTACAGCTCCAGCGCCGCGGGCAGCGGGACGACGCCCGGGCCACCGGCGCGTACCCAGGCGGCGATGTCGTCCACCGCGGTGTCGTCGAGGACGAAGCCGAACCAGACCGGACGGGCGCCGGTCGCCCGACCCGCCGGGGACGGATGTACGACCACCACGTTCGACCGTTCGCACGCGTCGAGGCAGTCGTCGCTGACGCGTACCCGATGGTCCGCACCGACCTCGGCCCGGAGCCGGTCGACCTGCCGGACATGGTCGACGTCCGGATGTTTGCGTGTCGAGCCGCAACAGCAACCGCGACAGACGGTCAACGCGCAGCCGCTCGGCGTCGACCAGCGCCGCCCGGCCGTCCGCTCAGGCATGGTGGTCCGCCCACCGGTTCGGGCCGGCGACGGCGTGCGGCGGCTTCGGTCGCAGCGTTCGCGGTTGCCGGGGCTCGGTGGGCAGATGACGCACCCGTGCATCGTGACATCCGGTCGTCGGGGCGTCCGGGCGGCCCCGAGCAGCGCCCGCGCGACATGACTCGCGTCAATATCGCGTAGGCGCCGCCGGGATGCGAGGCTGGTGCGGTGAAGAGTGGAGCATGGCGGTGACCGGTCACCTTTTTGCGGTGAGTGATCTGCATGTCGGTTATCAGGAGAATCGCCGGATAGCCGACGAGTTGCGCCCGGAGTCCGACGACGACTGGCTGATCGTGGCCGGCGACGTGGGGGAGATGGCGGCCGACATCGAGTCGGTCCTGACCGGGCTGGCCGGGCGGTTCGCCAAGGTGATCTGGGCGCCCGGCAACCACGAGCTGTGGACACCGGCCGGGGATCCGGTCCAGCTTCGTGGCGAGGAGCGCTACCAGCACCTGGTACGGATGTGCCGGGCGATCGGCGTGGTCACGCCCGAGGACGAGTACCCGGTCTGGCACGGAACCGGAGGTCCGGTGACCGTGGCGCCGCTCTTCCTGCTCTACGACTACTCGTTCCGGATGCCGGGGCTGCACACCAAGGAGGCGTCGCTGGCGCGGGCGTACGAGGTGGGTGTGGTCTGCACCGACGAGTTCGTGCTGCACCCCGACCCGTACCCGACCCGGGAGCAGTGGTGCTGGGACCGGGTGGAACAGACCGAGCGCCGGCTCGCCGCCCTGGACCCGAGCCTGCCCACCGTCCTGGTCAACCACTATCCGCTGGTCCGGGAGCCGACCGACGTGCTGCGCTACCCGGAGTTCGCGCAGTGGTGCGGCACCGACCGGACCGCCGACTGGCATCTGCGCTTCCGGGCGGCGGTGGCGGTCTACGGTCACCTGCACATCCCGCGTACGACCTGGCACGACGGGGTGCGGTTCGAGGAGGTGTCGCTCGGTTATCCCCGCGAGTGGCAGCGCCGCGAGCAGCCGCCGCGGGTACCGGTCCGGCTGTTGAGCGACGAGGAGCCGGCCCGGTGATCGAGCGACTGCTCTGCGCCCCGGTGGCCGCCGTGGAAGCGTTCGACGACAGCCGGCCCGGACTGCTCTTTCCCGAGGAGGAGGCGCTGCTGGCGAACTCCGTCGAGAAGCGGCGCAACGAGTTCGTCACCGCCCGCCGCTGTGCCCGCGAAGCCCTGGCCGAGTTGGGCATCGCCGCGGCGCCACTGCTCCCCGGCCCCCAACGCGAACCGCGCTGGCCCGCCGGTGTGGTCGGCAGCATCACCCACTGCGACGGCTACCGGGCCGCGGCCGTGGCCCGTACCACCGACCTGGCGACGATCGGCATCGACGCCGAACCCCACCTCCCGCTGCCATCCGGGGTGCTCGAGGCGGTCGCGCTGCCGGCCGAGGTCGCCCTGCTGGCGAAACTCGCCGAGTCCGACCCGTCGGTCTGCTGGGACCGGTTGCTCTTCTGCGCCAAGGAGGCGGTCTACAAGGCCTGGTTCCCGCTCGCCCGACGCTGGCTCGACTTCCACGAGGCCGAGATCGAGATCGACCCGGCCACCGGCACCTTCACCGCTGTCCTGCTGGTGCCCGGTCCGCTGGTCGACGGTGTGCCGCTCACCGGGTTCACCGGGCGTTGGCTGGTCGACCGGGGACTGCTGCTCGCCGCGATCACGATGCCCACCCACTGAGTAGCAGGGCTGGGTCGGTGTCGCCGGCTCAGCGCACCGGGTCCGACTGCCGACCGGCGAGGACCCCCGACGTCGGCCACCCGAGCAGGGCGGGCAGTTCGGCCGGATCATCGACGACGTGCTCCGGCCGAACCGGATCCGGGTCGTCGCGGTGACCGGCCGAGGACGGCACCAGGGAGTTGGTCACCAGCACCGGCCGCATGCCGGCGGCCAGCGCACCCGAGTGTTCCCGGCTGCCACCGTCGCCGACGAACCAACACTCGTCCGCCGGCACGCCCAGTCGGGCAGCGGCCGTGGCGTAGAGCCGTGGGTCCGGCTTGCGGTAGCCCTCCTGCCAGGAGAAGACGGTCACGTCGAGATACGGCGCGTACGGGGTGACGGTCCACCGCTCACACAACTCGCTGGCGCAGTCGCTGAGCAGGGCTAGCCGGAACCCTCGCGTACGCAGTTCACCGAGCAGGTCGAGGACGCCCGCACGGGGTCGCCGGACCCGGACCGCCCCGTCGTGCTGTACGCGTACGGCTAGGTCCAGTTGGTTGTCGTCGGGGTCGGCTCCGCACTCGCGAGCGATCGCGCGCAGCGTCGCGGCGGTGCCGCCGTAGCGGCCGGTGGCGCGGGCGGTGAACGTGCCGCCCATCCGGGCCCAGAACACCTCGGCCGGGACACCGAGTGCGGCCGCCGTCTCGCCGAAGGCCGCGCGACGCTCCGATTCGGCCGCCGGGTCGGTCAGCGTCCCGAAGAAGTCGAAGATGACCGCGCGCATCCGTTCATGCTGGTCGGGGCCCCGTCTGCGAGTCAAGCGACGGTGTCGGCCGACGCGTTACGTCCGCCCGCGCCCGGCGGGCTCCCGGTCCGGGTGGGACCGGGAGCTTCACGACCGGGCTCATGCGACCGCTTCGTACTGCTGCTCGGGAGCCAGGCCGGCAGCCGAACCGGACGCGGGCGGGTTCGGCGTATTGGCCGGGTGCACGGGGCGCCGACCGGACCAGAGCACCCGGGCCAGCTGAGCACCCGGGCGGCGAGTAGCCCCCCGATGCTTGCGCCAAGCACGATGGCGTGCCCGGTCGGTTCCTTGGCAGACAAGGTCGACTCCGTTCAATGAGTGGTGTGCACTCAAGCTAGGAGCCGCTTCCGTTGCCGGGATAGCGAATACCAGGTCGGCAAGGTGACATTGTGTGCCGGGTCACCGAGATGTCGTCCTACTGCAAACGGACCAAATGGCGCTGCCTCAGAACGGCAGGAATGCCTGGTCAACGCGCCCTTGATCTGGTCGGGCGGTAACCGTCGCAGGATGTGGGCGCAGAACGCGTCCGTCGGGTTTCAGTCTCTGTTCGTTACGCCGCGTATGCCCAGTTGCGGTGACTGCGGGTGGGTCGCAGTGCGTACGGAAGCGCCGCCGAGGATCTTTGCGGTGGTGCAATTTCCAGCGCGTGGGCTAGCGAGCCCGGCTCACCGACGATGGGTAGGCCGGGCCCGACTCCGGAAGCGATCGATATCCGGGGGATGCCCGGCCGGGCATCTCCCGTGTTAACCGCACCTCCTGAGCCGCCCGCTCAGTGGTTGTTGTACGCCTCGACGACGGAGGCCGGAATCCGACCGCGCTCGGAAACGTCGTAGCCGTTCTTCGACGCCCATTCGCGGATCGCCTTGTTCTGGTCGCGGTCGCTGCGGGTCGGTGCCGCGTTGCCGCTGCGGCGAGCCGGCCGACGGCTTTCCACGCCGCCACGACCGACGCGGGTACCTGCGGCGATGTACGGGTCCAGCACCTTACGGAGCTTGCCCGCGTTCTCTTCGGACAGATCAATGGTGTAGCTGACGCCGTCGAGCCCGAACTCGACGGTGCGGTCGGCCTCGCCGCCATCGAGGTCGTCGGTCAGGACGGTGATTACCTTTTTAGCCATGGTTGATCACTCCACGTGAACAATGGGGTTCCAGGTGATGAGTTTGACTCATCAATCACTGATTTCGCAACGTTCCCCCATTGCCCCGAGTGGCGTGGGCGCCCGGAGCGGCCCGAAAACTCCTCCTACCGGCATAAGCGACGCCGCCGGCGCCCTCCCGGTTAGGTGGGCGCCGGCGGCTGCCGGTACGGTACGAAGTGCTCCGCGCTTACTAAGCCGGGAGGGTCCATTTCTGGTTTCCGGCGCCCGTGCAGCTCCAGATCTGCAGCGGCGTGCCGTCGGCGCTGGTGTTACCCGTCACGTCCAGGCACTTGTTCGCCTGCGGATTGACCAGGTCCCGACCGGCGGTCCAGGTCCACTGCTGGGCACCGGAGCCGTTGCAGGTGTAGAGCTGCACGCGGGCACCGTTGGCCGTCGACCCGGCGTTGATGTCGAGGCATTTGCCGAGTGCGCGCAGGGTCCCGTCGGAGGCCCGGGTCCAGCGCTGAGCGGCCGTTGCGTTGCAGCCGTACAACTGCACCGCCGTGCCGTCGGCGGAGCTGGCACCGGCGATGTCGACGCATTTTCCGGCGAGCCCGGTGATCTGTCCGGTCGGGCCGGCGGGCGGGGGAGTGGTGGGTCCGGTGCCCGGGGTTCCGTTCCAGGTGAAGGTGGCCGAGGTCTTCGTGGGCAGGGGGTAGGTGAAGGACTGGTTTCCCCAGTTCACCTTGACGTTCTGGGTGCTGCCGGTGTTGTTGTACGCGATCAGCGCCTTGGAACCGTCCGGGTTCTTCCAGGCCACGTTCGGCACCGACGTGTTGCCGGTGGAGTCGATCCGGTAGGCGCCCGGCTTCACGAACTTGGTCAGGTGGCCCATCGTGTAGAACTCGATCGTGTAGTCGACCTGTCCGTGCCGGCTGTCGCCGTTGTGCACGGTCACCAGTCCGGTGCAGGTGCCACAACCGCCGTTGTGCGGACCCTGGTTCTGATCCAGCGCCAGACTCCATTTGATCCAGCTACGGTCCCAGTTGCGGGTGTAGTCGACCAGGTTCAGCATGTCCTCCGTCTGTTGGTTGGCGATCCAGTCGCCGCCCGAGTGCTCGGTCATGTACGCGTTCACGTTCGGGAACTGGTTGTGCACCGTGGTCTGGGTGCTCACGTTCCCGCCGTACCCGTGCCAGGCGATTCCGCCGAAGAGCGGGTCGTTGCGGATCGCCGGGTCGTTGACCAGAGGCGCGGCCCATTCCTGGTAACCGTCCCAGTTCCAGTCGTGCACCAGCACCTTGGTGTTGATCCCGGCGTTGCGGAAGGCCGGGTAGAGGTGGTTCTTGGTGAACTCCTGCAACCCGGCGGCGTTCCACTGCATGGAGGGGTAACCCGCACAGCAGGTCGGTTCGTTCTGCGCGGTCACGTAGTCGACTTTCACGCCCTGGGCGGCGTAGCCCTGCACGTACCGGGCGAAGTACTGGGCGTAGGTCGGGTAGTGCTGCCACTGCAGCCAACCCTGGGTCATGCTGTTGTTGTCCTTCATCCAGCCCGGTGCGCTCCAGGGAGAGGCCATCACCTTCAGCGCCGGGTTGAGACTCTTGGCCTGCTTGGTCAACGCCATCACGTCGCTGTCCCGGCTGAGGGAAAAGTCGTTCAGATCGCAGCAGGTGTCGTCGTACGAGTAGCTGAACCGGGCCAGGTCCGACGCGCCCATCGGATTGCGGGTGAAGCTCAGGCCGATTCCGTTCACCGGGTCGAAGAGTTGGCGCATCACGCTGTCCCGGGTGCTCTGGCTGAGTGCGCCGCTGCCGTTGATGAGCCAGGCGGCGGTGTCGGTGAACGAGGCCCCGGCCCCCTCGAACTGCTGGTACGTGGTGCCCTCGTTGACGGTGACGGTCTGGTTGCCGGCACCGCTGCTGGGCGCGAAGGCGATCGGGGTCTGCGGCTGCAGGCCGCGGGTGACCGTACGGCCCCGGGCGTCCGAGGTCGTGGTCAGCCAGATGTTGACCTGCTCGCCGGCGGCGAAGGCCGCGGGTGCCCGGAGCACGGCCAGCCCGGTGGCGGCCAGGCAGCAGGCCAGCAGGGTGGCCTGGAGAGCGTGCCGGCGGGTCGGTTTGGTCGGGCGGGTGGGTGCGACGAGCGGTGGAGTCGCTGTCGATGGCACAGGATTTCCCCTTCCGCGAGGAGTTTTCTCGGCGGACGGTGGGCCGTCCCGCGCCCGCTCGGCGCGGGCGGTCACCGCCGGGGCGACGAGGACGGGCCACGGCCGGATGGGACTGAAGTGCTGGTCGGCCGGGGTGCGATGCCCGTGGTCGTCGGGATCCAGCCAGCGATGCGACTAAGCGCATCGATGGTGATGAAGAGGTAACACGCCCTCCCAGCTAACTGCAAGGTTTGTTTAGAAATCCATTTTGTTACGCGACTGTGATTGACGTGGCCCGCGTCACTCCGGTTGACTCGGCCCGGAACCGCTTCCGCAACCGGTTCCGAACCAGCCGTTAACCGTCCCGACACGAAGGGGCACCCAGTGCCGATCACCATCGCCGACGTCGCGGCCCGAGCCGGGGTCAGCAAGACCACGGTTTCCCGGGTGCTCAACGGCAAGGGTGAGCTCGACGTGCAGACGGCGGCGCGGGTGCGTCGGGTGATCGAGGAACTGGGCTACGTACCGAGCGCGCGGGCGGTCGGACTGGCGCGGGGTCGCACCCGCGTGGTCGGCATGCTGGTCCCGTCACTGACCTGGCCCTGGATGGGCGAGGTGTTGCAGGGCGCGGTGGACGTGGTGGAGACCGAGGGCTACGGGCTGCTGCTGTTCACCTGCAACCGGGGTGAGGAGTCGATGCGTCAGTTCGCCTCGCAGGTTTCCGCCAAGTCGTTCGACGGCCTGCTGGTGATCGAGCCGGAGGGCACCCTCGACTACATCACCGACCTGCACGCCCGCGGCCTGCCGGTGGTGCTCATCGACGACCGGGGCCACCAGCCGCTCTTCCCCTCGGTGGCCACCACCAACCGCAGCGGAGGCGCCGCCGCAGCCCGCCACCTGCTGGAACTCGGTCGGCGCCGGCCGTTGGTCATCACCGGCATCGAACCGTTCGGATGCACCCAGGAACGGATGGCCGGATTCGGCGGTGTCTACGCCGAGGCGGGCCTGCCGCTGGACCCGAGGCTCGTGGTGGAGGGTGACTTCACCTTCGACCGGGGTCGGGCGGTGGTCAAGCAGATGCTGGCCGACGGGGTCGAGTTCGACGCCGTTTTCGCCCACAACGACCTGTCGGCGGCCGGCGCCCTGCTGGCCATCCGGGAGGCGGGCCGCCGGGTGCCGGAGGACGTCGCGCTGGTCGGCTTCGACGACATCCCGTACGCCTCGCACACCGATCCGCCACTGACCACGGTGCACCAGCCGATGCGTCAGATGGGCGAGGCGGCCGCGCGGATGCTGCTCGCGTACTTCGACGGCACGCCGCTGCCCGACGCCCCGCACGTGCTACCCACCACGCTGATCGTCCGAGCCTCCACCATGGTTCCCGCCTGACCCCACCCGACCCCGACCGGTCCCCACCCCCGACCGGTCCGCCCGGCTCCACCGGACCACCCCCACCGGCCCCATCCCACCTCACCCCCCACCGCAACCAAGATCCTTCGGACCCGTCTACCCGATCGTGAGAGCGCTCTACCGATCGGCCGGCCCTGTCAGAACGACCTTTCCGCACAGCCCATGACCACCCTCACCACCACGACACAGGGAGGAATACATGCACGTCAGGCGCACTCTCGCGGTCGCCCTCGCCAGCGTGATGGCGGTCGGTGTACTCGCCGCCTGCGGCGACAGCCCGAACGCGAACCGGGACGGGAACAACGCCCCGTCGGTACTGAATATCGGCATGCCCAACGGTCCGCAGACCGAGAACCACAACCCGTTCCTGACCTCCGCGTCCGCCGCGTCGCTCGGCTACCGCTGGATGATCTACGAGCCGCTGATCATGGATAACCTGATCCGCCCGTCCGACGCGGGCAAGCCGTGGCTGGCCACGAAGGCGGAGTGGAGCAACGGCTACAAGACCCTCGCGCTGACCATCCGCGACGGCGTCAAGTGGTCCGACGGCAAGCCGTTCAGCGCCGAGGACGTCGCGTTCACCTGGGAGCTGATCAAGAAGACCGAGGCGCTGAACATCAACGCCCTGCCGCTGCAGGAGATCACGACCAGCGGTAACACGGTCACGGTGAACTTCGGTGCGGCGCAGTTCGTCAACCAGCACAAGATCCTGACCACCATCCCGATGGTGCCCAAGCACATCTGGTCCACGATCGCGGACCCGGCCACCGACATCAACAAGAACCCCGTCGGCACCGGCCCGTACACGCTGAAGTCGTTCACGCCGCAGACCACCACGCTGACCGTGCGGGACAACTACTGGCAGGAATTGCCCAAGGTCAAGGAGCTGCGCTACACGTCGTACAACGACAACAACGCGCAGACCACCGCGCTGGCCAACGGCGAGTCGGAGTGGAGCTTCGTCTTCATCCCGAACTACAAGACCGTCTACGTGGACAAGAACCCCGAGTTCAACAAGGTCTGGCCGGCGTCCGTACTGGGCATCCACGGTCTCTACATCAACGTCACCCGCAAGCCGTTCGACAACCCGGTCCTGCGCCGGGCGATGAACATGGTGATCAACCGTAACGACATCTTCGTCCAGGCCGAGGCGGCCTACTTCCACCCCGAGGTGACCTCGGTGACCGGCATCCCGCTGCCGGCCGGCGAGTCGTTCATCGCGCCGGAGTACAAGGGCCAGACCCACAAGGTCGACGTCGAGGGCGCCAAGACGCTGCTCACCGGTGCCGGCTTCAAGCTCGAGGGCAACGTGCTGAAGGACCCGACCGGCAAGCCGGTCACCCTGAAGCTGAGCGACCCCGCCGGCTGGTCCGACTACATCACCAGCCTGGAGATCGTGAAGGACAACCTCTCCAAGATCGGCATCGCCGCGACCGTGGAGAAGGCCAACCAGGACGCCTGGTTCACCTCGGTCGAGGAGGGCAACTTCGAGGCCAGCTTCCGCTGGACCAACGGTGGCGCCACCCCGTACGACATCTACCAGACGATCATGGACGGTCGGCTGCTCAAGCCGATCGGCACCGCGTCGCCGCAGGGCAACTTCGGGCGGTTCAACAGCCCGGAGGCGACCAAGGCACTGGAGGAATACGCCAGCGCCCCCGACGACGCCGCCCGTACCACGGCGATGAACACGCTCCAGAAGATCTTCGTCGAACAGATGCCGATGATCCCGGTCGGCGCGGACAACGCCGGTGGCGCCTACGTCACGAAGAACTGGGTGGGCTGGCCGGACGACCAGAACCCGTACGCGCCGGCGCAGCCGACGCAACCGAACGCGGTCGACGTCGTCCTGCACCTCAAGCCCAACTCCTGATCCGTCGCGCTGCCTCCCGGGTGTGCTGCACAGGGCACCCGGGAGGCGGCGCAGCCGCGCGGGAAAGGCAGCACCGCGCGGGGATCAGCTCTCTTCGACAGGAGCTCCGGCATGACCATGAGCGAGACCTCCACCCCTGCCCTGACCGAGGTGGTGTTGGAGGCGGAAAGCCTGACCAAACATTTCCCGGTCCGACGGCGGGTCCGGGACCTCCTCTCCCGCGAGCGGCGGGTGGTGCACGCGGTCGACGACGTGCACCTGGTGCTGCGCCGGGGCCGGGTCACCGCGCTCGTCGGCGAGTCCGGGTCCGGCAAGTCCACCGTGGCCCGACTGCTCGCCCAGCTCTACCGCCGTACCTCCGGCGACATCCGGCTGCACGGCGAGTCGACCACCGTGCACGGCGGACGGCGGTTCCGGGCGTACGCCCGACGGGTGCAGCTCACCTTCCAGGACCCGTTCGCCTCGCTGAACCCCGTGCACACCGTCCGCTACCACCTCACCCGTTCACTGCGCATCCACGGCCACGGCGGGAACACCCGGGCCGAACTGGAACAGGCGCTGCACGAGCTGCTCGGCCGGGTGGCCCTCACCCCGCCCGAGCGCTACATCGACAAGTTCCCGCACGAACTCTCCGGCGGCCAGCGCCAGCGGGTGGCGATCGCCCGCGCGCTCGGCGCCGACCCCGAGGTGCTGCTCGCCGACGAACCGGTCTCGATGCTCGACGTCTCGATCCGGCTGGGTGTGCTGAACCTGCTGCGTGATCTCAAGGAACGGCTGAACCTGGCCATCCTCTACATCACCCACGACATCGCCTCCGCCCGCTACTTCGCCGACGACACCCTGGTCATGTACGCCGGCCGGATGGTGGAGGGCGGCGACAGCGAAACGGTGACGCAGCGGCCGGCACACCCGTACACCCGGTTGTTGATCGCCTCGGCGCCGGACCCGGACCGGATCCAGGGCTCGCCCACCGAGGCCGCCGCCGCCACCCCGGAGGACCGTGGCGGCGGGGAGCCGCCGAGCCTGATCGACCCGCCGCCCGGCTGCCGTTTCCATCCCCGCTGCCCCAGCGCGATGCCCCGCTGCTCGACCAGCCTGCCGCCCCGGCTCGCGGTGCAGGGCGAGCCGGGCCACTGGGCCTCCTGCTGGCTCTACGACCCGGAGAACACCGAGACGCCCGGCTCGGCCGCGCGTGAGCTACGGACGGTGGTCTCGTGAAATTCCTGCTGCAACGGATAGCGTTCTACCTGTTCACCGCGTGGGCCGCGATCACCATCAACTTCTTCATCCCCCGGATGATCCCCGGTGACCCGGTCCAGTCGCTGATCTCCCGCTACCAGGGCCAGATCAGCACCCAGGCGATGCAGTCGCTCTACGTCCTGTTCGGTCTGGACAAGGACAAGAGCGTCTGGCAGGAGTACGTCGAGTACTGGGGCCAGCTCTTCCGCGGTGACCTGGGGCTGTCGTTCACGTTCTTCCCGGCGCCGGTCTCCCAGGTGCTCGCCGACAGCCTGCCCTGGACCCTGGCCCTGGTCGGTATCACCACCGTGATCAGCTTCCTCACCGGCACCATGCTCGGCGTGGTGGCCGGCTGGCGGCGCGGCTCGTGGATCGACGGACTGCTGCCGGCGACCACGTTCCTGTCGTCGGTGCCGTACTTCTGGCTCGGGCTCATCTCGATCGCCCTGCTCGCCGGGCCGGGCAGCTTCTTCCCGTCCTCCGGCGGTTACGAACCCGGCCTGGTGCCGGCGTTCGACCAGTACTTCATCGGCAGCGCGATCCAGCACAGCCTGCTGCCCGCGTTCACCATCCTGATCTCGTCGGTCTCCGGCTGGATCCTGAGCATGCGCAACATGATGGTCACCGTCGCCGCCGAGGACTACATCACCGTCGCCCACGCCAAGGGCCTGTCGGAACGCCGGGTCGCGGTCAGCTACGCGGCTCGCAACGCGCTGCTGCCCAACGTCTCCGGCTTCGCGCTGTCACTGGGCTTCATCGTCGGCGGCACCCTGCTGGTCGAGATCGTCTTCTCCTATCCCGGCCTCGGTTTCCAGCTCTTCCAGGCGGTCGGCGCCAAGGACTACCCGCTGATGCAGGGCGTCTTCCTGATCATCACGCTCTCCGTACTGCTGGCGAACCTGCTGGCGGACCTGGCGTACCTGGCCCTGGACCCCCGAACCCGCAAGGAGGGCTGAGCGATGGCCATCCCCACCAGCAGCATCGACGCCGTCATCCCCACCGGCGCGGTCACCGACGCCACGCCACCGCCCGCGGCCCGTCGCCGCAAGTTCCGCTTCGTGGCCAATCCCAAGGCCGCGACCGGGCTGGTCATCCTGGGCCTGTTCCTGCTGATCGCGGTGATCGGCCCGTGGATCGCACCGTACGACCCGTCCGGGCGCGGACCCGACCTGGTCGCTCCGCCGTCCGGGGCGCACTGGTTCGGCACCACCCACCTCGGCCAGGACATCTTCAGTCAGGTGCTGGTCGGCACCCGCGGGGTCATCTTCGTGGGCTTCCTGGCCGGCGTGGTCGCGACCGTTCTCTCGGTGGTCATCGGGGTCACCGCCGGATACCTCGGCGGGGCCGCGGACGAGAGCCTGTCCGCCCTGTCGAACGTGTTCCTGGTGATCCCGGCGCTGCCGCTGGTGATCATCGTCGCGTCGACCATCTCCTCCGCCGGTGACCTCGTGGTCGCCCTGGTCATCGGGTTGACCTCGTGGGCGTGGGGAGCGCGGGTGCTGCGCGCCCAGACGCTGTCGTTGCGCAGACGCGACTACGTGGAGGCGGCCCGCGCCAGCGGGGAGAGCACCTGGCGGATCGTCGGCTTCGAGATCCTGCCGAACCTGACCGCGATCATCGCCTCCAACTTCGTCGGCACCGTCATCTTCGCCGTCATGTCCGAGATCACCCTGGCCTTCATCGGCATCTCCACCATCTCCGAGTGGAACTGGGGCACGATCCTGTTCTGGGCGCAGAGCCAGCAGGCCCTGGCCCAGGGAGCCTGGTGGTGGTTCGTCCCGGCCGGGCTGGCGATCGCCGTCCTCGGCACCGCGCTGTCGCTGGTCAACTTCGGCATCGACGAGTTCGTCAGTCCCCGGCTGCGCAGCAGCGGCAAGGCGAAGGTGCGTACGGCCGACGGCCGGGTCGTCCGGATGCGGGTCGGGTTCACCCCGGTGCTCGGGGCACCGCCGAGTCCGCCTCCGGTGCCCCGGGGTGCCGCCGTGCTGAGCAACGCCGAGGGAAAGGCGGCCGGGCGATGAGCCGACCCGTGCTGGAAATCAAGAACCTGAACGTCGACTACGGTCTCGGCGACCAGGCCGTACGCGCGGTCCGGGACGTCAACCTCACCCTGCACCGGGGCGAGGTGCTGGGACTGGCCGGCGAGAGCGGCAGCGGCAAGTCCACCCTGGCGTACGGGGTGACCCGGCTGCTGCCGCCGCCCGGTGTGATCAGCGGCGGCTCGGTGCTCTACCACCCGCCGAGCGGCGAACCGATCGACATCATGACCCTCACCCCGGCGGAACTGCGCAGGTTCCGCTGGGCGGAGACCTCGATCGTGTTCCAGGGGGCGATGAACTCGCTCAACCCGGTGCACAAGGTCTCCACCCAGCTGATGGACGTGATCAAGGCGCACGAGCCGACGATGAGCCCCGCCGCGCGGCTGGCCCGCGCCCGCGAACTGCTCAAACTCGTCGGCATCGCGGCCGACCGGCTGGACAGCTACCCGCACCAGCTCTCCGGCGGCATGCGCCAGCGGGTCATGATCGGCATGGCGCTCGCGCTGGAGCCGCAGATCGTCATCATGGACGAGCCGACCACCGCCCTCGACGTGGTGATGCAGCGGCAGATCCTGGGGCAACTCGTCGAGCTGCGTGAACGGCTCGGCTTCTCGGTGCTGTTCATCACCCACGACCTGTCGCTGCTGGTCGAGTTCTCCGACCGGATCGCGATCATGTACGGGGGACGGATCGTCGAGGAGGCGCCCGCCGCGACGCTCTACCGCGACTCGCTGCACCCGTACAGCGAGGGGTTGTTGAACTCCTTCCCGGCGCTGCGCGGACCGCGACGCGAGCTGAGCGGCATCCCCGGTTCGCCGCCGGACCTGCGCGGCATGCCGACCGGCTGCTCGTTCCACCCGCGCTGCCCGAAGGCGTTCGACCCGTGCGCCACCCAGATCCCGGTGCTGGGTGTGCCGAAGGAGGGTACGTCCGCCGACCGGAACGTGGCCTGCTGGCTGCATCCCACTCGCGAATCCGTCGTGATCAGTCGGGGGTGACCTGGCGGTGCCGACAGTTCCCCGTCGCGCCGCGCGCGGACCACCGGCACCGGTTGCCGCGCACCCGCCAGCCCGACACCAGTACCTCACACCCGATCAGGAGAGCCATGGACACGACCGCCTCGACACTCGATCCTGCCCGCGTGGCCAGCGGTCAACCCGACCCGATCGACAGCCTGCCCGCCAGCTTCCGTTGGGGCGTGGCGACCTCGTCGTACCAGATCGAGGGCGCCGTCGCCGAAGACGGACGTACGCCCTCGATCTGGGACACGTTCTGCCGGGTTCCCGGCGCGGTCCACAAGGGCGAGCATGGCGACATCGCCTGCGACCACTACCACCGGATGCCCTCCGACGTGGGGCTGATGCGCGACCTAGAGGTCGACACCTACCGGTTCTCGGTGGCCTGGCCCCGGGTGCAGCCGGGCGGCCGTGGCCCGGCAAACCCGGCCGGGCTGGCGTTCTACGACCGGTTGGTGGACGAACTGCTGGCCCAGGGGATCGACCCGTGGGTCACCCTCTACCACTGGGACCTGCCGCAGGAACTCGAAGACGCGGGCGGCTGGCCGGCGCGGGACACCGCCTACCGGTTCGCCGACTACTCGATGCTGGTCTTCGACCAGCTCTCCGACCGGGTACGCACGTGGACCACGCTGAACGAGCCGTGGTGCTCGGCGATGCTCGGTTACGCGTACGGGCGACACGCGCCGGGCAAGCGGGACTTCGGGGCCGGCATGCACGCCGTACACCATCTTCTGCTCGGACACGGGCTGGCCACCCAGCGGATGCGGGCGGCGGCGCCCGGCCCGATCGACCTCGGCATCACGCTGAACATGAGCACCTCGGTCGCCGCGACCGAGAGCGAGCCAGACGTGCACGCCGCCCGCCGGGCGGACGGGCTCGGCGTGCGGATCTACCTCGACCCGCTGCGGCACGGCCGCTACCCGCAGGACATCGTCGCCGACCTCGCCGCGCGCGGGATCGAGCTGCCGGTCCAGGAGGGTGACCTGGAGATCATCTCGGCCCCGATCGACGTGCTCGGCGTGAACTACTACTTCAGCACCCAGCACTCCGGGGTGGACGAGCAGGGACGCACCGAGGACGCCGACGGGCTGCCGGTCAGCCGTGAGGTGCCGTTCGGTCGGCCCCGGACCGCGATGGACTGGGAGATCGTTCCCGAGGGCTTCACCGAGCTGCTGGTACGCCTCAGCCGCGACTACCCCGACCTGCCGATGGTGATCACCGAGAACGGTTCCGCCTTCGACGACGAGCCGGACGCCAACGGGTTCGTGCAGGACGACGACCGGATCGGCTACTTCGTGTCGCACCTCGGCGCGGTCGCCCTCGCCCGCCAGCAGGGCGCCGACATCCGCGGCTACTTCGCCTGGTCCCTGATGGACAACTTCGAGTGGGCCTACGGCTACGACAAGCGGTTCGGCATCATCCGGGTCGACTACGACACCCAGGTCCGTACCCCCAAGGCCAGCGCCCTCTGGTATCGCGACACCATCCGCCGCATTCGCAACGCCGGCAACTGAACCATCGGGTACGGCGGCCGCCTCACCCGGTCGCCGTACCCCGTTCGGCCGTACGCACCTGTGCCGCCCCGGCACCCGCCAGCAGTGCGAGCACGGCGATCAGCATCACCCGTACGGCCTGGTCGTGGAACAGCTGGACCGGCTGCATCGGCAGCAGCGCCAGCCCGAGGGTGAACACCAGGGCCGCGGTGGACCAGAACGGAACGGGCCGTGGCGCGACCGACGGCGGTGATCCGTGTCAACGCCGCAGCAGCCGCGATCGGCCGATGTGGACGATCAAGGCCGCGCTCGCGGCGAAGCCGAAGACGTCGGAGGCGGTGGACAGGAACTCCCACCACGGCACGCCCTGCCACACCTGGGCGTGCAGGAACGGGAAGGCGACGCGACCTCGGTCGAGGCTCGGGTGGGTGAACGCGTCCCACCCGATGTGGCTGACCGCGCCGACCAGTGCCGAGGTCGTGCTGACCCACCACGGATGACGCACCAGGCCGAGTACGCCACGTCGGGCGCGATCGCGCCGGTTGTCAGAGCCACCCCGTCGAACCAGCGAGGTCGCCACCGTTTCAAGAGGACAACGGCGACGGGATGGGTGGGCAGCGTCAGCGGCATGATCAGATCGTATGGACGCCCGATCGGTCGATGGTGCAGGTGGGGTGCGGGCGCTGTGAAGATGTGTGGTCCGGACCGCGCGGTCGGCTAGACGACTAAGTTACCACTCGATCACGCAGCGTAACTACTCTCTCCCTTCTGGCCCCTCCGAGTTTGTGCAGGTGAGAGAGATGATTAGGGTTCGAACGCTGCTCCATACCGGAACGATCCTGTTCCTCGCCGCAGGTCTGACAATGTCGGCCACGCCGACGTCGGCCCTGGCGGCCCCGCCCGTACGCTGCGGTGACACCATCACCAGGGACGTGACCCTGCGGGCCGATCTGCGCTGCACCGGCGACGCCCTGGTGATCGGCGCGAACGGCGTCACCGTGGACCTCAACCAGCATGTCGTCAGCGGCCCGCGTACCAGCGGTGTCGGTATCTCCGCGACCCAGCGAAATGGACTGCGTATCCGCAACGGCGCGATCATCGACTTCGCATGGGGGGTCACCCTCGACTCCACCCGCAACACGGTGATCGAGAACGTACGCCTGCTACGCAACGGTTCCGACTCCCCGGGAGACGACGGCGGTGTGCAGGCCGAGTCCGTCTCCGGTCTGCGGATCGCCCAGGGTGCCATAGAAGCGGTTGCGAGCGGTACGCCGGCCGTGGTGGCGACGAACTCCACCGGGATCGCCATTCGCGGCGTCAGGGTGCACGGCGGGATCGACCTGAGCATCAACACCCACGGATCACTGATCGCCGACAACATCTTCCGGGGCGGCCGCGTCACCGCATCGGAGGCGAACCGCACGGTGGTGCGCGACAACCACTTCAGCCAGAGCGGGATTCGGGTCTCCGAGTCCAACGAGGTGACCATCAGCGGCAACGACCTCACCGGCGGCACCATCCAGCTCGGCATCGCGGTCGAAGACGTGACCGTCCAGCGCAACAGCCTGCGGGCATCCGAGTTCGGGCTGGTGATCGACGGGCCCGCGAGCAACACCCGGGTGATCGAGAACGAGTTCACCAACCACTTCTACGGGATGTACGTCCGGGTCGGCCTCCTCGCGGTCATCGACGGACTGGCCGTCGCCCGGAACACCTTCACCGACAACGGCGGAAACGGGCTGTTCTTCGAGGCCCCCGCGATCGGAGCGTCGCCGGCCCGGATCAGCGTCACCGGCAACCGGTTCACCGGCAACGGCTACGCCTCGGGTGAGAACGACGCCGCCGGCCGGCCCAACGACGACGGGCTGCACACGAACGTGCCGGTCGGCAGCGACATCCTGGTCACCGGGAACCGTACCCAGAGCAACGCCGACCACGGCATCGAGGCGCTGCCGCCCGGCAGTGTCCGCGACGGTGGCGGCAACGTCTCCACCGGCGACCTGAACGGATGCGTGGGGGTCGTCTGCCGGTGAACGCTGCCGGTGCCCGACGACCCCCCGTCCTGACGTCGTCGGTCCGTCAGCCACCGGTGGTCGATACGCCTACGAAGCCGCTCGCGACCGGGCGCACCTCGACCCCGCCACCCTGCTGGGTGGCGGGGTTCCGCCGGGCGATCTCCAGGGCGGCGTCCAGGTCGGGGGCCTCGATCACGTAGACGCCGGCGATGACCTCCTTGGTGTCGAGGAAGGGGCCGTCGGTTACGACGTCGCCGCGCACCGAGGTCGCCGTGGTGCTCGGTTGCAGCGCGAACGCCGCGAGCATGGTGCCGCCGAACCTCTCCACGTCCTCGCCGTGCCGCTGATGCGCCTGCTGCTCCTCCGGAGTCAGGTCCGCGGCGTCGGCAGGGGCGTTCGCGAACAGCAGGATCGCGTACTGGGCCATGGGATTCTCCGATCAGATGTTGTCGTCTTCACTCCTGCGACGAACGACCGGCCCGGAATCGACAGCAGCGGCCGACGAGCATCGGCGTACGCGTTGTCATCGCGGCGTACGTGTTGTCATGAACAGGGGTCGGCGTGGTGGTTCACTTGGACGCACCCACCTGTCGTACGGACGTGGTTGTCTGCTTTTCGGTAGAAACCCACCACGACCAGGGAGATTTCGTCATGGCGCCGGAGAACGAGCCGATTGTCCTGCTGTCGCGAGCGCTGGACCAGGTTGGTGAGCTCCTTGGCCGGGTACGCGACGACCAGCAGGATCTGCCGACGCCCTGCCGGTCGTGGACGGTGGCCCAGCTCGGCGACCACGTGGTGCATGACCTGCGCCAGTTCACCCTGACGGCGACGGGTGGCAAGCCCGACTGGTCCGAAGCCGCCCCGGCGCTGACGTCGGACCGGGGCGCGGTCTTCGGCAAGGGCGCCGCCGAACTGCTCGACGCGTGGCGTGGCGCGGGCGACCTGACCGGGACGATCACGCTGCCCGGCATGGGCGAGGTGCCGGCCCGCTTTCCGGTCGACCAGCAGATCGCCGAGTTCGCGATGCACGCCTGGGACCTGGCCAGGGCAACCGGTCAGTCGACCGACCTCGACCCGGAGGTCGGGCAACTCGCGCTGCGCTGGGTCCGGGACACGCTGCGGCCACAGTTCCGGGGCACCGAAGCGGACGGGCGTGCCTTCGGCCCCGAGGTAACGGTCACCGACGACGCTCCGCTGTACGACCGCCTCGCGGCGCTCGCCGGCCGCGATCCGGGCCACGCCTGACCACATCCCGGTTCGTTTCGTCAGTGAAGCCGCAGGCTGTGGCGATCTGCTACCCCTCCAGGGGTAGTGAACCGTCACAGCCGCGTGGCCGTTCCGGTGAAGGAGCGTTGGGAGCCGGTCGAAGGGTGGGTCTAGATGTTCAAAGCCGGCGGGAAGCCGGTCCAGCGTAGGTCTGGCGGCAGGTGGGACATGTCGTTGAAGCGGATCAGGGCCGGTGGGCGGTCCGGGCGGTAGAGGATCGTGGTCAGGGCGCAGTTGCTCTGGTTCAGGCCGAGCCAGCGCTGGTCGGGGCGTCGAGGGCGTGCCGGACGAACCAGCCGATCAGGAAGTTGTGCGTCACGATCAACTCGTGCGTGCCCGGCCCGGCCGGCTCCGGGCCGGCGGGTTCCGACACCGACGGCCGGGCGTACCGCTCGATCGCGGCTGTGGCCAGGCGGGCACCGTCGGCGTACTCGGTGGGGGTGACGCCGTCGAGGAAACGGGTGTAGACCTCGGGCAGGGCATCCGGGTCGGGCACCGGCGGGATGTAGTCGCCGAGCACGTCCTCGACCTGCAACGGTACGCCCGGAAGGAACTCACCGATCAGGTGCGCGGTGTGGACCGCACGGGGGAGTGGGCTGTGGTGGACGGCGGTCAGCGGCACGGTCGCCAACCGCCGTCCCAGCAGCCTGGCCTGCTGCTGCCCGGCCTCGCTGAGCCGACCCTCGTCGATCGCCTCGCCGTGCCGGGCCAGGTGCAGGAACCGGTTCGTCACGAGCTGCCGCTACTTCGAGAGCAGGACGCCGGGGTTCAGCAGACCGGCCGGGTCCAGGGCGGACTTGATCCGGCGCAGGACGTCGATCTCCTCGGCGGAGCGGGACAGCGACAACCACTCGGCCTTCGCCCGACCCACCCCGTGCTCGGAGCTGATGCTGCCGCGCCGGGCCGCGACCTGCCGCAGCACCGCGTCGGTCACCTGCTCTGCCAGTTCGCCCGCGCCCAGCACGTTGACGTGCAGGTTGCCCTCGCCGAGGTGACCGAACAGGATCGTGCGGGCGCCCGGTGCGACCGCTTCGACCGTCTCCGGCAGGACCGCGACCAGCCCGGCCAGCTCGCGCAGCGGTACGCAGATGTCGAGCTTCGTCGGCACGCCCGCCGTGTTGATCGCCTCGGTGTGCGTCTCCCGGTACGCCCACAGCCGCGCCCGACCGGCCGCGTCCGAGGCCACCGTGGCATCCTCGACCGCCGCACACTCTCCGAGCATGTCCAGCAACTCGTCGGTCGGGTCGGTGTGCCCGGCACACTCCAACAGCACGTACGCCGCGTAGTCGGTGTCGAAGGGGGCGGGCAGGCGACCGTAGGACCGGACCAGTTCCATGCCCTCGGGGTAGCAGATCTCGGCCGCGGCGAGCGTCGACAGGCGACTGCGCGCGGCGGCGAGCAGGGTGAGAGCGGCGTCGGTGCCGTCGACCGCGACCAGGGCCACCGCCCGAGCGGGCAGCAGCGGAACCAGGCGCAGGCGTACCCGGGTGATGATCGCCAGGGTGCCCTCGCTGCCGGCGAGCAACTGGGTCAGGTCGTACCCGGTGTTGTCCTTGGCCAGACCGGCGAGCCTGGTGATCACCGTGCCGTCGGCCAGTACCGCCTCCAGACCGGTGAGCTGGTCGCGCATACTGCCGTAGCGCAGCACCCGGATGCCACCGGCATTGGTCGCGACCATCCCGCCGATGGTCGCCGACGAGCGGGCGGCGAGGTCGACGCCGACATCCAGTCCGGCCGGGCGGGCGTGCGCCTGGAGCTTCTCCAGGGTGACGCCGGCACCGACGGTCACCTGGCCCTCGATTGCGTCGACCGGCTCCAGTTCGGTCAGCCGGGTCAGACTGACCAGCACCTCGCCGCCGCCCGGCACGCCCCCGCCGACCAGGCCGGTGTTGCCTCCCTGGACGACCATCGGCACACCCGCTGCCGAGCAGGCTCGCACCACCGCGGCGACCTGCGCGGTGTCCGCCGGGCGGACCACGCAGCGCGCGGTCCCGGTGAACCGGCGGGTCCAGTCCGTCTCGTACGCGTCGCGCAGATCCGGGTCGACCAGCAGGTGCGCCGGGCCGACGATGCCCCGCAACTGCTCCTCGATGTCGCTCACGACAGTTCCCGCAGCCGGATCGTCTGGCTCATCGCCCGCAACTGGAGCACGACGTCCTCGGTGTAACCGGCACCGAGGTCGGTGAGCAGGTAGCCGTACTCGCCACGGGTGCCCAGCAGTTGGCCCTCGATGTTCACCGCGTGCTCGGCCAGGATGCTGTTCACCTGCGCCAGCACGCCCGGCATGTTGTGGTGCGTGTGCGCGATCCGGTGAGTCCCGGTTGCCGCCGGGAGCTGGATCGCGGGCAGGTTCACGCTCAGCGTGGTGTTGCCCTCGCCGACGAACTGGGCCAGCTTGTTGGCCACGAACCCGCCGATGTCCGCCTGCGCCTCCTCGGTCGAGCCGCCGATGTGCGGGGTGAGGATCACGTTCGGCAGGCCGCGCAGCTCGGAGGTGAACTCGTCGCCCCGACCCTTGGGCTCGTGCGGGAACACGTCGATGCCGGCGCCGGCCAGGTGTCCGCTCACCAGGTGGTCGCGCAGGGCGGCGTAGTCGATGACAAAGCCCCGGGACAGGTTCAGGAACAGGCTGCGGGGCCGCATCCGGGCGAACTGTTCCTCGCCGAAGAAGCCGCTGTTGCCCGGTCGGCCGTCCACGTGCAGGGTGACCGTCTCGGCCACCTCCAGCAGCTCGTTCAGGCTGTCGCAGCGCTTGGCGTTGCCGAGGGCGAGCTTGTCGGCGGTGTCGTAGAAGTAGACCTGCATGCCGAGGTTCTCGGCGAGCACCGAGAGCTGGGCGCCGATGTTGCCGTACCCGACGATGCCCAGCGTCCGGCCGCGGACCTCGTGGCTGCCGTTGGCGGCCTTGTCCCAGATCCCGGCGTGCATGCCGGCGTTCTTCTCGGGCAGCCGCCGGGCCAGCATGATGATCTCGGCCAGGGCCAGCTCGACCACGCTGCGGGTGTTGGAGAACGGGGCGTTGAACGCCGCGATGCCGGCCGCGGAGGCGGCGGCCAGGTCGATCTGGTCGGTGCCGATGCAGAACGCGCCGATCCCCACGAGCTGCGGCGCGGCGGCCAGCACCCGGGCGGTGACCTGCGTCTTGGAGCGGATGCCGAGCAGGTGCACGCCCTCGATCCGGGCGATCAGCTCGTCCTCGTCCAGCGCGTTGCGCAGCGACTCGACGAGAAATCCCTCCGACTCCAGCCGGGAGACCGCGTCGGGGTGAATGTTCTCCAGCAGCAGGACGCGTGTCTTGGCCTGGTCGATCATGATCTTTGTTCCGTCCGTTGCGGTCCGTTGCGTTGATCAGGGGCGAGCGCGCCATAGAGCCCGACCAGAGGCCAAGGTTAGTCCAGCGCCGAGTTGCTCCGACGGGTCGTCCGCTCCGTCCCGACCCTTGGATCCCCGCCGTCCCGTTCACGCCCCCGCAACCGGCCGTTTCAGTCCAGGTGGCGGCGGAAGTTCAGTCCAGGTAGCGGCGGAAACCGGCGGCGATCTGCCGGAACCCGGACGACTCGTAGAAGGCGTGCGCCTCGTCCCGGGTCAGCCGCGAGAGCAACTGGACCTTGTAACAGTTCGTCGACCGGGCCCGGTCGACCGCCGCCGCGAGCAACTCCCGGCCGACCCCGAGACGGCGTACGGACGCGCCGACCACCACGTTCTCCACCAGCATGAACGGCCGGCCGCCCCGGGTCAGGTTCGGCAGCACCGTGCAGTCGAGCGTGCCGGCGGGCACCCCGTCCACCTCCGCGAGCAGCACCGTACGCCCGGACTGTGCGGTGATCTCCCGCCAGATCTGCCCGGCCCGATCGGGCGGGAGCGGGGTGTCGCTCGGATGCAGTTCTCCGTACAGCGCCAGCAGTGCCGGCAGATCCGCCTGCACCGCTGTCCGAATGGTGATCGCCATCCGCCCACTCTTTCACCGGACGGGTGGGCGTCGGGCACCCGTCCGGTGCGGGAGCGTGCTTCGGGAAGGGCGGGTGGGTCAGCGGAAAGCGGCGAGGTTGCGGACGGCCCAGTCGGCGAAGGTGCGCGGTGGTCGGGCGAGGATCTGCTCGACGGCGGGGCTGACCTGCTGCTCGGCGGGCGTGGGCGAGCCGAGGATGGCGAGGGTGCCGTCCACGACCGGCTCGGGCATGAACCGCAGCATCTGCGTCCGCGCCTCGTCCCGGCTCTGTTCGACGAAGCGTACGGGCGTGCCGAGCGCGTCACCGATCGTCCGAGCCCGCTCGCGGGACGAGACCAATGCCGGACCGGTCAGCTCGTACGTCCGGCCGGTGTGGCCGCGCTTGCGTAGCACCACGGCCGCGACCTCGGCGATGTCGGCGGGGTCGATGGTCGGCAGGCCCACGTCGCCGAACGGTGCCGCCACCGTCCGCCGTTCCCGGATCCCGTCGGCCCAGGCGAACGCGTTGGAGTCGAAACCGCCCGGTCGCAGGATGGTCCAGTCGAGCCCCGACTGCCGCAGTGCGTCCTCGATCCGCAGCAGCGGCGCATGGGACACCGACCCCGGTCGGGTGCCGGCGGCCTGGGAGGACTGCAGGACCACGCGCCGCACCCCGCCCGTCTTCGCGACGTCGAGGATCTTGTACGCGTCGAGGTGTGCTCCGGCGCCGGAGACGAGGAGGTACAGCGCCTCGGCGCCGTCGAGCACCGGTCGGAGGGTTTCCGGTTCGGCCAGGTCCGCCGCTCGGTGACGTACCCCCGGGGGTATGGCCGATTCGGCCGTGCCCCGCGAGACTGCCGTCACCTGCTCACCGGCCGCGCTCAGCGCCGCTACGAGTGGTCGGCCGACGTTCCCGGTCGCTCCCGCTACCACGATCATGAACAGCTCCCAGTCTTTCTGGACGGGTGCCGACACCACCGGTGTGCGGTGCCGGATCAGCGGCGAAAAGCCAGGTCGTCGCCGTGACCCAGCGAAACTAACAGGCTCGGTATAGTAGGTACCTACAGGAAAGTGACTACCCTGGGGGAATCCGAATGAGTGGCTCCGGCGACGAACAGCCCCGCATCAGCGGCGCCGCCACCCGCCCGGACGCGTCGAGCGCTCCGGAACTGGCCTGCCCGATCGGGCCCGTGGTCGACATCGTCTTCAGTCGCTGGACCACGCCGATCCTCTGGAGCCTCAACGAGCACGGTCGGCAGCGGTTCGTGGAGTTGGAACGCCGGATCACCAGCATCACGCCGAAGGTGCTCACCCAGCGGCTGCGGCAACTGGAACGCGACGGTCTGGTCGTGCGGACGTACCACCCGGAGATCCCGCCCCGGGTGGAGTACGAGATCAGCGACCTCGGGCGCAGCCTGGCCCCGCTGTTCCACACCCTCGCCCAGTGGTCCGACGCGAACCTCGGTCAGGTCGAGCGGGCCCGGACGTCCTACGACGCCACCGATCGGCTGCCCGCCCGCAGATCCTGAATGGCGTACGGGCCGCGCTGAACACCGATCACCCCGCCGATGGCCGGGGCCCGAACTCGGGATGACAACCCGGATCGGCATGATCCTCGGTGGACGGACGGGCCGGATGACGTGCTCGGCCTGCATATCATCGAGCCGTGTCCGGTGATCCGACGCCCGCCGTAGAGCCGTCGTCCGGGACCGGTGCGCCCGTGCGGCCGGCGGAGCCGACCGGAGCCGGGCGGGACGGGCACTTCGTGGTCTGGGGCGACAATCCGCTCGCCCGTCGACTGGTCGCCGAGCTGATGGACACCTACCACGCGCCGGTCACGGTGATCCTCGGCTCCATGTCCGCCGGCCAGGCACCGGACATCGCCGGGCTCCGCCCGGAGAACGGTGACCCGGCGCTGCGCCCGGTCGTCGTCGTCGCGCCCCGGCTCAGCCAGGAGGTGCTCCGGCACGTCGGCGTGGAGCACGCCGCCGCGCTCGCCCTGGTCGGACGGGACGACATCGACAACGTCGACGCGGCGATGATGGCCCGCGAGGTCAGCCCGACCGTCCGGATCGTGGTCCGGATCTTCAACCCGGTGCTCGGTGAGGGCGTAGCCGCGATGCTCGGCGACTGCGACGTACTGTCCGGGTCGGAGATCGCCGCGCCGGCCTTCGTCGCCGCCGCGCTCGGCGACGACACCCCACGGTACGTCCGGCTGCCCGACGAGTTGCTGATGGCGGTCAACCGGGACGGGGTCGCCGACCCGGACGACATCCTCTGCGGGCTGGCGGTCACCGGCGGGCAGGCCGGACCGGTGACGCTGCCGGAGCGGGACGCCGACGCGGACCTTGTCCTCGCCCGGGTCTCCGGTGCCCGACCGCGGCCCGTCAAACGCCGTCGGCGGCGGCCGCTGCGGACCACCCGGCTGCTGCTCGACCGCAAGCTGCGGCTCGCCCTCGGCTCGGTGGCCGGACTGCTGCTCGTCGGCACCCTCACCCTCGCCGTGCTGCGCGACCTGAGTTTCTGGCAGGCCGCCTACCTGACCGCGGTCACCGCCCTGGGCGGGGCCGACGCCGACCTCACCGGCTCGGCCAGCGAGCAGGTGGTGCAGCTCGTGCTCGTACTCGCCGGGGTGGCACTGATCCCGACCGTCACCGTGCTGCTGGTCGGGCTGGTGGTGAACGTCCGGCTGGCGCTGGCGGCCGGCGTACTCACCGAGCCGATCTCCGGTCACGTGGTCGTGGTCGGCCTGGGCAACATCGGCACCCGGGTGGTCGAGGAGTTGCACGCCCTCGGGATCGGTGTGGTCGCCATCGACCGGGCCGCCGACGCCCGGGGCGTGCAGGTCGCGCGGGACCTCGACATCCCGGTCCTGGTCCGGAACGCGAACAGCGCCGAGACGCTGCGCGCGGCTTCGGTGCAGACCTGCCGGGCGCTGGTGGTGCTGTGTGCCGACGACGTGACGAACCTGGAGACCGCGCTGCTGGCGCGCTCCGTACACCGAACGGACCAGGACCGGGGCGGACCGGCCGCGGATCCACGACCGCCACTGCGAGTGGTGCTGCGGCTGTTCGACGAGGAGTTCGCGGGTCGGATTCGGCGGTTGTTCGGGATCAACATCTCGCGGAGCGTCTCCTACCTGGCCGCGCCCGCCTTCGCCGCGGCACTGCTCGGCCGCGAGGTGATCGACACCGTCTCGGTCGGGCGGCGGGTCCTGCTGGTCGCCGAGATACCGGTCGGCGCCGGGTCGGCGCTCGAGGGCGAGTTCTGCCCCGAGGTCAGCCGGCCGCACGAGGTACGGCTGATCGCGGTGCGGACCGGACGGGTCGGGCAGACCCTCTGGTCGCTGCCGGACCGACGACCCCTGGTCCGCACCGACCGCCTGCTGGTGGTCGCGACCAGGGCCGGGCTGGCGGCACTGCTCACCCGGACCGCGGCCTCGGCCAACCCGCCCCCGCTGGTCGAGCCGAAACCACTGCCGCTGCTCGCCCGGCGCCCGAACCGACCATCCTGAGCAGGGGATTCACCGACCGACCATCGAGAGCGGGCATTCCGCTGGAATGTTCCGGATTCGGGCAAGCCAGCGTTCGTAGGCCGGTCAGCCGTCGTTACCTGGTCACCCCGCGTTAACGTGGTGTCCGCTGTCGCGCCTTCCGGTTACCTGAGGCTGGGTCCGCCCCATGCACCCGGAGGTGGACAGCGGTGGCCCTGCTCAGCTTGATCGTCCCGGTGTACCGGGTCGAGGAGTACCTCGCGGAGTGCCTCGACTCCCTGCTCGACCAGTCGTTCACCGACTTCGAGGTGATCGCGGTCGACGACGCCTCACCGGACGGCTCCGCCGAGATCCTCGCCCGCTACGCGGCGATGGACAGCCGGATCAGGGTGGTGACCCTGCCGGGAAACGTCGGACTGGGCGCGGCCCGCAACACCGGTCTGCAGCATGCCACCGGCACCTACGTCTGGTGCGTGGACAGCGACGACTGGTTGCCGCCGGGCACCCTGCAGGCGGTCGCCGACCGGCTCGCGCAGACCACCCCCGACCTGCTCGTCACCGGGTACGCGCGGGTCTACTGGGACGGCCGGGTCGAGGACCACCCGGTGTCCGCCGTGCACGGCGGCCGACCGGTGCCGCAGACCTTCACCTTCGCCGAGGTTCCGGGCCTGCTCAACCACCTCTGGATCGCCTGCAACAAGGTGGTCCGGCGGGAGTTCCTGGCACGGACCGGCATCACCTTCGGCCCCGGCTGGTACGAGGATGTCGCGTTCATCCTGCCGCTGATGCTCGCGTCGGAACGGATCAGCCTGCTCGACCGGGACTGCTACGCGTACCGGCAGCGCCAGCAGGGGGCGATCACCCGTACGGTGAGCGAACGTCACCTCGAGGTGTTCGACCAGTGGGACCGGGTGTTCGCGTACATGGACTCCCGCCCCGGCGACTTCACCACCCTGCGCCCGGTGATCTTCCAGCGGATGATCTGGCACTGCCTCCAGGTCCTCGGACACGCGAGCCGGGTGCCCGGACCGATGCGCCGTACGTTCTTCGCCCGGATCACCGCGCAGTACCGCCGGCACCTGCCGCCGGGCGGCGCCCCGGTGGCAGCCGGCAACGACGGGTTGAAGCAGCGGCTGGTCGCGATCGGTGCGTACCAACTGTTCGAGCTGCTCATGACGGCCTGGCAGGTACGGCAGCGGTTGACCGGACGGCGCCCGCAGGCGGGTTCTCCCGCGCCGCGTAGAGTGGTTCGACGGTCACCGATCAAAACAGGATGAGGCATGCCGAAAGCCACAACTGAGTCGCGGGGCGCCAACGCAGGCGGTACGTGGAGACTGGTCAACGGTCCGCCGCCGGTGCTCAGCGAGCGGTTGGGCCGTCTCGTCGGCCTGCGGACGCTGAGAATCCCCGGCTCCCATGGCGTGCTGGTCCTCGCCGGCACGCTGGACCGGTTGCGTGATCTCCTGGCCGAGTATCCCGAGACGCTGACCCCGACCAGTCGAGCCCGCATCGTCGTCGCCTACTGGCGCTCGCCGCGTAGCGGCTGGTCCGGCCGGATCGGTCCGCTGGACCACCTGGTCCGGCAGCGGGTGGCCCTGCCCCGCCTCGGACGCGGCCCCGCCACCGTCCGGGTACGGCTGCGCAAACCCGTCCCGCTGCGCGACATCGTGCGCGCCTCGGTGGAGGCGTTCGGCCCGGCCCGACCGTTGCCCGCACCGGTGAGCGCGAGCCTGACCAGCCAGGGCGGGCTGCCGGCGTACCTGCCGGGGCAGCTCGGCGCGTCCGTGGTGGCCGATGAGTTGCCGCTGAGCACCGACATCCGGGCACACGACGTGGTGCTGCGCGACCCGAGCGTGGCGCAGCCGGGCGAATCGGCCGAGGACCACCCGTACGCGGTGGCGGTGCCGGCCGGTCGGCACGACGTACAGACCCCCGACGGCGGGACCGTGGTGCTGGTGGACGCCCGCCGGATCAACCCGAGGGGGCGCCGGGCCAGCTCGTACCAGCCCGAGGCGGCCACCGTACGGCTCGACCTGGACCCGCGGGGGCGGGCCCGACGGGCGCGCAGTGAGGCCGACCGGCATCCGCTGGGCGGTGCCGGACTGGACTCGGCGACGCTGGCCACCCTGCGCCTGGTCAAGGCGGTGGACTGCCCACCGCTGACCGACGAGCGGCCGGTCGACACCGCCGCGCTGCTGGTCCAGTTGGCGATGACCGGGGCACTGCTGCGCGTACCGGCGCTGCCGCCGCAGGTCGCCGGGCTGATCCAGCCGGAGCTGCGGGAACTGCTGACCACGCCGCTGCCGGACGAGCCGCTGGCGCTGGAGGCGCGCAGCGTACGGCAGCGCCGGGCCGCGCTGCGCGGTCACGCCGCCGGGTTCGCGCTGCCGAGGGTGACCGCCGACGCCCTGCCCGAACTGCGGCGCCCGCCGTCGGTCAGCGCGATCCTGGCCACCCGCCGGTCGGAGATGCTGGCCGGGGCGGTCAAGGCGATCGTCGACCAGACCTACCCCGAGCTGGAGATCATCCTCTGCCTGCACGGCATCGAGCTGCCGGCCGAGGTGGCGACGATGCTCGCCGAGTCCGGCCGCCCGTACGAAATCGTGCCGGTGACGGCCAGCACCGGGTTCGGTGCCGCGCTCGGCGAGGCGACCCGGCGGGCCCGGGGCAGCCTGGTGACGAAGTTCGACGACGACGACAGCTACGGCATCGAGCACGTCTGGGACCTGGTGCTGGCCCGGCACTACTCCGGGGCCACGCTGGTCGGCAAGGGCACCGAGTTCGTCTTCCTGGAGACCCTCGGCGTCACGGTACGGCGTCCGTCCGGGGTGCCCGAGTCCACCGGCGAGATGGTGGCCGGCGGAACCATGCTGCTGGCCAGGGGCGATCTCGAAGCGGTCGGTGGCTGGCGGCCGGTGCCCCGGTCGGTCGACTACGGGGTGATCGAGCGGCTCCGGCGTGACGGCGCGGTGATCTACCGAACCCACCCGTTCGGCTACGTCTACCACCGCCGCGAGTCCGGCCACACCTGGGACCCGGGGCAGCAATACTTCCTCGACACCGCGTTCGCCCGCTGGCCGGGGATCCCGGTCGAGGCGTTCGCCGACCCGGAACCGGCGCAGGTCGCGGCGGCGTCCGGTGCACCGCAGGGGGAGCCGGCCCCGAGCACCGACACCGTCCACACCGGAGCCTGACCGGGTCGCCACCCGCCGAACCGGCGGTGGCCACACGCTGAGACACGGCAGGGCCGACGGTGGCACCCCTGTCACCGTCGGCCCTGCCGGTGCCCGCGGTCAGTCGCTGGGGGAGGCAGGGTCGAGGTCGCGGGCGAGTACGTCGTCCACCGTCTCGGCCCGTACCAGCAGCCGGGTCCGGCCGTTGTTGACCGCCACCAGCGGCGGCCGGGGCACCAGGTTGTAGTTCGAGGCGAGGCTGAGCTGGTACGCCCCGGAGCAGGGCACCGCGAGCAGGTCGCCGGGGCGCAGGTCGCCCGGCAGGGGCGCGTCGCGTACGAGCACGTCGCCGGGCTCGTCGTGCCGGCCGACGACGGTGGTCCGCTGCTCCTGCGCGCGGCTGAGCCGGCCGAGCAGGACGGCGGTGTACCGGGCGCCGTAGAGCGCCGGGCGCGGGTTGTCGCTCAGCCCGCCGTCGACCGCGACGAGTTGGTGCCCGTCCGGGTCACGGCGTACGGCGAGCACCCGGTAGAGCGCCACGCCGGCCCGCGCCACGATGGCCCGACCGGGCGCCACCGCCAGCCTCGGCACCGGCAGGTCGTGTTCGTCGCAGGCGACCCGGAGCACCTTACGGGCGCGGGAGGCGAACGCGTCGAGGGCGAACTGCCCGTCGGCGTCGGTGCCGGGTACGGCGTGCCCACCCCCGATGTTGATCTCGCTGAGCTGGGTGCCGTGCCGTTGGGCCAGGGTCGCCATGGTGGCCACCAGGTGGTGGATCGCCCGCTCGTAGCCGCCGAAGCGGGAGGTCTGCGAGCCGAGGAAGAAGTCGAGTCCGACCAGTTCCAGCATCGGCTGGTCGGTGATCCGGCGGACCATCTCGTCCAGGCTGGTGCCGGCCGCCGGCACCCCGAACCGGTCCGCGACCGGCGCCGCGGGCAGCATCGACATCGTCTCCACTCGGCCGGTGTCCCAGTCGGGCAGCACCCGCAGCAGCACCCGCTGCCGGCGTCGCAGCAGCGCGGCCAGGCGCGGTATCTCGGAGCTTGACTCGATCACGATCGTGCCGACGCCGTAGTCCAGCGCGGCGGCCAGGTCGGTCGGGCTCTTGGCGTCACCCTGGAGCACAATCCGGTCGGCCGGGAAACCGACGGCGGCGGCGGTGGCGAGCTGCCCGGCCGAGTGCACGCCCAGCGACAGCCCCTCGTCGGCGATCCACCGCAGTACGCCCCGGCAGGTCAGCGCCTTTGCCGCGTACACGACGTTGGCGGGGCCGAACGCGTTCGCGTACTCCCGGCAGCGTCGGCGTACGTCCGCCTCGTCCAGGACGTACGCCGGGGTACCGAACTGTTCGGCGAGTTCTCCGAGATGCACCTCGCCGACCGAGATCTCGCCGTGCTCGTCGCGGTGGGCCATCGAGGGCCACACGTCGCCGTGCAGGTGGGCGGGGAGTGACGTACGCAGCGAGGGGATGAGTTCGGCCAGGGTCATGACGGTTCGCCTTCGGGCTCGGCGGTGGCCTGCTCGGGGATGTCGAGCGGGCGCAGTAGCAGGTGGGTGACGGTTTCCGAGGCGCCGCCGCGCAGCCGCAGGTCGGCGACGGCGGTGTTCAACTCGGGCAGCCCGGCGCAGGACAGCCGCACCATCAGGTCGATGTCGGCGGCGACCCACCACGCGGCGACCACCCGGGGGTCGGTGCGCAGGTGTCGGGCGAACCGGCCGCCGTCGGTGCTGGCGGCCAGCCGTACGCAGACCAGCGCCTCGATCCGGGCCGGCGTCCGGGCGAGCAGGTCTGCCGGTCGTGGCCGTGCGGTGCCGCCGCCATCGGTGCTGGCGGCCAGCCGTACGCAGACCAGCGCCTCGATCCGGGCCGGCGTCCGGGCGAGCAGGTCCGCCGGTCGTGGCCGTGCGGTGCCGCCGCCATCGGTGCTGGCGGTACGGCGGGGCAGGGTCGGGCTGTGCATGTGCCGATCGTGGCGCTCCGGCGCGCCCGGATCACGGATCTTCACGCGTTCACCACGGCCGAACCGGTGATCCCGACGTTTCCTTGACGCGGGTGTGGTTGCGGCGTCAGCACCGGGGCCGGCGGCGTAGTGATCACGTCAAGACCGGTGCCGGTTGCCGTACCGCGGTGCTTGTGTTGATCACAGGTGCCCTGCGGGCGGTTCGCCCGTGCGGCGTACCCGGTGAGTGTCCTCCGCCAATCCCCCCGGCGGTCGGCTCGTCGGGTACGCCGCCCCGGGCGCCGTGGTTTGTCCAGCGAAACGGTTCAGAGAGGTCGGACGGTTCAGAGAGGTCGGACGGTTCAGAGAGGTCGGACGGTTCAGAGAGGTCGGACGGTTCAGAGAGGTCGGACGGTTCAGAGAGGCAGTGGACGCCGGGCACCGTTGCCGGCGTCCACCAGGTACATCCGTGCCTCGTGCAGGTCGAAGTAGAGACCGACCAGGGTGAGCTGGTCGGCGTCGAGCCGCCGCCGGACACTCGGATAGGTCTGGAGGTTGGCGATTTGCTGGGCGACGTTGGCCAGGGCCTGGCGTTCCAGCGCGGCCGGATCATGCGGCGGGCCGGCCGCGTCCCGGGGCGGTGGCACCGCCGACCCGCGCCGGTCGTCGCGTCGCCCGCCGAGGCGTACGTGGCTGAGCCAGGAGCCGAGGTGCGACTCCCGGGCCACTCCGCCCTGGAGGACCGCGCGCATGGCCCCGCAGTCGGAGTGCCCGCAGACGGTGATGGTGGAGACCTGCAGGACGTCGGTCGCGTACTCGATCGCGGCGCCGACGCTGTGGTCGCCGGGGGTGCCGTGCCGGGGCACGATGTTGCCGATGTTGCGCAGGCAGAACAGGTCGCCCGGCCCGCTCGAGGTGACCAGGTTGGGCACCAGCCGGGAGTCGGCGCAGGTGATGAAGAGTTCGTCCGGGCGCTGCCCGTCGCGGGCAAGTTCCGTGAGGTAGGGCCGGACCAGCGGGGCGACCCGGCGCTGGAACTCCCGTACGCCCACCAGCATGTTGCCGCCGATCTCGCCGCTCGGCGGGGTTTCGGACGCCCCGCTCGGTTGCCCGTTCTCGCGCCGGGCCGGTGCTGGTGCGCCGCCCTGCCAGTGTGACCAGGGGGCGAGCCAGCGTGGCAGTCGTTCCGGCAGGCTCTTGCGGTTGCCGAGCCGGTCCCGTACGGCACGGTCGAACCAGCCGTCCAGCGCCTCCTCCACCCGTACCTGACCGCCGTTGCGTTCGTAGCCGGCCCGCCACTGCTGGATCACCCCGAAGGCGGCGTGGTCGAGGAAGTCGAGGCGCAGTTCCAGGTGGACCCGCGCGCCGGGCGGGAGTCGGCGCAGTTCCTGGTTGAGCCGTCCGGCGCCGAGGAAGAGCAGGGTGCCGGTGATCTGCACGAGCCAGTCGTCGGCGCCACGCCGGTCGACGTCGATGCGCCAGTGGGTGAGCCGGTACAGCGCCGAGACCAGCGCCACCGCCATCCCGAGCAGTACGCCGGTGACCAGGTCGAGGAAGACGACCCCGGCCACGGTGACCGCGTACGCGGGGAACTCCCGGTGCCGCATCAGGTCGCGTACGTGGGCCACGCTGATCAGCCGCAGCCCGACGATCACCAGCACTCCGGCCAGCGCGGACATCGGGATCAGCTCCAACACGCTGGCCAGGAGCAACGCGAAGACGGCGATCCACAGTCCGTGCATGATCGCCGAAGCGCGAGTACGGGCACCCGCCTCCACGTTCGCCGAGCTGCGGACGATCACGCCGGTGACCGGCAACCCGCCCAGTGCGCCGGAGGCGGAGTTCGCCACACCCTGGGCGATCAGCTCGCGGTCGAGCCTGGCCCGTGGGCCGTCGTGCAGCCGGTCCACCGCGACCGCGGAGAGCAGGGATTCGACGCTGGCGACCACGGCGAGCAGGAACACCCCGGAGAGCACGTCGGCCAGGGGAGCGTCCGGCCACCGGGGCAGCGTCAGGTAGCTGAGTGGATCGTCGGGTAGGGCGACCCGGGTGAGATCGAGCCCCAGGCCGGTTGCCATCGCGGTGGCCACGGCGATGGCGACCAGCGGCGCGGGCAGATACGACACCCGTACCAGCCGGGGCCAGACGAGCAGTACGGCGACCGTGACCACACCGACCAGGACCGCGGCGTCGTGGTATCCGACGAGTTGGGCCGGTAGTTCGCGGAGGTTCTCCCAGACCGAGCGCTGCGGTGCGCCGCCGAGCACGACGTGCAGCTGGCTGAGGGCGATCACGATGCCGATGCCGGCGAGCATGCCGTGCACCACCGCGGGGGAGAGCATCAGCGCGGCTCGGCCGAACCGGCTGAGTCCGAGGACGATCTGGACCAAACCGGCGAGGGTGACCATGGCGGCGGTGGCCATCCAGCCGTGGCGGAGCACCAGGTCTGCCACGATCACCGAGAGCCCGGCGGCCGGGCCGCTGACCAGCAGTGGTGCGCCGCCGATGGCGCCGACCACGATTCCGCCGACCACCGCGGCGATGATGCCGGCGAGCAGTGGTGCGCCGGAGGCCGCCGCGATGCCCAGGGAGAGCGGGACCGCGACGAGGAAGACCACGAACGACGCGGGCAGGTCGTGGCGGAGGAGCGTACGCCGGAACCGGGTTGCTCGGCTCGTTGGCGATGGATCCGGGACGGGCTGGGAGGCTGCTGCGCTAGGAGATTGCCCCGTATCCACCATTTTATCCTCCGGGTCGTGACAAGGCTCGGACAGGATGATGACAAAAATAAGAACTAATGCCATGTAAGGGTGTGCATGCCGCTCATCGGGCACACTACCTTCTGGAGTTGATCGATAACACCCTGCTATTTCTGGCGGTCAAATAGAGATCAAATCCCGTTGACCTGGGCGCGGGTGTCGAAGATCGATCATCCATTGTGGACCCCGGAGCCGGCTGTGAGGAGTTCGCGGCGAGGTGTCGTCCCGCCCATCGCTCAGGATGTCGACCGGTCACAGTGGATCCGGGGCGCCGGACTCAGATCTCGAAGGTCGAGGACGGGTGCTCCTCGCCGCGTACGGATCGGCCGGTCCGGACGTAGGTGCGGATCGCGGTCAGGGTGGCGTCCGGGGCCAGGATGGCCGCGCGCCAGCGGCGTACGAGTGCGCTCATCTCCCGGTGGGTCACCCTAAGCTCGCTGATCTCCCGCTCGGCCTGCAGTGCCCGACCACGGGCCTGCGCGGTCTCCAGTTCGAGTTCCGTCACCCGGCCGCGCAGCGGTCGCACGATCGTGAGTGCGGTGTCGGTCAGCAGTGCTGCGGTGTCCGCCCTGAACCTGCGTCGGCGCATCGTGACCGTGGCCACCGCGACCACGCCGCCGATGCCGCCCAGCAGGCCGATGACGGAGAGCAGGATCTGGATCCAGGCCGATCCGACGGGAGGTGGAGTGGTTTCGGTCATGGCGATTCCGGCGCGGTGGGCGGACCGGGAGGTGCCCCGGCCGACCGGCGCGGGTTCTCGACGAGCTGTCCGGAACTGGGTCCGGGGGGCGCGAGGGGAGTGCCGGAGCCCCGCCGACGCCCGGTTGTCCGGGAATCGTTTCTGTTCACCGTGGTGCCTCTGGGGAATGTGGCGGCCCGGGTGGCCACGTTGTCCGGCTGATCCGGGCCGGCTGATGTCGTCGCGTCGTAAGCGAACAAATATCTTGTCCGTGAATACTACAATCCGTGTTGGCCCGATTACTCATGGATATCTGACGGATCATCGACACCTGTGCGTCCGTACCCGGCCCTACGCTGCGCGTGGGCACGCTCCACACACGACATGAGGTGGCGGACTTCGTTCCGGCGCGTTCCTTCCGCCCACCGCGTCCCGTACGGCATAGTCGGTGCCGCGGGGGGAACGGATGCGTACGCCACAGCCCGCCGTCCAGGCCGGTGCGACGTGTGCCGCGGTTGGGCGGCTGCCCGGCGGCGCGGGTGGGAGGATTCCGGTTGCCGCAGCGCCGCATCATCGGCTTCGTCACGCTGACCGCCGCCCTCGGACTGGGTGTCTTCCTGCTCCCCGCCGCGGCGGGGATGCTCTGGGGGACCATCGGTGCGGCCAGCGTCACCGCCGTGGCGTACGGCATCCACCAGCACCGGCCCGCGCGCCGCGCGCCGTGGCTGCTGCTCGGGTCCGGTCTCGCCGTCCTGGCCGCGGGTGACGTCGCGTACGCCATCGCCGCCACCTCCTCGGGCCAGGTCCACTCGCTGCTCGCCGACGTCCTGTACGTGTCCCTGTTCCCGTTGCTGACCGCGGCTCTGGTGCAGTTGACCCGCAGCAGCGCGATCATCCGTGACCGCTCCGGCCTGACCGACCTGCTCGCGGTGGTGCTCGCCGTCGGACTCGTCGGCTGGACCCAGCTGGTCGCGCCCGCCCTGCCCGGCACCGGGCTCTCCCGGGTCGAGCAGTGTGTGCTGGTCAGTCACGTCCTCGGCGGCCTGCTAGTGCTGGTGGTGATGGTGCGGCTGGCGGTCGCGGCGCCGCGCAACGTGGCGGTGCTGCTGCTTGCCGTGGGAGCGGCCGGGCTGCTCGCCTCGGACACCGCCTACGCCGTCGCCGAACTCGGCTCGGGCTGGCGACCGGGTGGGCCGGCCGAACTGGGATGGCTGGTCCACTACCTCGCCTGGGGCGCCGCCGCACTGCACCCCTCGATGACCCGGCTGACCGCGCGGGTCGACGTGCCACCGGACGAGACCGCCGCGACCCGGGTCGGCCTGGTCGCGCTGGCCAGCCTGACCGCCGTGGTGGTCCTGTTCGCCGAGGCGGTCGCCGGTGCGGTCCTCGACGGAGTGGTGATCGCAGTGGTGGCCGGGCTCAGCACGGTCCTGGTGGTGACCCGCGTGGTCGACGCGCGGAACAAGCACCGGCACGCCGTACGACGCGAGCGGCACCTGCGGGAGACCTCCACCAGCCTGGTCGGTGCGACCGGTAGCGCCCAGGTCGGCGAGGCGCTGCGGGTGATGGTGGCGCAGATGCTGCCGGCCGGCACCCCGCACCGTCTCGTCTTCGCGCTGTACCGGCCGCCCGGCCGCCGGACGGACGACCTCGACTTCGTCTGGTCACCGAGGGTGGACCTGGACCAGCCGCTGCCGACGAACAACACCCCGCGGCGCAGCCTGCTGGTCGAGACCCGGCTGCTGCCCGCCGTGCTGGTCGAGCCATTGGGCGGTCTGCCGGCCACCATCGTGGCGTCGCTGACCCCCGGCGCCGAGTCGGTGGCCGGGCGCGGGGGCGCCGCCCTGCTGGTGGCCGCGGACCGGGACACCCTCGTCGCCTCGCGGGACGTCATCGAGGTGGCCGCCGGTCAGGCCACGCTCGCCCTGCAACGGCTGGCGGTGACCGGCGCGGCCCACCGGCGGGATCGGGACCGGTATCTGGACCTGGTGGCCGGCAACACCAACGACGGCGTCCTGATCGTCGGCGACGACGACCGGGTGAACTACGCCAACCCGGCGTTCTGGCGGATCCTCGGCATCGAGTCGCAGGCCTTCGCGACCTGGCGGGACATCATCCACCCGGACGACCACGAGCAGGTGGACCGCGCCCTGCGCGCCGTACGCGCGGAAGACGAGTCGTCCGGGATGGACGTGCAGTGGACCCTGCGCCGGTCCGACCGGAGCCGGGTCCTGGTCGAGGTGAACTGCCGGCCGCTGCTGGCGGAGCCCGGCCCGCCCGGTGTGTCGATCACCTTGCGTGACGTCACCGACGAGCGGCGGCGGGAGTGGGACCTGCTCCGGCGCCGGTTGGAAACCACCGCGCCGGGGCTGAACCGGCGCAGTCTGCGGCGACGCTTCCGCTGAAGCCGCAGGCGATGCGCCCTCGGTGAGCCGCGCAGGGCGGTCGCAGGTACTCCACGTTGGGCGAATTGACGGTAATCCGATAGTTCTCTGGACGACCCTGGGTGATCGTCCAGTTAACTGACCGCGATGTCAGCCCGGTTTGGGGGGTTTATGAAGATCCGTACGTTTGCCTCTGCCGCCCTCGTCGCGGTCCTCCTGGTCAACGCGCCGCCGCTGCCCGCGTACGCGGGAACCGCCCCCGCCGGATCGGCCTGCCGGCCCGGTACACCCGACCAGGCACCACCCACCCAGCAGTTCCACGACCCCGCCCGACCGGAACTCGGACCGGCCGCACTGCCGCAAGACCGCCCGGTCGGCCCGCTGCTGTTCGGCTACCGACGGTTCGGCGGGCTCGGCGAGCCCGAGTTCGTGGCCAAGTACCGCAGCGGCGGAAGCTGGATCTACCCGCCCGCCGACGGCTTCCTCGTGGTCCACGGCGAGCCGGTCAGGTTCGAGCAGACACTGTGGGCGGGCAGCCGGGTCGACCGGTTCGGTTATCCCGGCGGCGCCTACCTGGCACCGGCCCGGACGTTGTTCCTCCAGCGGGCACTGCCGCCGCAGAACCTCAACACCCCGACCGGGACCCCGGCGAGCAACTACCACCTGTACTGCGTACTGCGGGCGTTCCGGGTCGACTCCGGGCCGATCGCGCCGTGGTTCGAACAACTCGGACTCGGCCTGCAGTACAAGCTGGAGGCGAGACACGTGCCCGGCGCCCCCGCCCCGCTCAGCGTCAACTGGCTGCTGCAGAACGGCTACCTGGTGGAGGAACGCCCGCGCGGGTAGCGGAGAGACGGTCGGCCCGCCGGTGCCGTGACTCACGACACCGGCGGGCCGTCGAGGTCAGGACGCCGATTCGGTACGGGCGCCGGCCCACAGCGTGTGGAAGGAACCCTCCCGGTCGACCCGCTGGTACGTGTGCGCGCCGAAGTTGTCCCGCAGGCCCTGGATCAGGGCGGCGGGCAGCCGTCCCCGGCGCAGCCCGTCGAAGTACGCCAGCGACGAGGAGAACGCCGGGGTCGGGATGCCGACCTCGGTGGCGTACCGGACCACCCGGCGCCAGCTCTCGATGGCGTCCGACACCACGTCCGCGAAGTACGGTGCCACCAGCAGCGTGGGCAGTTCGGGGTCGGCGTCGTAGGCCTCCCGGATCCGGTTGAGGAACCGGGCCCGGATGATGCACCCGCCGCGCCAGATGGTGGCCATCGCGCCCCGGTCGATGTTCCAGCCGAACTCGTCGCTGCCGGCCTGGATGTGGTCGAACCCCTGCGCGTACGCGACGACCTTCGAGGCGTAGAGCGCCTTGCGGACGTCCTCCACGAACGCGTCCCGGTCACCGATGCTCGCCTTGCCACCCGCGTCGGCGAAGCGCTCACGGGCGGCGGCCCGCTGGTCGGCGTGCCCGGACAGCGAGCGGGCGAAGGTCGCCTCGGCGATACCCGTGATCGGCACGCCGAGGTCCAGCGCGCTCTGTACGGTCCAGCGCCCGGTGCCCTTCTGCTCCGCCTGGTCGAGCACCACGTCGACGAACGGCTTGCCGGTGGCGGCGTCGGTGTGGCCGAGCACGTCAGCGGTGATCTCGATGAGGAAGGACTCCAGGTCCCCCTCGTTCCAGGTGCGGAAGATGTCGGCGAGTTCACCCGGCGACGCGGACAACCCGTCCCGCAGCAGGTCGTACGCCTCCGCGATGAGCTGCATGTCGGCGTACTCGATGCCGTTGTGCACCATCTTCACGAAGTGCCCGGCACCGTCCGGTCCGACGTGGGTGCAGCACGGCACGCCGTCGACCTGCGCGGCGATCGACTCGAAGATCGGCCCGAGCTTGGCGTACGCCTCCACCGACCCGCCGGGCATGATGCTCGGGCCGAGCAGCGCACCCTCCTCGCCGCCGGAGACACCGGTGCCGACGAAGTGCAGCCCGTGCGCCTTCAGCGTCTCCTCCCGCCGCCGGGTGTCGGCGAAGTGGGCGTTGCCGGCGTCGATGACGATGTCGTCGGTCTCGAGCAGCGGGATCAGCTCCTCGATGACCGCGTCGGTCGGGCCACCGGCCTTCACCATCACGATGACGGCGCGCGGGCGGGACAGCGACGCCACGAAGTCGGCCATCGACTCGGCCGGCACGAACTCGCCCTCGTCACCGTGCTCGGCGATCAGGCTCCGCGTACGGTCGGCGGAACGGTTGTGCACCGCCACCGGATAGCCGTGGCGGGCCAGGTTGCGAGCCAGGTTGCGCCCCATCACGCCGAGTCCGGTGACCCCGATCTGGGCGCTGCCCGCCGCTGGCTTTCCGAACGCTTCCTGTTCCGCCATGTTCTCTCCCTTGGTCCGACGTCGGTGACCATGCTGCCAGCGTTTCTCCGTGACGGCTGCCGGCCCAGCTATGTGATCTTCCTCTATGCAGGTCCGGGCCGACCGCCTAGCCGCGGCCGTCCCGATTGGTGGGCGGCACCGGCCGCGGCGCGTGCCGGCTGGCCAGCAGGCTCCAGACGATCGAGGCGGCGATGGTCACCACGATCACGCTCAGGGTCAGCCAGATGGGCAGTTTCCCGATCGGGGTTTCGGCGAGGATGAGCTTCACCCCGGCGAAGGCGAGCAGCACGGCCAGGCCGTAATGCAGGCGGCTGAACCGGCGCAGCAGGCCGGCGAGGCAGAAATACAGCGCCCGCAGACCGAGAATGGCAAACGCGTTCGCCGACCAGAGTACGAACGTGTCGGTGGTGATGGCCAGGATCGCGGCGATCGAGTCGACCGCGAAAATCAGGTCGCTGGCCTCGATCGCGACCAGCACCACGAAAAGCAGCGTCACCCTCCGCCGGCCGTCGTGCCGGGTGACGAACCGGCCGTCGTGGTAGCGCGCATCGGTGGGCAGCAGCCGGCGAACCAGACGGACCACCGGATTGCGTTCGGGCTGGATCTTCCGATCGTGCTTGAACCCCATCTGATAGCCGGTGTAGATGAGGAACGCGCCGAATATGTACGCGGTCCAGAAGAACGTCCGGAGCAGTTCCGCCCCGGCGAAGATGAATGCCAGCCGGAAGCCGAGTGCGCCGACGACCCCCCAGAACAGGACTTTGTGCTGGTAAGCGGCGGGTACCGCGAAATACGTGAAGATCAGCGCGAAGACGAACACGTTGTCGATGGAGAGCGTCTTCTCGATCAGGTAACTGGCGAAGTACGCGGTGCCGGACCGGGAACCCTGCCACCACCACAGCAGTACGCCGAACGCGAGCCCGGCGCCGACCCAGATCCCGCTCCAGAGCGCCGCCTCGCGCAGGCCGACGACGTGGTTGTCCCGGTGCAGCAGCAGGTCCACCGCGAGCATGATCACGATGACGATCGCCAGCGCCGGCCAGGCCCACGCCGGCACCGCGGCGGTCACCCGGGCCGCCGCGTCGTCGTCACCGGCCACACATACCCCGCCGGTGCGGGTTTATCAGTGACGGCAGGTTCGCCGGTGCTGGCGGGTGGTCGGCGGCAGCCGGTTGTCGAGGGCGGCCGGGGCGAACGCCCGCAAGGGAAGCCGGAGATGCCCGCGCCCACCGACGGCCGGCGGACCGGCACAATAGCGGGCAGTCGGCGTGAGGGAGGGCGTGTGCGCATCCTGTTGGTCGAGGACGACAGCCGGGTGGCCGCGGCGATGGCCTCGGCGCTGACCCGCCGCGGGTTCGACATCGAACAGGCCTCCACCGCGGCGGCGGCGCTGGCGGCGGCCCCGTGTGACCTGGTCCTGCTCGACCTCACCCTGCCCGACGGCGACGGGGTCGAGGTCTGCCGGACGCTGCGCCAGCGCAGCCCCCAACTCGGCATCATCGCGGTCACCGCCCGCGGCGAGGAGCGCGACCGGGTGCTCGGGTTGCGTGTGGGGGCGGACGACTACGTGGTCAAGCCCTTCTCGATGGCGGAACTGCACGCCCGGATCGAGGCGGTGCTGCGCCGGGGTGCGTACACCGCCCCGGAGCGCACGGTCATCGAGGCCGGCCGGATCCGGATCGACGTGACCGCCCGGTCGGCCGAGATCGACGGGGTCGCGGTGGCCCTCACCCGCAAGGAGTTCGACATCCTGATGTCGCTGGCCCGCCAGCCCGGACTGGTGGTGCCGCGCGACCGGATCCTGCTCGACGTCTGGCAGACCACCTGGACCGGCCGGCACACGGTGGAGGTGCACGTGGGCTCCCTGCGAGCGAAGCTCGGTGATCCCGGCCTGGTCGAGACCGTCCGGGGCGTCGGCTACCGGCTCCGGGTCGGGTAACCGGGAGCTGCCGTGCGTCGCCGTCTGGTCTTCAGCTACCTGCTGTTGATGGTCCTGGTGCTGGTCGCGCTGGAGATCCCGCTCGCCTTCACCCTGGCCACCGCGGAGACCGACCGGGTCCGGGCCGACCGGCTCGCCGACGCGACCCGGTTCTCGTCCCTGTCCGGGCCGGCCCTGCGCGGCGGGGCGACCGGCGGGGTGAGCGCGGAACTTGACCGCTACGCGGAGCTGTACGGCCTGCACGCCGCCCTCGTCGACCGGGACCGCACGGTCGTCATCCGTACGCCGCAGTACCGGCCGGACGCGCAACTGGTGGAGTCCGCCACCCGCGCTTCGCTGGCCGGACAGCAGTCCGCCGCGCCGGGGCTGGTCTGGCCCTGGGGTGACGAGCCGCTGGTCGTGTCGGTGCCGGTGAGCGAGAGCGGCGAGGTGCTCGGCACGGTGATCATCTCGTCGCCGACGTCGCGGATCGGCCGCACCACGCTCACCTGGTGGTTGGCGCTGGCCGCGATCGGTGCGCTCGCCCTGCTGGCGTGCGTACTCACCGCGTTCCGGCTGGCCGGCTGGGTGCTGCGGCCGGTCACCGTACTCGACGCGGTGACCCACGAGATCGCCGCCGGGGACCGGGCCGCCCGCGCCCCGCACCGGGTCGGGCCACCGGAACTGCGCCGGCTGGCGGCGAGCTTCAACGACATGGCCGACGCGCTCTCCGACGCGATGGAGCGGCAGCGGGCGTTCGTCGCGCACGCCAGTCACCAGCTACGCAATCCGCTCACCGCGCTGCGGCTGCGGGTGGAGGAACTGGGGCCCAGCGTCACCGACGAGGACGGCCGCACCGAGCACCGGCTCGCCCTGGAGGAGAGCGACCGGCTGGCCCAGGTGCTCGACGGCCTGCTCACCCTGGCCCGAGCCGAACGGGGCGCGGACAAGATGGTGGTGGTCGACGCGGCTGCGGTGGCGGTGTCACGGGTGACGGCCTGGCTGCCGTTGGCCAGGCGCCGGTCCATCGAGCTCACCGTCAACACACCGAGCACCCCGGCGTACGCGAGTGCCGCGCCGACCGCCCTGGACCAGTCCATCGACGCGCTGATCGACAACGCGGTCAAGTTCACCGACGACGGCGGACGGGTCGAGGTGTCCGTCTACAAGCTGGACGGCGGGGTGGCGATCCACGTACGCGACAACGGCCGGGGCATGACGTCGGCCCAGCTCAAACACGCCACCGAACGGTTCTGGCGGGCGGCGGACGCGCAGAACATCTCCGGTGCGGGACTCGGCCTGACCATCGTCGCGGTGCTGGTGGACGTCTCCGGCGGGCGGCTCACCATGCGCCAGGCGATCCCGCGCGGGCTGGACGCGGCACTGTGGTTCCGTACGCCGGACGAGCCGGCGTAGCGCGGGTCAGGGTTTGCTGGCGCGGTAGTACTCGGCGGCGCCCGGGTGCAGCGGCAGCGGCGCGGTGGCGATCGCCGACTGGATGCTCATCCGTCCCGCCGCCGGATGCGCCCGCCCCAGCTCGATCCGCCGTTCCATCAGCAACCGGGTCAACTCGTACACCAGGTGTTTCGGCAGGTCGGCCGAGACGACCAGGTAGTTGGGGTCGGCGACGGTGGTGACCGGCGCCAGGCCGTACACCGAGGTGGGGATGTCGCGGTTGACGTAGACCTGGCTGTAGGCCCGGCGCAGCGGTTCGGTCCACTCGCCGAGGTCGATGATCCGGGCGGGGGTCCGCCGGACGAGTTCGGCCACTGCCTGGACCGGCAGGCCGCCGGAGAAGACGAAGCCGTCTATCTCACCGCTTTCCAGCGCGGCGACCGAGGCGTCCAGCCCCAGCCGCCGGGTGTCGACCGAACCGAGGGTCAGGCCGGCGACGTCCAGCAGCCGGTTGGCGGTGATCTCCGTACCGGAACCTGGGGCGCCGACCGAGACGGTGCGCCCGCGCAGGTCCGCCAACCGGCGGATGGGCCGGTCGGCGCGGACCACCAGGTGCAGCAGGTCGTCGTAGAGCCGGGCCACCCCGAGCACGGCGGGGGAGTCGCCGGCCGTCGCGGGCAGGGTGTCCGCCTGGGTGAAGCCGAGTTCGGCGCCGCCCCGGGAGACCAGCTCGACGTTCTCCGCCGAGGCCGCGGTGACCACCACGCTCGCCCGTACGCCCGGGATCTCCCGGTTGATGATCGTGACCAGGGACTGGCCGAACGCGTAGTAGACGGCGGTGGGGCTGCCGGTGGCGATCCGGATCAGCACCGGCTCCTCGGGCGCGTCGACGCAGCCGGCGACGAGCACCGTCAGGATGGCGGCACAGATGACCGAAACGGCCCGCCGGGCCGAGCGTGGAAACCCGTCCGGGGGCGGCGGGGTGAGGGGCACGGGTCGTACTCTCCGGCGGAAGTAGGGGTCGCCGCGGCAAGTCTGGCCCACCCGGATCGGTCGTGCATACCGACCGAACGGTCAACCCGCCGCCCCTACACCGCGAGGTCGAACTGGTCCCCGGAGCGCACCGCGCCGAGCAGCCGTTGACTGTCCGGGCCGACGTCCACGCTGATCAGAAAGCAGCCGGACCGGCGGCGCAGGGCGGCGCGGGCGTCGAGCAGTTGCGCGCCCCGGACGAGCATCGCGGCGAGGTCGTGGTCGGCGACCCGTACGCCGAGGATGTTCTTGTGCAGGTGGCGCCCGGCGGCGGTGAGCACCGAACGCCAGACGGCCCCGGCGAGCCGGGGACGCCACAGCTGGCGGGCGCTCGATCCGCCGCTGACGCTCGGGTCGAGGATCGCGGCGCGGCCCTGGCTCCAGGCCGTCGTCATGAGTGCCCCGTATCCGGCCCGTTCGCCACGCGGCAGGTAGAGCCGGTGCAGTTGGTAGCGTCGGCGCAGCCCGGCAACGGCGACCTCCCGGGTCACCGGCAGGTCCAGCCGTCCGAGCAGGTACTCCATCCGGTGCGCGGCGAGTTGCTGGTTGAACTCGGCCACCAGCACCCCGTGTACGCCGTGCGTGCCCGCCGGGTGCGCCTGTGGGGTGGCGAGGCCGAGGGGGGTGCAGCGGACCAGCGCCGCGACCTCCAGCGCCTCGACCAGATCCGGCCAGTCCAGCCACGGCGGGTTGGTGTTGTCGTGGATCGAGGTTCTCGAACTGAGCTGGGTTATCGTCGCCATCGACTCGCTCCCCGCAGGACCTGGGCCGGTTTCCAACAGCGTGGATCGGCCGGTCACCGTGGGAAAGCCCACGGCGGGAGTCTTGAGCGAATCTTGCGCGTCCGGATGGTGCCGTTCGGGGCGCCAAGCCCGGCCGGCCGGGGCGGGGTCGGATTCCGACCTCGTCCTCGGCCGCTCGGGACGCGATTAAACGCCCCCTACGAGCTCAATGGCTCTGGTACGCGCGCACCACCTCGGCCGGTATCCGGCCTCGTTCGGAAACGTCATATCCGTTCTTGGTGGCCCATTCGCGTATGGCCCGGTTCTGGTCGCGGTCGGTCCGGGTCGTGCCCCTCGCACCGCGGCGACCTGCGCCACGGCCCTCGATGGCGCTACGGCCCATTCGGCTGCCCGCGGCGATGAAGCCGTCCAGGGCCTTACGCAGCTTGCCCGCGTTCTTCTCGGACAGGTCAATGGTGTAGTTGACCCCGTCCAGACCGAACTCGACGGTGCGGTCGGCCTTACCACCGTCCAGGTCGTCGGTGAGTACGGTGATTACCTGCTTGGCCATCTCTGCGCCCCCATGGGCAATTGATTGGTGAGTACATTGTGACTCACCGAGTTTCGCTCATCGTCGAACGCTTTGCAACGCATTCGCCATTATTTCCGTCGCGTCGGTACATTTTTGCTCGACGAGTGCGGAATCCGATGGCGAGGGACAACCGGGAGAATCGGGCCGGTGGGGCCGTGCCAGGATGGGCGGATGATCGCGAGTGGACGGACCCGGACGGCATCCGAGCCGGTCGGTCCACCGTTGCCGGCGACCCGAGGCGGGGCGACCGGAGCTGGGCGATTCTTAATGACTTTTCGGACATTTACCGAAAAGCTGCCCGTCCAGGGTGCCCGGGGGCGCCGCGATGTGGTAGTTAGGTGAGGCTAACCTTGGAGGCATCGTGGTCGTCTCGCAACTCCCGTCATCCCTGCCCGCCGCCCAAGCCGTCGCCGACGTGCTGGGACGCCAACAGGATCGCGAGTCCGCCGCCCGGACCTACGCACGCACGCTACCGATCGTGCCGGTACACGCCGACGGGATGGTGGTCCAGGGCGCGGACGGCCGACGCTACCTCGACTGCCTCTCCGGCGCCGGCACGCTCGCACTGGGCCACAACCATCCGGTGGTCGTCGACGCGATCCGCCGGCTGCTCGACTCCGGTGCCCCGCTGCACGTACTCGACCTCGGCACGTTCGAGAAGGACGAGTTCACCACCACGCTGCTCGACACGATGCCCGGTGGACCCGAGGGTTGGCGACTGCACTTCTGCGGACCGGCCGGCACCGACGCCGTCGAGGCCGCGCTGAAACTCACCCAGATCGCGACCGGACGCTCGGGTGTACTCGCCTTCACCGGTGGTTACCACGGGATGACCGCCGCCGCGCTGGCGGTCAGCGCCAACGTCGGGGTCAAGACACCGCTGCCGCGCGCCGCGATCGAGGTGACCCGACTGCCCTTCCCGTACGACTACCGGTGCCCGTTCGGCCTCGGCGGTGCGTTGGCCGCCGACCTTGCCGCCCGGTACGCCGAGACGATGCTGACCGACCCGCACTCCGGTGTGGTGCCACCGGCCGCGATGATCCTCGAACCCGTGCAGGGCGAGGGCGGCACCGTGCCCGCTCCCGACGGCTGGCTGCGGGAGATGCGCCGGATCACCGCCGCGCACGGGATTCCGTTGATCGTGGACGAGGTGCAGACCGGGGTCGGCCGTACCGGGGCGTTCTGGGCGGTCGAGCACGCCGCGGTGGTGCCGGACGTACTGGTGATGTCGAAGGCGATCGGCGGCAGCCTGCCGCTGGCCGTCATCGCGTACCGCGAGGAGCTGGACACCTGGCGGCCGGGAGCGCACACCGGCACCTTCCGCGGCAACCAGCTCGCCATGGTGGCCGGCTCGGCGACCGTGCGCCACGTCCGGGAGGCCGGACTGGTCGAGCGGGCCGCCACGGTCGGCGACCGGATGCTGCGCGAACTGCGGCTGTTGCAGGGACAGCAGCCCGCCGTCGGCGACGTACGCGGTCGGGGTCTGATGATCGGCCTGGAGATCGTCGAGCCGGACGCGGCCCCGAACGCCATCGGCGCCCGCCCGGCCGCTCCCGAACTCGCCCGCCGGATCCAGGCCGAATGCCTCGACCGTGGACTGATGGTGGAACTGGGCGGCCGGCACGACGCCGTACTCCGGCTGCTGCCACCCCTGACCATCACCGACCTCCAGGTCGACGCGGTGCTCACCCGGCTGGCCGGCGCGGTCCAGGCCGCCACCTCCGGCTACCAGGGAACCCGCCGATGACCGGCCAGCAGCACCCGCCGTCCGACCCGCTCGACACGGCGCTGGCCGGCGGTGCCGACGGCCCCTCCGCCCTGGGCCCCCTGGTCGACATCGCGCTCGACGCGCTCCGGCTCGGTACGCACCGACGCGGCGGCCCGCTCCCCGCCGGTACGCCCGCCGAGGTGGCCCGTGCCGTCGCCGCCGCGACCGGTGGTGCACTCCTGCCCGACCTGGGGACCGGTGCGCGCTCTGCGCTCGCCGCGCTCGCCACCGAACTCACCGCCGGCACCGCCGACCCGGCCGACCCGCACTGCGCCGGCCACCTGCACTGCCCACCGCTTGCGGTGGCGGTGGCCGCCGAGGTGGTCGCCGCCGCGTTGAACCCGTCGCTCGACTCCTGGGACCAGGGGCCGTCGGCGACCGAACTCGAACCACTGGTGGTCGCCACCCTGGCCGAGCTGGTCGGCTACCGCGCCGACAGCTCCGGCGGGGTGGTCACCACCGGTGGCACCGAGTCCAACCTGATGGGCCTGCTGCTGGCCCGCGACGCCGCGGTGCTCACCACCACCGGCTCGACCGCGGCCACCGTCGGGCTCGGCGCGGTCGGGTCCCGGTTGCGCTACTTCTGCAGCGAGGTCGCCCACTTCTCGGTACGGCGCAACGCCGCCCTGCTCGGGCTCGGCGAGGAAGCCGTGGTCCCGGTGCCGGTCGACCGGGCGTACCGGATGGACCCGGCGGCGCTCGCCGACCGGCTGGCCGGCACCGTTTCCGCAGGTGGCGTACCGGCGGCGGTGGTGGCGACCGCGGGAACCACCGACTTCGGCAGCGTCGACCCGCTGCCGGCGATCGCCGCAATCACCGCCCGCCACCGCACCTGGTTGCACGTCGACGCCGCGTACGGCGGCGGAGCGCTCTTCTCCGACCGGCTCGCCGGCCTGCTCCACGGCCTGTCCGGAGCCGACTCCGTCGCGCTGGACCTGCACAAGCTCGGCTGGCAACCGGTCGCCGCCGGGGCGTTCCTGACCGCCGACGCCGCCGCGTTGGCACCGCTGTCGCAGCGGGTGGCGTACCTCAACCCGGCCGACGACGAGACGGCCGGCTACCCGAGCCTGCTCGGACACTCGCTGCGCACCACCCGGCGGGTGGACGCGTTCAAGCTCGCGGTGACCTTCCGCGCGCTGGGCCGGCAGGGACTGGGCGCCTTGGTCGACGCCTGCCATGACCTGGCCCGGCACGCGGCGGCCCGGATCGCCGCCAGTCCACACCTGGAACTGGCCGCCGACCCGGTGCTCACCACGGTCGTGTTCCGCTACCGCGCCGGTGCGCGCGGCAACCGGGTCAACGCCGCACTGCGCCGGCGCCTGCTCGCCGACGGCTCGGCGGTGGTCGGCCGCACCGAGGTCGGCGACGCGGTCTGGCTCAAGCTCACCCTGCTCAACCCCCATGCCACCAGCGCCGACGTGGACGCGCTGCTGGACCTGGTGATCCGGGCCGGTGCCGCCGAGCAGCAGGCCGCCGCCGAGCAGCAGACTGGTACGCGGCGAGCCGGTGCAGCGGCACCGAACGCCGTCGCCCCGAGGGCGAGGACCAGCGACACCCCGGAGGAAGCCAGCCGATGAGCACCGACGCCGTACCGACCGTCACCGACCCCGATCCGGTCGACACCGGATACGACCTGGTCGGCATCGGCCTGGGGCCGTTCAACCTGGGACTCGCCGCGCTGGCCGAACCGATCGCCGGCCTGCGTACGCTCTTCGTCGACGCCCGCCCCGACTTCGCCTGGCACCCCGGCCTGCTGCTGGAGGGCGCCCAGTTGCAGGTGCCGTTCCTCGCCGACCTGGTCTCCCTGGTCGACCCGACCAGCAGGTGGTCGTTCCTGAACTACCTGCGCGAGCACGACCGGCTCTTCCCGTTCTACTTCGCCGAGCGGTTCCACGTGCCGCGCCGCGAGTACGACCACTACTGCCGCTGGGTCGCCGAGTCGTTGCCCTCCTGCCGGTTCGGCGCCCGGGCGGACCGGTTGCGCTGGTCGGCCGAGACTCAACGCTTCTCGATCGAACTGACCGACCCGGACACCGGTGCCACCAGCCGGGTCACCGCGCGGCACGTGGTGCTCGGCGTCGGCACCGAGGCGGTGGTCCCCGAATCCCTGGCCCACCTGGTCGGCGAGCACATCTTCCACGCCGAGCACTACCTCGACCGGCAACCGGCCCTCGCCGGTGCCCGGGACGTCACCGTGGTCGGATCCGGCCAGTCCGGCGCCGAGGTCTTCCTCGACCTGCTGCGCCGCGCCCCGGAGCAGGGCTGGCGGCTGCGCTGGCTCACCCGGTCGCCGGGCTTCGCCCCGATGGAATACTCGAAACTCGGGCTGGAGCACTTCACCCCGGACTACACCGCGTACTTCCGGGAGCTGCCGGAGTCCACCCGCGACCGGCTCGTACCCGAGCAGTGGCAGCTCTACAAGGCGATCAGCGCCGAGACCATCGACGAGATACACACCCTGTTGTACGAGCGGTCCGTCGGCGGTTACCGACCCGAGGTGGCGCTGACCGCGAACGTGGCGGTGGAGTCCGCGTCCGTCACCCAGGACGGCTACCTGCTCGCCTGCCGGGAAACCCGTCAGCAACGCTCGTTCACCGTGCGTACGGACCGGGTGGTGCTGGCCACCGGCTACCGGGCCCGCCGGCCGGCGCTGCTGGAACCCCTGGCCGACCAGGTGCTCTGGGACGCCCACGGGCGGTACCGGGTGGACGCCGACTACCGGGTGTCGCTCACCCCGGCGGTCACCGGCTCGCTCTTCGTGCAGAACGCCGAACTGCACACCCACGGGATCGGCACACCCGACCTGGGGCTCGGTGCCTGGCGCAGCGCCACCATCCTCAACGCCGTCACCGGGGGGAAGGCGTACCGGCTGCCGGCGCGGACCGCGTACACCGGGTTCGGCGTACCCGAGGACGCGGTCGAGCGGGACCTGCCGGACCCGTTGGCGCACTGAAGCTCCGTCCACCGGTCGCCACCCACCGATCGGCGCCCGGCCCACCCCTGGTCACCGAACCCGCCCCCACGAAGGAGCGCCGTGTCCGTCGAGCCCGCCACCGCACCACCGCCGCACCTCGTACCGGAGCACTGGACCGCCGCCGGCCGTACGCTGCTCGCCCGCACGATCGCCGAGATGGCGTACGAGGAAATGGTCACGCCGCGGCCGGACGGCCCGGCGGAGAGCTGGTGCCTCGACCTGCCCGACGGGGTGAGCTACGCCTTCCAGGCCCGCCGGGGCGCGTTCGGGGCCTGGCGGATCCGGCCGGAGAGCCTGCGGCGACGGGCCGCCGGAACCGAGTCACCGGCGACCGACCCGACCCGGTTCGTGGTGGACTCCGCCGACATGCTCGGGCTGACCCGGGCGGTCCTCGCCGACCTGATCCGCGACCTCACCGCCACCCATGCCGCCGACGCCCGGCTGCACGCCCGTGCGATCCCGGCCGCCGACCTCGCCGACCTGTCCCACGAGGACCTGGAGGCGCACCAGACCGGCCACCCGTGCATGTTCCTCAACAAGGGCCGGCTCGGCTTCTCCGCCGCCGACACCGCCCGGTTCACCCCGGAGGCGGCCGGCGACTTCCGGCTGGTCTGGCTCGCCGTCACGCCCGAGCTGGCCCGGTTCAGCTCGGTGTCGGGGCTGGACCGGCAGACGCTGCTCGCCGGCGAACTCGACCCGGGCACCCGGGCCGAGTTCGCCGACCGGGTACGCGACCGGGGCGGCGACCCGGACGCCTACGTCTGGCTGCCGGTGCACCCGTTCCAGTGGGACGAGGTGATCCTGCCGCTGTTCGCCGGGCAGATCGCCGACGGGAGCGTGGTCTACCTCGGCGAGAGCGCCGACCGGTACCGCCCGTTGCAGTCGATCCGCACCCTGACCAACCTGGACCGACCCGGACGGCGCAACGTCAAGGTGCCGCTGATGATCCGTAACACGCTGGTCTGGCGTGGCCTGTCCGAGGCGCAGACCACCTGTGCGCCCCGGCTCACCACCTGGTTGCAGGAGTTGCGCGACGGCGACGCCTTCCTGCGCGACGAGTGCCGGGTGGCGATGCTCGGCGAGGTCGCCTCGGTGACCGTGCCGCACCCGACCTACCGGGACCTGCCGGACGCCCCGTACAAGTACCAGGAGTTGCTGGGCGCGATCTGGCGGGAGCCGGTGCACGGTTACCTGGAGCCGGGGGAGCGGGCCCGGACCATGGCCACCCTGCTGCTGGAGGGGAGCGACGGGCGGGCGGTGGTGAGCGAACTGGTCGACCGTTCCGGTCTGGGAGCGCGGGAGTGGCTGCGGGCGTACCTTGGCGCGCTGCTGCCGCCGCTGCTGCACTACCTCTACCGCTACGGCGCCTCGTTCACCCCGCACGGGGAGAACGTGGTGCTGATCAGCGACGCGGCCGAGCGGCCCAGCCGGATCGCGCTGAAGGACTTCGGCGCCGACGTCGAACTGCTCCCGTTCGACCTGCCCGAGTACGCCCGCATCCCGGCCGAGGCCCGCGACCGGCTGCACCGCTGGCCGGCCGGGGACCTGGCGCACTCGATCCTGTCCGCTATCTGCGCCGGGCACTTCCGGTTCTTCACCGACATCGCCGACCGGCACCTGGGCGTACCGGAGCGGGAGTTCTGGTCCCTGGTACGGGAACCGATCGACGCCTACCACCGGCGCTTTCCCGAACTGGCCGAGCGGTTCGCCTGGTTCGACCTGCTCGGGCCGGAGTTCGGTCGGGTGGCGCTCAACCGGGAGCAGTTGCTCGGCGGCGGCTTCCACGACCGGGCCGAACGCGACGCCGAGTTCGACGTCATGTACGGCACCCTGGCCAACCCGCTGCACCTGGCCCGAGTCGACGGAGACTGAGATGGACATGGTCATCCCACCCGGCCTGGCCCCCGGGACCTGGCAACGGGTCTGCGCCGCGCTCGCGGTCAAGATGGTCGCCGAACTCGCCTTCGAGCAGGCGCTGACCCCGGCCCCGCTGGGCGACGGCCGTTACCGGGTGCCGGTCCTGCCCGACGTCGGGTACGAGTTCCGGGGCCGGCCGGTCGCCATGGACTCGTGGCGGATCGAGCCCGACTCGCTCGTCCGGGTCACCGACGGCGGGAACGAGCCGGCGGACCCGTACCGGCTGCTGCTCGACCTGCACCGGGCGTGGGGGCTGGATCCGGCGGTCACCGCACTGACCGTGACCGAACTGAGCGCTACCCTCTCCGCCGACGCGTGGCTGCTGCACACCGGGCTACCGGTCGCGGAACTGGCCGAGCTGCCACACCTGGAACTGGAGGGTCACCAGACCGGCCACCCGTGGATTTTCGCGAACAAGGGCCGGGTCGGCTTCTCGTACGCCGACCGGGCCCGGTACGCACCCGAGTCCCGCCACGCGGATCCCCTGCACTGGATGGCCGTGCACCGGGACCTGGCCAGCTTCCACGGCGTACCTGGGCTGGACGAGGCGACGCTGCGCGAGCGGGAACTGGACGGCGCGACCCGGCAGCACTTCACCGACCTGCTCACCGACCAGCGGCTGGATCCGGCCGAGTACGTCTGGCTGCCGGTGCACCGGTGGCAGTGGGACGAGGTGGTGTTGCCGCTGTTCGCGGCGGAGCTGGCCCAGCGGCGGATCGTGCCGTTGGGCGAGGCGCCGGACCGATACCGGGCGCAGCAGTCGATCCGTACGTTCGGCAACGTGTCCCGGCCGGACCGGTTCGACGTGAAGCTGCCGCTGTCCATCCTGAACACGATGGTCTACCGGGGCATCCCCACCGAGCTGGTGCACGCCGCCCCGTACGGCACGACCTGGATCCACTCCATCCGGGACGCCGATCCGTTCCTGCGCGACGAGTGCCGGGTCGTCCTGCCCGGTGAGGTCGCCGCGGTGGCGGTCCGGCACCCGGTGTTCGAGGCGTTGCCGCAGGCGCCGTACCGCTACCGGCAACTGCTCGGGGTGATCTGGCGGGAGCCGGTGGCGGCCAGTCTCGACCCGGGCGAGCGCGCCCGTACCCTGGCCGCGTTGCTGCATGTCGACCCGGCCGGCCGGGCGTTCGTCGCGGAGCTGGTCGAACGCTCCGGGCTGGCGCCGACGCGGTGGCTGGCCGCGCTCTTCGCCGCCGTGCTGCCGCCACTGCTGCACCTGCTCTACCGGTACGGCATCGGCTTCAACCCGCACGGCGAGAACGCGATCGTCGTCTACGACGGCGGCGACGTGCCGGTCCGGTTGGCGGTGAAGGACTTCGTCGACGACCTGAAACTGCTCGACGAGGACCTGCCCGAGTACGCCGACCTGCCGGCGCAGACGCTGGGCGTACTGATGCGGTTCGGGGCCGAGGAACTGTCCGGGTCGATCGTCAAGTCCTTGCTGATGTGCCACTTCCGTTACCTCGCCCCGCTCTGCGCCGAACAGCTCGGTGTGCCGCAGGACGAGTTCTGGCGGTTGGCGCGCGCCGAGATCGTGGCGTACCACGCCCGGTTCCCGGAACTCGCCGAGCGCTTCGACCGGTTCGACCTGCTGGCGGCCGAGTTTCCTCGGGTCTGCCTGAACCGGGAGCGCCTGCTGCCCGGCGGCTACCACGACCGGGCCGAGCGGGACGCCTCGTTCCACCTCGATGTCGCCCCGGTCCCGAACCCGCTGCACCTGCCGCCGGTCGACCCCACTGCCGGTTTCCCGGTCGGCCCGGAGGGGATCCGATGAACACGAACCCGTTTCCGATGCCGGTCGAGCGCCTGCGCGCCGAGGTGGCCGCCGGTCGGATCGACAACGTCATCGTCGCCGTACCCGACCTGCAGGGACGGTTGCAGGGGAGCAGGCTCGACGCAGAGCATTTCTGCGAGCGGGTGCTCGTCGACGGCTTCGCCGCCTGCGTCTACCTGCTCGCCGTGGACGTGGAGATGAACACCGGACCGGGCTACGCCGTCGACCCGTGGGCCGCCGGCTTCGGCGACCTCAACCTCACCCCGGACATGGGTACGCTGCGCGAGCTGCCCTGGGATACGGGCACCGCCCTGGTGATCGCCGACGCGTACTGGCCCGACGGCCGGCCGCTCGGTTTCGCGCCCCGGCAGGTGCTGCGGACCCAGCTCGACCGGCTGGCGCAACGGGGACTGACCGCACACGCCGGCACGGAACTGGAGTTCATCCTGTTCCGGGACAGCTTCCAGGAGGCACACGACCGGGACTACCGCGGTCTGCGTACCGCCACGCGGCACAACGTGGACTATTCGCTCGCCGGGGTGACCGAGGTCGATCCGGTGCTGCGACGGATCCGGCGTGAGATGACCCGGGCCGGCCTGAAACTGGAGTCCGCGCGGGGCGAGGTCCACCCCGGCCAGTACGAGATCGTCTTCCGGTACGCGGACGCGCTGACCACCTGCGACAACCACGCGCTCTACAAGACCGGGGTACGTCAGATCGTCACCCAGGAGGGCCTGGCCGTCACCTTCATGGCCAAGTACGACGAGGGCGAGGGCAACTCCTGCCACGTGCACCTGTCGCTGCGCCACGTCGACGGCACCCCGGTCTTCGCCGGTGACGGCACCGGGGACAGGGCGGGCATGTCCCCGCTGATGGAACACTTCGTCGCCGGACAACTCGCCGGGCTGCGTGAGCTGACCCTGCTCCAGGCGCCGAACATCAACTCGTACAAGCGGTTGGCGCCGGGCGCGTTCGCCCCGACCGGCGTCGCGTGGGGGCGGGACAACCGCACCTGCCCGATCCGGGTCGTCGGTACGGGCGACTCGCTGCGGATCGAGCACCGGGTGGCCGGCGGCGACGCGAATCCGTACACGGTGGTCGCCGCGATCGTCGCCGCCGGCCTGCACGGCATCGACCGGGAACTGCCACTGCCGCCGGCCCAGTCCGGCAACGCCTTCGCCGCCACCGACCTGCCCCGCCTGCCGGCGTCCCTGGCCGAAGCCGTCCACCTGTGGGAGAACAGTACCCTCGCCCACGACGCCTTCGGCCCCGAGATCGTCACCCACTACGCCGCCGCCGCCAAGGCAGAACTATCCGAATACGCCCGCGTAGTCACCGACTGGGAACGCCACCGAGCCTTCGAACGCCTCTAACCCCCACCCCACCCCGTTGACCATGAAGTTAGCTACGGAAAATCGGCCGGAAATTCGCGCCAACTTCATGATCAACGCAAAGGGTCAGGGGAGGTCAGGGGAGGGGAGGGGAGGAGGGTGCGGGTGGCTGGGGGGTGGGAGAGGAAGGAGGGCATGGCGAACTCCCAGCCGTAGGAGCCGGCCATGGGGAAGACGATCTGGTCGCCGGCACGGACCGCCGTGACAGTCACGTCGCGGGCGAGGGTGTCCTCGGTGGTGCAGAGTTCGCCGACCACGGTGACCGGTTGGTCCCGTACCTCGGGGCGGGGGTACGGATGCGGCCAGTCGGCCACCGGCAGGACCGCGAACCGGTGCGGGATGTCCCAGGAGGTCGGCAACTGGAAGTGGTTGATGCCCCCGCGCAGCACCACGAACCAGGTGCCGTACGTCTGCTTCACGTCGACCACCTCGGCGGCGTACCAGCCGGCGTCGGTGACCAGGTAGCGCCCCGGCTCGAAGAGCACCCGGCAGTCCGGCGGCGGTGCGAGGTCGGCGAGCCGGCTGCCGAACTCCTTGACGTCGAACGGCTGCTCGCCACCGAACGGCACCCCGAGCCCACCGCCGACGTCCACGAAACGCAGGGCCAACCCGTACGCCTCGGCGGTGCGTCGGCTCCAGTCCAGGCACCAGGCGACGTACGCGGCGTGGGCGGCGGCGTCGAGGTTGTTGCCCACCACGTGTACGTGGAAGCCGACCACCCGCAGCCGGGGCAGGGTCGCGGCCAGCCGCAACACGTTCGGCACCTCGGCCTCGGGAATGCCGAACTGGGTGGCCGATCCACCCATGGTCAGCGCGCCGCTGACCGACACCGCCTGCGGGTTGACCCGCAGCGCCACGTCCACCCGTCGGTCCAGCCGGTCGGCCACGACCTGTAGGCGGTGCAGTTCGAGCGCGCTCTCCACGTTGACGAGGTCGACGTCGAGGTCGACCAGCCGGTGCAGCAGTCGTTCGGTCTTGGCCGGCCCGGCGGCCACCATCAGCCTGCCGTCATCGCGCGTTGTCGAATCTGCCGAGGGCAGGTGTCCGTCCAGTGTCGCCTGCACGTGCCGGGCCAGGGTCGCCTCGGCGGCGGAAGCGACCTCGAAACCGTCGACGTACGGGGCGAGCGCGTGCACCAGCGGGGGATAGGAGTTGGCCTTCACCGCGTAGCAGATCCGGGCCCAGTCGGGCAGGGCCGTACGCAACTCGGTGGCTCGCCGGATCGCCGCCGCCGGGTCGTACAGGTAGCCACTGGCCGGCTCGGCCGCGCCCGTACGGGACAGCAGGTGGTCGCGGACAGCCGGGGGCAGGTCCGATGCGGTGAGTGCCGGTCGCCCGGCGGCGGAGGGGGGCAGGTCCAACGCGTCAGCTCGTTGTAGCTCAGCGGTCGAGGTCGGCCAGGATGCGGGACAGGATGTCCGGCGTACGGGCCGGCGGTTCGGCCTCCACGCAGACCCGCTCCATCGCCGCGGCGTAGTGGTCGACGTCGTCCCGCTTGTCCAGGTAGAGCGCGCTGGTGAGCTGTTCGATGTAGACCACGTCGGGCAGGTCCCGGTCGGGGAAGCGCAGGATGCTGAACGCCCCGCCCGCCGCGGCGTGCCCACCGGACGCGAACGGCATCACCTGGAGCCTGACGTTCGGCAGTTTGGTGGCCTCGATCAGTGCGTTGATCTGGCCCCACATCACCTCGGGACCGCCGATCGGCCGGCGTAGTGCGGCCTCGTCCACCACCGCCCAGAGCTGCGGTGCATCCGGGCGGGTGAGCAGTTGTTGCCGGGCCATCCGCAGGTTGACCCGGCGCTCGACCTCCTCGCGCGAGGCCGCCCGATGGCCGAGCAGGACAACGGCACGGGCGTAGTCGCGGCTCTGCAACAGGCCGGGGATGAACTGCACCTCGTAGGTACGGATGAGCGACGACGCGGCTTCCAGGCCGAGGTAGGACTGGAACCACTGGGGGAGGATGTCGCCGTACCGGTGCCACCAGCCAGGCTCGTTGGCATCGCGGGCGAGCCCGAGCAGCACCGCGCGTTCACCGTCGTCGTGTACGCCGTAGAGGGTCAGCAGGTCCGCGACGTCACGTTCCTTGAAGCCGACCCGGCCCAGCTCCATCCGGCTGATCTTCGACTCGGAGGCCCGGATCTCCCACCCCGCGGCCTCCCGGGTGACCCCGTTGGCCTCGCGGAGCCGGCGCAACTGTGCGCCGAGCAGCATGCGCAACACGGTGGGACCGGTGGCGGTCTCGCCGTCGGGCCGTGTAGTCGTCATGCACCTACCTCCCGATGCTGCGCGCGGCCAGGACGGCCGGCTTTACTGCGGCGTAAGCATGCCATGACCGCGTGCTGTACGGGATCAACGGGAGGGTTCGAATATCAGCGGGTCTCCCACCCTCGGAAGGGCCCGATTTTCACCGGGTCCGGGCGATCATCCGATCAGGTGGTCGAAGTCGCCGTCCCGTGCGCCGAGGATGAAGGCGGTGATCTCGGCCGGGGTGTAGATCAGGGCCGGACCGTTCGGGTCCCGGGAGTTACGGACCGCAATTCCCGCGCCACCGGGTAGCTCCGCGAGTTCGACGCAGTTCCCGCTCGGATTGCTGCGGCGACTCTTCCGCCAGGCGATGGGCGGTAGCTCGGTGACGGGGATCCCGTTGTATGGCTGATTCATCGAAGTCTCTCTCAACGGCCAGGACAGGCCGGGTGTCGGTCAGGTCGCAGCCCGGGATCCTGTTCCCGGGCGGAGGTGGGCGGCGCGGTACCGCTCCTTCTCTCGACCGCTTTGCATGGTCATCTGCACGTGCATCTGCTCTTGCGTCTGCATCGCACAGCGAGCATGATAGCGCTTGTGTAGGTGTGCCCGGTTACTCACGGTTAGTAATTGGAGGGTGGGTCGGCCCGTGACGAAACAACTGCTCGGGGTTACCGCCAACCGAGCCCGCACGTGCGCTGACCACCCGACAAGCCGCGCAACGACAGGAGGCTAGGTAGAGATGGCCGTACCGACCATCGACCCGAACCAGCGTGACCCGCACGACGTGGTGCCCACCGACAGTTACCAACCGACAGACCCGGTCTGGATCTTCCGTTCCGGCACCTGGCGCGCGGGTGTGGTCGAGGTTGCCTCGGCGGGCGCCGCCACGGTCACCTACCGGCCCAGTGGCGCCCGGGGTACCGGTGTGGACACCCTGACCGCCCGGTACGTGCTGCCGCGCGCCGACCTCGATCCGCTCGACGCGGTGAGTGGCATGCAGCGCCGCCTGGACGTGGCCGAACTGCGCTGATCCGTTCCGGCTCGGGCGCCCCGACGACGCGGCGCCCGATGCCGTCGAACGTGACCCGCCCGGCCCCTGCTCCGCGCGCGGCTTCTCGAATACGTGCCGCGCGCGGTTGTGGTTAGAGTGGCGTTGTGCACCGACGCTTCCCGATCACTCCGCCGCCCCGCTCCTGAGCGGGGCAGTGCGCTCTTCGCGTCACGCCGTCTGAGCTGACGTCGCCCGTACCCGGGCCGGTTCGTCGTGCCCCGCTTCCGCGACCAATTCCTTCTCGTCGCAGGAGCGTTTTTTCATGCTTGTTTCTTCAACGCCGATGGCGGCTGCTCGTCGCCGTACCGGTGTGGGTCTGTCCTATCTCGCCCTGGCCGGGGTGCTCTGGGGAACCGGCGGGCTGCTCGGCAGCCTGTTGGGCCGGCACGCGGGTCTGTCCCCGGTGGCGGTCGCCACGTACCGCCTCGCGGTGGGCGGCGTACTGCTCGTCCTCGTGCTCCTGCTCTCCGGTCGGCCGTTGCCACGCGGTCGGGCGGCCTGGTCCCGCATCGTCGTGCTGGGCATGCTGTTCGCCCTCTACCAGGCCTGTTACTTCGGGGCGGTGGCGCTGACCTCGGTCTCACTGGCCACCCTGGTCACCATCGGTACCTCGCCGGTGCTGGTGCTGGCGGCCGATTGGGTGACCACCCGGCGCAGGGCGAGCCGGCGGACGGTCGGCGCGGTCTGCCTGGCCGTCGTCGGCCTGGGCCTGCTGGTGGGCCTGCCCGCCGGTGGGTACGCACCGGGTGCCGTACTGGCCAGCGCGGGGCTGGCACTGCTCTCCGCCGCAGGCTTCGCCACCGTCACCCGGCTCGGTGCCAGGCCGGTCGTCGGGTTGGACGAGCAGGCCGCGGTCGGGCTCGGATTCGGTGTCGGTGGACTGCTGCTGGCACCGATCGCCGTCTCCACGGTCGGGCTGGGTTTCCAACCGAGCCTGCTCACCGTGGGGCTGCTTGTCGCCCTGGGGGCCGCACCGACCGCGCTGGCGTACACGTTCTACTTCCGTGGCCTGCGCACCGTGGGTGCCAGCACGGCGGTGGTGCTGGCGCTGCTGGAGCCGTTGACCGGCGCCCTGCTGGCGTCGGTCCTGCTGCATGACCGGCTCGGTGCGGCCGGCGTCGCCGGGGCGGCCCTGCTCGCGGCGGCGGTGGTGCTCGCCGGGAGCGCGTCCGGCCGGTCCGAGCCGAGCTGACCGGGCCCGGCCGGTCGGGTCGGTTTCGTGTTGCACCCGGGCGGTTCCGGCGCCGGGGCGACACGGCCGGTCTGCGCCGATGCCGGTGCACGTGGCCGGCGGGCACGACCGGGTTCCCCGGGGTGCCCGCCGGCCGACGCGGTCGAGCGGAGCCCGCCCTCGTTCTCAGGCCACCGACGCGGGTTGCGGTGCCGACCGACGGGACCGCTGCAGGGCGGACAGCCCGCGGTCGAGCGACCATGGCCCGGGGCCGAGCACGGCGATCAGCAGGAACGACCAGCAGAACAGTGCGGACAGTTCACCGCCGTTGTTCAGCGGCAGCAGGTCGTCCGGCTGGTGGACCACGAAATAGGCGTACGCCATGGAGCCGGAGCAGAGTACGGCGGCCGGGCGGGTACCGAGTCCGACCAGCACCAGCAGCCCGCCGACCAGTTGGATGAGCGCGGCCCACCAACCGGGCCAGGTGCCGAACGGGATGGCCTCGCCCGCGCCACGGCTGCCGCCGAAGACGCCGAACAGCGACGACGCGCCGTGCAGCGTGAAGAGTAGGCCGACCACTATCCGGTAGAGGGACGTGACCAGGTCGGGTAGACGGAGGGACTGCACAATGACCTCCTCGCGGATCAGCGAATAGAAGTTTTGTACATGTCGTTTTTCAGATTGATTTCAAAGGTCATCGATATGTTGGCGCCGGATTGGGCCGATCGGACGCGTCGCACCGGGGGGTCGCGTCGACGAACGTGTCGACTCGCTACGTGTCGGCTCCGAGTTGCCGCACACGTTGCCACCTGACGCCCCGGAGCTGTCCCTGTGTCGACGCGGGGAACCGGGTCGTGGGAAGCCGTACCGTGAAGATCGCGCCACGGCCCGGATAGCCCTCGGCCGCGATCGTGCCATGGTGGCTGGTGACGACCTCCTGCAGCAGGGCCAGCCCGAGGCCGAAGCGCTGGTCGCCGGAACCCGCGCCGCGGTGGAACCGGTCGAAGATCCGCCGCGCGTCCGCCTGGTCGAAGCCCTCGCCGGTGTCCGCGACCACGATCTCGGCGTAGCCGTCGCGGGCCTGTAGCGCCAGGTGGATCCGGCCGCCAGCGGGAGTGTGGACCAGCGCGTTGGCGAGCAGCTCGCCGACGACCCGGCGCAGCGCCGACTCGACCCCCGGTACCGGTAGTGGCCCATCGGGCGCCTCGACGGTGACCGTGACCTGGCGCTCGGCGGCGCGTTCGGTCTCCGCGGCGACCGTCGCCCCGACCAGCGAGGTGAGGTCGACCGGCGGGTTCGGCTGCTGGCCGCTGGGAGCCGCGGCGAGTTGGGCGGAGAGCAGCAGGTCGTCCACGATTTCGCCGAGTCGCCGGGTGGTGCCGACCAGTCGTTCGAGATCGTGCAGGTCCGTGGACGACCTGCCGGTACGCGCCCGCTGGGCCAGCAACTGGGCGCGGGTGTGTACCTGGGCGATCGGAGTACGCAGTTCGTGACTGGCGTCCGCGACGAAGCGGCGTTGACGGGTGAGTGCCTCCGCGAGCGGTGCCACGGCCCGGCGGCCGACGAGCACGCCGGTCAGTGTGGCGGCGAGCAGGCCGACCGCTGCCGCGAGGCTGAACGCGAGCAGCAGGTGCCGCCGGTCGGACAGCTGGAAACGCGCGTCGAACACCGCCTGCACCACCGTGTCGCCGCGGGCCGCCGTACGCACGTGGTAGACCGTCTCGTTGCGGGTCACAGTGGTGATCTCGGTGGCCCCGGTAGCGGCCACCGTCTCCAGCGCCTTCCGCACCGGAAAGCCGGGGGGCGGCGGATTGGTGCCGGTGTCCACGGTGCTGCCGTCGTACTGGAAGATCCAACTGCAGGCGGGTGGACCGGCGATCGTGCCGTACGTCGTGCCCCACTCAAGCTCACGCTGGATCTGGGCCTCCTGGCTACGGATCAGCGCCGCGTACGAGATGCCCCCGCCCAGCAGCAGCAGCGCGCTGATGGACAGGCCGACCAGCAGGCCGATCCGTAGCCTGGCCCGCCGGACGATCCTCCGCTCGGCCGAATCCATCAGAGTGTGCCGAGCCGGTAGCCGAGCCCGTGCACCGTCCGGATCACCGCGCGGCCGAGCTTGCGCCGAAGGTAGTAGACGTAGGTGTCCACGATCGATGCCGCGGCGGCCTCGTCGAAGACACGGCGGCGCAGTTCGGTCCGGGGGTGCACGGCGCTCGGCCGGGCCGCCAGCACCCGCAGCAGCTCGAACTCGCGAGCGGACAGCGCCACCCGCGTCCCGTCGGCCAGCACGACGTCGCGCGGCGCAAGGTCGAGCAGCCCGGAGCCGATCCGCAGCACCTCGGTGGAGTCGGACGCACGCCGGCACAGCGCCCGCAGCCGGGCGCTCAGCTCGTCCAGGTCGAAGGGTTTGACCAGGTAGTCGTCGGCGCCCGCGTCCAGCCCGGCGATCCGGTCGTCGACCGTGCCGAGCGCGGTGAGCATCAGCGTCCTCGCCGGGACCGCCCGCGAGCGCAACCGGGCGATCAGGTCGAGGCCGTCGAGCGCGGGCAGCAGTCGGTCGATGACCATCACGTCGTACGGTCGGGTCAGCCCGAGATGCAGGCCACGCTGACCGTCGGGTGCGCGGTCGACGAGGTAGCCCTCGTCGCTCAGCGTCTCGGTGAGCAATTCCGTGAGGTCCGCGTCATCCTCGACCAGCAGCAGCCGGTTTGATCTTCCGCCGCGCATTCGTCAACAATCGCATAGGTCGAGCCCGATGAAAGCAGTGATAGTTGTCTCTTGAATCATTCGAACCGGACCGGGCCGACGTGCGTGCAGCAATGGTCGATTCTTGATTCTGTGCCCCCGCGGCTGTGGGGGTACGGCTGCCCGCCGTGCCGGCGGTCGACCGGCCGGCACGACGGGTCAGCCGGCGCCGCAGACGGTCCCGTTCAAGCGGAACTCGACTGGTCGCGGGGTGTTGCCGGAGTGGTTCGCCTGGAAGCCGAAGGTGGTGCTGGCGTTGGTGGCGATGGTGCCGTTCCAGGCGGCGTTGCGCGCACTGACGTTCTGGCCGGTCTGGGTGATCACCGAGTTCCACCCGCTGGTGACCTGTTGGGTTCCGGCGAACGCCCAGGTCAGGGTCCAGCCGTTCACCGCGGGCCCGCGGTTGGTGATGGTCACGTTCGCGGTGAACCCGCTGGCCCACTGGTTCGTCTGCCAGCCGACGGTGCAGGAGCCGAGACCGGTCGGGGGCGGTGTGGTCGGCGGGGCCGTCGTCGGCGGTGCGGTGGTAGGCGGGGCGGTGGTAGGCGGGGCAGTGGTGGGCGGGGGCGTGCTGGTGGGCGGAGGCGTGGCGTCCAGCGGCGGGAAGCGCAGGATCCGGTCGTCGGTCGTGGCCGGCGTACCGCGCCCGTCACGGTTGCTGGTACTCACCCAGAGCGAGCCGTCGGGGGCGTACACCACCGTGCGCAGCCGGCCGTACGCGCCGGTCAGCTGGGCGACCGGGGTGCCGGCGCCGCCGTTGCCGGTCAACGGTACGGTCCACAGCCGGGTGCCGCGCAGAGCGGCGACGAAGAGCCGGTTGCCGGCGATGGCGGCACCACTGGGCGAGGCCTCGGCCGTGGTCCAGGTGACGATCGGATCACGGAAGCGCGGGTCGTTCGCCCGGCCCTCCACGGTGGGCCAGCCGTAGTTGCCGCCGGGCACGATGTAGTTGACCTCGTCCCAGGTGTTCTGCCCGAACTCGCTGGCGTAGAGCCGGCCCTGCGCGTCCCAGGCCAGACCCTGCACGTTGCGGTGGCCGAGGCTGTACACCAGTGAGCCGGCGGTGGGGTTGTCCGGGGGTACGGTTCCGTCCGGCCGCATCCGCAGGATCTTGCCGTTGCGGCTCTGCGGGTCCTGTGCGCTGGCGGTCTGGTTGGCGTCACCGACCCCGGCGTAGAGCATCCCGTCCGGACCGAACCCGATCCGCCCGCCGTCGTGGACGGTGGCCCGGGCCAGGCCGGTGAGGATCGGTTGCTGGGTCTGCGGCGCGGTCAGCCGGAAGCGGACGATCCGGTTGTCGCTGGCGGAGGTGAAGTACGCGTACACGTAGCCGTCCTGGCCGTAGGTGGGCGACACGGCGAGCCCGAGCAGCCCGGCTTCACCACCCGCCGAGACCCCGGAGATCAGCGCCACCTGCTGGGGTGTCTGACCGGGACGCACCTGGAGTACGCGGGCGCTGTTGCGCTCGGCGACCAGGGCACTGCCGTCGGGCAGGAAGGCCATGCCCCAGGGTGTCTGGAGGTTGGTGGCGACCACCTGGGGACGGCTGAAGTCGAAGTCTCCGATCGCGGCGACACCGGCTCCGCCGGCTGCCGGCGCCGTCACGGCGACCAGCCCGGCGATGCCGACGCCGAATGCGGTGGCCAACCCGACAACGAGGCGACCTCTCATCTCCACCCTCCCGAACTACGACGACGACCGTCAATTCAATGACGGATGTCAATGTAACACGGGATGCGTGGGAGCGTGCCCATCGACGATGGTCGTTCAGTCGCGGGCCGCCAGGAACTTGTCCAGCCTCTGCCGGCCGGTCTGCTGTAGCACCCGCCGACCGGCCGGCGTGATCGCCAGCAGTCGTCCCTTGAGGCCCAGCGCCTGCGTAGCCCACCGCCGTACGTCGAACTCGTCACGGTGGGTCAGGATCAGGCCGTCGGTGAAGGTGAAGCGGGAACGTACGTCGTTGCGCACGGTCCGACCGCCGAACGGGTACGTGGCGACCCAGTGCGCCGAGCCGCCGCTGTCGTCCGCGACGATCTCCGACACCTCGACCTCGGCCCGGGCCCGCGCGGTCAGCATCGACCACATGCCCCGCACCTCGCGGGCGTCGAGATCGGGGAAGAGCGGGTCGGAGAACCGGGCCCGGTCGGAATAGCTGGCACCCATGGTGGTGCCGTCACCGGCGGCCAGGGCGGCGTAGAACCGGGTGAGCAGGGCGACGTTCGGATGTTCCACGGGTACCTCGGGTCGGGCGAAGCGCCGGTTGGCGTCGGTGGTTGGCGTCGGTCGGCGCGGGTGACGCCGGTCAGTCCGGCGGCAGAGCCGCGCGGAGCAGCAGGATATCGTCGCGGTCCTTGTCCCGGCGCGTCATCCCGGGCACCCATACCGGCATCATCCGCTTGATCTCGATCTGGGCCGGCGCCGCGATGATCGGACAGGTCAGACCGGCGAGCCGGCCCGGTGCCGCGTCGAGCATGCCGTCCGGCCACGGCTCACCTGCGTAGGGCCCACCGGCCACCACGACCCGACCGGTGTCGTCCCGGTCGAGCAGGGCGATGCCCAGTTCGACGTCGCCTCGGACGAGGTCGCGCTGCTGTTCCGGGGCTGCGTCACCGGTCGGCCCGAAGCCGAGTACGGCCAACGCTTCGGTCAACCTGTCCGCGTCCGCCGCCCAGCAGAACCAGTCGACGTCCACGTGCTCGCGGGTCCGTGACCCGAGGAAGAAGTCCATCGCCCAGCCGCCCCGCAGCCAGACCTCGATCCGCTCCCGCTCCGCCACGGCCAGCACCTCGGCGATCGCCCGCAGTTGCCGCTCGGAGAGCGCGTCCCGGTCCCGCTCGTGCATGGAAATCCGTATCCCCGTTCCCGGTCGTCCGCTGTCCGCCCAGCATCGCCGGCCCACGGCCATCGTCGGTCCGCCGAGCCGATCATCGACCGGAAACGATAGCGGGTCGGGAGGCGGCGCCGGTTCGCATGATCGCGTTCGCGGCGATGGGTCTGCTAGCCCGCGCCGGTAGCCTCGTCGGTCAGGGTGAACAGCCAGCGTGCCGGGTCGGCCGGCCGATGGCGGCGGGGCCGGAATGGCACTTTGCCGAGCCCCTGCCCGGCGTCGCCGAAGCGGAACTCGTACGACTCTATCCGGTCCGCGGTGGGCGACACCGCCAGTGCGCCGAGGAACGGCTCCGCCCACTGACTGCGTCCCTTGCCCCAGATCATCATCGCCCGGATCTCGAGCCCGAGCGGGGAGGTGACCACGACGGAATCGGGGAGCAGACCGTCGACGTACCGGTGGCGGTTCCAGCCGGGGTGGTCCCGCAGCAGCCCGTTGAGAAACCATTCCAGTTGGGCGCAGATCCGTTGCAGCCGTTCCTGTCCGGCCACCGAGCCGCGATCGGTCATGGCGAGATATGCCCGTACGCCGACCGCGAGTTCGGCGCGAAGATCGTCGAGTGCGTTGTCGGATTCACCCACGTCGCCACCCCCGCGACGAACGTGGATGTGGACGAAGCATATTCATGGCGTTCAGTGTGGCGTAGTTGGCGTACGTTTTCTGCCCGGTGTCGCTTTATCGCCCGCCGACCATGGTCAGTTCGGCATTCGACTATCCCTTTGACGCGGTACCGGGTCCGTCCGGCGCAGCGGCGGCCAGCGCCCGTACAAGATGAGTGTTGCGCTGGTCGATCAGGCGGCGCATGTATCGCCGCAGGAAGACGATGGTCACCACCCACCCGAGCGGTCCGGCTGGCGCGGTGAACTCGATTCGGTCCACCATGACCGTGCTGCCCGGAGCGCCATCCGTGCCGTCGTCGGGCTCGTCGGTGAACAAATGCTCGTGGTACCAGCGCCGGAACGGGCCGCTGACCTGCTCGTCCACGAACCGGTGCGGGCGGTCGTGGACGGTGATCCGAGAGGTCATCCGCCAGGTGACGCCGAAGTGCCGGGCGGCCCAGGTGACCGTGTCACCGAGCGCCATCGGACCGTGGGCGACCCCGGCGACCACCCGTTCCCGCGCGGTGAGCATCGAGGCGGTGTGCGCGTCCACGTCGATCGACAGGTCGAAAACCCTCGCCGCTGGCGACGGCACGACAGTGCTCAGCTCGATGATCGCCACGGCGGCAACCTATCCCGTACGTCGTTGCTGGTCACACCTCGGGCAGGCCGACGTAGTTCTCGGCGAGGCTGGTCGCGTACGACCGGGAGGTGGCGACGTAGCGCAGGGTGGACAGTTGGAGCTGCACCTCGTACGGGTCGTGGCTGTCCAGCCGGTGCAGCATCGAGGTCATCCACCAGGAGAAGTGCTGTGCCCGCCAGACCCGACGCAGGGCGGTACGGGAGTAGTCGCGCAGCAGGTCGTCGCGACCGTCCGCGTACCAGGCGGCGAACGCGTCGCCGAGCAGCGCCACGTCGGCGAGCGCGAGGTTCATCCCCTTCGCGCCGGTCGGCGGCACGATGTGCACCGCGTCCCCGGCGAGGAACAGGCGCTCCCACTGCATCGGCTCGACCACCAGGCTGCGCATCGGGGTGATGCTCTTCTCCAGGATCGGTCCCGCGTTCACCGACCAGCCCGGCACTGTCTCCAGCCGGGTACGCAGCTCCGCCCAGATCCGCTCGTCGGGCCACTCGTCCAGTTGCTCGTCCGGGTCCACCTGCAGGTAGAGCCGGGACACCTCGGGCGAACGGAGGCTGTACAGCGCGAAGCCCCGCTCGTGGTTGGCGTAGACCAGTTCCTTCACCGCTGGCGCGGCGGCGGCGAGTACGCCCAGCCAGGCGAACGGGTAGGCCCGCTCGTACGAGGTGAGCACCCCGCCCGGGACCGAGCCGCGACTGACCCCGTGCGACCCGTCGCAGCCGGCGACGAAGTCGCAGTGCAGCTCCACGTCGTGACCGCCCTGCCGGAACCGGATCACCGGCGTCGACGTGTCGAGCCCGTGCAGGCCGACGTCGTCGACCTCGAACACGATCCGACCACCGGCCGCGATCCGGGCACTGATCAGGTCCTTGACCACCTCCTGCTGCCCGTACACGGTGATCGCCCGGCCGGTCAGCTCGGTCATCGGCACCCGGTACGCCTCACCGGCGAAGCGCAGCTCGATCCCCTCGTGCCGGCTTCCCTCGCGGGTCAACCGGTCCCCGAGCCCGCTGTCGCGCAGCAGGTCCACCGAGCCCTGCTCCAACACGCCGGCCCGAATCCGGCGCTCGACGTAGTCCCGGCTGCGGCGTTCGATCACCACCGAGTCGATGCCGCGCAGGTGCAGCAGGTGCGACAGCATCAGTCCGGCGGGTCCGGCACCCACGATCCCGACCTGGGTACGCATCGGTTTCTCCTATGGTGGCTCAGAACGGGTACCGGGTGATGGCGCCCTGCAGGGTGACCCACTGGGTCTCGGTGAAGGCGTCCACGTTCGCCGCCGCGCCGCCGAACCGGGCCCCGGTGCCGGACGAGCCGACGCCGCCGAACGGGGCCACCGCCTCGTCGCCGACGGTCTGGTCGTTGATGTGCACGATCCCGCTGGGAATCCGCTCGGCCAGGTCGAGGGCCTTCATCACGTCCCGGCTGAGGATGCCGAGCGAGAGGCCGTAGTCGCTGTCGGTGGCGAGGGAGACCGCCTCGTCGAGGTCGCCGAAGCTGATCACTGGTGCGACCGGTCCGAAGACCTCCTGGGCGAACGCGGGGGTGCCGGGGCGAACCCCGGCGAGCACCGTCGGCCGGTAGAACAGCCCGTCGTAGGTGCCACCGGCGGCCAGCGTCGCTCCCTCCCGGACACTCGCCGTGACCAGGCTGTGTACCTTGTCCCGCTGATGGGCGTCGATGATCGGGCCGAGGGCCACCCGGTCGCGGGCCGGGTCACCGACCATCAGCCGGTCGGCGTGCTCGGCCAGCTCGGTCACGTACCGCTGCGCTACGCTCTCGTGCACCAGGTGCCGGCCGGTGGTCATGCAGATCTGTCCCTGGTGCAGGAACGAACCCCACGCCCCGGCCGAGACCGCGAGGTCCAGGTCGGCGTCGTCGAGCACGATCAGGGCCGAGTTCCCGCCGAGTTCGAGGTGCGCGCGCTTGAGGTGCCGGGCGGCGGCCTGGCCGACGGCGCGACCGGCGGCGGTGGAACCGGTGAAGCTGATCACCCGTACGTGTGGGTCGGCGACCAGTGCCTCGCCGGTCTGCGCCCCGCCCGGCAGCACGTGCAGCAGTCCCTCGGGGAGTCCGGCCTCCTCGAACACCCGGGCGATGGACACGCCACCGCTGACCGCCGTACGCGGATCGGGTTTGAGCACCACGGCGTTGCCCAGGGCCAGGGCCGGGGCGACCGAGCGGATGGCCAGGATGAGCGGGAAGTTGAACGGTGCGATGACACCGACCACACCGACCGGCACCCGGCGGGCGAGGCTCAGCCGGGGCGAGGTGGACGGGATGACCTCGCCGAGCGGGCGGGACGGCAGGGCGGCGGCCTCGTAGCACTCCTGGGCCGCGATGTGCGTCTCCAGTTCGGCCTTGGGCGGGATCGCCCCGGATTCGCGGACCACCCAGTCGCCGACCTCGGCCGCGTGCTGTTCCCACAGCTGGCCGGCCCGGCGCAGCACCGCCGCGCGTTCTTCGAAACCGGTCGCCGCCCAGGCACGTTGGGCGGCTGACGCGCGGGCGCAGGCGCGGCTCACGTCGTCCGGCGAGGCGATGCCGGTGCGACCGAGTTCGGCCCCGGTCGCCGGCTCGACGACCGCGGCGTCACCGCCGTCGGCCTTGCCCCAGCCGTCGCTGAAGACCTTGCCGTGCCAGGTGGTGGTGGGGTCGAGCAGAGTCACCGGGTCCTCCTTCTCGCGGGTGGCAGGCTGGGCTGGGCCTGCCGGGACGGGCTCAGGGTTCGAAGTGCGGTTCGGTCGCCACCCGTACGTCGAGCAGCAGCGGTTCGGTCCGGTCGGCCAGCGTCGGCACCACCTCGTCGAGTACGGCGAGCAGGTCGGGGTGATCGGTGATCCGCCGCGCGGGGCAGCCCAACGCGCCGGCCAGCCCGGCCACGTCGATCTCGTCGAACGCCGGCCAGGGCGGCTTGCCGCCGTGCTTCTCGGCCAGCCGGTCCATGATCGCGTAGCGTCCGTTGGAGAGGATCACGTACAGCACGCCGCAGCCGTACCGGGCCGCGCTCCACAGGCCCTGGATGGCGTAGAGCGACGATCCGTCGCCGAGCACGGCCACCACCGGCCGGCTCGGGTCGCCGAGGCGGAGTCCGGCGGCGGCGGGCAGGCCGAAGCCGAGACCACCCATGGCCGCGCTGACGAAGCCGCGGGGCTGCCGGGCCGGCAGCATCCGGTGCAGTTGGGGACGGGTGGACGGGGTCTCCTCGACCAGCACCACATCGGACGGCAGCCGGGCGGCCAACGCGGCGAACACGTGCCCGGCCCGCAGCGGCGCACCGTCGTCCGGTGCGTCGAGCACGTCGCCGCCTGCCGGTCGTGCGCTCGCCGGCACCAGCGGGCGATCCGGCAACAGTCTGGCCACGGCCGCGCAGAACGTCGCCGGATCGGCGAGTACGGCCAGTTCGGCGCTGCTGTGGTGCAGTTCGGCCGGGTCGTCGGAGAGCACCGCGACCCGCATCCCGACCGGCACCAACGGTCCAGGCTCGTACGGGTACTGCCGGAACGCTCCGGTACCGACGACGAGTGCGACGTCGTGCCCGCTGAGCACCGCCCGCAGGCGGGACCGCCCGGCCGGCAGGTGCCCCGCGAACCGCGGATGGTCCTGCGGAAAGCCGGCGCGGGCACCGAACGCCTCCTGCCACACCGGTGCGTCCAGCCGCTCGGCCAGTTCGACCAGCGCGTCCCAGCTCGCCCGGTCGTCCGCGCCGGCACCGACGACGAGCACCGGGGCGGACGCGTCGGTGAGCAGTCGGGCGACCTCGTCGGCGGCCGGACCCGGTGCCGAACCCGAACGTCGTACGGTGCTCGGCGCGGCCAGGCCCAGCGACGGGTCGAGGTCGGCGTACCAGTCGTCCATCGGCACCACCACCAGGGCCGGACCCCGCTGCTGACCGGCCTCGTGCCAGGCCCGCCGGATCGCCGTCGGTACGTCCTGCGCCAGCACCGGTTGGTCCACCCAGACCGGGTACGGTCCGGCGAGCCGGTCGAGTTGGCCGGCGAGGAACGGCTCCAGGGCCAGATGGCGGCGGTCCTGCTGGCCGACCACGACCACCAGCGGTGCCCGGTTGACCCGGGCGGTGGCCAGCGCGCCGACCGCGTTGCCGAGCCCGGCGGTGGTGTGCAGGTTGACGAAGGCCGGCGCCCCGGTGGCGATCGCGTACCCGGTGGCCAGCCCGACCACCGATCCCTCGTGCAGGCCGAGCACGAACTCGAGGTCGTCGGGGAGGTCGGCGAGGAAGGCCACCTCGGTCGAGCCGGGGTTCGCGAAGATCCGGCGCATGCCGTACTCGCGCAGCAGCGCCCAGGTCGCCTCGCGGACGGTGGTCATCGCGGGTCTGCCGGTCGGCCGTCCTTCGCCCGCTGGATCTGCCCGAACACGTGCGCCCGCAGTTCGGCGAAGCGGGGCGACGAACGGGTGCCGAGCTGGTCGCGTACGGCCGGCAGGTCGATCGCCACGTCGTCCAGCACCACGGTCGGTGAACTGGACAGGACCAGCACCCGCTGACCGAGGTAGACCGCCTCGTCGATGTCGTGGGTGACGAACAGGATGGTCACCCCGAGCCGCTGCCACAGCGACCGGACCAGGTCCTCCAGGTCGGCCCGGGTCTGCGCGTCGACCGCCGCGAACGGTTCGTCCATCAACAGGATGTGCGGCTCGTACGCGACCGCGCGGGCGATCGCCACCCGCTGCTGCATGCCGCCGGAGAGCTGCCATGGGTGGGCCGCGTGCACGTCGGCGAGACCGACCGCGGCGAGTGCTTCGTCGACGAGTTCCCGGCGCCGGGCACGGGGCAGCTTCTTCTGCTTCAGCGGCAGTTCGACGTTGTCCCGTACGGTCATCCACGGGAAGAGGCTGCGGCCGTACTCCTGGAAGACCACGGCCATGCCGGGCGGCGGACCCGCCACCGTGTTCCCCTCCAGCACCACCGCTCCGCCGGTCGGCGGGAGCAGGCCGGCGATGCACTTGAGCAGGGTGGTCTTGCCGGCGCCGGAGGGTCCGACCACGCAGACCAGTTCGCCCCGGCCGACGGAGAAGGTCAGGTCACGGACCGCCTCGACCGACCGGCCACGGCCGTCGTAGACCTTGCGGATGGCGCGTACGTCGAGCAGCACACCACCGTCGGCCTGTGCCTGGGTTTGCGTCATAGTGCTCATCGACTCCCGCCTCGCTGCGCCTGGCGCAGCCCGAAGTACCAGTGGAGGACCCGCCGCTCGAAGACCCGCATCAGCAGCGCGAGCAGGTATCCGAGCAGGCCGAGCAGCAGGATGCCGGTCCACATCTCGGTGACCGCGAACGACCGTTGGAACCCGATGATGGTGAAGCCGAGCCCATTGCTGGCCGCGAACATCTCGCTGATCACCATGAGGATGATGCCGATCGAGAGGCCCTGGCGCATGCCCGTGACGATCTGCGGGCTGGCCGAGCGGACCACCAGGTGCCAGAGCCTGGCCGGGCCGCGGATGCCGTAGCAGCGGCACGTCTCGGTGAGGACCTCGTCCACCGCGCGGACGCCCTCGACCGTGTTGAGCAGGATCGGCCAGACCGCGCCGGAGACGACCACCAGCACCTTCATCGAGTCGCCGATGCCGGCGAAGAGCATCAGGACCGGGATCAGCACCGGTGGCGGGATCGCCCGCAGGAACTCCAGCACCGGTTCACAGAAGGCGCGCAGCGCTCGAGAGGAGCCGATCAGGACGCCGAGCCCGACGCCGAGCAGCACCGCGACGAGGAATCCGATGAGTAGCCGCAGCACGCTGGGCAGTACGTCGTCGGCGAGTCGGGTGGAGTGCAGCCAGACGTCGTCGAAGATGGACAGGATTTCCGACAGCGGCGGCAGGTAGTAGGTGGTGCTGTCGGCGGAGGTGACCCACCAGAGCGCCAGCAGCGCCACCGGCAGGGCGAGTACGGCCAGCACGCCCCTGACCATCCGGACAACCAGACTCACGCCGCCTCCTCGCTTCGCTCGTCGCCGACGTCGACCCTGAGCCGACCGGTGACCTCGCTGCGCTCGCTCACGCCGCCTCCTCGCTTCGCTCGTCGCCGACGTTGTTCCCGAGCCGATTTGGTGACCTCGCTGCGCTCGCTCACGCCGGCACCTCGCTGCGGATCGACGGGTGCCAGGCGAGCAGCCAGCGCTCGGCCAGCCGGGCCAGCATGTTGACCGCCACCCCGAGCAGTCCGGTGACGATGACCAGCGCGTACATCTCGGCGACCGCGCCGCCGGACTGGGCGGTGCCGATCGCGTTGCCGAGGCCGGGTGCGCCGATGACGAGTTCGGCGGTGATCGCCAGGATCAGCGCCACCGCGGCGGCGAGCCGGACCCCGGTGAGTAGGTACGGCAGTGCGGTGGGCCAGGTGACGTACCTGATCCGGGCCCAGCGGCCGAGACCGAACGTACGGGCGGTGTCCTGGGCGACCGGGTCGACGTCCTGTACGCCGTAGAGCACCTGGATCAGCACCTGCCAGAACGAGGCGTAGACGACCAGCAGCAGCACCGAACGCAGGTCGGTGCCGAAGAGCAGCACGGCCAGCGGGATCAACGCCACCGACGGGATGGGCCGGAGGAACTCGATGGTGGAGGCGGTGAACTCGCGCAGCACCGGCACGGTGCCGATGACGAAGCCGAGCACGACGCCGAGGGCGACCGCGATGGCCAGGCCGAGGAACCAGCCCCGGACGGTGTCCCCGGCAGCGGTCCAGAATGCCGGTTCGCCGAGCAGTTCGGTCAGCGCGACCGCGATCCGGCTCAGCGGCGGCAGATAGTCGGGGGAGACGAGCCCGCTGCGCGGCACCGCCTCCAGCACGGCCAGGAAGGTCGCGAAGCCGAGTACGCCGAGCAGCGTGTGGCCGCCACCGACCGGGCGCCGCCCTCCAGCACTCACGGCAGCAGTTCCGAGATGTCGACCTTCTCCTTGATCAGCCCGTCGGTCAGCATCAGATCGGCCATCACCTGCACCGATTCGCGGTTGATCTCGGTCGGCCAGGCGGGCAGGGTGATCTGCTCGGTCACCGCAGCCTCGATCTTGGTGTAGCTCAGCAGCACCTTGCGGGCCTCGTCCGGGTGCTCCTGCGCGTACTTCAGCGAGGTCTCGATCGCGGCCTTGAACCGGCGGGTCAGGTCGGCCTGCTCGTTGACGACCTTCTCGCTGGTGAAGTACGCCGCCACGGTCATGTTCGGCGCGGTGTCGACGAAGTTCGAGGCGACCACCCGGGCACCCTGGTTGCGGGACACGGTGAAGAACGGCTCGACGATCCAGGCCGCGTCGACCCGCTTGGCGGCGACCGCCGCGGGCATGTCGGGAAAGGGCAGCTCGACGAACTTCACCTTGGTGGCGTCACCGCCCGCCTTGCGGATGGAGGCGCGCACGGTGGTGTCGCCGACGTTCTTGAGGTTGTTGACCGCGACGGTACGGCCCGCGAGGTCGGCCGCGGTCTGGACCGGACTGCCGGGCGGGACCACGATGCCGCCGAAGTCCGCGTCGGCCTTGCCGGTGGACGAGTTGCCCACCGCGATCGCCTTCAGCGGCAGCCGCTGGGAGCGGGCCAGGATGAGCGAGACGACGTTGCCGAAGGCGAAGTCGAACTCGCCGCTCACCACGCCCGGTACGGCTGCGGCACCGCCGGTGGTGTTGACCACCTCCAGCTCGATTCCCTGCTCGCGGAAGAAACCCTTCTCCTTGCCCAGGTAGAGCGGTGCCACGTCGACGATGGGGATCGCGCCGACCTTGACCCGATCCGGTCCGGCGGAGCCGTCGTCGTCGCCGGTTTCGTCGGCGGAACCGCAGGCCGCCGCGCCGAGCATCAGGATGGCGGCGATGGCACTGACCATGAGACGGCGCATGAGTCGCTCCTGCGTCCGGTGGTCCTGCGCGGACCGAGGGGGACGGGCCTCGACCGGAAGCCCTTGAGGGTGTTCGGAAGCGGTGGGTGGTGGTGTTCGGAAGCGGCGGCGGTGTTCGCAAGGCGAACGGCTGTTCTCATTTAGAACGTTGGCATGTGGTGAGCCTCACGTCAAGGCCTCGTCCCGACACGTGCCGGCCACATTTCCGCAACGGCTCCAACGTCCTTTGAGGAGGCCTCCGACCTCGTTGACGGAACGCCTCGCCGGCCGCTACGTTCGAATTGAGGACGGCAGTCCGCATGCCGAACACTTGGCGGCGGCTCGGAAACGAGGAGGCGGAAGGCCGATGGCGAAACTCGTCTCGCTGTCCGAGGCAATCGCGGAGCTGGTGCACGACGGGGACGTGGTCGCCCTCGAAGGCTTCACCCATCTCATCCCGTTCGCCGCCGGCCACGAGATCATCCGCCAGCGACGGCGCGACCTGACCCTGGTACGGATGACCCCGGACGTCATCTACGACCAGCTCATCGGCATGGGCTGCGCGAACCGGCTGGTCTTCTCCTGGGGTGGCAACCCAGGCGTCGGCTCCCTGCACCGGTTCCGCGACGCGGTGCAGAACTCCTGGCCGGGCCGCCTGGAACTGGAGGAACACAGCCACGCCGGGATGGCCAACCGGTACGTCGCCGGCGCCTCCGGCCTGCCGTTCGCCGTACTGCGCGGCTACACCGGCACCGACCTGCCCCGGCACACCCCGAACATCAGGACCATCAGCTGCCCGTTCACCGGAGAGCTGCTGACCGCCGTACCGGCGCTGCGGCCCGACGTCACCGTGGTGCACGCCCAGCGCGCCGACCGGGCCGGCAACGTCCAGCTCTGGGGCATCACCGGGGTGCAGAAGGAGGCGGTGCTGGCCGCCCGCCGATCCCTGGTCACCGTCGAGGAGGTCGTCGAGCGGCTGGAACCCGTACCGGGTCAGGTGATCCTGCCGGCCTGGGTGGTCAGCGCGGTGGCCGAGGTCCCCGGCGGCGCACACCCGTCGTACGCACAGGGCTACTCGGTCCGGGACAACGGCTTCTACCTCGGCTGGGACGAGATCAGCCGGGACCGGGACACCTTCCGCCAGTGGATGGAGACACACGTGCTGGAAGCGGTTGAATCGGAATGAGTGAGGGCCTGGACACCGCCGGCCGTCCGGACTGGACGGCGGACGAGATGATGACCGTCGCCGCCGCCCGGCAACTGCGCGACGGCAGGTCCTGCTTCGTCGGCATCGGACTGCCGAGCACGGCGGCGAACCTGGCCCGTGCCACGCACGCCCCGAACCTGATGCTGATCTACGAGTCCGGTTGCCTGGGCGCGAAACCGGACCGGCTGCCGCTCTCCATCGGCGACGGCATTCTCGCCGACACCGCCGACTCGGTGGTCTCGGTGCCCGAGGTCTTCAACTACTGGTTGCAGCCCGGCCGGATCGACGTCGGCTTCCTCGGCGCCGCCCAACTCGACCGCCTCGGCAACCTGAACACCACCGTGATCGGCGGCAGCTACGACGACCCCAAGGTACGGCTGCCCGGGGCCGGTGGCGCGCCCGAGATCGCCGCCTCCTGCCGCGAGGTGATCGTCGTGGTCCGGCAGACCCCGCGTACGTTCGTCGAGCGGGTCGACTTCGTCACCTCGGTCGGCTACGGCCGGGGACCCGGCGACCGGGAACGGCTCGGACTGCGCGGCGGTGGCCCCCGGCTGGTCATCACCGACCTCGGTGTCCTCGAACCCGACCCGGACAGCCTGGAGTTGACCCTCACCCGGCTGCATCCGGGCGCCACCGTGGAACGGGCCCGCGCGTCGACCGGCTGGCCGCTCGTCATCGCCGACGACCTCGGCACCGAGCCCGCGCCGACCGAGGCCGAACTCACCGCGCTGCGCGCCCTCACCGCCACCCTGGACGGTGCCGCATGACCGGTGAGGTGTACCTGGTCGACGCGGTCCGCACCCCGATCGGCCGGTACGGCGGCGCCCTCGCCGGCGTACGCCCCGACGACCTGGCCGCGCTCAACCCCGACCTGGTCAACCCGCAGGGCGGGGCGATCGCCCTGGGACACCCGCTCGGCTCGTCCGGGTCACGCATCCTCGGCTCACTCGCCTGGCAACTGCACCGCCGCGGCGGCGGCTTCGGGCTGGCCGCCATCTGCATCGGCGTCGGCCAGGGGCTGGCCGTCGTGCTGGAAGCCTGTTAGGAGGGACCGATGACCGAGACCACCGGGCGCCGCCCGACCGGCCTGGTGCTGCCGACGTACCGACCGGACGGCGACCGTACGCACCCGCCGCTGCTCAGCCCGGAGTACGGCTCGACCGTGCTGCGCGCCCCCAGCCGACCGCTGGTCCTGCTGCCGCAGCGGCTCACCGAGGTCACCGGGCCACTGCTCGGTGCGGAACGGCTCGGCCCGCTCGACCACGACCTCACCCGTCAGCACGACGGTGAACCGATCGGCCAACGGATCATCGTGCACGGCCGGGTACGCGACGGCGACGGCCGCCCGGTCCCCGACACCCTGGTCGAGATCTGGCAGCCGAACGCGGCCGGCCGGTACCGGCACGCGGTGGACAACTGGCCAGCACCACTGGACCCCAACTTCACCGGCGTCGGGCGGGCACTCACCGACGCCGACGGGCGGTACCGCTTCGTCACCATCGCGCCGGGCGCCTATCCCTGGCGCAACCACCTCAACGCCTGGCGGCCGGCGCACATCCACTTCTCGCTGTTCGGCCGGGCGTTCACCCAACGCCTGGTGACCCAGATGTACTTCCCCGGCGACCCGCTCTTCTTCCAGGATCCGATCTTCAACTCGATCCCCGACCGGCAGGCCCGGCAACGGCTCGTCTCCCGGTACGACCACACCGTCTCCGAACCGGAGTGGGCGCTGGGCTTCGAGTTCGACATCGTCCTGCGGGGCCGGGACAGCACGCCCTTCGAGGACGGGGACGACGACGATGACTGAGCGCCTCGGCTCCACCCCGTCGCAGACGGTCGGTCCGTACCTGCATCTCGGGCTGCTCTGGCCGGACGGGCCGGATGTCGTGCCGGCCGGCACACCGGGCGAGATCTGGCTGCGCGGGCAGATCCTCGACGGCGCCGGTGCGCCGGTGGTCGACGCGCTGGTCGAAAGCTGGCAGGCCGACCCGGACGGCCGCTTCGACCACCCCGACGACCCCCGGGGCGCCCACCGCTCGCTGGTCGCCGGCTTCCGTGGCTTCGGCCGCAGCCCCACCGACGCCTCCGGCCGGTACGCCCTCCGCACGGTCAAACCGGGGCCGCTGCCCGGACCGGACGGGACCGTCGAGGCGCCGCACCTGGACCTGTCGATCTTCGCCCGCGGGCTGCTGCACCGGCTGGTGACCCGGCTCTACTTCCCCGACGAACCGGCGGCGAACGAAGCCGACCCGGTGCTCGCGGGCATCGACCCGGACCGGCGTACGACCCTGCTCGCCCGAAGCGCGCCCGACGGTTTCCACTTCGACATCCACCTGCAGGGCGAGCATGAGACCGTTTTCTTCGCCGTCTGAGGACCGCCCACCGGCCCGCCTGCGTGGCGTACCGACCGGAGATCAGTTCGGCACCGACGGCCCGGTACCGGTCGGGGACCGCCCCGGCGACGAGGAAGCCGACCCGTCGACTCGGGGCGCGCTGTTCGGCGGGTTGTTCGGTGCGTCCGAGGTGGACAACGAGCTGACCGACCGGGCCGTCCTGCAGGCGATGCTCGACGTCGAACGCGCACTGGTCGAGGCGGCGGCCGACGAGGGGCTCGTACCGGCACCGGCGGCCGCGGCGATCGGGCGGGAATGCCGCGCCGACCGGTTCGACCCGGCCGCGCTCGGGCGGGACGCCGACGAGTCCGGCAACCCGGTGATCCCGCTGGTCCGGGCGCTGACCGCTGCCGTACCGCGCGACGCCCGGCCGTGGGTGCACCTCGGCGCGACCAGCCAGGACGTGCTCGACACCGCGCTGGTGCTGGTGGCCGTACGGGCCGGGGTGCCGCTGCGACAGGACCTCGACGCCGCGGCCGACGCCGCCGCCCGGCTCGCCCACGAGCACCGCGACACCGTCATGGTGGCGCGGACACTCGGCCAGCAGGCGGCACCGACCACCTTCGGGCTCAAGGCCGCCGGCTGGCTGACCGCGCTGCTCGACGCCGGAACGCGGCTCGACGCGCTGCTCGACGCCGGGACCCGGCTGGCCCCGTTGCCGGACGCGGAGACCCGGTTCGTCCCGTTGCTCGTCGCGGAAACCGGGCTCGACCCGCAAGCCCGGCCGGACCAACCTCCAGACCGGCTCGCGCTGCCGGCGCAACTCGGCGGCGCGGCCGGCACCCTGGCCGCGCTCGGCCCGGCCGGTCCGGCGGTGGCCGACCGGCTCGCCCACCGGCTCGGCCTGGCCACCTCCCCGCTGCCCTGGCACACCCGGCGGCAACCGCTGCTCGACCTCAGCGCCGCGCTCGGCGGGCTGATCGCGGGCACCGGGAAGATCGCTCTCGACGTCGGGCTGCTCGCCCAGTCCGAGGTCGCCGAGGTCGCCGAGGGCGGGCCGGCGGGCCGGGGCGGCTCGTCGGCGATGCCGCACAAGCAGAACCCGGTCGACTCGGTTCTCGTCACGGCGGCGGCCCGGCGCGCCCCGCACCTGGTCGCCACGATGTTCGCCGCCGCCGTGCAGGAGCACGAGCGGGCTGCCGGCGGTTGGCACGCCGAATGGGAACCACTGCTCGACCTGCTCCGGCTCGCCGGGAGCGTCGCCTTCCGGACCCGGCGCCTGCTCGACGGGCTGCGGGTCCGGCCGGACCGGATGCGGGCCAACCTCGCCGCGACCGGCGGGCTGGTGCTGGCCGAGGCGGTCGCCGCCCGACTCGCGGCCGGGGTCGGGCGTACCGCCGCGCACGACCTGGTCGCCAGGGCCGCCGCCGAGTCGGTTCGCTCCGGGGCGACGCTGCGGGACGCGTTGCTCGCCGACCCGACGGTCCGTGCCCTGCTCACCGACGACGAGCTCGACCGGGCACTCGACCCGAGGCGATGGCTGGGATCCTCGGGCGTCTTCATCGACCGAGCCCTGACCCGGCACCGGGAACAGCGGCCGGTCGGTAACCCTTCACGGGAGGTAGGGGGATGACGAGTCGACTGCACGCCCGCATCGACGGTCCCGAACACGCGCCGGTGCTCGTACTCGGCAGTTCGTTGGGGACCACCGGACAGATGTGGCGGCCGCAGGTCGACGCACTGGCGTCACGGTTCCGGGTGATCCGGTACGACCACGCGGGTCACGGCGGTTCGGCGCCGCCGTCGGCCCCGTACACGATCGCCGGTCTCGGCACCGACCTGCTGGACCTGCTCGACGACCTCGGGATCCGGCGGGTGTCGTACGCGGGACTGTCGCTCGGCGGGATGGTCGGCATGTGGCTGGCCGCGTACGCGCCGCAGCGGGTGGAACGGCTGGCGCTGCTCTGCACCTCGGCCCTGCTCGGCCCACCCGAGGGCTGGCGGGAGCGGGCCGAGACGGTACGCCGGGCCGGCACCGGGGCGATCGCGGACGCGGTGCTCGCCCGCTGGTTCACCCCGCCCTTCGCGGCTCGTCGGCCGGAGGTGGTCGCCGCGCACCGGGCGATGCTGACCGCGACCCAGGCCGACGGGTACGCCGCCTGCTGCGAGGCGATCGGGGCGATGGACCTGCGGCCGGACCTGCCCCGGATCACCGCGCCGACACTGGTCATCGCCGGGGCGGAGGACCCGGCGACGCCGGTGCCGCACGCTGAACTGATCGCCGCGACGATCCCGGCAGCCCGGCTGCGGGTGGTGCCGGACGCCGCCCACCTGGCCAACGTCGAGCAGCCGGAGCTGGTCACCGAGCTGCTGCTGGATCACCTGGCCGCGCCGGGGGAGCCCGATGGACGACCGTGAGCGGCACGAGGCCGGCATGGCGGTACGCCGGCAGGTGCTCGGCGACGCGCACGTGGACCGGGCGGTCGCCGGGACCGACGACTTCACCGCAGACTTCCAGGACCTCATCACCAGGTACGCCTGGGGCGAGATCTGGACCCGTCCCGGCCTGGACCGGCGTACCCGCAGTTGCATCACGCTGGCGATGCTGGCCGCCCTGCAACACGAGGAGGAACTGGCCATGCACGTACGCGCCGCGCTGCGCAACGGCCTGACACGCGAGGAGATCCGCGAAGTGCTGTTGCAGGTCGGCGTCTACGCTGGCGTACCAGCGGCGAACCGGGCGTTCAAGGTCGCACAGCGCACTCTGCAACAGGAGGATGGGTGACCGAGGCGACCGAGACGGCGTCGCGAAGTCCGGAGTTCGTCCAGTCGCTCGAGCGCGGTCTCGCGGTGATCCGGGCCTTCGATGCCGTCCACCCGCAGCTCACCCTGAGCGAGGTGGCCCGCGCGACCGGGCTGACCCGGGCCGCCGCCCGTCGCTTCCTGCTCACCCTGGTCGAGCTTGGCTACATGCGTACGGACGGGCGGCTGTTCTCGCTGCGGCCCCGGGTGTTGGAACTCGGCTACGCCTACCTGTCCAGCCTGAGCCTGCCGGAGGTGGCCCAGCCGCACATGGAGGCGCTGGTCGCACAGGTGCACGAGTCCTGCTCGATGTCGGTGCTCGACGGCGACGAGGTGGTCTACGTCGCGCGGGTGCCGACCAAACGGATCATGGCGGTGGCGATCAGCGTCGGGACCAGGTTCCCGGCGTACGCCACCTCGATGGGCCGGGTGCTGCTGGCCGGACAGCCGGCCGACTGGCTTGCCGACTACCTCGACACGGCGCAGTTGCGCCCGCTCACCCGGCGTACGATCACCGACCCGGTGAAGCTGCGCGCCGCGCTGACTCGGATCGGCAGCCAGGGTTTCGCGCTGGTCGACCAGGAGTTGGAGGAGGGGTTGCGGTCGCTGGCCGCACCCATCCACGGCGAGGACGGCTCGGTCATCGCGGCGCTGAACGTGTCGGCCCATGCCAGCCGGGGCACCTCCGAGGTGATCCGCAGGGAGCTGCTGCCGCCGCTGCTCGCCACCGCCCGGCGGATCGAGGAGGACCTGCGCGGCGGCTCCCAACCGACGCGTTGAGGCGGGGCGGTCCGCTGACCAGACCCGGCCTGGTCCGACCCGGCCCGGTCCGACCCGGCCCGGCGACGCGACCCGAGCCCGCGCGGCGCTCAGGTCAGCAGGGCGGCTACCGCGTCCGGGACCGGGAGCTCGACCGGCAGGGGTGCGACCGCGACCACCGCGTCGGTCGGCAGCGGCCCGTACAGATGTGGGAAGAGTGCGCCGCCCCGCGACGATTCCCAGCGCAGGTCGGCCCCGAGCCGGTCCGGGGCGACGGTGAGCAGGACCAGGTCCGACTGGCCGGCGAAGTGCCGAGCCGCCGTCTCGACCACCTGGTCCCGGCCGGAGAGGTGGATGAAGCCGTCGCGGAGGTCGACCGCCGAACCGTCGTACCGACCCTGGGTTTCGGCTTCGGCCCAGTCCGCCGCCGCCAGCAGCTTGTAGATCACCGGTCCAGCCTAGACACCGGTTGGTCCGTGGACGCTGATCGGTGGGGCCTGGCTCGGTCACCGGCCGCCAGGCCCCACCGATCGGTGCCGGTCAGGGCTCGGGTGCGATCAGTCGGTCGTCGGTCGAGTCCCGTACGGTGATCGCCTCCACCGGGCAGGAGTCGGCCGCGGCGGCGACCTCGTCGGCCGGGATGACGGTCTCGGCGACCGGGGTGGAGAGTCCGTCGACGAGCACGAAGTGTCTCGGTGCGGCACCGGCGCAGATTCCCGAGCCGATGCAGCGGCGCGCGTCCACCCGGACCCGCCAGGCGGGGCTCACCATTCGACCGGCATGTGCTTGAGGCCGCGTACCAGCATTCCGCTCTTCCAGACCAGTTCCGACTCGGGCACGGCCAGCCGCAGTCCGGGCAGCCGGTCGAGCAGCGTACCGATGGCGACCTGCAACTCCATCCGGGCGAGCTGCGCGCCGAGGCAGTGGTGTACGCCGTGCCCGAAGCCCATGTGCGGGTTGTGCTCGCGGGTGAGGTCGAGCCGGTCGGGGTCGTCGAAGACCCGGTGGTCCCGGTTGGCCGAGCCGAGTTCGACGATCACGGGTTCACCGGCGCGGACCAGCACACCGCCGAGTTCGACGTCTTCGAGCGCGTACCGGGCGAAGCCGGAGGCGGCGCCGAGCGGCACGTGCCGCAGCAACTCCTCGATCGCGCCGGGCAGCAGGGTCCGGTCGGCCCGCAGCCGGGCCAGCTCCTGCGGGTAGCCGAACAGGGTGTAGACGAAGTTCGGGATCTGGGTCACGGTCGTCTCGTGTCCGGCGGCGAGCAGACCGGCCGCGAGCTGCACCATCTCTTCCTCGGTCAGCCGGCCCTCGTCTTCGTCGCGGGCCCGTACCATCGCGCCGAGCAGGTCGTCGGTCGGCTCCTCGCGGCGCTGCGCGATCAGGCCGCCCATGTACGCGTACAGGTTGCCGTAGTACTCCTGGATCGTCTCCGGGGGCAGCGAGGTGGTCGACACGATCGCCTCCGACCAGAGGTGGAACTTGTGCTCGTCGGCGACCGGCACCCCGAGCAGTTCACAGATGACCCGGATCGGCAGCGGGGTGGCGAACTGCTCGACCAGGTCGGCCGGGGGACCGGCGTCGATCAGTGCGTCGACCAACTCGTCGGCGATCTGCTGCGTACGCGGTCGCAACTGCTCCACCCGGCGTGCGGTGAACGCCTTGGTGACCAGCGTACGGATCCGGGTGTGCTCGGGTGGATCCATGCTGAGGATGCCGGTGGCCAGCCGCTGCGGCGTGCTCCGGGGCTCGTCGTGTGCCGCGGCGGCGGCCCGGCTGAACCGGGGATCGCCGAGCACGACCCGTACGTCGGCGTAGCGGGTGGCCAGCCAGGCGTCCTCGCCGTAGGGCATCCGGATCCGGGTCAGCGGTTCGTTTTCACGTAGCTCGGCGTACTGCGGGTCGAGGTCCAGCCGTTCGGGCGGGTTGAACGGGTAGGCGCGGGCGTCCGACACCTGCTGAATTTCCGTCACCGGGGGCTCCCTGTCGTCAGATGGCGCGTTCTCTTCGGACGCGTACGACGTGCGGTTGCGCGACACGACACCAAGATCTACCTGGGGTCATGCTCCGGGTACGGATGGTAGCGAAACGGGTGGATTTACGCTACTGGTCGTTATCGATACCTCGATCGACAGTGACGACGGCTGGTGGACGGCGGGCCGCCCGATCACTGGCCCTGAAGCGCGGTGACCCGGGGCAGCAGCTTGTCCAGCCGGACCGGCAGCTGGCGGATCCGTACGCCGGTCGCGTGGTACACGGCGTTCGTGACGGCGGCGGCCGAACCGACGATCCCGATCTCACCGACGCCCTTGACACCGAGCGGGTTGAGATGCGGATCGTCCTCCTCGACCCAGTCCGCCTCGATCTGCTCGACGTCCGCGTTCGCGGTGATGTGGTACGTGGCGAAGTCGTGGTTGACCCAGTCGCCGAAGCGGGGGTCGAGCAGACCTTCCTCGTGCAACGCCATCGAGATGCCCATCGTCATGCCGCCGATGAGCTGGGACCGGGTGGTCGTCGGGTTCACCACCCGCCCGACACCGAACATGCCGAGCATCCGGCCGACCCGGATCTCCCCACTGTCCACGTCGACGCGTACCTCGACGAAGTGGGCGCCGAAGGCGTAGCGCACGTACGAGCGGTCCGCGGACAGGGCGTTCGTCTCCGGCGCGGTGTTCGCCTCCACCCGTACCTCCTCGGTGGGCGGCCGGTCGCCGAGCCGGTCACGCAGCGCCCGGCAGGCCTTGCTGACGGCCCAACTCCAGGACGCGGTGCCGGTCGAGCCACCGGCCAGCGGGGCCGGGGGGAGCCGGCTGTCGCCGATCTCGATCCGTACCCGCTCCGGTGGCACGCCGAGCGCGTCGACCGCCACCTGCCAGAGCGCGGTACGCGCCCCCGTACCGATGTCGGCGGCGTTGATCCGGACGACGTAGGTGCCGTCCGGGTTGGCCTGGGCCGAGGCGGACGACGCTCCGGCGCGGGCCGGATAGCTGCCGCCGGCCACACCGGTGCCGACCAGCCAGCGGCCCTGCCGCCGCACGCCGACGGTCGGGTCCCGGTCCGCCCAGCCGAACCTCGCCGCGCCCTCGCGCAGGCAGGCGACCAGGTTGCGGCTGCTGTACGGGGTGCCTTCCTCCGGGTCGACCCGGGCGTCGTTGCGGATCCGCAATTCGACCGGGTCCACGCCACAGGCCACCGCCAACTCGTCCATCGCGGACTCCAGCGCGAACGAGCCGGGGCATTCGCCCGGTGCCCGCATCCACGACGGCGTCGGTACGTCCAGCCGGGCGATCCGGTGGCTGGTCCGCCGGTGCGGGGCCGCGTACATGCCGCGGGTGTAGACGGCGGTCTGCTCGGCGAACTCGGTCAGGGTGGAGGTCTGACTGATCGCGTCGTGGGCGATGGCGGCGAGCCGGCCGTCCGCGTCGGCACCGAGCCGGATCCGCTGGATGGTGGGGGTGCGGTAGCCGACCAGGGAGAACAGTTGCTGGCGGGTGAGGGCCAGGCGTACCGGCCGGTCGACCGCGCGGGCGGCCATCGCGGCGAGCACGGACTGGCAGCGCGGCGTGCCCTTCGACCCGAAACCGCCGCCGACGTGTTCGCTGATCACCTGCACCGAGTCCGGTGGCAGGTCGAACAGCCCGGCCAGGATCTGGGCGACGGGGGTCGAGCCCTGGTTGGAGTCGTGCACGACCAATTCGCCGTCGCGCCACTGTGCGGTCGCGGCGTGCGGCTCCATCGGATTGTTGTGGTACGCCGGAGTGCGGTAGACGTGGTCGACGCGTACCTCCGCGGCCTCGTACCCGGCCTCGAAGTCGCCGACGGCGGTGTTCGTGGGATAGGCCGGGTTCACGTGGTCGGGTGTGTACAAACCCGGATGTGTCTCGCTCAGCACGGTGCTGTGCGGCAGCGTGTCGTAGTCGAGCCGGACCAGGCCGGCCGCCTCCCGGGCCGCCTCCAGCGTCTCGGCCACCACCAGGGCCACCACCTGACCGCGGAAGTGCACCTCGGGCCGCTGCAACAGGAACAGGTCGACGTTCGTCTCCGAGTGCAGCCGGGGCGCGTTGGCGTACCACAGCACGGTCAGCACCCCGGGTGTGGCGAGCGCGGCGTCGGCGTCGATCCGGGTGATCCCGGCCCGGACCACGTCGGCCTGCACGGCCCAGGCGTACACCACGCCGTCGACCGGGTACTCCACGGCGTACCGGGCCGCGCCGGTGACCTTGTCCCGCCCCTCCAGCCGGGTGTGTGGACGGCCGACGGTCGGCGCGCTCACCGGGTCGCCTCCTCGGCCAGGTCGGCGAGCGTACGCACGGTCAGGTTGCGGATCAGCGACACCTTGAAACCGTTGTCCGGCAACGGACGCGCGGCGGCCAGTTCCTCGTCGGCGGCCAGGCCGAAGTTCTCCACCGTGGCCGGTTGACCGCGCAGCGCCTCCTCGGCCAGCCGGGCCCGCCAGGGGCGGTGGGCCACCGCGCCGTACGCGATCCGAACCTCGCGGACCAGGCCGCCGTCCAGGTCGAGTGCCGCCGCCACCGAGCCGGCGGCGAAGGCGAACGAGGCCCGGTCCCGGGCCTTGCGGTACGTCGAGTGCCGGGCGTACGGCAGGGCCGGGACCCGTACGCCGGTGATCAGTCCGCCGGGCCCCATAGTGGTCTCCAGGTCCGGGCGGTCGCCGGGCAGGCGGTGGAACTCGGTCAGCGGGATCTCGCGGGCCCCGTCCGGCTCCAGCACCTCGACCCGGGCGTCCAGGGCGGCGAGGGCCACCGCCATGTCGGAGGGGTGGGTGGCCACGCACGACGTCGACCAGCCGAGGATGGCCAGGTCCCGGTTCTGGCCCTCCAGCGCGGAGCAGCCGGTGCCGGGTTCGCGCTTGTTGCACGGCTTGCCGACGTCCTGGAAGTAGACGCACCGGGTGCGTTGCAGCAGGTTGCCGCCGACCGTGGCCATGTTGCGCAGTTGACCGGAGGCGGCCGCGAGCAGTGCCCTGGCCAGCACCGGGAAGTCGCGCCGGACCACCGGGTGGGCGGCCAGGTCGCTGTTGCGTACGGTCGCGCCGATTCGCAGGCCCCCGTCGGGCAGCGGTTCGACCGAGCCCAGCGGTAGCCGGGTCACGTCGACCAGCAGCCGGGGGCGTTGCACGCTCAGTTTCATCAGGTCGACGAGGTTCGTGCCGCCGCCCAGGTACGCCGCCTCGGTCTCGCCGGCGACCATCCGTACGGCCTCGGCCGCGTCGTCGGCCCGGTGGTAGCGGAAGGTCCTCATCGCAGTACCGCCTCCGCCGTGGCGGTCGCCCGGATCGCCGCCACGATCTGCTGGTACGCCGCGCAGCGGCACAGGTTGCCGCTCATCCGTTCCCGGATCTCCTCCTCGCTGAGGCGGGCCGGCCCGGCGGCGAGGTCTGCGGTCACGACGCTGGGCCACCCCTTGCGGACCTCGTCGAGCATGCCGGTGGCGGAGCAGATCTGGCCGGAGGTGCAGTAGCCGCACTGGAACGCGTCATGGTCGATGAAGCACTGTTGCAGCGGCTGCAGGTCCGCGCCGTCGGCCAGGCCCTCCACGCTCACCACCGCCGATCCGGACGCCGCCACCGCGAAGATCAGACAGCTCTTCACCCGGCGCCCGTCGAGCAGTACGGTGCACGACCCGCACTGGCCGTGGTCGCAGCCCTTCTTCGCGCCGATCAGTCCGAGGTGCTCGCGCAACGCGTCCAGCAGGGTGGTCCGGTTGTCCAACCGGAGCCGGTGCTGCTGGCCGTTCACCGCCAACGTGACCGACGACCGCTCTGTCTCCTCGGGCATGCCGATCGCGCCTCCCGCCCGTTCCTCCGGATACGCGCAGATTATCCGGTTTGCTGCGGGGTGGAGGCTCGATCGGGCTTAAGCGTCGCTCGGTCCGGCTCCCGGGGCCGCGTCGCGTACGGCCTGGTCGGTCAGGTCACGGATGGTCGGGATGACCAGGATGGCGAGCTGCTGTGCGTCCGGGTCGATCGGGTACGAGGCGTGCGGCACGGCGATCACGCGGGTGCCGGCGGCGCTGGCCGACCGTACGCCGTTGGAGGAGTCCTCGACCGCGACGCAGCGGGTGGGGTCGAACCCCAGCCGCTCGGCCACCCGCAGGTACACGTCCGGCGCCGGCTTGCCCCGCGGCACCTGTTCGGTGGAGAGCGTCACCGAGAACGCGTCGGTGAGCCCGGTGGCCCGGAGCGCGGCCTCGATCAGCCGGGCCGGCGACGAGCTGGCCAGCCCCATCGGCCAGGTCCCGGCGAGCCGGCGCACCACCTCGTCGGCACCGGCGATCAGCGGTACGTGTTCCAGGTAGCGCCGGGCCATCTCGTCCACCACCTCGGTGGCGACCTGCTGCGGCGAGCGGTCCACCCCGAGTTCGGCGCTGAGGTAGCGAGCCCATTCGCCGGTGCTCATCCCCATCAACCGGCGTTGGCTGTCCGGCTGCCACTGGCCGCCGTGGTCCGCGACGTAGCGCCTGCGGACCTCCTCCCACACCGGTTCGGAGTCCACGATCACGCCGTCCAGGTCAAAGATCACCGCGTCCGTCACGGTCCCATCGTGCCCGATCCCGCCCCACCCGCGTCGGCGGGTTGCTCCGACCCGCCGTGATCCCGCCTGTGGCCCGCGGTCGCGCCGCCGTCGCGTGCGCGGCGGCGACATACCCGGATCCGACTGGTCTATCCGCCGCCGGACCGGGTATTCGCGCTCTGTCCGGCAACAACGCGTTCTGTCCGGCATCAATCCGAATGCGCGATACGCGCTTCGATTCTTCTGTTCCGAACCGACGCGGTGCCCGCGACTCTCGTTACACAATGTGGCGAGACGCTAGCGGAATGGGGTGGGGATCATGACAAAGAGGCGTCGGGCCACAATTCTGGTGGCGATGGTCGCTACCGCGTCACTGGCCCTGGCGGGGTGTACCAGTGAGCAGGACAAGAAGGAGGCCGCGAAGGCGGCGGCACCGCCGCCGCAACTGAGCATCAGTCCTGCGGCGAATGCGAAGGACCTCCCGATCAGCACCGAGGTCGGCCTCACCGTCACCGGCGGGAAGGTAACGGCGGTAACGCTCACCGACGACAAGGGTGGGAAGGTCGCGGGCTCGTTGCGTACGGACGGTTCGTCCTGGTTGCCGGATAAAGCGCTGAAGAACAAACAGCGCTATACGGCGCAGGTCACCGCAACCAACGATGCGGGCAAAGAAGTGACCCAGACGACCAACTTCACCACCATGGACAAGCCGGCCAAGGAAATCTTCTCGACCCTTTATTTCCAGGACAAACGGACGTACGGGGTGGCCATGCCGGTAACGGTCGACTTCGACCCAGGGGTGCCGAAGGAAAAGCGCGCCGACGTACAGAAACGGCTCTTCGTCACCACCACTCCGGCGCAGCCGGGTGCGTGGCACTGGACCGAGGACGGACAGCAGGTCTTCTACCGGGCACCGGACTTCTGGAAGCCCGGTACGACGATCAGCGTCAAGGCCATGCTCGACGGGGTGCCGATGGGCAAGGAGGGCTTCGGTGATGCCGACCGAAGCGCCACCGCCAAGATCGGTAACAAGGTCTCGTTGGACATCGACAACGGCACCAAGCAGATGTCGGTGTTCAAGAACGACAAGCTGGTACGCAAGATCCCGGTCAGCCTCGGCAAGCCGAGCACGCCGACGTCCAGCGGCAAGATGGTGATCATGGAGAAGCACGAGCAAACGGTCTTCGACACGACCGGCTCGGCCGACCCGTACGTGGTCACCGTGCAGGACGCCCAGCGTCTGACCTGGGGTGGCGAGTTCATCCACTCGGCGCCGTGGTCCGAGGGCGATCAGGGCAGCACGAACGTGTCGCACGGCTGCACCAACGTCTCCGCCGCCAACGCCGCCTTCCTGATGCGGACAACCCAGGTCGGTGACCTGGTCACGGTTCGCGGCACCGAGGTGCAGCTCGATGACGGCAACGGCTGGACCGCCTGGAACATGGACTGGGACGAGTACGTGAAGGGCAGCGCGCTGCCCGTACCGCAGGACCTGAAGCCGGCTGCCGCGCCGCCGGCCGCCGCCGGTGCGCCCGCGCCCAGCGGCCCGCCGTCGACGAACCAGCCGCCGGCCCCGGCACCGTCGAACCCGGGCGGCTGACCCCGCCGGAACGTACGCCGGGCGGTGAAGCCGACGGGGAGCCAACCCCGTCCGGCATCACCGCCCGGTTTCTGTCGGAACTTCGTGTCGTAGCGCCCCACCCGATGGTCAGGCCGGGCCGGGGTGGATGACGGCCGGGCCGGTCGCCGGTCCGGCCTGTGCACTGTGGCCCCCCGACCTCGCGCCGGTCCCCGTCCGGGCCGGCGTTTCCCGGCCCTGGGTACCCGCTCGCGGCACGGACAACCGGAAACCTGGTACGACCGCGAATGATCGACTACGGGCGTCGACCCGCCTAGCATGTGTGGCCGATGGAACCAACTCGATTCGTCCCCCTGACCGGTTCCGGCCACGAGCCCGATCGAAGGGAACTGCCCATGCGTCGACCCCGTCACCCGGTGCTGCTCACCGCCATCCTGACCGGCACGCTGGTCCTGACCGCACCCGTGGTGCCCGCCGCCGCCGGCACCCACACGCCACCTCCGACCATTGTGGTCACCGACGGGATGACCCAGCCGGTCTTCTCGTTCGCCGACGCGATCGAGGAGCGGGTGTTCGTCCAGACGCCGCTGGACACCGACCACGACGGCCGCCTCGACCGGGTCGCGATCGACATCTCCCGCCCCGCCGAGACCGCCACCCGGGGCTTCAAGGTGCCGGTGATCTTCGAGCACAGCCCGTACCGCAAGGACACCTGGGGCGACGTGCCGTACCCGAGCGTGCTGGTGGACGAGCTGCCGCAGAACGGGTTGACCGGCCGCAACGGTGCCCGCGCGGCCGGTGGCGAGATCGGGCTCGCGGCGGCAAAGGCCAACCTCCCCGGATCGCTCGACGACTACTACGTGCCGCGCGGTTACGCCGTGGTGCTCGGCCAGAGCATCGGCACCGGTGACTCGGACGGCTGCCCGACCAGCGGCGACCGGGCCGAGACGCTCGGCACCAAGGCGGTCATCGACTGGCTCAACGGCCGGGCCCGCGGATTCGACGCCAGTGGCGCGCCGGTCACCGCCGGCTGGACCACCGGCGCGGTCGGGATGACCGGGGTCTCCTACAACGGCACCCTGCCCAACATGGTCGCCACCACCGGGGTCAAGGGTCTCAAGACGATCATCCCGGTCTCGGCGATCAGCAGCTGGTACGACTACTACCGGGCCAACGGCCTGGTTGTCGCCCCCGGCACGTATCAGGGCGAGGACGCCGACATCCTGGCCCAGTACACCGCCGGTCAGACGCGGGCCGAGGGAACCTGTGCCGACGAGATCGCCGAGATCACCCGGGAGCAGGACCGAGTCACCGGTGACTACACCCGGTTCTGGCAGGAGCGGGACTACCTCGACGGCGCGCGTGACGTGAAGGCCAGCGTGTTTGTCGTACACGGGCTCAACGACTGGAACGTCAAGACGGAGAACTTCGCCGGCTGGTGGGACCAGCTCGCCCGGTACGACGTACCGCGCAAGATCTGGCTGCACCAGGGCGGGCACGGCGGGCCGGGCAATGGTGCCACCGTACCGCTGCCGGACGGCAAGTCCTGGACCTACAAGCAGACCGAGAACCGCTGGTTCGACTTCTGGCTGTGGGGGGTGCGCAACGGCATCATGGACGAGCCGACCGCGGTGGTGCAGCGTGAGAACCGCGCCTACACCACGTACGCCAACTGGCCCGACCCCGGCGCGCGTGAGGTCGACCTGCGGTTCGCCGCGACCAACGCGACCCAGCCCGGCACCCTGACCACCGGCAAGCCGCCGAAGGGCAAGGTCGAGCAGGGCTTCGTCGACGAGGGGCGGACGATCGCGCCGACCCAGTTGGTGGCCCAGCCGGACACCGCCAGCCCGAACCGGCTGGTCTACACCTCGCCCGCGCTCGCCCAGGACGTCCGGCTCTCCGGCCGGCCGGAGATGCGGCTGCGGATGGCGATCGACAACAAGCCCGACGCCAACCTGACCACCTACCTGGTCGACTACGGTCCGGCGGGCTCGACCGCCGCGCCCGTCGTGGTGACCCGGGGGTGGACGGATCCGCAGAACCGCAAGGACGCCGACCGTACCGAGAAGGTCAAGCAGGGCAAGTTCTACGACTACAGGTGGACCCTGGAGCCGAAGGACTACATCTTCGCCGCCGGGCACCGGATCGGCGTGGTGGTCTTCTCCAGTGACCAGGAGTACACCCTGCTCCCGCTGGGTGGCACCCGCCTGCGGGTCGCGCCGAACGACAGTGAGCTGCGCATTCCCGTGGTCGGCGGACGGTCCGCGCTCGGCTTCTGAGCGTCCGCGCCACACCTCGATCGGCCGCCGGGGAGCGATCCCCGGCGGCCGATCCGTTGGTCGGTGACGGCGGTCGCCCGGCCTGACCCGGCCCGCCAGCCGCCACCGGTCAGGAGCGGCGGACGGTGAGCAGGTCGCCTGGCTGGCAGTCCAGTTCGTGGCAGAGGGCCGTCAAGGTGCTGAACCGGATCGCCCGTGCCCGGCCATTTTTCAGCACGGACAGGTTGGCGAGGGTCAGGCCGACCCGGTCGGCCAGCTCGGTCAGGGTCAGGCCGCGTTCGGCCAGGAGCTTGTCGAGATGTACGTCGACCCGGTGATCCTCCTCGGGCGGCATCAGATCACCGTCTCCAGTTCGGTCCGCATCGCCAATCCGCGCTTGACGATCTCGGCGATCGCGAAGAATCCGAAGCCCAGCAGCAGGAACAGCCCGGTCCGGGTCAGGTCCAGCGTCGCGGACTGCTCGCCGTCCGCGGTGACCCGCGCGGTCAGTTCGAGCGAAGCGATCAGCTGTACGAGCTGCGCCAGGACGCCGCCGACGAGGGCGACCCAACCGATCAGGCGCAGTCGCCGGACCGTACCGGTGGCGAACGGATCCTCGCGACGGGCGTGCCGCAGCACGGTCCAGAGCAGGACCAGCACCGCCGCCGCGACGGCGAGCATCGGCAGCACGGTCAGGTGGTACGCCACGAGCTGGCCCGGTGTGGGGTCGGCGACCCGCACCTCGACGTCACCGTCGACGACGCCTCCGGCGCGCAGGCCATCCGTGGCGCCGGCGACGCCTGCTACCGCATCCGCCGGGATCTGGGCGGTCACGGGGCCGCCGTTCGCGAGCGTGACGACGTTGAACACGACGATCGCGGCCAGGAGGAGCAGTGCGGCTACCACGAGGCCCTGCAGTTCGGTGAGCCAGTCAGGGTTGCGGAATCTCATGAGACACCTCCGCCTTATCGATTAGCGATATCTCGATAATCGATAAGTAGGTGGCACTTGTCAACCCCACCACCGTCAGCGCAACGGGCCACGTCCTAAGTTGGTCCCATGATCTCGTGCAAGGGTGCGGCGCAGTGGTGACCCGGGTGGCGGTCACCGGCGGCAGCGGCAAGCTCGGTCGGGCGGTTGTCGACGACCTGCTCGACCACGGTTACCAGGTGGTCAACCTCGACGCGGCGCCGCCCGCGACAGCACGCTGCCCGTACACGAGGGTGGACCTGACCGACTACGGCCAGACCGTCGAGGCGCTCAGCGCGATCGACGACCGGCACGGCGGTGTGGACGCGGTGGTGCATCTTGCCGCGATCCCCGCACCGGGCCTGCGGACCAACTCTGCGACGTTCCACCACAACATCGCCGCCACCTACAACGTCTTCACCGCCGCCCGCGCGGTCGGGATCCGGAACGTGGTCTGGGCCTCCAGCGAGACGCTGCTCGGGCTGCCGTTCGACACGCCGCCGCCGTACGTCCCGATCGACGAGGAGTATCCGGCCCGGCCGGAGAGCAACTACGCGCTGGTCAAGCACCTGGAGGAGGAGCTTGCCGGAAAGCTCTGCCGGTGGGAGCCGGATCTCAAGATGATCGGCCTCCGGTTCTCCAACGTGATGGAGCCGGCCGACTACGCGGCCTTCCCGGCCTTCGACGCCGATCCCACGCTGCGCAAGTGGAACCTGTGGTCGTACATCGACTGCCGCGACGGCGCCCAGGCGGTCCGCCTCGGGCTGGAACACCAGGGCACCGGGGTCGACGTTTTTGTGATCGCCAACGCCGACACGGTGATGAGCCGTCCCAGTGCGGAACTTGCCGCCGAACTCTTCCCGGACGTCCCGCTGACCCGCGAACTCGTCGGCAACGAGACCCTGATGTCGATCGACAAGGCCCGCCGGGTCCTCGGCTACGAGCCCACCCACTCCTGGCGGGACCAGGTGCGCGGCTGACCGGGAAGCACGACCCGGCCGGCTAACCCGTGCCGGCGAAGCGTTCGCCCGCCTCGATGATGCGCTGGATCTCGGCGCGGAAGAAGTTGGTCAGCTCGGCGCACCGGCCGAGGTCCACCGGCCCGCCTTCGCTGGCGGGCAGATCCGGGTACGGGCTGCCGAGCACGAAGATGTTCTCGTCGTTGTACTGGTTGGCCGGGGCGGTGTAGTTGAACGAGCCGGCGATCACCGTACTGTCGTCGATGGTCATGAGCTTGTGGTGCAGCTTGCCGAACGCGGGTGACCTGATCGGGGCGTAGAGCGCGATCTTGGCCCGGTTCAGGTCGTGCGTCGCGGCCCAACGCTGCGCTCCCTGACCCGGGTCCACCGCACCCGTGACCGTACGGCCGGCGGCGGCCAGGGCGATCATCGCGTCGTCCAGGCCGGATGAGCCGGCGAAGGTGAAGACCGCGAAGTCCACCCGCCCGGTCGCCTTCAGCATCTGCTTCATGATCTCAAGCTCCGGCGCGTGGTCCGGGGCGAAGAGCACCTTCACCGGTATCCCGCCGAGGTTGTAGGCCCGGGGCACCTTGCCGTGCGCACCGCGACCGAACTGCCCTGCCCGGAGCTGGGTGAACTCGCCCGCGTACTCCTGGCAGATCCGGGCGTCGTGGAAGGTCACCACGTGGTTGAGGTTGCGGTGGCAGTCGGTGCCGGTGAAGTTGGCCGACCCGGACAGCACCGCGGAGGTGGTGCCGGCCCGTTTCCGGTAGTCGCGGACGATGAACTTCTGGTGGAAGATCGCCGGGTTGTAGTCGGCCTTGACGTCGACGGCGCAACGCAGCAGCGCGGCCATGATCTTGCGGTTGGGCTCCAAGCTGCGGGCGCCGGGTTCGGCCGCCCACTGGACTCGCCGCTGGGCGGCCTGCGCCGATTCGCCGGCCCGCGCCGTCACCTTGGGCGCCTTGGCCGTACGCAGATAGTCCTGCTCCAGCACGATCCGGATGTCGACGCCGCGGAACTTGGCGTCCAGTAGTGCCTGCGCGATCGGCTCGGAGTCGAGTTCCTGTACGGCGACGTCGAGGGAGTCCTTGGCGTCGTCGATGAACCCGACGATGACCTGTTCGAGATCGTCGGCGGCGCCGAGTTCGGGCGGCCCGACGAAGGCCTCTATCTTGCCCGCGGCGAAACGTGTCATGCCTGTCAGGCTGACATCTCGTAACCCTCCGTAGTGTCGGCTTCCAGGACGCCGTCGGTGCCGGAAGACGCACCAGCGGCACGAGCACCGCATTCCGACCCGGTCCGCCGGTGCTGGTCGGCCCGGACACCGGGCCGACGGCGGTGCCCACACCACCACCGGCACGCCGGCTCGCGGCACAGGGGAGGTGCTGGCAGGCTGGGGGACATGTACCGGGAGACCACCTCCGCCCTGGTGGGCGGGGCCGTCCTGTGGTGGAGCACGGCGCCGCCGGGGGCGACACCGGTCCGGGTCCTGCCCGACGGCTGCATGGACCTGATCTGGTCCGAGCGGCACGGGCTGCTGGTGGCGGGGCCGGACACCGCCGCCCAGGTCGGGACCGCCACGGGAGAGCGGTACGTCGGACTGCGGTTCCCGCCCGGCACCGGCCCGGCCGTGTTCGGTGTTCCGGCGTACGAGCTGCGTGACCAGCGGGTCCCGCTCACCGCGCTCTGGTCCGACGCCCGCACCCGTGAACTCGACGAGCGGGCGGCGTACGCGGACCACCCCGAGCGCCTGTTGGAGTCGGTGGCGGCGGCCCGGCTGGGTGACGCAGGTGGCCCCGACCCGATCGCCCGTACGTTGGTCGCCCGGCTGGGTGCGGGCGCCGACGTGGCCGGCACCGCGGCCGATTTCGGTCTCGGCCCCCGCCAGCTCCATCGGCGCAGCCGGGCGCTGTTCGGCTACGGGCCGAAGACACTGGCCCGGATCCTGCGGATGCAGCGGGCACTGGCACTGCTCCGGACCGGGGTGCCGGCCGCCGACACCGCCGTACGGACCGGCTACGCCGACCAGCCGCACCTGTCCCGGGAGATCCGGGCGTTGGCCGGTGTCCCGCCCCGCGACCTGATCACCTAGCCGCCACGAGCGGTAGAACCGAGGGTGGAGCCCTCGGGTCGGGGTCAGGTGAGCGGGGCGAAGAGGTCGACGCCGTTGCCGTCCGGGTCGAGCAGGGTGGCGTAGCGCTGGCCCCAGAAGGCGTCCCAGGGTTTGAGATGCCCGGGGTAGCCGGCGTCGGTCATCTCGGCGTACATCGAGTCGACCTCGCCGGGATTGTCGCAGCGGAAGGCGAGCGTGATCCGACCGGGGCCGGTGGGCATGGACCAGTTCGGGTCGATCGAGGAGACCGTCTCGGCGGTGTCCCAGGCCAGGCGCAGCCCGCCGGGCAGCGGTGCCTCCACGTGCGGATCTTCGTCCGAGTCGGCGGGGATGTCCAACCCGAGGCGGCGGTAGAAGGTCAGGGAGCGGCCCATGTCGGCCACGACCAGGGAAATTACGTCTAGGTGAGGTGCCATTGCCCCACCATAGGGTCGACGGTCGCCGCCGGTCTTGAAGGAATCGGACACCCGTTCGTGGAGTGCGAATCGGACACCGGGCACCAGGTCTGCAGTGCGAGTGCGAGCAGGCGATCTCCGGCGTACGGTGTGGTTAACGGCACCTGAAGCCCAGATGAGCAGGGGGTTGCCGGCACTGGACGCCCTTCGCGACACGCCGACGCGGACACCGTCCCGGCCGGCGCGGCGGGCTCGGCGTGCCGGCCGACGTATCAACATGCGGGACGAAATGAAAGGGGCGGCCGAGATGGACCTGGCCTATCTGGATGCCGGATCCGGCAGTCTCATCGTGCAGGCGGTCATCGGCGGTGCCGCTGGGGTCGCGGTCGCGGCCAAGCTGTACTGGCGGCGGCTGGTCGGCCGGTTGCGCCGGCAGCCGGCGGAGAAGGACTGAGAGCGGGGCCCGGTCGCAGATGTCCCCGCCACCAATTTCCACATCGGAGGCCGGTGTACGCGCGGAGCCGGGCTCGTTCCGCGACCCCGGCAACCGGGTCTTCTACCTCGACGGGCAGGTGCTGCGCGGACTCGACCGGCGGGCGACCGAGGACTGGCACGCCCTCGCCACCAGCGAATTCTTCCCACCCCTGCTCACCGCCGGCAAGGTCTGCGGCACCGAACCCGTCGACCGGGACACGCTGTCGGTGCCCGACGAGAACTGCTGGGACACGGTGCTGCGACACGAGCGGATACCGTTCGTCTCCTACCCGTACGAGTGGTCCTTCGGGATGCTCCGGGACGCCGCGCTGTTGCATCTGGAGATCCTCACCGCCGCGCTGAACTCCGGGTTCACCACGAAAGACGGATCGGCTTACAACCTACAGTGGCGGGGTTCCACGCCGGTCTTCATCGACATCGGCTCCTTCGAACGGGCGCGCGACGGCGAGCCCTGGGCCGGTTACCGACAGTTCTGCCAGACCCTGCTCTACCCGCTGATGTTGCAGGCCCACCTCGACCTGGATTTCCAGCCCTGGCTGCGATCCCGGATCGACGGAGTCGAGCCCGGCCAGATGCGCCGCGTCTTCGGCGGCACCCGCCGGTTCTCCGCGGGGGTGCTCAAGCACGTATACCTGCACGACGCGATGCAGGCCCGGCACGCCGACGCGAGCACCGGGACGGTCCGGGCCGAGCTACGCGACGCCGGCTTCTCGCGGGACCTGGTGCTTTCGGGCGTACGGGCGGTGGAGAAGCTGGTCCGCCGGCTGGACTGGCAGCCACCGGCCAGCCACTGGGAGCAGTACCGCCAGACCTGTGGCTACTCCGACGCCGACCGGGAGCGCAAGGAACGCTTCGTCGAGGCGGCGCTGGTTGGAGCCTCCCCGCAACTCGTGCTCGACCTGGGCGCCAACGACGGCGACTACTCCCGACTCGCCGCCCGGCACGCCGCGTACGTGGTGGCGGCGGAGAGTGATCCGGCGGTGGTCGAGAACCTCTACCGGCGCCTGCGGGCCGACGGTGAGCAGCGCATCCTGCCGCTGGTGCTCGACCTGGCCGACCCCTCATCCGGCGGGGGCTGGGGCGGTGTCGAACGGGCCTCCTTCGCGGCCCGCGCCGACGCCGACGCGGTGCTCGCCCTGGCCGTGATCCACCACCTGGCCATCGGTCGCAACGTGCCGCTGCCCCAGGTCGTCGACTGGCTGGTCGGATTCCTGGCCACCGCCGGTTCGCGCGGCCGGCTGGTGGCCGAGTTCGTGCACCCGGAGGACCCGATGGCCCGGCGGCTGCTGGCCAACAAGCCGGCCGGTCTGTTCCCGGACTACCGCCGGGAGGAGTTCGAGCGGTTGCTGGCCCGGCGGTGCGACATCACCGCACGGGAGGAACTCCCGTCCGGCACCCGGACGCTCTACGTCGGGGTGCCGCGTGGCTGAGGCGGCCACCCCGCCCGCCCGGGGCCGGCTGTCCCGCTGGTGGCGCGCGGAACTGCCCACGTTTCTGGAGATCGTGGCGCTCTGCGGGCTGGTGATCACCCAGCCGTTGCTCGACGTCACCGGGCGCAGCCCCGACTTCTTCCTCTTCTACGGCGCCGGACCGGTCGAGATCCTGCTGCTGGTGGCCGCCTTCACCGTTCCGATTCCGGTCCTGGTCTGGGGGATCGGCGCGCTCACCCGGCTGATCGGGCCGGGGGTCCGGGGCGTGGTGCACACCGTGTCGCTGGGGCTGCTGCTCGCCGCGCTGGCGATCCAGGTCGGCAAACACCTGCTGCCGTGGCGCGGGCTGCCGTTGGCGCTGGTCGCACTGCTGGTCGGCGCAGTCGGGGCGTACGCGTACCGGCGCTGGCGGGCGGCCGGACAGTTGTTGCGGATCGCCGCCGCCGGACCGCTGGTCTTCGTCCTGCTCTTCGTCTTCGCCTCGCCGGCCTCGGCGGTGGTGCTGCCGGCCGAGCGCGGCTCGGGTCCCGGCGCCGCACACGAGTCGGCCAGCCATCCACCGGTGGTGATGCTCGTCCTGGACGAGTTGCCGCTGGTCTCCCTGCTCGGTGAGGGCGGGACGATCGACGCGACGAGGTTCCCCAACTTCGCCGCACTGGCCGGCGGATCGACCTGGTACCGCAACGCGACCGGGGTGAGCGGGTGGACCCCGTACGCGCTGCCGGCCATGCTCACCGGCCGCTACCCGTCGTCGGCGCGGGCGCCGCACTACTCGCAGTACCCGGACAACCTGTTCACCTTGCTCGGCGGGACCTACGACCTCAAGGTGCAGGAGAGCATCAGCCAGCTCTGCCCGCCGAGCGAGTGTGCGCGGCGCGAGACGCCGGTGCGCGGTGGGCTGCCGGTGCTGCTGCGGGAGAGCGCCGGACTGCTCCGGCAGATCGTCTCGCCGGTCGACGTACCGGACGATCCGGAGTCGTCGTACCGGGAGGCGACCCGGCAGGAGGCGGAGCTCGAGGAACTGGAGCAACAGCCACCGCCGACGGACCCGAGGTTCCGGTGGGGCGAACTCGACGTCAACCAGCCGGCCCGGTTCACCCAGTTCCTCGCCGACCTGCGTCCCGCCGAGCGGCCCACCCTGCACTTCCTGCACCTGCTGATGCCGCACACGCCGTGGAACTACCTGCCGTCGGGCATGCGGTACGACTCACCACCGGGTATGCCCAACGACGGTGACGGCTGGGTGGAACTGGCCCGGCAGCGTCACCTGCTGCAACTCGGGTACACCGACCGGTTGATCGGTGAAACCCTGCGTACGCTGCGCGAGTCCGGGCTCTACGACGACGCCCTGGTGGTGGTGACCGCCGACCACGGGCTCAGCTTCACTCCCGGGGTGCAGGGCCGGGGCCGGGCGTCGATCGACCGGGCCCCCGGCGAGGTGGCCTGGGTGCCGCTGTTCGTCAAGGAGCCGGGGCAGCGGGACGGGCGCGTCGACGACCGCAACTGGGAACACGTCGACCTGCTGCCGACGATCGCCGACCGGGCGCAGGTCAGCATCCCCTGGCAGGTCGACGGCCTGGTCGCGCCGGACGCCACCCGGGAGCGGTCGGAGAAACGGTTCCACGACCAGCCCACGTTCGCCCTGCAACTGCCCGGTGACACCTTCGCCGACGTGCTCAGCGGTGCCGCCCGGCCGAAGCTGCCCGCGCCCCCGTCGCCGGAGCTGATCGGCCGCCGGGTCACTGACCTGCGGGTCAGCGACGACCGCACCGGGGTCAGCGTGATCAATCGGGCCGCGTTCGACAACATCGACCCCAACGGCGGGCGGCTGCCCGCGCTGGTCTGCGGCACGGTCCCGGACTCGGTGCCCACCGGCGCCCGGATCGCGGTCGCGGTCAACGGCCGGATCGGCGCGGTCGTGCCGGTGGTCGACCCGGACAAGAACGGTCGTCGCTTCGGTGCCCTGGTGAGCGACGAGTCACTGTTCGTCCCCGGTGCGAACAAACTGGAGTTGTTCCTGGTCAACGACGGTGGCGAGTTGCGCCGGTTACGTCTGTGACTTAGGCGACATTCAAGGTGACAGTTTCGCAAGTGGGGTGATGCGTGACGCATCCCTCACCGCTCGACCATGGCCAGGTGTTGGTTCCGCGCCACGATTACCGTAGGAACAGAGGCAATTCAACGAAGATTTTGCCGCCGAAGCGAGGAACCACATGACGGATGTCAAGCTCGACCACCCCGGCGGGCAACTGTCTATGCCGGTGCGGCCCGCTGTCGAGGGCCCGTCCGGGATCGGCGTCGGCAAGCTGTTGGGCGAGACCGGGTACGTCACCTACGACCCGGGTTTCGTCAACACCGCCGCCTGCTCCTCGGAGATCACCTACATCGACGGAGATGCGGGTATTCTCCGCTACCGCGGATACCCCATCGACCAGCTGGCGGAGAAGGCCTCGTTCCTCGAGGTCTCGTACCTGCTGATCTACGGCGAGCTGCCCACCGCCCAGCAGCTCACCGAGTTCAGCGAGTGGATTCGCCGGCACTCGCTGCTCCACGAAGAGATGCGGCGGTTCTTCGACGGGTTCCCGCGCGACGCGCACCCGATGGCGGTGCTCTCCTCGGCGGTGAGCGCCATCTCGACCTTCTACCAGGACAGCCTGGACCCGTTCGACCCCGAGCACGTCGAGATCTCCACCGTGCGCCTGATGGCCAAGGTGCCGACGATCGCGTCGTACGCGTACAAGAAGTCGATCGGTCAGGCACAGCTCTACCCGGACAACTCCCTCGGGTACGTGGAGAACTTCCTACGCCTGACGTTCGGCGTACCGGCGGAGGAGTACGAGGTCGACCCGGTCGTCGCCCGCGTACTCGACATGCTGTTCGTGCTGCACGCCGACCACGAGCAGAACTGCTCCACCTCCACCGTCCGGCTGGTCGGCTCCAGCCAGGCCAACCTGTTCGCCTCGGTCTCGGCCGGCGTGAACGCGCTCTTCGGTCCCCTGCACGGGGGCGCGAACCAGGCGGTACTGGAGATGCTGGAGGGCATCCGCGCCGACGGCGGGGACGTCCAGGCCTTCGTCCGCCGGGTCAAGGCCAAGGAGCAGGGCGTCAAGCTGATGGGCTTCGGCCACCGGGTCTACAAGAACTACGACCCGCGGGCGGCCATCGTCAAGAAGGCCGCGCAGGACGTACTGGCCCGGATGAACAAGCCCGACCCGCTGCTCGACCTTGCGCTGCAGCTCGAGGAGATCGCGCTGGCCGACGACTTCTTCGTGTCGCGCCGGCTCTACCCGAACGTGGACTTCTACACCGGCCTGATCTACAAGGCGATGGGGTTCCCGACCAAGATGTTCACCGTGCTCTTCGCGCTCGGCCGGCTGCCCGGCTGGATCGCCCAGTGGCGCGAGATGATCTCGGATCCGGAGACCAAGATCGGCCGTCCGCGGCAGCTCTACACCGGTGCCGGCGAGCGGGCGTTCGTCCCCGTCGACCAGCGCTGATTGGTGCCACCGGTACAACGCTGAGCCGTGACACCACCGGCCGCCGACGCCCTCGGGCATCGGCGGCCGGAGTCGTACCGGGACCGTTTGGCGGTCAGCGCACGCCGACGGCGGCGAGCAGGTTCCCCGCCGGGATGTCGAGCACCGGGCGGCCGTGCGCCAACCGGTGCGCCGCCTGCTCGGTGGTGAACGCCGCGGCCTTGTCGATCGCGGTGGCGTACGTGGCCGCGGTGCGCTGTGCGATCGACGCCCAGCCGTAGTCGTCGGCCACCATCCGCCGGGCCCGCCGGGCCAACTCCCGCGCCCGGTTACTGTCGGCCAGCAGCGCGTGTACGGCGTCCGCGAGCGCGTCCGGGTCCTTCGGCTCGAAGGTCATCCCGGTCACCCCGGTCTCGACGATCTCGGCGAGCCCGCCGGTGGCGGCGACGGCGAGGGGCGCACCGGCCGCCGCACCCTCCAGCGCGACCATGCCGAACGGCTCGTAGATGCTCGGCACCGCGAAGCAGTCCGACGCGGCCATCATCGCGGGCAGGTCCGATCCACCGAGGAAGCCGGGCATGCTCACCGCTCCGCGTACCCCGAGCCGGTCGATGTCGGCCTCCAGCTCACCCCGGTACGGACCGTCACCGGCGATGACCAGGCGCAGTCCGGGGTGCTCCCGACGCAGCCGGGGCAGTCCCGCGATGAGGTGCTGGACACCCTTCTCGTAGACCAGCCGGCCGGCGAAGGTGACCAGCGGGCCGTCCCCGGCGAAGCGCTTGCGAGCGGCGGCGACAGCGGCGGCGCTGGCCTTCCACCGGTGCGTCTCCACGCCGTTGGGTACGACGTCGATGTGGGTGGTGGGGAGGTTGAAGAGGTTGTTGACCTGGTCGCGCATGTAGCCGGAGCAGGTGATGACGCGGCT